>NZ_JALKFX010000004.1 GCF_023243045.1 Frankia sp. AgB32
GACTGGGCATACGCATCGGCCCGGCCGCCGCGTGGATTGGAACCGCGCCGATAGGGATCTTCCGGGGCGGGGGTCGGGCGCCCGGGCGGGGGGGGGGGCGGGGGGGGGGGGCCCCCGCCGACCCCGCGCCACACCGGTCCCGCGACGATCACTTTCCACCACAGGACCGCCTACCCGAGAGATCAACAACAATCGCCAGCACGGTAATTTCATCGGTATGACGACGGACTCCGCCGGATTTCCATTCCCTCCGCCGCGAAGTGCGCAGCACCGCTCTTTCGGGTTGCCGGAACCAGAAGAAGGAGCGAGGAAAAAGCATGCCGAACGGGTGCGGATAAGGCGGCCGAACGGTATCGGGGAAATCGATGATCGCGTCCCTGCCGACCGCGGCCGTTCCAGCGCCAGGCCGGGCGTCCCTCGTGGCCGGGAGGCGGCGCCCGGGCACTCCTTAGACTGATGGCGGTACTGCCACCGACCAGCGAGGGTTGCCGCCGTGCGCGCGTTGTTGCTTGAGAGTGTTCATCCGGACGCTGCGGCGATCCTGCGAGCCGCGGGCGCCTCCGTCGAGACGCTGGACCGCGCGCTCGACCAGCGGGAGCTGATCGACGCGCTGGCCGGCGTGCAGATGCTGGGCATCCGGTCCAAGACGGAGGTCACCGAGTCCGTCCTCGACGAGGCGCCGGACCTGCTCGCCGTCGGCGCGTTCTGCATCGGCACCAACCAGGTGGCCCTCGGCGCCGCCGCCGAGCGCGGCATCGCGGTGTTCAACGCGCCGTTCTCGAACACCCGCAGCGTCGTCGAGCTGGCGCTGGCCGAGATCATCGCGCTGACCCGGCGGCTGACCGTGAAGAACGCCGGCATGCACGCCGGCCTCTGGGACAAGTCCGCGCAGGCCGCGCACGAGGTTCGCGGGCGCAGCCTCGGGATCGTCGGCTACGGCAACATCGGCGCGCAGCTCTCCGTCCTCGCCGAGGCGCTGGGGATGAGCGTGTACTTCTTCGACACCGCCGACAAGCTGGCGATGGGCAACGCCCGGCGCTGCGCCACCCTCGACGATCTGCTCACCACCGTCGACGTCGTCACCCTGCACGTCGACGGCCGGGCGGGCAACAGCGGCATGTTCGGCGAGGACCAGTTCGCCCGGATGCGTCCCGGCAGCATCTTCCTCAACCTCTCCCGTGGCTTCGTCGTCGACCATCACGCGCTGCGGGCGCACATCGAGTCCGGCCACCTCGCCGGCGCCGCGGTCGACGTCTTCCCGACCGAGCCGGCGAGCCGCGGCGAGGAGTTCAACTCCGAGCTGCGCGGTCTGCCCAACGTCATCCTCACCCCGCACATCGGCGGGTCCACCGAGGAGGCGCAGCAGGACATCGGCCGCTACGTCGCCGGCAAGCTGCGGGACTACCACGACGACGGCGGCACGGCGATGAGCGTGAACCTTCCGCACCTGGCCCTGCCGATCCGCCCGGGCCGGCACCGCATCGCGCATCTGCACCGCAACGTCCCCGGCGTCCTCGCGAAGATCAACAGCCTGCTCGCCGAACACAAGGTCAACATCGAGGGCCAGCTCCTCGACACCCGCGGCGAGCTCGGCTACGTGCTGACCGACATCGCCGTCGACCATCCGCCCGCGCTGCTCGACTCACTGGCCACCATGCCCGAGACCGTCCGCGTCCGGAACCTGGTGTGACCGCGCCGGCGGCGACGGCGCTGGAACCGGGGCTGGCCGCGGAACTGCGCGCCGCGGTCGGCGAGGCGCACCTGCTCACCGACCCGTCGATCGTCGCGTCGTACGAGACCGACTGGACAGGGCGTTTCCACGGCCGGGCGAGCTGCGTCGTGCGGCCGGGCGACACCGCGGCCGTCGCCGCGGTGATGACCGCGGCCGCCCGGGCAAAGGTGACCGTCTGCGTGCAGGGCGGCAACACCGGCCTCGTCGGCGGGAGCGTCCCCGTCGACGGCGCGGTGCTGCTCAGCACCGCGCGGCTGACCTCGCTGGAGCCGGTCGAGGTGGCCGCCGGGCAGGTCACCGCCGGCGCCGGCGTCACGCTCGCCGCGCTGCAGCGCCATGTCCGCGCCGCCGGCTACGACTTCGGCGTCGACTTCGCCGCCCGTGACTCCGCCACCCTCGGCGGCATGGCCGCGACCAATGCCGGCGGCGAACGGGTGCTGCGCTACGGCACGACCAGGGCGCAGATCCTCGGCATCGAGGCCGTCCTCGCCGACGGTTCCGTCGTCAGCCGCCTCGCCGGGCTACCCAAGGACAACACCGGCTACGACGTCGCGTCGCTGCTCGCCGGCAGCGAGGGCACCCTGGGGATCATCACCCGGCTGCGGCTGCGGCTCGTCCCGCTGCTCACCGAGCGAGCGGTGGCGCTGGTCGCCGTCGACGGCATCGCCGGCGCACTGACGCTGTTGCAGACCGCCCGTAACCGGCTGCCCACGCTGGAGGCGGCCGAGCTGTTCCTGGCCGACGGCCTGGCGCTGGTGCGGGAGAAGACCGGCCTGGCGGCACCGTTCACCGCGGAGCACCCCGCCTACCTCGTGCTGGAGTGCGCCAGCCGCACCGACCCGACCGACGACCTGCTCGCCGCCCTCGATGCCTGCGACGCCGACGTCCTGCTGGACGCGACCGTCGCCACCGACACCCGCGGCCGGCACACCCTGTGGGCGTACCGCGAGTCCCACACCGAGGCGATCAACGCCGCCGGGGTCCCGGTGAAGCTGGACGTCGCGGTTCCCCTCACCGCCCTCGGGGAGCTCGTCGCCGCGCTCCCGGCCACCATCGCGGCCGCCGCGCCGCAGGCCCGGATGATCCTGTTCGGCCACATCAACGAGGGCAACCTGCACGTCAACATCCTGAACGCCACCGACCGCGCCGAGGCCGTCACCGACGCCGTGCTGCACCTCGTCGCCGCCCATCGCGGCAGCATCAGCGCCGAACACGGCGTCGGCCGTGCGAAGAGCCGCCTGCTGCACCTCTCCCGCTCCCCCCAGGAGATCGCGATGATGCGCGCCATCCGCCACGGCCTCGACCCCGACGCCCTGCTCAACCCGCGCGTCCTCCTCGACGACCCGCCCCCGGCCGAGCACAGCCCGGCAGCCGCCAACTTCGCCTGAGCCGGCGCCGATCAGCGCTGCTCACAGCCGAGGGAACCGGTCGTTCAACTGCTCGCCGACGGTCGCCAGATGGTGGACGGTTCCGTGGCTACGCCAGATCTCCGGAGTTCCACCCTTGTCGTCCCCGTCGGCAACCGCAGCGATCCAGGCATCCGCCGGGCAGTGCCACGGCCCGGCGAAGTACGCAGACGAGTGCAGCAGGTCGGCCACCTCCCGCATGGATTCGGCACCCACTCCTTGCCTGTCGGGAGCGCTGTAGAACGCGGCGCTTCGCCCAATGACCCACTGACTGCCGGTGGTGTACCGCAGGAACGCGCTCTGGTATCTCCCATGCCAAGGCCGAGCGTCCGCCTCGGGATTGGCGATGGCGTAGTCGCCGAATGCCAGTGGCAAACCCCGAAGTTCGGCGGCGACCTCCAGGTAGGAGATCCACTCCGTGCGCTCGACGCAGGTGAGGTTGACCGGCAGATCGGCGAGGCTCGATGGAAAGGATGTCCCCGCGACGGTGATGCTCCGCCAGCTTCGGGCAGACGGAAGGTCCGATAGCTCCGCCCCGAATGCCACAGCCACAGAGGCGGCGCGGTCCCCGGCTCGCGTGCCCAGGTCCAGAACCAGATCCACGTCGGCACGGGAGATCCCCAGCGTCGTCAGAAGGTCCGTGACGCTCTCACCGCCATCATTCGACGGCCATTCGTCCTGGGCCAGCCGGAGGCAGATTCCCATCCCGTACCGGTGGTGCAGTGCCGCGACAGCCACGTTGTAGCCAGCCGACCGGTTCGGCGACGTTGCCGGAATCGGCTTGACGCCAGCCTCGACCAGCTCCCCCACCAGGCACTGCAGGGGATGCGCACCGGCGGCCGTCCTTTCGTGCTCCAGCGCGGGCATGTCGAGGAATGCCGAGTCGGTCCAGCACGCAGCGATGCTCGCCACCAGACCGCGCAGATGTTCATCGACGGTCTTCCTCGGCTCCTTCGTCCTGCGGTCCTCAGCCGCACCGGGAATGACGAGCAGGGGGCACAGGCCAGACCGAGCCTGCCTCGGGAGAGCCTGAAGGGCGCGCCCCTCAGCACGCCGGGCGCGCAGAATCGGTACATATCGCAGACCAGCGGGCAGCACTGCAGATCCCCTGTCACCGGCAGAGATCAGGGTCAATCAAAGGGTGACATATTTCTGTGCTCCCGGTGACGGTTCCGCGACTTCCCGAAGAGAAGCGGACAGCCGGTGGCAGGGGTTCCGTTCAGACTTGTCAGCGCCGGTCGAAAAGGTGCTGGGGCGGCGGGCCGTAACGGCCGCGGAGGAAGTCCACCAGGCCGCGTACCCGGGCCTGGGCGTTCCAGTAGGGGCCGCGCCGGGTGCGCGAGAGCACGCCCGCGCCGAGCTGCCACAGCGCGATGGTGAAGCGGACGAACGCGTGGTAGCGGCCCGAGTGGTCCCGCACAAGCAGCAGCGTGTTGCGCAGCTGCAGGTAGTCGATGGCCGCCGAGGCCGAACCGACGTAGGTGTTCTTGACCATCGCGCCGCGCACCAGCCCGGAATGCCAGTCGGCCGCCTTCGCCCGCATCGCGAGATCCGCCTCCTCGCAGTAGGCGAAATAGCGCTCGTCAAAGATTCCGACCTCGTTCAGGCAGGCGCGCCGGGCGAGCATCAGGGTGCCGTGCGGATGCCCGGCGGGCTGCCAGCCGGCGTCGACACTGCCAGGCAGGAGGATTCCGCCCAGGTAGGGGTCGACGACCGGGGTCATTGCGTCGTTGACGTCGGCGCAGGCCAGGCCCGCCCTCGGCTGGGCCGCGAGCACCGCCAGCATGTGGCTGAGGCAGGTGGGCTCGGGCACCGCGTCGTGCGGGGCGAGGGCCACCCACTCCCCCGCGTCCGGGTCGGCGAGGAACGCGCGGTAGCCGATGTTGGCCGCCGCGCCGAATCCCAGGTTCGCACCGGCCAGCACGACGGTGACGTCCGGGGCCTCGATCGGCGGCACGACCGCGGACCCGTTGTCGACGACCGTGATCACGACCGGGATGTCCTGGGCGCGGAACGCGTCGATGGTGTCCAGCAGTCGTTCAGGCTGGTCGCGGTGAACGATGATGACCGGTAGGGGTTGCACGACCCCAGTGCTATCCCAGTCGGCGGCTGACGCGCCCGGCGGAGCAGGCAACGCCATCAACACCACCCGCTTCCGCCACCGCTCGCAGGCTCCTCGTCAGGTACTCGTGAGCATGACGAGCTGCCGAGTCGCCCTGGTCATCGCGACGTAACGGTCGACCGCTCCCTCGATGCCGTCGCCGAACCGGTCCGGGTCGACGAGGACGACGAGGTCGAACTCGAGTCCCTTCGCGAGCTCCGGCGACAGGGACCGGACCCGGGCTGTCGACGCGTTCGCCGGATCGCCGATGACGCAGGCCACCCCGCCGGCGTGGGCGGCGAGCCAGCGCTCGAGGATCGCGGGCAGCTCCGAGGTCGATCCGTGGCCGACAGGGATGCCGCTGGTGCGCACGGAGGTCGGCACGTTGGCGTCCGGCAGCGCCGCCCGGATCACCGGCTCGGCCACCGCCATCACCTCCTGGGGCGTCCGGTAGTTGATGGTCAGCGAGGCGATCGTCACCTCGTCGAGGCCGACGCGGGCGAGGCGTTCCCGCCACGGCTCGGTGAAGCCGTGCCGGGCCTGGGCGCGGTCCCCGACGATGGTGAAGCTGCGGGACGGACAGCGGGCCAGCAGCATCTGCCACTCCGCGTCGGTCAGCTCCTGCGCCTCGTCGACGACGATGTGCGCGAACGGCCCGGCGAGCTGGTCCGCGTCGGCACTCGGCAGCGCGGAGTCGTCGACCAGGACACTGCGAAGGTCGTCGCCGTACAGCATCGTCACCGCTCCCTCGCCGTCGTCGTCGGCTTCGAGCAGGTTGTCGACGACCCTGGCCATCCGCTCGCGTTCCGAGGCGACGGCGGCCGCGTGCTGGCGCCGCCGCCGGGACGCCGCCGGGTCGCCGAGGCGCGCCCGGGCCGCGTCCAGCAGCGGCAGGTCGGACACGGTCCAGGCCCGCGGTTGCGGGCGCCGCAGCGCGCGCAGGTCGTCGGGGCCGAGCCAGGGGGCGCACATCCGCAGGTAGGCGGGCACCGACCAGAGGTCCGCGACGATGTCGGCCGCCTCGAGCATCGGCCACGCCTGGTTGAGGGTCGCGATCAGCCCCCGATCACGCAGCACGGACCGCCGGAACAGGTTCGCCGGGACGTCGCCGTGGTTGTCCCGCTGCTCGTGCTTGTCCCGCAACGTCGTGACCAGCGCTTCGAGGATGTCCGCGCGCGCGTCGTTGTGGGCGGTGCCGGGTTCCGCCGCCTCGAACGCCTCCGCCCAGTCGTCGGCGTCGAGCTGAAGGTCGGACCAGTCGGTCGTGACGGTCAGGGTGATGGTGGGCGGCTCCTCGTAGAACCGGACGGCCTTCTCGATCGCCCTCACCAGGTCCGCGTCCGACTTCAGCCGGGCGACCCGCGGCTCGGTCTCCACCGCCGCGGCTGCCCCCTCGGCGACGAGGTCACGCAGGGTGCAGGTCTGTACGCCGTCCTCGCCGAGGCTGGGCAGCACGTCACCGACGTAGGTCAGGTACGGCCGGTGCGGGCCGACGACCAGCACGCCGCCGCTGCGGCGCTGCCCGACGCGGGGGTCGGCGTAGAGCAGGTAGGCCGAGCGGTGCAGCGCGACGACGGTCTTGCCCGTGCCCGGGCCACCGTCGACGACGAGCGCGCCGCGCGAACCGGCGCGGATGATGGCGTCCTGGTCGGACTGGATGGTGCCGAGCACGTCGCGCATCCGGGCGGTGCGGTCGGCGCCGAGGCTCGCGATGAAGGCGGACTGGTCGTCGAGGGCGGCATGCCCGTCGAGCCCGTCGGCGGTGAACACCTCCTCCCAGTAGTCGCTGATCCGCCCCCGGCTCCAGCGGTACCGGCGACGGCTCGCCAGGCCCATCGGGTTGGCGTGGGTGGCGCCGAAGAACGGCTCGGCCGCCGGGGACCGCCAGTCGAGCAGCAGCCGACGACCCGCGCTGTCGGAGAGGCCGAGGCGGCCGATGTACAGCGGCTCGGGGTCGTCCGCGTGGACGATGCGCCCGAGGCACAGGTCCAGCCCGAAACGGCGCAGGGTCCGCAGCCGGGCGGTCAGCCGATGGATCTCCAGGTCCCGGTCCAGCGCCGCCTGGCCCTTGCCGCCGGGGGCCTGCCGCTCGGCGTCGAGCCGGGCGGACAGGTCGGCGATCAACTCCTCGAGGCTGCCCGCGATGTCGGCGAAGTGCTGCTCGTCGTCGGCGATCAGGCTCGGGTCGGCCTTGGCGGCGAGCCGCTCAGGGAGGTCGAACGCGCTGGTGGCGAGGGGGTTCACGGCATCAGCTCCCGCGACGCCACGGCGGCCGCCCGCCGCCGTACCACAGGACCCGGATCCGACCCGGCCCCCTCATCCATCCCGTACGTCGACCACAACACCTGCACGTCGCGACTCTCCTCTCCCCGGATTCCGCTCCGGCCGGTGATTCTGGGGCAGGCACCGGGTCTTGCCGCAAGCCCCCAGGTGCGCTATACGTTAAGAGTGGCGAGGATCGGGGTTCCTTCTCCCTTTCTCGGTCCGCTGCGGGCAGGCGAGCCCCTCAACCGGCATCCTCGTGGCGCAGGTAGGTGAGCACCGCCAGCACCCGGATGTTGACGGTGACCGTGTCCACCTGCCGCAGGCCCAGCTTGTCGTTGATCGACGTCAGGTGCTTCTCGACCGTACCCGCGGTGCAGCCCAGCTCATCGGCCACTCCCCGGTTGGTTCGGCCCTCGGCCACCAGGGCGAGCACCCGGCGTTCCTGCGCTGTCAGCCGATCGAGCGGATTACGCCGCCGGCGCCGGGACATCAGCCTGTCGATGATTCCCGGATCGATCACGATCTCGCCGGCCCGCACCCGGCGCAGCGCCTCGAGCAGGCTGTCGACGTTGCCCACGCGCGCCTTGGTGACGTAGCCGACGGCCCGGGTGTCCTCCTGCATGTTGAGCAGCCGCTCCGCGTAAGCAGTCTCGGCGTGGTCGGACAGGACGAGCAGCCCGATCTCCGGGCGACGCAGCCGGATCCGCTCGGCGGCCAGGATGCCCTCGTCGCGATGGGTCGGAGGCATCCGAATATCGAGGATCACCACCTCGGGGGACGCCTGCTCCACCATGGCCAGGACTTCGGGCAGGCTGCGGGCCTGGCCGACGACATCGACGCCCCGCTGCTCCAACGCGCAGGTGAGCGTGTCGAGCAGTAGCTCTCCATCCTCACCGATGACTACGCGCACACGTACTCCCGCGACGAGGCCGGTGATGTCATGTGGTGTGGACGGCCGGGGCCACCGCCGCGTCTCCCACCGGGAACGTGACGGCGACCTGGGTTCCCTCGCCGGCCGGGCTGCGCAGCTCGACCTGGCCACCGACAGCGGCCACCCGGTCGTGCAGGTTGCGCAGTCCGACTCCGGCGCCGAGCAGCGCGCCGCCGCAGCCGTCGTCGGTGATCGTGACAGCCAGCCGGCCCGGCCGCGACTCGACCACGACCGAGGCGTAGCTCGCGGCCGCGTGCTTGTAGACGTTGGCGAGAGCTTCGGTGATGACGAAGTAGGCGTTGACTTCGACGTCCCGCGGCCAGCGGCCGGCGGACACGGTCGCGACAACGGGGCAGGGAGCGTGGTCGATGACCATCTCCACCGCAGCGGCCAGCCCCTGCTCCACCAGGATGCTCGGGTAGATGCCGTGGGCGAGGTCCCGAAGCCCCCCGATGGCCTGCTCGAGCTCCCGATGGGCCCGGCTGACCATCTCGGTCGCGCGGCCGAGTCCCGTCGCGCGGCCCGCGTCCGCCACGCCGGCGTCCGCCACGCTGTCGTCGGCCGCGGCAACCCGCAGCGCGTGGCGGGTGCTGTCGAGCATGACCAGGATGGCCAGCAGCCGCTGCTGTGCGCCGTCATGGAGATCCCGCTGAATACGGTGACGTTCCTCGAACGTCGCCTGGATGAGCCGCTGCCGCGAGGCGCGGACCTGCCCAAGCTGGGACTGCAGGCTCGCGTACAGGCGCGCGTTGTCCAGCGCCAGGCCCGCGGCGGCGAGTACCACGTCCATCAGCGGTCGTTGCCGGGCCAGCGCCGCGTCATGGGCGAGCATCGCCAGCTCCTGTCCGCGCCGGCGCACCGGGGTCAGGCACCGCCCGCTGGCCGCCGCGGTCGCAGGCGTGAACGCCTGCCCGGTGATGTCAACCCAACCGGAGCCGTCGAGCAACCGGAACGCGAGGTCGACGCTGGGATCGCCGAGCACCCGCGCCATGGCGTCCCGCAGGTGCCGGGGATCCGGATCGTCCCGCAGCTCGACGATGAAGCTGGCGGTCCGTCCGCGGGCCAGATGGACCCGCGCCACGCCGAGCAGCAGTCCGATCGGCAGTAGGCCGGCGGTGATGGCGAACAGCGCCAGCAGGACGAGACGGAGGAGGGCGGGCGCGCCGGTGGCGCTGGCGACGGCGCCGCCGACGGCGGCTGTGGCCCCGGCGACCACAAGCGCCCACGTCGCGGCGGACAGCCGGCGCTCCGGCCGGCTCGCGTGCCGCCACCGTCCGATCAGACGGCCACCGATGGCCAGCGCGACGACGCAGAACGCCAGGCTCCCCGCCCGGTCGGTGGTCGTGTTCTCCTGCCAGCGGTCAAGCCATGGGTAGCGCGCATGGTCCACGACGTACTGGGCGACCTGGCTTCCGACGGCCACCAGGTAGCCGCAGGCCGCGAGTGCGCGGTCGACGCGCACGGCGAGGCGACCGTTCGGGAACGACAGGGCCAGGTGCCCCAGCAGTCCGGCGTAGAGGTACGACAGCCAGAATCCGACGGCGAAGAGCACCGGGACCGAGCTGTAACGCAGATCGCCGAGAAAGGTGCTGGCCCCACACAGCGCCATGAGGACGCTCACGCGCTCAGCGGCGGGACGGGCCAGGGAGATCAGGCCGGTCAGAAGCAGCGACACCCCGCCGACGCGCAGTGGCAGGCTGTCCCACCCCGGTGAGCGGGTCAGCGCGTCCGCGATCATCCGCGCATTCTCCCGACCGCGCTGTCCTTCCCGATGCCTTGCCGCACCGAGCCCGACGCCCCCTGACCATCGGGGGGCGCTTCCAGCGGGCGCGCGTCCACCCTGCCATCCGCCGTCCCACGCGACTCCGCCGGCATCGTCCCTGCTCCCCCGTCCGTCCCGGTTCGGGATATCCCCCAGATGGACACCCGGATCGCCTGGTGTGCGCGATCGGTAGCCATCCGTACTGTCACGACATGCCTTCTCTGTAACAACGCTCACCGGTACCGAATCACCACGCCGACGGCCAGCCGTTTCCCGAACCGGTCCGAGGCGGCTCGGATTTGTTCAGCTACACGTCATCGGCTGTTTTGGCCATCGATCAATCGTCTCATGACGACGAGGAGTGAAGTACATGTCAGCCAACAACCTTCGCCTCCGGCAGCGCCCGCGGCTACTACCGCTCCTGCTACTGCTCGCCGTGCTGGCGGGTCTGACCCTGTCGCACCCGACCGCCGCCCGGGCCGCGACCCCGGCGCTGAACTGTGACCGCGAGCCGTCCGGCTACGGCCACCGCATCCATCTGTTCTTCCGGACCGGCGAGGACGACCTGCGCGGTAACAACTGGTGGGGGGACGACAACCTGGACGTGACGCTCATCAGTCGGCTGCATCAGCCGCTCCTGGTGCCCAACGTCAACAAGGGCGAGAACTGGCCGGCGCACAGCACGAGGGAAGTAATAATCTGCGTCACCAACGAACAGATCCAGGCCGACGAGGTGACCGGGCTTCGACTGGCCACCACCAATGCCTTCGGCGGTGTCTACGACAACTGGGACCTCGACTGGCTGACCTATCAGTTCGAGGACTTCGTCCTCGGGCGTTGGGTCCCGGCTGGAAAGCTCCTCGTGTCCGGAACCCCGCTGCACCGGTTCGACGGCGATGCACCTGGCTTCGACTTCCGCGTGGACCCGGTTCTCGACGGCGGCTTCGAGGCCCAGGGAAGCTCGGCGGTGAATACGCCCTGGTTCACCGAGGGCACCGACTGGAAGGGCGTGGACCGAAACCTCCACAATGCCCAGAGCGGCCAGAACAATGGCTTCACCTGGTCCACCGGCCGCAACTGGAACGCTGTTCTGCAGAACGTCCCCGTAACACCCGGGACGTCGTACGTGCTGACCGGCTGGGTCCGCACGTCGAAAAATGTCAACACCGGCTTCTTCGGAGCACGACTGTCCGGTGAGTGGCCGCCGCGCGGGGAAGCGCACTTTGGCTTCACCGGATCCGATTACCAGCAGCTCACCGTGCGGTTCAACTCCACCAACCACACGCAGGCCACGGTGTACGTCGGCCTTTGGGGAGTGAACACCCCCGGCGGGGACTGGATCCAGGTCGACAACATCAGCCTGCGGGCCGAACGCTAGCGGCTGTTCCACATCCCGGCTGCCGGCTGGCGACCCTCCGCCAGCGTTGAGGTCCACCGCCGCCAGCCACGAAAGGGTCAGGCGGCGGTGTCGGCCACCGGCGCCGACGTCGGCTGCCGGGTCGGGATTCGCCGGGTGAGGAACAGACCCGCCAGCGCGAGGACGGCGAGCAGGGACAGCGACGCGCGCAGGCCGACAATGCGGGACTTCGCATTGTCGGAGACGATCGCCGCGGTGGTCTCCGCGGGGAGGCCGGCTCCCCCGAGGCGGGTTTCCAGCTCCCTGTCGGACACGAACGGGACGCCTTTCTCCAGTTGCACCTGGGAATGGGCGACCAGGTCCGGCGGCACGGCAGGATTCTGCTGGACAACCGTGAGAAACGATGTGGTCAACGCCGATATGAGGACTGCTCCGGCCGCCGCGGTACCGATCGAGGCCCCCAGGTTCGTCACCGTGTTCTGCACCCCACCGACCTCACCGCTGTGCTCGTCGGCCACGGCGGACACGGTGACGCTGCCGAGTTGCGATGCCAACGCTCCAACCCCGAGGCCCGCGAGCAGCAGCGGCCACGTCACGATCTCGGGCCCGGCGCCGACGTCCAGCGCCGCGACCAGGATCACGATGCTGGCGAACAGCGCGAGGAAGCCGGTGCGCACGACGCGCCGCGGTGCGGCACGGGGAAGGACACGGGGAACACCGACCGCTGCCACCAGCAGGGCGACGGACAGTGGTAGCAGGCGCACGCCGGTCCCGACCGCCGAGAGTCCGATCGCCACGGACAGGTACAGCGGCACGACGAAGAACAGGCCGGCCTGAAGCAGGTACTGGAAGAAGAACGACGTGAGCCCGGCCCGCAGGGTCTGGTTTCGCAGCAACGCGGGATCGAGCAGTACCACCGCGTTCCGGGCGAGCCGGCGGTCCTGCCACCAGAGGAAGATCCGCAGAATGGTTCCGCCGGCGAGGATCATCCAGATCACCGGGGACAGTCCCAGCCAGACGGGAGCACCGGCCTTCGGCCGGACCAGGCCCCAGCTTCCCGATCTGAGGACGCCGTACACGACGAGAGCCAGTCCGGTCGCGGACATCGCGGTGCCCACCAGGTCAAGCTGCCTGCGCGCCGTCGGGGGTGGCTGGGTTATCCCCCGGCTCATCCGCAGGATGCAGAGCACGACCAGGACCTCGCCGGCGAACACCCAGCGCCAGGACAGGTAGGTGGTGAACACACCGCCGACGAGCGGGCCCGTCGCGACCGCGATCGCGCCGGCGGCCGCGACCAGCCCGTAGGCGCGTGGTCGTCGCTCGCGGGGGAAGTTCGACGCGACAAGAGAGACAACGGCCGGCATGATCAGCGCGGCACCGGCCCCTTCGAGGAAGGACCAGCCGAGCGTCAGAACCGTGAGATTCCCCGCAAGGGAGGTCGTCAACGACCCACAGCCGTAGATGACGCAGCCGATGGCGAAGGCCCGCCGATGACCGAGGATCTGACCGAGCATTCCGCCGGTAATCATAAATGCCGCCATCACCAGGGTGTAGAAGGTGATGGCGGTCTGTATCCCGGTGACCGTGGTGTTCAGATCCGCGGCCACGGTCGCAATCGACACGTTCATGACCGAGCTGTCGAGAGTCATGAGGAACTGGGCGGCCGCCAACGTCAGAAGAACGGATTGCCGGCCCACGCCCGCTTCCGACCCGGGCGTGCGGCTTTGTTTCCGGCTCTCGAGTATGGCGTCCTCCCGACTGCACCCGTGGTCCGCGGAACCGCCGGACATCTGGTTTTCACCGCGCCGACCCTGTACCTTCAGTCATCGCCGGACCTTCAGCATCGCCGCGGATGGGCGCCGTCGCACCTCGAAAGCCGGCGACAACACGCCCTCCCACAGGCCCCGGAGAGGTCGGACATGACCACATTTTTCCCGCTTTCCACCGCGGACGGTTCCCCACCCCGGCAGCCGGCCACAAAAGCGGCCGACAAGGCTCCGCCGACACCGGCGGAACGCGCGGCCCGGGGAAAGAACGCGCGGGCCCGGGCCCCACGCCGGGCCCATGCGGAGTACGCCCCGGTGCCGGACCGGGCCGACCCGATCGACGTGATCGACCGGCAGTCGCGGACCCGCCTGCCCGAGCTCGTCCCCCTCCGCTACCAGCGGATGATGGAGTCGCCGTTCAGGTTCTACCGGGGCGCCGCCGCGATCATGGCGGCCGACCTCGCCCGGACGCCGACGTCGGGAATCGAGGTCCAGCTCTGCGGCGACGCGCACATGCTCAACTTCCGGCTCCTCGCGTCGCCCGAACGGCGTCTCATGTTCGACATCAACGACTTCGACGAGACCCTCCCGGGCCCATGGGAATGGGACGTGAAGCGGCTCGCGACCAGCCTCGTCATCGCCAGCCGCGGCAACGGCTTCAAGGCGTCCGAACGACGCCGGATCGTCACCGCGACGGTCGGGGCGTACCGCCTGTGGATGCATCGGTTCGCGGCGATGACCAACCTCGAGGTCTGGTACGCCCACGTCGACGCCGACGAGCTGGCCGCGCAGTTCGCGGACCTGCTGGGCCGGCGGGGTTCCAGGCGCCTGTCCCGGGCGGCGGCGCAGGCCCGGTCACGCGACCGGCTGCGGGCGTTCGCCAAGCTGACCAGACTGGTGGACGGCGAACGGCGTTTCGTGTCCGACCCTCCGCTGCTCGTCCCGATCGGCGAACTCACCGCCGGAGCCGAACACGAACGGCTGATGGGACAGCTCGGCTCGATCGTCGAGCGGTACTCCGACACCCTGTCGACCGACCGGCGCTCACTGCTCGGCCAGTACCGGCTCGTCGACTTCGCGCGCAAGGTCGTCGGCGTCGGCAGCGTGGGCACCCGCTGCTGGGTCGCGCTGCTGCTCGGCCGCGACGGCGACGACCCGCTCCTGCTCCAGGTCAAGGAGGCCGGGACGTCGGTCCTGGCCGATCACCTGCCGGCAAGCGAGTACGACAACCAGGGTGAGCGGGTGGTCGCCGGACAACGGCTCATGCAGGCCACCAGCGACATCTTCCTTGGCTGGCAGCGGGTGGACGCCGTCGACGGGCAGCGCGACTTCTACATCCGGCAGTTGCAGGACTGGAAGGGCGTCGCCGTCGCGGAGGACATGGTCCCCGACGGCCTGGAGCTGTTCGGACGGGTGTGCGCCGGCACCCTCGCCCGGGCCCACGCGCGGTCCGGCGACCGCATCGCGATCGCTGCCTACCTCGGCAGCGGCAAGGCGTTCGACCAGGCGGTCCCGCAGTTCGCGGAGGCCTACGCCGACCAGAACGAGGCCGACCACGGCGCCCTGGTCGAGGCCGCCCGGACCGGACGGGTCAAAGCCGCCAGTGCCTGACATCATCGACGGGCGACCAGCTCTCGAGCTGGTCGGACCGCGCCTCGCGGGGCTCGTCGGCTGTCGAGGCTGAGGGCGTGACCCCGACCGGGTTCAGACCGGTGAGGACAAGCGCCAGAACCGCCGCGGTCAGGCTGACCACCGTGACGGAGAGCTGCCCCTCGCCCGTCCAGTAGACGTCCTGTGCCGGCCTTCCGGCGGCTCACGTCGACGTCGTCGGGTCGCCGACGCGGTGGCGGCGGCGGAAGGACGCGCTCTTGGCGCGGTTGCCGCAGGCCGCCATGTCACACCAGCGGCGGGAGGCGTTGCGGGAGGCGTCGACGTAGACCCAGCGGCAGTCCTCCCCCCGACATGCCTTGAGCCGGGGCCAGCCGGGTCGCGCGCAGGCCCGCAGCAGGGCGGTGACGGTCGCGGCGCCGACGTCGCGGACGAGATCGGCGGGGCCGTCGGCACGTAGGGACGGTGCGCCCCGCAGGTCGAGGCGCAGGGTGAGACCGTCGAGGACGGCCGTGTCCAACTCCGTGTCGACGCCGTTGTTGCGCAGCGCCAGGCCGCGGATGACGGCTCGCAGGGCGCGCAGCATCGCCAGGCCCTCGGCGGCGTCGGGCCGCCGGGGGTCGGCGCCGGCCGGCAGGCCCAGGCCCAGGCCCGACCACCAGGTGCGCATCCCGGCCGCGTCGGCCAGCTCGTCCTGCTCACCCTGCTCGCCGTGCGCGGTGTTGGCCACCGCGACGAGCAGGTCCTCGTCCCCGATCCCGGGCCACTCCGCCAGCTCCGCCACGTAACCACCGTACGCGTTTAACCGGTTGACCATCTTCGTAACCGGTGTAACCGTTACAGCGGTTGCGCTGCGGTGGAGTGGCGCCCCTGACCGGGAGGTTCCGATGGCATCGTGCGAGGCCCAGGCCGGGGTCGGGGCCGGCATCCGGATGCGCTCCGGCGAGCTGTCGATCCTGCTGGCCGCAGCCGCCTATGGGCTGAGCACCACGCTGTCCGTGGCGGCGCTGCACGCCGTGCGGCCGCTGGATCTGCTGGCGGTCGAGCTCGCCGGCGCCGCCGTGGTGCTACTCGGCGCCGCGGTGGTCACCGGCCGCCTGCGCCGGCGCGGCGCGCTGCGGCAGATGCTGCTCGGGGCGCTCGTCCCAGGACTGGGATACCTGCTCGGCGATTTCGGGCTGGACCGCACCAGCGCGTCGAACGGCAGTCTGCTGCTGGCCGCCGAGCCGCTGCTGACCGTCCTGCTGGCCGTCGTCGCCCTGCACGAGCGGCCCGACCGCCGGGCCGTCGTCGCGCTCGCCTTCGGGCTGGCCGGTGGCGCGCTCGTGGCGCTCGATCCCGGCTCGCCCGGCCAGCCCGCCGGCACGACCACCGGCAATCTCCTCGTCCTCGCCGGAGTCGCCGTGGGCTCGGTGTTCGTCGTGGCCACCCGCCGCTACAGCGACGACGACGGCGACGCCCTCAACGCCAGCGCCTGGCAGACCACCGGCGGCGCGGTGACCGCGACACCGTTCGTCGCCGTCGCCTGGGCCAGCGGTGGAAGCCAGCTCACCACGGCCGACGCCGCCGGCTGGGCGGCGTGCGCCGGCGTCCTGCTCTGCGGCGCGGTGGCCGGGATCGCGTTCAACCGGGGTATCGGCCAGCTGCCCGCGGCCCGGGCCAGCCAGCTGCTGAACCTGACCCCCGTGATCGGCACGCTGAGCGCCGTCACCCTGCTCGGCGAACACCCGACGATGCCGCAGATCGCGGGAGGCGTGGCCATCATCGTCGGCCTGACGCTGCTGCTGCGCGGCGCACCAGCCCCCGCGCGGCAGCAGCCGGCCGCCGATCCGGCTGTCACCGAGCCCGCGGCGCTCGCCCAGGTCCCGACCTCATGGCCGTAGGCCGGCGGCGAGTCGGTCGCACCGGGAGGACGCGGCCATCAGGCGTCGGCCGCCACGACGTCCTGGGCCACCGACTCCTCTCCCGCCGTCCGCGCGGCGTCGATGACCGCGGCGACGAGCGCCTCGCCGGTGTAGGCGACGCCACCGAGGCCCCAGCCGCCGTCGGGGGCGTTGAGGATGTTGACCCAGGTGTCCGCCCGGCCGTGGTCGTCCACGGTGAGCGCGTCGACGATGTCGGTCGCCGCGGCGATGAACGCGGCGCGGCCGGCGGGCTCGGGCAGGCCGATGTTCGGCAGCTTGAGCTCGACCATGACCAACCGGCTGCGGCGGCCGCCGGCGTAGATGTCCGCCGGGTCCAGGACCTGGACGGTGCCGCCGATGATGCCGGTCAGGAAGGGGTTGCTCGCGGCGCCGCTGGCCTCGACCAGGGCCGTCGTCAGTCGCGGCAGGATCTCGCGCCTGCCGGCTTCGGTGAGTTCCCCCTGCGGAGCGGTGACGGTGATGGGCATGAGCGGACTCCTTGAGACGAGTAGGACGTACGTACTAGCGAGAATGCTGCACTAGGATGGTCGTACTAGTCAAGGGAGAGGAGCCCGGCGGTGGCCGATACCCGCAGCCGCATGGTCGACGCCGCGATCAGCGCGTTGCAGCGCCACGGTGTCGCCGGCATGTCCTTCACCGACGTCCTTCAGGACAGCGGCGCCGCCCGCGGCGCGATCTACCACCACTTCCCCGGCGGCAAGACCCAGCTCATCGCCGAGGCCGCCGCACGCAACGGGGACGAGGTGCGCGCCGCCCTCGCCACCCTGCCCGCCGCCGACCCGGTCACCGTGGTCACCGCGTTCCTCGACGCGATCCGGCCGGTCCTCGCCGCCTCGACGACCGGCAGCGGCTGCGCGGTCGCCGCAATCACCGTCGGCGCCAGTGAGCCTGGCTCCGGCGACACCGACCTGCGGCGCACCGCCGCTGACATCTTCGCCTCGTGGGGCCAGATCCTGGCCGAACGGCTGGAATCCCCAGGCCTCCCGCCCGCCGAGGCAGGTGAGCTGGCCACCACGCTGATCATGCTGCTGGAGGGTGCACACGTCCTGTGCCGAGCCGCCGGCGACCTCGAACCCTTCGAGCGAGCGGCGCGCACCGCGGTCGCGCTCACGCGCACCCGTTACGGGACCCGCCCCGACGCCTGATCGCGGACGAAACATCTCGCCGAAAGGGCAGGCGCCAATTCGGCGGTGCCAGCTGGCGGCGAGAATGTTACCCAACAATGTTACAGAATCAGGTCAGAACCATGTCCGGCCAGACCAGTACAGATTGCGATCGTCGGAGGCCGGGGTTAATCTCGGATTCTGCCGTTCGGAGGTTTCTCATGTCCCATGCTGCCGTTTCACCAACCACCACTCCGGCGTATGCCAGCCCGACCGATGTGGCGGCGCACGGCGAGTACACGATCCGGCGGGACCCCGCGGACACCCGGCCGCTGTACCGCTTCACCGGCCGGCTCACCGCGGACGGGTCGAGTGGATTTCCGGCCGAGCCGGGTCGTTACCACATCTACTCCGGCTGGTTCTGCCCGTGGGCCCACCGCGTGACCATCGAGCGCGCCCTCCACGGCCTCGAGGACGTCATCAGCGTCTCGTATGTCGACGGCAGTCGGGATGCCCGCGGCTGGGCGTTCCGCGAGACCCACGGCCCGGACCCGGTCAACGGCTTCACCCTGCTGCGTGACGCGTACGAACTGACCGAGCCGGGCTTCGACGGCCACGTCTCCGTGCCCACGTTGTGGGACCGCCAGACCGGCAAGGTCGTGTCGAACGACTTCACCAGCCTGGGGATCGACCTGGCCACCCAGTTCGGCCGTTGGTCGAACGGCGCCGACACCTACCCCGAGCACCTGCGCGGCGAGATCGCCGAACTCGATTCCTGGATCGGCCCCGCGGTGAACCGCGCGGCGCACCGGGCGGCGCAGGACGGCACCGCCCGCGCGGCGCTGCTCGACGCGTTCGCGACACTCGACGCCCGCCTCGCCGACACCCCATACCTGGTGGGCGGGCAGCTGACCGAAGCCGACGTGCGCCTGTGGGTCTCCCTGGTCCGCTACCGCGGCCGCCGCGGCGACCTGACGAGCCTGCCGCCGCTGTCGGACTACCCGCACCTGTGGTCCTACGCCCGCGCCCTCTACCGGCTGCCCGCCTTCCGGGCGACGACCGACTTCGCCACCTTCACCGACCCGACCACCGTCCTGACCGGCTGGGACACCGCCGAGTAGCGCGGTCACGGATCGCAACGGTCCAGCCTGCCCGTTTCATCCGATGTCGGCGCTTCAACCGAACCACCGTGGTTCCTCTGTACGGCTTCCCGCCCGATTTGTCCGTATAGAGCGACCGTGCGACCGATCCGAGGCTCGGCGCCGCCGCAAGCGGACCCCGGCGACCTCGCGAGGGCTCGAATTCGCAGGTCCCGCCCTGTGATGATGGAAAGCACCGTACGATCCCGGCGTGTCGGTTTCGCCGCCCGCCGTGCCGCGAGGCCGCGCAGATGACGGGTCTCCCGTGTCCCCCACAACAGCGCGCCCGGCCGCCGAACGGCCGGCCTCGCTCGTGCGCGCGCGACTGCCAGCACTGTTCGCCGCGGTCGGGCTGGAGAGCACGACGGCGGTGCTCGCCCCGTTCATCGCCGGAACGCTGGGGGCCGCGCCGATCGCGCTCGCCGGCATCGAGGCGGCGGGACGCGCCGGCGGCACCGCTGCCCGCACCGGCGCGACGAAGCTGGTCGACCGCCGGCCAGGGCTGCGCGGGCCGTTGACTGTCGCCGGGAACGCCGGGCTGGCCCTGGCCGCCGCGTTCCTCGCCGGCAGCAACGCGGTGTGGCAGGCGGGGGCGTGCCGATCCGGGTCATGGGTGGCCCGCGGGCTGGGAACCCCGCCGCTGCTGGACCAGGCGAGCTCGACCTCGGCGCCGGCCGGCCTCGGCGCCCGGCTCGGCCTCGAACGGTCGGTGGGGGCCCTCGGTGCCGCCTTCGGCGCGCTCGCGGCGGCGCTGCTACTCGCCTTTTTCGAGGTGCGGACGGTGCTCCTGCTCGCGCTGGTCCCGGTGGTCGCCGCGGTCGCGGTGAGTGCGTACGGCACGCTCACCGGCCGGGACGCGCTCGACCACGACGCGCCGCCCCAGACCCGGCCCGGCCTCGCGCTGCTGCGCGAGCCGCCGCTGCGCCGGCTCGCGCTCGGCATCACCTGCTACGAGGCGTCCAACATCGCGGCGGTGCTCCTGCTGCTGCGCGCGAGCAAGCTGCTACCCGACGGCACCGGACGGCTCAGCCAGCTCCAGGCGGTGGCCCTGCTCTACGGCCTGTTCCACCTGTCCTCGGCCGCCGCGGCGGTGTTCGGCGGCCGGCTCGCGGACCGGTTCGGTAGCGGCCGGGTGATCGCGGCTGGCGCGGCCTTCCTACTCGGCGCGTACGCCGGTTTCTCCTTCGCCGGCAAGGGTGACGTGATCGCGATGGTCGTGTGCTTCCTGCTCGCCGGTGCGGCCGCAGGGGCGGTCGACGCCGCCGAGTACACCGGCGCCGGCCGACTCACCCCGCCGGAAACGCACCGGGCCGTGTTCGGCGCACTCTCCGGCCTACAGAGCGCCGGCCGGGTCATCGCGACCATCACCGCCGGCGGCCTGTGGACCCTGGTCGGTCCCGAAGCCGGGCTGCTGGTCTGCGGGCCCCTGCTCGTCCTGTGCATCGCCCTGTTCACCAGGGGCACCGACCGCCCCCGTTGACGGGGCGCGCACAAACCCGCAGACCACTTTCGTCCTCCTGCCCAGATCAACGACGCACAACTACTGGAGGACGGCACCAGCACCAGCGCCCGCGCCCTGAAGACGCATCCAGAAGGCCGGCTACAACGTTCTGGTCCAAGCATGGTCCTTCGTACTCGGCATGAACTGGACCGTCGGAATGCAGAACGGCATCACACGTGCCCGGCACACGGTCGCAGTACTCTCCGACGCGTACTTCCGCTCGACCTGTGGCACGGCGGAGTGGATGGCCGTCCGGCGAGCCGATCCGGAGGGACTCGAGCGCAGCCTGATTCCCGTTCGGATCGAAGCGTGCAATCGTCATCCACCGGGGTGGAATGTCGAGCGGCCGGACCGCGCAGTCGAGTTCCGACCGCGGGACGCCCTGGTAGTCATCCTGCCCGAGCAATCCGGCGACCGCGACCGGCACGGCCTCGATCAGAAGTACGGCGGCCCCGCCATGGAAAGCTCACGCACGGGTGGAGGCCGGCGTCCTTGTCGGCTGCGAGGTGGGCATGAGAGCCAGTCTTCCCCTCAGCCCCCGGGGCGGCCTGAACGCGAATACTCACATCATCGGGCAGCTGCGACGGCCGCGGTCCGGAAATCATGCCGCAGGGAGCACTTGTCCACAGGTGGATCGGTCGCCATGCGGTCTGTCCACAGCCCGGGGCCGCGCCGCCCCGCGCCGCGTTGAGCCGAGGAGACTGGGCGCATGTTGCCCGACCTCACGGTCGCCGGGGCGGACCTGCCCGTCCGGGCCGCCCTGCCCGCGCTCGTCGCCGCGCTGACCGCCCGCGACCAGCACGGGTCGGGCGGGGCCGCCGTGCTGGTGGCTCCGCCTGGCACGGGCAAGACGACGCTCGTCCCGCTCGCGCTCGCCGACCAGGTCCCCGGCCGGGTGCTGGTCGTCGAGCCGCGGCGGATCGCCGTGCGCGCTGCCGCGCGGCGGATGGCCAGTCTCGCCGGCGGTGGCCTGGCGGGCGGTGCCGGGGCTCGCGCGGATGGCGCGGGTCGCGGCGGTGCCGGTGCCGTCGGTGGTGCGGTCGGCTACACGATCCGCGGCGAGCGCAGGGTCGGGCCGTTCACCAGGGTCGAGGTGGTCACGACGGGAGTGCTCGTCCGGCGGCTGCAACGCGACCCCGAGCTGCCTGGCACCGACGCGGTCATCCTCGACGAGTGCCACGAGCGGCACCTGGACGCCGACCTGGCGCTCGCGTTCCTGCTCGACGCCCGTGCCGCGCTGCGCCCCGACCTGCTCCTGCTCGCCGCCTCCGCGACAGCCGACACCCGGCGACTCGCCGCGATGCTCGGCGCGCCCGGCGAACCCGCGCCGGTCATCGGGACGGACGCCTCGATGTACGACGTCGAGGTGGTCTGGGCGCCCCCACCAGGGGTTATCACCCCGGCGCACGGTCTGCGGGTCGACCCGAGGCTGCTCGATCACGTCGCCGTGACCGTCGGGCGCGCGCTGCGGGAGACCTCCGGGGATGTGCTCGTCTTCCTGCCCGGAGCAGGTGAGATCGCCGCCGTCGCGGGCCGGCTCGCCGGGCACCGGGACGTCGTCGACGTGCTCACCCTGCACGGCCGCCAGACCGGCGGGGCGCAGGACGCGGTGCTGCGCGCCGGCCCACGCCGCCGGGTCGTGCTGGCCTCCGCGGTCGCGGAGAGCAGCCTCACGGTGCCCGGCGTGCGGGTCGTCGTCGACGCCGGCCTGGCCCGCTCCCCCCGGATGGACCACGCCCGCGGACTGGGCTCGCTGGTCACCGTGCGGGTGTCGCGGTCGTCCGCCGGCCAGCGCGCGGGCCGAGCGGGCCGGGAGGCGCCGGGCCGGGTGTACCGCTGCTGGTCCGCCGCCGAGCACGACCGGCTGCCCGCCCAGCCGGAACCGGAGATCGCCGTCGCCGATCTCACCGCCTTCGCCCTGGAACTGGCGGTCTGGGGCCACCCTGGTGGCGTGGGACTGCCGCTGCCCAGCGACCCTCCCGCTGGCGCGATGGAGGCCGCCGGGGTCCTGCTGCGGGCCCTCGGCGCCGTCGACGAGACCGGCCGGATCACCCCGCGGGGACGCTCGATCGCCCAGGTCGGGGCACATCCGCGGCTCGCGCGGGCGCTGCTCGACGGCACCCGGGCCGTCGGCGCCCGCCGCGCGGCGGAGGTCGTGGCGATGCTCTCCGGGGACGGGCCGGCGGGCGGCCCCTCCGATGACCTCGTCGCCGCATGGCGCCGCCTGCGCAACGACCACGACCGCGCCGCGACCGCCCGCTGGCGGGAGGAGGCCAACCGGCTGCGCTCGGCCACGGAAGCCGCAACCGCCGGGCCAGGAAAACGCGTCGGGCCGCGGGAACCCGCTCTGCCTGCCGGCCCCGTAGGGCTCGCGGGGCCCGCCGCGCGGGAAACCGGCGGGATATCCGACGATCTCGCGGCGGGGCTGGTGGTCGGCCTCGCCTTCCCCGAGCGGCTCGCGCGGGTCCGCGAACCCGGCAGCTCGAACTACCTGATGGCCGGCGGGACCGGTGCCGAGCTCGCCACGGGCTCGGCGTTGACCGGGGTGGAATGGCTCGCCATCGCCGTCGCCGACCGCGGGCCCGGCCGGACGTCCGCCCGGGTGCGCCTGGCCGTCACCCTCGACGCGGCCACCGCGCGGGAGGCGGGCGCGGCGCTGCTGCGCACCGAGGACGAGGTCGCCTGGGCCGACGGCAACCTCGTCGCCCGCCGGCTCGAGCGCCTCGGCGCGATCGTCCTCGCCGAACGCCCGGTGACCAGGCCCGACCCGTCGCTGCTGCGGGCCGCGGTGCTCAACGGGCTGCGCGACGCGGGCCTGTCCGTGCTGCGCTGGAGCGCCGACGCACTCGCCCTGCGCGACCGGCTCTCGTTCTGCCACCGGCTGTTCGGCGCTCCCTGGCCCGACGTCACCGACGCCGCCCTGCTGGACTCCGCCCCGGGCTGGCTCGGGCCGGACCTCGACGGCGTGCGACGCCGCGCCGACCTCGGACGCATCGACGCCGGCCACGCGCTGCGCCGGCTACTGCCCTGGCCACAGGCCGCCCGCCTCGACGAGCTGGCACCCGAGCGGGTCGCGGTGCCCAGTGGCTCCCGGGTGCGCCTCGACTACAGCGGTACCAGCGGCGCGCCCGGCCCCGTGCTGGCCGTGAAGATCGCCGAGGTGTTCGGCTGGGGACGGCTACCCGCCGTCGCCGACGGCCGCGCGCCCCTGGTCCTCCACCTGCTGTCGCCGGCGGGCCGCCCGGTGGCAGTGACGAGCGACCTGGCGTCCTTCTGGCGCACGGGCTACCCGCAGGTCCGCGCGGAGCTACGCGGCCGCTACCCCCGCCACCCCTGGCCCGACGACCCGACCACAGCCCCACCAACCCGCCGCGTCGCCCCCCGCCCCCGCGGCCGCTGACCCGCCGTTCGGCGTCGCCCCACGAGCCTTACCCGCCAGCGGTCAGGTGCGCGCAGATCACGGAACGCCGTCACCGAGCAGCTCATGGGCGCGGCTGTGATCACGGGACATGTTCCGACAGACACGCGGATAGTTGAGTGCGACGGCGAATGCCCAGCTTTCGGTAGGCGCGGGTGAGGTGTTGTTCGACGGTGCTGACCGTGATGAAGAGCTTGCGCGCGATCTGCTCGTTCGTGGAGCCTCGGGCGGCAAGTGTCGCTACTCGCCGCTCCGCCGAGCTGAGCCGGCAACCGGGCGGATCAGCCTCGCCGAGGGGGTCCGTCCCCGCCGCCTCCTCGGCCACCGCCGCCGGTGGTTCCGGCGGGAGTGGCGCGGCGCATCGGTCCGCCAGTGTCCTTGCTCTGTGGGTGTGGCGGCGAGCCTGGACGGAGTCGCCCAGCGCGTCGTAGGCGCGTCCCAGGTCGGCGAGCGTGTACGCCAGGTTCAGTGAGTCGCCGCAGCGGACGAGGATGTTCACCGCTTTCAGCAGCACCGGCGGGCGCTCGTCCAGGCGGAGGGTGGTCGCCAGGGCCCGGTAGGCCAGGGCTCGGGTGCGCAGGTGGCTCGTGGGAAGCATCGACAGTTGTTCCGTCAGAAGCTCCCTGGCCTGTGCCGGGAGACCCTTGTGCAGATACGCATGGGCGGCGTTCGTACGCCACGACACTGCGGACGGACAGTCCACCCCCCAGAGCTTCATCAGGTGTCCGGCCGCCAGCGAGTCCTGGAGAGCGGCGCTGTGGCGACCGCGCGCGAGATGGAGACGGCCCCGGGCATCGAGGTAGGCCACTCCCCCCAGGGTTCCGAAGGCGGCGCTGGGAACGGGAAAGTCAAGATGGTCTTCGGCCTTTTCCAGGTTTCCCATCGCCGTGGCGGTGAGGATGAGGAGTGAGAGCGGGACGACGATGGCCGCTCCCCAGCTCTCGCGGGGCAACAGCTCGAGCGCGGCGTACGCCTGCCGCTCTGCGTTTACCAGATCACCGAGCCGGTAGTGGATCTCCGCCCGCGCCGAGGTGAGCATGGCGTTCCACACGATCCCGTACGTCTCCCGCATCGAGGCGAGAAGGGCATCGCACCACACCGACGCCTTGTCGAGATTGTCGGAGTAGATCAGGACCATGAGTGCGGCGAGTGATGGTGCCGGGTTCGCCGCCCCGGCCAAGGCCTCTCGCAGGACGAGTTCCGCGGCGGGAGCGGCTCCTTCCACGTCAGCGCCCCGAAGCACGGCCCCGAGTGCAGCCGCAGCCCGATCTTCGGGAGCGCTGAGGCCGCCATCCGGCCGGGCCACGTCCTCGGGCCGCCAGGCAGGCGCGATTCCCGGGTACGTGAGCGGGAGCCACAGCCGCAGCTGTTCGGCGTAGGCGGCGGCGCCCTCACCGACCTCCGCGCAGGAGTCGTCACCGAGGCGCGCCATCACCCGTGTCGCCTGCACCACCTGGCCGTCCCAGAGCAGGCTTCGGATGACAGCGACCGACTGCCGGTCGGAGAGCTCGCCGTGCTCGGCGGCCGCGACCAGGTCAGGGAGGTAGCCCTTCACCGCGGTGGGGTCGTACCGCCACATGACGTCAACGAGCTGCACGGCAGTGTCGATCCGCTCCTGCCCGTCCGCGCACTCACGATGCGCTCTCTCCAGGTAGCTGATGGCTGCCTCGGGGTCGCCGGCGGCCAGAGCCTGGTCGGCGGCCTCACACAGCACCTGCTTCGCCCAGGAGACCGCTTCGTTGATACGCATCAGGTGTTCGGCCGTCACGAGGGCCGGGGCCGACTTGTCGTGCAGCAGGCGGACCGCCCGCGTGCGCATGGCGTGGCGCTGCTCCTGCGGGATGCTGCCGAGAACGGCCTCCCGGACGCTCACCTGTCCGAGCAGCTCATGCGACAGCAGACCACCGATGCCGGGTGACTCGGCGATCCGGCCGACGGATTCCGAGTCCATCCCACAGAAGCCCGCGACGACGGCCGCCGATCGGAACTCCCCCAGCGTGGCGATGGCCTGCGCGATTTCGAGCACGACGGGCTCAGCCCGGTACAGACAACTCAGCACGGCGTTGCCGAAGGCCCGGCCGGCCACCGGCCGCCGCTGCGCCACCACCTCCGAGGTCCTGTCCAGATAGTCCTCGGCCAGCGCGTGCACCAGTAGCGGTCGGCCGCCGCTGAGAATTCTGCATTCGGCCGCGATCCGGCCCGCGACCTCCAGGTTGAAATGCTCCTCGAGTACCGTCGCGACTCCCGTCTCCGAGAGCGGCTGGAGGTCCAGCTGAGTGCAGTTCGGCATCCTGAGGATCTCGGCCTGGAGGATCCGCTGGATGCTGTCCCGGCCCATGTCCGGACAGTACGTGAGAACGATCGAAAGCTGCCCGTTGCCCATTCGACGCATGAGTGCCAGCAGGTACTGCAGCGACTCGACGTCCATGAAATGAGCGTCGTCAATGCAGATGACCACCTGACCGCTTCCGGCCAGATGCCGGAAGGCACCGAACAGCCGGCCGAGGATCGGCGACGAGATCTCACTGTGCGCTCCCGTCTCACCGACGCTCTTCGTCAGCGCACGCACCTCGAGATCCAGACCGTCCGAGAAGAGCCAGCGCCCGCGGAGGAGCTGATCTATGACGCCGAGCGGCTGATGACGCTCAAAACTCGACGCCGCAGCCTCCAGGACCGTCACGCCCGCGTCGGCGGCATCCCGGGCGAAGGAACCCAACAGGGCAGTCTTGCCGCTTGCCAACGGGCCGCCGATGGCGACCAGCCCGCTGCGACCCGGCGCACACTCGCTGTAGACCTGCGCCAGTATCTTCTCTTCGGAATCTCGTTCGACCAGTTTCTCCATCACTTCTCGCCGTCTCACAGGGACCGGGGCGCAGAGGTGCCCGACGAATGCACGCGATTGCGTATGAGAGATGTCAGGAATAGTTCTGCGCTCCAGTGGCCAGTACGAGCTCCTGGCCGGACGGCGGCGTCAGCAGCGTCCGTCTGCGGTCGATCGCGGTGACGAGCGGCCCGGTCATGGCGGTCGTGACCAAGGCCATGAGGACGAGGACCGTGAACAACCGCCCGCCGATGATTCCCGCGCCCAATCCCACGTTCAGTACGATGAGTTCGGTCAGGCCCCGGGTGTTCACCAGCGCGCCGATCACGGCCGACTGCCGGCGGTCGAGACCGCCCAAACACGCCATCGCGAAACCTACGACGACCTTTCCGAGAATCCCGCACACGACGGTCACTGCAAGCAGGACCGCGTCGGAAGCATTCAGCGCACCAATGTTGATGCTCAGCCCGGTAACCACGAAGAACAACGGAAGCAACGGTCCCCCGGCCTGTTCCATCGAACGCAGCACGTCGGCGTCCGGAGCGCCCGCCGGCCTGGGCATGACGAGCCCGGCGACGAAGGCCCCGAAGATCGGGTGCAGGCCGAGGGAAGCCGTGGCCCACGCCGCGCCCGCCGCGAGCACGAGTGCCACCGAAACCTGACTGGACAGCACGGCGCCTGGACGCCGCGTCCACCACATCAGCACCGGGCGCACCGCCAGCATCATCAGCGCGACGAAACCCGTGAGTAGTGCCATCGTCGCAGGCCAGGGCCGACTACCGGCGGCATCGGTACCAGCGAGCGCGGCGGCGAGAACGAGCCAGGCGGACGCGTCCATCAGCCCTGCGGCTGACGTCGCGACATCGCCCACGGGAGTCCCGGCAAGTCCACGTTCCCTGACGATCGCCGCGAGGACGGGGAGCGCCGTGATCGACGTCGCGACGCCAAAAAAGAGGACGAAGGAACGGCCGTTGGTGTGCTGGCCGTCGAAGCTGCTGAGGCGCTGCATTCCCAGGGCTATGCCCGAACCGAGGGCCAACGGGACGAGCATCGCGCCGACGGAAATCAGCGAGACCGGCCGACGGTACCTGCGGACGGACCGCAGGTCGATTTCGTAGCCCACGCCAAACACGAAGAGCACAACGGCGATCTGGGCGATCACCGAGATGAGGGGCACCGCCTCAGCCGTAAAGAGGCGGTGCGTTGGATCTCCGGGAAGCCTGCCGAGCAGGGTCGGCCCGAGCATGATTCCTGCGGCAATCTGGCCAATCACGGTGGGCTGTCCGAGACGGCGTGCGAACGCACCTAGCAGACTCGAGGCTCCGAGCACGATGGCGATATCACCGATAACATCGGCGGTCACTGCTTCCATGTTCATTTCCATCCCCAACAGGTGGAGCAAAGCCGGTGAGCAGGACCATCAAAGCCAGCGCGCGTCTCTCGCGATCCGCAGCGCGTCGATTCGATTGCGGGCACCCAGTTTTGCCACCAGGGAGGACAGGTAATTGCGCACAGTCCCCTCGGAGAGGTGGAGCTGCGTCGCGATCTCGACAATCGTGTCTCCGTAGGAGAGCCGCTCGAGTACCGAGATCTGGCGTGCGGTGAGCGGGCAGCCGGAGTTTGCGACGGCCGCGACGGTCAGTTCTGCGTCGAAGACACGTTCACCCTGATGGACACGGTTCAGGGCTTCAAAGAAATGGTTCGGCGAAACGCTCCGCTTCACCATACCATCGACCCCACCAGAAAAAGCCTGGCGAATGATCGATCGGGTGAAGCTCTCAGCCAGGACCAGACTCCGGCACTCGGCCAGGCCCGCTATCTTTTCGGCAACGCCGATGGCACTGCTGTCCGCGCCGTCGAAGCTTATGACCGCAATATCCGGCCGATGAGTCTCCGCGAACGCCAGCGCGTCGGTGTCGCCGCCGACAGCCCCGACGACCCGGAGCTCCTCCTGCTGCTCGATTAGCGCGGTCAGCGCGCTTCGGGACAGTAACAATTCATCTGACACCATTACTCGGATTCTCATCGATCCCCTTGAAGTGAGAGACGGCTCACTGGTGGAGCGAGATCAGTTCCGGGCGAATATCACGCCAGTTCAGTGCGGAAGCGGCACCTTCAACAGGCCGTCGAGACCGTCGGCACCGCTCGGATCGTGCCAGACGTCAACAGTGAACGAACTTTTGCTGAATGCGATCCCCGTAAACGCCAGGATGGAGGCCGGATCTTCCGCCAGGCCTACCATGAACCGCGGATGTAAAAGTGAAGCAACGACCAGCACGGCCGCTCCATTCGTCCGGCCAACGGGAACTCGAAGGAACACCGGTCCGGGCGCCGGCCGACATCATCCGGCCGGCGATGGAAACCCGGCCCTGCCCGGACGTCCGAGACGACGCTCGCCAGGTACACCATGGTCAACCCGTCCTCTTTGGAGGTCGACGCTCGTCGAAGATGGCCACATACAGCCGCACCACGCCGAGTTTGCGACCCGGCAGGTGCCCGTTAACAGCTTGTCCAGCGAAACCACCGGGGGTCACGGTGATCTTGGATATGCCGACGGACTTCTCGACAGGCAGAATTCGGCGGAAGTTTCCTGGAAAGACTCCGGTCAGACTTGCTCCATTCATCACGCCGCAAGGCAGGCACTGCGCCGGAGCATCACATGATCGCGCTGCGACTCGGGAAGGTGCCGATGCCGTCGGCGCGTCGGCAGATCTCCCTGCTCAGCGCTTCCTGCGGGTCCGAAGACCGATCTCCCGGCATGGACGGTGAACGCGAGCAGGCCGAACTCTTCCTCGTCACGATGCTCCGCGACACCGTGGCCAGCGGGTCGGGAATTCTCGGCGGCATACACCGAAGTCGGCAGGTGTTCGACCCGGCAGCGCCGTTTCGCATCCATTCCGGGGAACAGGAGCCCGGCCGCGACTTCGGGATCACCAGCTCGCCGGACCCAGCCTGCGCTTCCCGCTCCGCGACCGAGCGCCATTCCGAAGGTTCAGCCGGTCCGGAGGCACCTCCCCACTCTTCCGTTGCCGCGCAGTCCGTCCACCTCAACGCCCGTTAGCGCCTCAGCAAACCGTCGCGCGATCGATCCCAGCAGATCCGAACCGTCCGCTCCCAGTTCTTACCGAACCTCTCGGCACAGCCACAGTCGGACATAGGCCGCCGCATACCTTCCGCCTCGAGTCGCTTTCGCGGATTTCTCGCGAGGATCTCGCGGTGGTCGCTCTACGTCACCGCCCACTCCACCGAGCCTGCCATACAATGATTACACTCCGTACACCACATCCTTTGAACTCCGCTGTCGAAGATAGTCAACTTTGATGTTTCGAGCAAGAGGATCCAGGCAAATGATTGGCACATCCGGTTCCGTTGAATTGGTTGCGGAGCGAAGGAGGTCTGGCAGCGAGGCGCGGATTCGCAAAAGGACGAAGAACGACCGGCCGACCACGTGATCAAGAGGGTGTCCGGTGGACCCGACGAATCGCCTTACCCGCTTCCGCCGGCCATCTCCGACGGTCAGTACATCAGCCCTGGTAGAGGCGTTGGTCCCACCCGGAGGTTGAGTGCACGCGCAGAGTTGACCTTGGCAGGCCCGTAGTCGATCTCCTGGGTCAGGAAAAAACCTGTCGATCCGCGCGACCATGGCGAGGACCGGTCAGAATAGGTCGGCGACCACCCGACTGACCTAGTACGGGGGGGGCGATGCGGAGTATCAGATTCCAGACACCCGGCCAAGAGGCAGAGGAGGGGCGGAAGGCAGAAGCCGTGGCCGTATCGTCCACGGGACGCTGTGGCGCTGCGACTCACCGGCGGCTTCTCGCCGCAGCAGGTATCGGACCGGCCTGGCGGGAGATTTCCCGCCAGGCCGAAGAAGGCCCTGGTCGCGGGGACGATCTGCCTACCGCTTTCCGTCCAGGTACGCAGGCCAACCACACGCGCAGCTGAGGCACCCGCTGCGCCTCGGCGCGGGGAGCGGGACGAGGCGGATCGTCGCGGCCGAAGCCGGCCGGATGCCCGCGTGGTCAGCACTCCGAGCGCCCTGTCGAGGCCCGAGGATCGGGCATTACCCGGAACCCGAGCAAGCAACCTGACCGTCAGGAGAAGGTGGGGGCGCCGGCCAGCCACCCTCGTCGAGCGGCGGACGCGTCTCGCCCGCCCGATGGCGACCAGCCGCCCGAAACGAACGTATCGAGATGGCTGGACGTGATCGGTCCATCATTTCCAACGGTGTCCCGCCAAGATGGATTTGCCGGCACTGTCCGAAATGCTGGTATCTGCGCCGAGCAGACTTACCGATTCTGTCGTCTCGCCGTGCTTTCGAACCGCTGCTGCGGCGGACATTGGGTTGGAATACAACACGCACGAAACTCGACAGTCCGCTGCCTTATGGCGTGGTTGGCGCACCATTGGATTGAGCTGGCCGGCGGCAGCATTGTGCAGACAGCCAGGACGCCGATGGACCGGCTACTTGCGGAGCATGAACACGCCGCTCGGTGAAACGGGATGATTCGGTCGATTAGGCCATCGACGTGGTGCGGCCTGGTGCCGTGGCCGACGAGGTTCGCCCGGTTCTGAGTGGCACCCGAAGCGGCAGCCGCCAGAGCATCGGCGCCGCCGACTCGCGACGGAACCCGCCGAACCTGACGGAGTTCCTGGTCGTCGAGGGGCGGTCGACGACATCCACCAGCAGGGCCCGCACGTCCCGCTCCGCGCGGCGGGCGTCGCCCTTCAACGCCTGAAGAACCGGATGACCAGCACGGATCCGGAATGCGAACCGAAGAAGCCCGCGCCGCGTATCTCTCCGCGATCGCCAACGGGCGACGACCGCGGAGGCGGGCGAACCGAGCGTGGTGTTCGGCATGCAGGAGTTCGAGCCCTTTTACCGCCGGCCCCGGCCGGGACGGAGATCGGCCGCGGCCGGCGGGAAACGGGGGGTCGGAAGCGTGAATCGCGTCGGCGGATGCGGGCGCGACCGGCCGGCTTGTCCAGGGAGTGCACCATCTGCTCGCCGCCTTCGACCTCAACGGCGATCGGCTCTACGGGCAGGTGATGACGCCAGGAGCCGGAGCGTGTTCCTGGCGTTCCGCTGCTATCCGCGCGGCCCAAGCGCGCCGCGGCCCCGAATCGGGAACGCGGGGGAATTCCACTCCGGCCATGATGCCAAAAGTGTCCGCGCAGTGGTCACACGGTCGGTGATTCCAGCTGAAACAGGTTCAGACGTCGTCCTACGTTCGGTCCAAGAGAAATCCGATGGCCTGAAGGGAGCCGACCGAACCTGGATCCATCGCGACGTGGATCAGGCAACGAGCGCCGACACCGCGCTGCGGGTCAGGTCCGCGTGGCTGCGGTCTGGCCTTCGAACGGCTCCGGACTCTTCTCCTCCTTGGCCGCCGCCATCGCCGGCAACGCGAGCGCAGCCAGCCCGGCAATGAGCATGAGCCCACCGTTCACGAGCAGGGCGATGCGATAGCCCTGGACCAGCGCGTCCAGGTGGCCCTTGTTCTGGCTCGCATGGGAGGTCACCCTGGACGCGACGGTCACGAGCACAGCGAGACCTACGGCTCCGCCGATCTGACGGGAGGTGTTGAGCAGACCGGAGGCAGCCCCGGCGTTCTTGGGATCCACACCGGCGGTGCCGCTGATGGTGACGGCCAGCAGCATGATGCTGATGCCGAAACCGCCTACGAGGTTGGGGAGAAGGATGTGCGACACGTAGGCGGAGTGGGTGGGAAGGGTGCCGAGCCAGGCGATCCCCGCGGCGGCGAGAAGGCCTCCGGCCACCAGCAGGTTCCGGGGGCCGACCACGGGCATGAGCTGTCGGGCGGTGATGCCGCCGATGATGAAGACGACGGTGACGGGCAACATGGCCATGCCGGTTCGCAACGCGCTGTACCCGAGAACCTGCTGGCAGTACAGGGACAGGAAGAAGAGCAGGGCGGTCAGCGTCACACCCAGGCAGAACATGAGCAGATTCGCGATCCGCAGCGTCCGCGGCCGGAGCAGGTCAAGCGGGATGAGCGGGTGGGAGCCCCTGGCTTCGACCCACAGAAACGCGGCACCAAGGATCACGGCCGCCACCAGCGACACCACGGTGTTCGGTGAATCCCAGCCCTGGGCGGAGGCTTCGGAGAGGCCGTAGGTGAGCGCCCCGATCCCAAGGGTTACGCAGAGGGCGCCGGGCAGGTCGAGCTGGGTCCGCTGCGTGCCGACGGACGAACGCAGGAACATCACGCCGGCGACGAAGAGCACGACGCCCGGAGGCACGTTCACGAACAGCACCCAACGCCAGCTCAGTTCGGCGGTGAGAACCCCTCCGAGCACCACGCCGGCCAGGCCGGCGACCCCGCCCATCATGCTCCACAGTGACAGGGCGTGCTCGCGCTCACGTTCGTCCGTGTGACTGGCAGTGATGAGACTCAGGCTGGTGGGAGCCAGCGCCGCAGCACCGGCGCCCTGGACGATCCGGGCCACGATCAGAACGATCGGGTCGGTCGCCAGGCCACCGATCAGACTGGCGACGGGAAAGACGACCGCGCCGAACAGGTACACCCGTTTGTGCCCGAAGAGGTCACCGGCCCTGGCTGCCAGCAGAAGGAAGCCCCCCAGGGTGAGCAGGTAGCCGCTGACCACCCATTGCTGCTGGTCGGTCGACATTCCGAGCCCGGCTCGCATGTCCGGCAGCGCCACGGTGACGATGGTCGAGTCGAGCACGACCATGAACAGAGCGAGACAGGACATGGCCACGACCACGCCGAGGGGCAGATTCGGCCGTAGTACAGGGGGCGGGAGTACAGGGGACGTTGCCGCAACTCGGGCCTCGGACATGAAGTCTCCTCCGCGGTTGACCACGAGTGAACGACGTTCACGTGTACGGCGTTCACGTTACGATGCCGCCTGGAAGGTGTCAATCAAGGGGGTCTCGATGCCGCTACGCAAAGCTGACGTGGTCCAGGAGGCACTGCGTTTCCTGGACGCCGAGGGCCTCGACCAGCTCACGATGCGCAAGCTCAGCGCGGCGCTCAACGTGCAGGCTGGGGCTCTCTACCGGCACTTCCCGAACAAGGAAGCCCTGCTCGACGCCGTGGCTGACAAGATCGTCGAGGGCATCGGCAGCCCGCTGCCCGACCTGCCCTGGCCCGAGCAGATCCGGATTCTGGGCAGCCGGCTCCGCACGGCCCTGGTCAGCCACGGCGACGGCGCCCGGGTGGTGGGCGGCACGTTCGCTCCCGGGCCCAACACTCTCATCGGTTCGGACCTGGCCATCCAGGTGCTCTGCGGGGCAGGCATGCCCCCCGACCAGGCCGCGTGGACAACCTTCGCGCTCTTCTACTACGTGCTCGGCCACACCATCGAGGAACAGGCCCAGCTGCGGCTGCCACCCGACCACGACTGGCGGGCCCGCACCGAGCGACTCGGCATCGAGCTGTCACCCCAGTACGCGGCGGCATTCGACGCACTGACGGGCACGGACCCCGAGGAACGGTTCGACTACGGGCTGAACATCTTCATCATCGGGCTCTGCCACCTTCATGCGACCCAGCCTCCCCGCGAGGCAGCAGTTCGCGATACCTCGCCCTGAGCGCCATCGGGCGGCTCGGCGCCTTCCTGGCCCAGCAGCCCGTCCAGTGCCCGGAGAACCCGCTGGGCGCACGCGGCCGCCGCCGGAACCACGCCCTGCATCAGGAAGTAGCCGTGGACCAGTCCCTCCCCCGGGACATGGTGTACGGGGACTCCCGCGGCACGCATCTTCGCCGCCAGTTCCATGCCCTCGTCGTGCAGCGGGTCGTACTCGGCGGTGGCGAGGACGGTGGGTGGCAGGTCCCGGAGGTCCGCGTTCAACAGGTCGACGGCCGGGTCGGCGCGCCGACGCGGGTCGGGAACATACCGCTCGTAGTTCCGAGCCATGTCGTCGACGCTCAGCAGATAGCCCTTGCTGCGCTCACTGGCGGAGGCAAGGATCAGACTCGGGTCCACTGGCGGGTAGATCAGCAGTTGCGCCGCGAAGCGGACATCGCGCGCTTCGAGGACGACGCCCAGCGACAGGCTGCCGCCGGCGCTGTCACCCGCGATCACGTGCGTTCGACGGGGGAAGGACAGCGCTGTCCACCGTGCCGCGGCGATGGCGTCGTGCAGGGGCGTGGGATAGGGAAACTCCGGCGGCCGACGGTAGTCGACCGAGACCACGACCGCGCCCAGCGACGCCGCCATGGCCCGGCAGACCCAGTCGTGGCTGTCGAGGTCTCCCAGCGCCCATCCGCCGCCGTGCAGGAAGGTGACCACCCGCCCGCCGACCGACTCCGGGGTGTAGACCCTGACTCCGAGCGCGGCTCCGTCCGGACCGTCGATCAGCCGATCGGCCGAGGTGACGGCCGGTCCGGCGCCGGCCTTCTCGCTGTTCGGGCGCACCGCGTTCGCGCGATACCGCTCGCGGGCCTGCTCGATGGTCAGTTCGTGGTCCGGAACCGAGGGCCCGTCGGAGCTCTGCCAGGCGATCAGGTGCCGGAGTAGTCGGTCCAGGGGCATTGCGCATCTCCCACGGGCTCGATCGGCGGGTCGGTCAGGCGCACACTTCTTCCGGACGCCCTTCGGATCTTCCGGGCGCCCTTCGGACGGCTACTCAGGCGAGAACCCGAGGCCGGGCCGGCGGCAGCGGGGCGAACCGGGTGAGACCGCGAGCGACCAGCCGATCGAAGAACTCCTCGTCAAGGGCGTCCGGCTCCGGGGACGAGCGCCGGAGGACGTCATAGGTGTGGTCGCTACGGAACGAGGGCAGCGTGTACCCGGGTTCCAGGCCCAGCATCCGAAGGCCGATCGGACCCATGTGCATCAGCGGTGCGACCTCGGGGTCGTCCCGGCGCTGCTCGGCGAGCTCCCACCATTTCCCGGGCGACACCTCCGCCAGCTGATACCCCGCCCGGCGCAGCGCGTCGAAGGCGTGCATGAGCGAGACGGGCCGGGGCTTGACCAGGTGATAGGCCAGGCCGCCCGGCTGACCGACGGAAAGGCGCGCGGTGTGCCGTGCGACGAGATCGACCGCCTCTCCGGGCACCGCCTCGGCCCGGTCCGGCGCACAGCCAATCGCGATCATCGCGCGCAGCACTGGCATGAGCAGGTCGGAGCTGGACGTGTCGCCGGTCAGCGAATGCCCGGTGACCAGTCCCGGGCGGTAGATCGTGCTGACGACACCACTGTCTCGGGCCCTGGTCACCACGCGTTCGGCGGCGACCTTGGAGCGCGGGTAACCGAGTTCCCCCGCGGTCTCCATGGACGGCCGGGTGGCCTCGTCCACCGCGGCGAGCCCCGCCCCGACCGCTTCGAGGAAGACGGCCAGCGTGGAGACGTAGTGGAAGCCGACCGGGAGCCCCGAACGTTCGGCGACGGCCGTGGCCAGGCCGATCAGTTCCTTCGTGCCGCCGACATTGGCCGGCGCGAGCTGCGCGTAGGCCGCGGTGAGGTGGACCGATGCGGCGCAGTGGAAGATCTGGGTGACCTGGTCGGCCAGCTCGTTCCAGACCTGCGGCGTGAGGCCGAGCCGGGGCGACTCGAGGTTCGCCGGGATGGCTACGAGCCGTGCCGGGTCGTCCGAGCCGACCTCGGCCATCCGGGTTCGCAGCCGCCGGTCGGCGGTCGCGGCATCCGTCGCCCGGACGAGGCAGTAGATGCGATGGGGTTGTTCCAGCAGGGCGGCGGCGAGGTGGCCGCCGAGCGATCCGGTCGCACCGGACAGGATGATCGCGGTCATGCCAGCTCCGAGGTGCCGATAAGGACTGCCAGGTGCTGGGCCAGCGCCTGTGCCGAGTTGTTCTCGACCACCGCCTTGGGGGCGATGCGTATTCCGAGGTTGGTCTCGATCCGGGTCCGCAGCTCCAGGTTGCCGAGGGAGTCCAGGCCGTAGTCGTTGAAGGGCCGGCTGGGGTCGACGGCACCGCGGACGATCGCCGCCGCCTCGCCCGCCACGAACCGGCGCAGCCACCCGATCCGATCGCCGGTCGGCAACGCCTCGAACGCCAGCCTGAGCTCCGAGGACTGCGGGTGGTCGCTCCGGTTGTCCCGGAACGCCGCCGCGAACGGGCTGCGCCTGGCCAGCGAGGCCAGCCAGGGCGCCCGGGAGAGTGGGAGGTATCCGGTGTAGGGCCGGGTGTAACGCAGCAGGGTGTCGAAGGCGTGGACCCCCTCCTCAGGGCTGATCATGGTGGTGTCGCCGGCCTCGGCCAGGACGGCGCCCTTCCCGATCTCGTCCCAGGCGCCCCACGCGATCGTCGTCACCGGCAACCCCTGCTCGTGCCGCCAGGCCGTGAAGCCGTCGAGCCAGCTGTTCGCGGCGGCGTAGGCGCCCTGCCCGGGCGAGCCGAGCAGCGCGGCGGCCGACGAGAAGCAGCAGAACCAGTCGAGTTCGTCCTTCTCGGTGGCCTGGTGGAGGTACCAGGCGCCGTAGGTCTTCGACGCCCAGTCCCGGTCGATCAGCTCGCGGGTGATGCTCGGAACCGTCGCGTCATCCACCACGGCCGCGCAGTGCAGGACGCCGCGCAGCGGCAGGCCGGTGGCCCTGGCCGCGGCCACCAGCCGGTGCGCGGTGTCCGGAGCCGAGATATCCCCTCGCTCGACGTGCACGTCAGCGCCCGCGTCGCGCATCGCCTGGATCTCCCGGGCCGCCCTCTCGCCGGGCGCGGACCGGGAGTTCAGCACGATCCGACCGCAGCCCGCCGCGGCCAGGTGACGGGCCAGGCGCAGACCGAGACCGCCCAGTCCGCCGGTGACGACGTACGCGCCGTCGCCACGGAACACGGGCACCCGGTCCGGCGGACGCACCGCCGCCGTGCCCTCTTCCACCCCCGTGGTGAGCACGAGCTTGCCGAGGTGCTGGGCCGCGGCCATCTGGCGGACCGCGGTCGCCGCCTCGCCCAGCGGGAGCGACGTCGTCATCGGCGGTGCCAGCTCGCCGGCCGCGATCCGGTCGGCCACCTCGCGAAGGAGACGACTCAACCTGCCCCGGTCGGCCACGGCCATCAGTTCCAGGTCGATGCTGAAGAAAGCCAGATTGCGGCGGAAGGGTGCCAGGCCCAGCTTCCCGTCGCGGTAGATGTCGCGCTTGCCGATCTCGACGAAGCGGCCACCGAAGGACAGCAGGTCGAGGCTGGCGCGCTGCGCCGCGCCGGTGAGGGAGTTCAGGACGACGTCGACGCCGGCCCCGCCGGTGTCCTCGCGGATGCGGTCGGCGAACTCCAGGCTGCGGGAGTCGTAGACGTGCTCGATCCCCTGCGTGCGGAGCCATTCCCGGCGCGTCTCGCTGCCGGCCGTGGCGTAGATCTCCGCGCCGGCGTACCGGGCCACCGCGATCGCCGCCTGGCCCGTTCCGCCCGTCGCCGAGTGGATCAGCACCCGCTCGCCCGAACGCAGTCGGGACAGGTCCATGAGCCCGTACCAGACGGTGGCGTACACCGCCGGGATGGCGGCACCCTGCTCGATGCTCAGCTCGGCCGGCACCCGCGCCGCCAACGCCGAGCCGATCGTCGCGTGGCTGGCCCAGGCCCCGTCGGTGGCAGCACCCGTCATCACCCGATCGCCGACCTGGAACTCCGTCACCGCGTCGCCGATCCGGACGACGGTGCCCGCGCAGTCGACGCCGAGTGCCGGCGTCACGCCCTCGAACGCGAAGTAGTTTCCGTGGGCGTAGAGGACGTCGTGAAAGTTGACGCTCGCCGCGCCGATCTTGATCTCGATCTCGTCGGCGCCGGGTGCGCGGCGCGGCACCACGGTCAGTTCCAGCGAGTCCAGGTCGCCTGGCTGGCGAATCTCCATCCGCGCGCCGTCGGCCGGACCCTCGACGGTGGCCGGGTGGCGTTCGCCGGCCGCGAGCGGGGCGTGCTGGAGCCGCGCCGCGTACCAGCGGCCCGCGCGCCAGGCGGTCTCGTCGTCCGCCGAGTCCGACGTGAGCTCCGCCGCGAGGTTCTTCGCCGCCAGGCCGTCCGCCTGGTCGGTACGGACGTCGATCTGGGTGGGCCGCAGGTCGGGGAACTCGGCGCCGATCACGCGGAGCAGGCCACGGACCCCCGCGTGCTCGAGGTTGACCAGGTCGCCGGGCAGAACGCGCTGCGCGCTCCGGGTGATCGCGTACAGCCGGGACGGGGTGCCGTCCGCGCCGGCGAGATCCTGCGCGACCGCGACGATCGAGGCCACCAGGTCGCGGCCGCGGGCCACGGCCTGCGCGTCGGCCGGCCCGGCCGGCGGCGGGCAGAGCAGCACGACGCCGTGCCAGCGCGCGTCGGAGAGGGTGGCCTTCGTGCCGCGCATCGGCCACGGCCGGATCTCGCAGCGGCCGCCCTGTTCGCGCAGCGCCTCCGCGAGCTCGTCGGCGGCGGGCACGGACTGGGGCGACGCCAGGATCAGCCAGGGCTCGGCGACGGGCCGCCCCGTCGGCTCCGGCGGCTCCTGCTGCTGCCAGCTGATGGTGAGCAGCCGCTCGTTGAGCAGCTGGCCGGCGTTCTCCTCGCCGTCGGCGTGGCTGCCCAGTACCAGGCCTTCGACGGTGAGCAGGACCGCGCCGTACTCGTCGGCCAGCTGGAGGTCGGCGACCACCCGGTTGCTGTCGCTGGAGCGGAGCTGGGTGAAGCAGTACTTCGCGCCGCTGGCCGGGGACCACAGCGCGACTCGCCGTACCTCCAGCGGGAGGAAGAGGCCGCCCGCACCGTCGCCCGCGACGGCGGGCAGCGCGGCGACGGCCTGGAAGCAGGCGTCGAGCAGGGCGGGATGGACGGAGAAACCGTCGGTGCCGCTGCGCAACGGCGACGGGAGCGTGATCTCGGCCAGGACGGTCTGACCGCCGTCCGCGGCCGTGCCCTGGTGGGCCACCACCGCCCCCTGGAAAGCCGGTCCGTACTGGATGCCGCGCTCGGTCAGGGTGTCCCGCAGGTCGTCGCCCGACAGCCGCTCGGTGTGCTCCTCGAGGAGCAGATCGATGTCCAGCGGTACGGGCTCGGTCCGGTCCGCCGGCGCGGCGTGCAGGGTGGCGGAGGCGAGCCGGGCCCGCTCGTCGTCCTCGGTGGTGGTCGCCTCCCAGCGGGCCTGCCCCGGGCCGTCCGCCGCCGCGGACGTGGTCAGGTCCGTGTTTCCGCTGAGCAGCAGCATCCGCTCGAACTTCAGGTCGTGGACCTCGGCACCGGGCCCGAACACCGCGGCGGCGGCGCTCAGCGCGGCCTCGCAGTGCGCCGCGCCCGGGTAGGCCGCGACGTCCCGCACCCGGTGGTCGGTCAGCCAGGGAAGTGCAGCGGTACCGACGTCCGACTGCCAGGCGTGGCGCTCCTCCTCGTCGAGACGGATGTGCACGCCCAGCAGGGGGTGGATCCTGACCGTGTGGACCGGTCGCGACTGGCCGGGCCGGACCAGCAGGTGCTGCCGGGTCCAGGTCGGCAGCGGGGCGTCGACCAGTGCGCCGCCCGGATACAGGGCGGCGAAGTCGACGCCGCCGCCCGCGGCGTGCACCTCGATGAGGCTGTCCAGCAGGCCGTACGGGGTCTCCCGGGCGCGGCGCACGCTCGCGATGGCGGCGACGGCCAGGTCCATCGACCGGGCGCACTGGTCCACCGCCCGGGTCAGCAGCGGATGGGGGGAGAGTTCGAGAAACACCCGGTGGCCGTCGTCCAGCGCAGCCATCACCGCGTTGCTGAAGCGGACGGGCTGACGGAGGTTGCTGACCCAGTAGTCGGCGTCGAAGGACGGCTGGACCCGCGCGTCGTCCAGGGCGGTGCCGTACACCGGCACCGCACCGGGGGTCGGCGCCAGATCAGCCAGCCTGTCGGCGATCTCGCCCAGGATCGGGTCGACCTGCGGGGAGTGCGAGGCGACGTCGACGGCCACCTCACGGGCCAGCACGCCGCGGCGCTCCCACTCCACGATCAGGTCGCGGACCCGCTCGGTGGCTCCGCCGATCACCGTGGACTCCGGTGAGGCGATGACCGACACCACGACGTCGTCGAGGCCTGCCAGTTCCCGCTCGACCGCTGCCGCGGGCAGCTCGATCGAGGCCATCGCACCCACGCCGGCCAGCCGCATGCACGCCCGCGAGCGGCGGCAGATCACCTTGACGCCGTCCGCCAGGGAGAGCGCTCCGGCGACGACAGCGGCCGCGACCTCGCCGAGCGAGTGCCCGATCACCGCGCTCGGCCGGACGCCGGCGGCGCGCCAGGCCTCGGCGAGTCCCACCTGCATGGCGAACAGGGTCGGCTGCACCCGGTCTATACCCGTCACCGTCTCCGCCGAGGTCATCGCCGCGGTCACCGAGAATCCCGACTCCCGCTGGATGAGTGGCTCCAGCTCCGCGAGCACGGCGGCGAATGCCGGCTCCGTCGCGAGCAGCGAGGCGCCCATGCCCGCCCACTGGGAACCCTGGCCGGAGAACAGCCAGACCGGGCCGCGTGCGTCGTCGCCCGCCGCCGGCGTCGGGGGGCGCTCGGCGACCTGGTCACCGAGGCCGCGTAGACCCGCGATCAGCTCGGCCCGGTCCGCGGCGATCACAGCGGCGCGCACGGCGCGGTGATCGCGGCAACGGGCCAGGGTGTACCCGAGGTCGGACGGTTCGACCTCGTCATGGGTGCTGAGCCAGTCCGCGATGCGCGTCGCGGTCGGCGCGAGTTCCTCCACCGAGGTCGCCGACACCGGGAACAGCAGCCGGTCACCCGCGCGGTCCTGGGCCGGCCTGCCCACGGCTGGCGCCTCCTCGAGGATCGCATGCGAGTTCGTGCCGCTCATGCCGAAGGCGGAGACCGCGGCCCGCCGGGGCCGGTGCTCGTCCGGCCAGGGCTGCGTCCCGCCGGGCACGAACAGCCCGGTGTCCAGCGAGCTGATCTCCTTGTTCAGCTCGTTCAGGTGCAGCGTCCCCGGCACGACACCGTGCTGGAGCGCCAGGACCGCGGTGATGAGTCCCGCCGTGCCCGCGGCGGACTCGGTGTGGCCGATGTTCGACTTGACCGAGCTCACGGCACACCTGCTGGCGCGGCCGTACACCTCAGCCAGCGCTCGGAACTCGATGGGGTCGCCGACCGGGGTCCCGGTGCCGTGCGCCTGCACCAGCCCGATCGTCTCCGGCTCGGCACCCGCGTCGGCCAGGGCCGCCCGTTGCACCGAAACCTGGGCGGACTCCGACGGCATGGTGATCGTCTCGGTCCTGCCGTCCTGATTCGACGCGACCCCCTTGATCACCGCGAGGATGCGGTCACCGTCGGCCAGCGCGTCCGAGGCCCGTTTCAGCAGCACCATGCCGCAGCCCTCGGACCGGACGAAACCATCCGCCGCCTGGTCGAACGGGCGGCACCGGCCGGTGGGTGAGAGCATTCCCAGCCCGGACGAGGACACCGTCGCGTCCGGAACCAACATGATCATGCAGCCGCCGGCCAGCGCCATGTCGCTCTCGCCGCTGCGGATGCTCTGGACCGCCAGGCTCACCGACATCAGCCCCGAGGAGCAGGCGGTGTCGATGCTGACAGCCGGGCCGGTGAGGCCCAGTGCGAAGGCGATTCGCCCCGATCCCATACTCGGGGCCGAGCCGGTGAACCCGTAGGGGTGGATCTTCTCCTGCTCCTGCGGGCCGTGGCAGGCGAGGGCGTAGTCGAAGTGCGCCATCCCGACGAACACCCCGGTGCGGGTACCGGCCAGCGCGGACGGCGGAATCCCGGCATGCTCGGCCGCCTCCCAGGCGGTCTCCAGCAGGACTCGGTGCTGCGGGTCGACCGACAGGGCCTCACGCTCGCCGAGTTTGAAGAACTTCGCGTCGAAGCCCGCGACATCGGTGAGGAAGCCACCCCACCGGGATACCGTCCGGCCGGGCACGCCTTTCTCCGCGTCGTAGTACTCCGCCGCGTTCCAGCGATCCGCCGGGATGTCTGTGATCGCGTCACCGCCGCGCTCGATCAGATCCCACAACGCCTCCGGGGAATCGATTCCACCCGGAAACCGGCACCCAATTCCAATAACTGCGATGTCCTTGGTATCCGACACGACGACTCCTTTTTACACAATGGACCACGGCGAGCGGTCCAGCAGGAGGTGCGACCCATCTCGACGACTCTCTGAAATGCGCAACCTATCCGTGGCGACACGGCAGCAATGTCACCGGTGATCTCCGTGCGCGAAGGTCGAGCGCCACGGCAAGTGAGACATCCACCTCGGATCGGACCCGGACCGGTACCCGTGCGCCCCGATAGGACGCCTCCAACGCGTCACCGGAACGGCTGAGCCCAACCCGCCAGAACAGCAGGTCCGCGCTGGTGTCCGGGCCGTACAGCACCTTGAAGGCGGCTTCCTTGGCGGCGAACAGCTCCCGCGGCGTGAAACCCGCTCCCGGCGCGAGCAGCGCGCGCCGCTCCGACTCACGAAGGACGAAGTGAGCCACCCGCGGACTGATGACCGCGTTCTCGATATCCACACCGACCCCCGCCGCACCGGGGACCACCACCGCGACGGCCAGCCGGTCGGTGTGCGAGATCGACCCGGCGAAGCCCCGCGGAAAGCGCGGTCGGCCGTCGGCGTGGCGTGCCACGACCGACTCGGCGGCGCCGGCCGCGACCAGCGCCGCCGACGCCGCCCGGCGGCCCGCCGCGGACTCCTGGACCGAACCGTACGGTGGCCGTACTGGAGACCATTCGATCCGGACGTCCGCCGCGACGTCGGCGGGAAACAGCAGGTCGGCGGGAAACAGCAGGTCCATGGCCACCGCGCACCCTCAGACCCGGACTGCCAGCACGTGGCCCGCGAGCGAGTCGACCGAGCGTAGGACCTCCGGCCGAACGTCGTCGTCCCACTGGAAGCCGAAGGCGTCCTCCATCGCCACCAGCAGGCTGACCAGCGCGTTGGACGACACTCCCGACTGGCGCAGGGACGCCGAGTCGGGGACGGCACTGAGGAACTCGGCGTCGGTGAACAGGTCGAACAGCAGTTCCCGGATCCGCAGCCGCACTTCCGCCGCCTGGTCAGGCACGTGATTCCACTTCCTCGATGAACTTGTGCACGAGGGCCTGGAAGTGCTCGGCGTCGTCCACATACGGCACGTGGCCAGCCTTCGGCATGATCTCGTGCCGGCCGTCGGGGAACTGCTCGGCCAGCTCTTTCGCGCCCGTGGGGCCGAGGAGGAAGTCGTCGTCGCCGACGACGACCAGGGCCGGCGCCTGGATGCCGGCCAGCATCGCCGGCCGGTGCTCGTCCTTCATCGCGCGGGTGAGGCCGTTGACCAGGTCCTCGACAGTCGACAGGGCGGAGAACGCCTCCCGGAAGGCCAGGAAACCCGGAGCCCCGAGGAATTCGTTCATCTCGGCGCTGAAGACCTCCGGGTACATGTGCTCGTAGAGTCCCGGGACACCGTGCGTCTCCAGCGTACGGAGCCACGCCCGCTGTACCTGCCGCTGGCGCCGCATCCCGCGGGGACCGAAGACGGGCCCGGTCAGCACGATGCCCCTGATGCGGTCCGGATGCCTGATCGCTATGTCCCGGGCGAGCACGGTGGAGGTCGACACCCCGATGAGATACGTCGACTCGATCCCCAGCGCGTCGAGCAGTCCGATCAGATCGACGATGTGATCGTCCCAGGTCGGTTCCTCACCGATATGCGAGGAGGCCCCGTGGTTGCACATGTCATAGCTGATGAGACGGTGTTCCTTCGCGAGCTCCTCACTGAAGACCCGCCATGACGGGCTGGTCAGGAAGAAAGGGTTGACCATGGTGATCGGCGTGCCCTCACCGCGGGACTCGTAGTAGAGCTCGACCCCCTCACGCGTGCGGATCCGGGGCGTGTCCTCGCGGTAGGTGAGGTCCATACGGGACAGGTTCTCGTAGCCTGGCATCGGTGCTTTCCCTTCCCTGCTCGGCTCCCTGCATGACACGGGCGAAATCGGCGACGATGTCGGCCGCCTGGCGTTCCTGCGAAATGTCGGCGCAGGAGCGGCCGCAGTACATCGCCATCTCCTCGACCCGGCCGCTGGTGGTGATGGTCGGTACCGCGGCGCTGTAGCGCGGCACCACGTATGCCTTTCCCTCGACCACCGTGCGGCCGATGAACTTCCTGGGCTGGTCCGGGTTGCGGGTGGCGTCCGTCGCGAGCACGCGGTGGCGTCGGCCCGGCCACCCGATCTCGTACACATCGGTGATCACCGTGTCGGCCTCGCCGGCGGTGCGGACCGCGGTCTTGAAGTACGGGTGGGCCATCGACTCCCGGGCGACCACGAACGCGGTGCCGAGCAGGACGCCGTCAGCTCCCGCGGCGACTGCCCTGGCAGCCTGCGCCGGCGAACCGATCCCGCCAGCCGCGACGAGACAGGCGTCGGGCAGGAGCGCGCGCAGTTCGGCGATCAGGTCGTCCCGATCCGGCGTACCGAGCAGATGGCCGCCCGCCTCGACGCCCTGCGCCACCACGATCGCGCCGTGCCTGGCCGCGCGCACGCCGTCCTGGACGGTCCCGATCTGCACGACGAGTCGCCGTCCCGCGGCGGTGATCCGCTCGAGCACGGCGTCATCGGCCAGACCGAACAGGGACAGGTACACGTGCGGCGGCGTCTGGTCGAGGACCTGCGCGACCTGCCGGGCGAGTTCGTCCGAACCGACGACCTCCGGAATCAGGTTCACGCCGACCGGGCGGTCGGTTCCCGCGACCAGCCGCCCGAGCATGGCCGACAGTGCGCCGTCGACGAGCTTGTAACCGCCCGCGCAGCCCCCCGCGCCGGCCTCCGACACCGCGCAGGCCAGGTCCGGGCCCGCGACGCCGCCCATTCCCGACTGGAGCAGACCCACCCGAAGTCCGAGCGCCGCTGCCAACGTGGTGCGCATCAGCCCAGGTTCTCCACCGCGGCCAGCGCGGTGGTGGTGTCGCCGAAGCGCTGGGTCAGGGTGTGGACCCAGCGCTCCAGGCCGAAGGCGAGGCAGCTCGTGTGCGCGGTGTCGCCGGCGGCCTGGATGGAGCACCGCTCGCCGAAGAAGTTCCGGTGGTAGTTCACGGAGCCGATCGACAGACCCTCGACGACGAACTCCTCCTTCACCGGGAACAGCCGCTGCATCTTGGCCTTGCCGCTGTTCGGGTCGAAGAACGGATCGGTCGCCACCTCGACCTGGACGTTCAGCCCGAGCTGGGCGCAGAGCGACAGCACGGTCTGCTTGGCCCGCACGAGGTGCTGCTTGGCCCCGTCCTCCGGGCCGATGAAGACGATCTCCCGCATCGAGAAGCCCAGCAGCCGCTGGAGGCCGTCGTAGTGGTCCTCGTTGCGGAAGCAGGTGGCGACCGTGGTCCGCATCATCCCGGTGTCGGGCAGTGACGTGCCGGCGTGGTGAAGGTAGATGGCGTAGCAGGCCGCCGACGGCAGCGCGAAGGCGGCCGGTTCCATGATCTCTGGCGGGACGCTGCCCAGCGGTCGCGACGCCTCGGTCAGCAGCTTGCCAAGGCGGTGCGGGTCGAGCCTGGTCGCGGCCAGGCCCAGATGCGGGAAGTTGTCGAAGTAGTCGAAGAGGTCCAGGTCCTCGCACCGGATCAGGAACGGGAACCGGAGCTCCGGGGCCTGCCAGCCGTCGGCGAGGCGCAGGAACACCGCGTCGAGTGCCCGCAGCAGACGCAGCTGGTCGCCGTCGAGGACGGTCAGGCCGTTGTCGGTTGCTGTCGTCATCACGCCGCCTTCTGTGTGAAGAATCGCGCTTCGATCGCGTTGAGAGTGCGGAAGTCGTCCAGGTCCAGGTCTTCCGGATCGATCGGCTCGCCAGCCAACTCCTCAAGCAGGAAGATGAATTCGACGAAGGCCAGCGAATTGATGGCCCGACTGTCGATCAGATCGAAGTCGCCGTCCAGCCGGTCGAGCTTGGGATTGCGCCCCAGAATGAACTCCTGGACCGATCGCATGGCCTCGGTCGTCATGCGGCTGAACCTCCGACGCTCACGCCCGACCTGTTGAGGAACCGCCTGGTCCGCTTCAGCACCTGATCATGCGCCGCCCTCCTGGCGGGATGTTCCAGCGCGCGCCGCCGCAGGTTCAGCGCGTCCGGAATGCCGGCGTCACGGTAGGCAGCGGGGTTGTAGAGGGTGGCGATGCTGTACTGCAGATAGTCCTCGAGGTACTCGGCGATCACAGGGATCTCCGCGGGATCGCGCCTGGCCACCTGCTCAAGGAGGCCAGTGAACATCATCCGACCGAACGCGACATGCCGGCTCTCGTCCTGGTGGTGCACCCGGTTGATCTCGCGGGCGATGCGCGGTAGCGTCTCGTCGGTCGCCATGTATGCGTTGTAGTGGTCGACAATCTCCTCAAAGATCAACACGCGTGCGAACACGACCAGCTCGCGGGCCGGCGGTGAGAGGTGGTCCATCGAGCCGGCCGCCAGCCTCGGTTGCGCCGGATACAGCTTGCCGTCGTAGCGCAGGCAGAACTCGGCGAACAACCACATGTGCTCGTTCTCTTCGCCGATGAAGTGGTGGAGGAACTCCGAGACCCCCGCGTAGGCGCGCTCATGAATGCGCATGACCACTTCGCTCAGCAGCTCGCGGATGCCGTGGATGTTGAGGCTGAAGAAGTTGATCGCCTCGTATCTGGTCAGCGCGAGCTGCTGGTCGCGGGTCAGCTCGTCCCACATCTCCGTACCCGCCAGCGTGGTCAGGCTCTCGCTCATCCACGGTCGGTCGGCCTCGATGGCTTCGGGCCAGTCGAAGGCGGTGTACGGGTTGTAGTAGTCGGACTTCGCCATCTGCTCCAACCGGTCCAGGTCCAGCACGACCGGCTCGATATCGCGTACCACCATGTGCAATCGTCTCCTCAACGCACCGATCGGATATCCGCACGCACGTGGACCGGCGTGCGTGAGCCGCACTCGTGATAGCCCAGCGGCGCGCCGCCAGCAGCGGTGGACGGAATGACCTTGTTGTAGATCGACCCGAGGCACAGCTCCTGGAAGTCGTCGGTGCTCGCGGAGAGCCGCGCGGCGAGCAGGGCCTTGGCGATGTCGATGGTCCTGAGCCTGCCGTCGTCGTCCTCGACCTCGACGCAGGCATGCGGCAGATCGAGGGCGCCGCCGACCACCCCGCAGAACCAGCCCCGCCTCGCCTCGGCCCGATATCCGGCGTCCCGGAAGCGCGCGGCCAGCAGCAGGCTGGCCGCGATGCAGCTCGTCACGCCCAGCTCGTGCACCAGCGCGTAGTCGACCTGCATGGGCACGGGGATCATGTGCCAGCGATAGCCGGCGGCCAGATACTCGCCGGTCAGCCGCCGCAACTCGGCGGAGAGCACCGGAGTCCGCGCACCCGTCGTGGTCACCGTGGCGGTGTAGGTGGCCGACCCCGACGCCGGTGCCGGTGCCGTCACGTCGGTGACGCTCCCGCCGAACCGGACGATGTCCGGTTCCTCTAGCCGCCACGGGGCCTCGCCCGCACAGTCGACACACTCCAACCTGGCCTGGAACTCCCAGGTCCGCTCGCGCAGCAGGTCGTCCACTGGCCGGGTCGCGAACCGGAAGAGCATGCGGAACGCAAGTTCCGGCTGGGTCGTCGAGGTGTTCGAGTACATGCCGAGGTTATAGAGATCGTTCGGGTCGAAGTGACGGACACCGGACCGGTCCTCGTGGGGCAGTCCGGCAGCGACGAGCCGATCCATCTCCGCCGGACCGCAGCGCAGCATTTCCTGCGCCACCGATTCCGGCTGACTCCGACTGGCATATTGAGCGGGAATGAATTCGATGGATTCAGCCACCTTTTCCCAGGGCGTATCCACCGCTACAGGTCGGCCCGACACAGTCCATCTCCCGAGGCATGATCAGCACGAGGGAAAACGCAGCCGCGTCGACGGTGTCGGCGACGAGATCCGCCACCGCGGCGCAGTACCGCAGCTGTTCCCTCGAGTTCTTCGTCAAATACGTGGACACTCTCGATCGGCCCGCCGCGGCCGGCTCGATGCGCTCGACGCCTCTACCGAGACCACTGGTGGGCAGGCAAATACGCCGACTTCTACCGCCGTCAGATTACCTACGAGACAAGCCCGACGGAACATGCGGAACACACTCTCGCGAGTGCATGCGTCACGGTATGGATGCGCACCCCGTCACGAGTCACTTCCCTAACCGAACCCTCGTTCCCCATCAACCCCTATCACACCCTTAGTCAATCCCAATGGGTGACGCACGTAGGGGTCGAGGTGGGGTGTCTGCGGTTCACGACCGCACCGTAGAATCGAGCAGGAGCCAAATTTGGCATTAATTATCCGTGCTCGGGCCCACGAATTTGCCGACTATCACGGGAGCCATACGACCAATGGCTGATGAAGAGAAGCTGCGTCAGTACCTGAGGAAGGCAACCAGCGATCTGCGGCGTATCTCCCGGAAGCTGCAAGAGGCCGAACTCAGGGATTCCGAGCCCGTCGCGATCGTCGGCATGGGCTGCCGGCTGCCACCTGACCTGCGTTCCGCGGCGGATCTCTGGCGGTTCGTGGCCGGCGAGGGCGACGGCATCTCGCCTTTTCCCGACGACCGGGGATGGGGCGCCGTCGGCGTTCCCGGGGACGGCGCCCCGGTGGCACCGGAGCCAACGGCGCGCCGGGGAGGATTCGTGGCCGGCGCCGACCGGTTCGATGCCGAGTTCTTCGGCATCGGCGAACACGAGGCGTTGGCGATGGATCCGCAACAGCGGCTGCTCCTGGAAACCGCGTGGGACGCGGTCGACCATGCCGGCCTTGATCCCGCCGGCCTGCGCGGGACGCCGACAGGCGTCTACGCCGGTGTCTCCTACTGCAACTACGGCGCCGGGCCGCAGCCGGCGCTCCCCACCGGAGTCAGGGAACAGCTGATCCTCGGCGGCGCCCCGAGCACGGCCTCGGGCCGGGTCGCCTATGCCCTGGGCCTGCACGGACCGGCCATCAGCGTCGACACGGCCTGCTCGTCCTCGCTCGTCGCCATCCACCTGGCCTGTCAGGGACTGCGGCGCGGCGACTGCGAGCTCGCGCTGGCCGGCGGCGTCACGATCATGGCCACGCCGGACGTCGTCATCGAGTTCGGCCGCCGCGGCGCTCTCGCCGGGGACGGCAGCTGCAAGCCCTTCGCCGCCGCCGCGGACGGCATCGGATTCGGCGAAGGCGCCGGGATGCTGGTGCTGGAACGCCTCTCCGTTGCTCTGCGGCGCGGTCACGACGTGCTCGCGGTGATCCGCGGGTCGGCTGTCAACCAGGACGGAGCGACGAACGGGCTGACCTCACCGAGCCGCGCGGCGCAGGAGGCGGTCATCCGGGCGGCGCTGGCGGACGCCGGGCTCGCCCCCGACCAGGTGGATGCGGTCGAAGCGCACGGTACCGGCACACCGCTGGGTGACTCGATCGAGGCTGAGGCGGTCATCGCCACGTACGGCGAGACCAGGATGGCCGACCGGCCGCTGCGGTTGGGCTCGGTCAAGTCGAACATCGGCCACACGCAGACCGCGTCCGGGGTGGCGAGCGTGATCAAGATGGTGATGTCCATCCGCTCGGCAACGCACTCGCGAACGCTGCACATCGACCAGCCGTCCACCTACGTCGACTGGTCCGCCGGGACGGTCCTGCTGACCGCCGAGTCGGCTCCCTGGCCGTCTCCCGGTCGGCCCCGGCGGGCCGGCGTGTCCTCCTTCGGCATCAGCGGCACCAACGCACACCTGATCCTCGAGGAACATGCCGCCGACGCGTCCGCCCCGGCGCCGGACGACGCCGACGGGGCCTGCACGCCGTGGGTGCTCTCAGCGAAGTCCGAGCCAGCACTGCGCGCCATGGCCCTGGAACTCGGCGACTTCCTCACCTCCACGCCTGCCCACACCGCGGCGGTCGCGCGGTCGCTCGCCCGCACGAGGACGGGATTCAAGCACCGTGCGGTCAGCATGGGCGCCTCCGCCGACGAGCATCGCGCCGCGCTCGCGGCGCTGGCCCGCGGCGAGGAGAGGCCCGGTCTGGTGACCGGTGTGGGCACCGCCGCGACGACGGCCGTCGTGTTCACCGGCCGCGAGCCGGGAGCCGCCGGCTCGACCCGGAGGCTGGCGGAACGCTGGCCCGCCTTCGCCGAGGCCCACGGCGAGGTGTGCACCCGGCTGGAACGCCATCTCGACCGCCCGGTGCCGGCGTACCCGCACGCTGCCGTGTTCGCCCTTCAGGTGGCGCTGTACCGCCTGATCAGTTCGTGCGGAGTGACGCCGGACCTCGTCGCCGGCACGGGAATCGGCGAGATCACCGCGGCTCATGCCGCCGGCGTCCTGTCCCTGGACGACGCCACCGCGCTCGCGGCCGCCGCCGCGCGGGCGATCGACGCCGGGAACGGGGACGGGAACGGGAACGGGAACGGGCTGCGGGTCACCGCCGAGCGGGTGGGCTACGCCACGCCGCGTATCGCGATCCTCTCCCCTGGCGAACCCGGCCGTCCGGACTACTGGGCGGCCGGCGAGTTCCTGCGAACCGGCGCCGAGGACGCCGTGTCCGGCGTGCGGTCGCGGGGCGCGACGAGCTGCCTGGATCTTGATCCGGGCGCCATCGTCACCGAGGAGGTACTGCTCGCCCGCCTCGCGACGGCGTACGCGGCCGGAACGGCGGTGTCGTGGGAAGCCGTCCTCGCCGGTACGAACGCCGGCCACCTCCGCCTGCCCGGCTACCCGTTCCAGCGCAGGCGCTACTGGATCGACCCGGCGGCCACCCGCGGCCGAGGCGGGAACGACGAATCCGATCCGGGCGAGCGGGCGGCGGCCCTCACCGCGCTGGACACCGCCGAGCCGTGGGACGTCGACCAGCTCTCGCGGCTCGCCGTGGAGGATCCGCAGACGGCCCGCCAGACGCTCACGGACCTGCTGTTCGTCCGGGTGAGCGCGTTGGTCGACGGGCTCGCGGAGGACCGGGAGAGCCAGCGCGCCCGGTTCCCCGACACCCGGCTGGGTGAACTCGGCATGGACTCGCTGCGAACGATGCGGCTGCGGGACCAGTTCCGCACGGAGCTTCTCGTGGACGTCCCGCCGCAGCGCCTTCTGGGCGACACGACCGTGGCGGACATCGTCGACCTGGTCTGCGGGTCGCTTGCCGCCCGCTTCCTCGTCGTCGCCGACGCCACGGCAGCCGAGGCACCCGGACTGATGGAAGAACTCATCCTGTAAGCCCCGCCCGGAAGGCAGGCACATGGCTACTGATCTCTTCGCCGAGTTGTACCGCCGCGGAGTCCGCATGCGGCTGGCTGACGGCCGACTTCACGTCACGGCGCCATCCGGCGCTCTCACCGCCGAGCTACGCGAGGAGATGAGCCTTCGCCGGGCTGAGCTCATCGAGGTCATCTCGCGCTCCGAGAGCGCGGACGAACCGACGAACCTCGTCGCGCGGCCAGGGGAGCGGCACGACCCGTTTCCGTTGACCGACGTCCAGCAGGCGTACTGGGTGGGTCGGACGCCGGGGGTGGAACTCGGCGGCAACTCGACCCACTGCTACCTCGAGTTCGACGCCGCGGATCTCGACGTCCCGAGGCTGGGCGAGAGCCTCGACTCGCTGGTCCGGCACCACGACATGCTCCGGGCGGTCATCGCGCCCGACGGCCGCCAGCGGGTCCTGCCCGAGGTTCCGCCGTACGAGATCCGCGTCACCGACCTGTCCGGGCTCGACCCCGCGGCGCAGGAGGCGGGGATCGAGCAGATCCGGGCGGAGCTGGCGCATCAGGTCCTGCCCGCCGACCGCTGGCCGCTGTTCGAGGTCCGCGTGACCCGCCTGACAGGGCGGCGCTGGCGCCTGCACCTCAGCCTGGACATGCTCGTCATGGACGGGTTCAGCTTCGGAATCTTCCAGCGCGACTGGTTCCGTTTCTACAGCCAGCCGGACTCCCCGCCCGAGCCCCTCGACATCACCTTCCGCGACTTCGTTCTCGTCGAGCAACGGCAGCAGGGCGAGCGGCGGTTCGAGGCCGACCGGCGGTACTGGCTGGACCGGCTCGACCACCTGCCGCCCGCTCCCGAACTGCCACTGGCCGTCCAGCCCGGGCAGCTCTCCAGCCCGAGGTTTGCCCGGCGCCATGGCCGGGTGTCCCGCGATCAGTGGTCCGTCATCAAGAAGGCCGCCCGCAGCCAGGGTCTCACCCCGTCCGCGGTGCTCGTCGCCGCCTACGCCGACGTGCTCCGGCACTGGTCGAAACGGCCCGAGTTCACGCTCAACCTGACACTGTTCAACCGGTCACCGCTCCATCCGCAGATCGGGGGGGTGATCGGCGACTTCACCTCGCTGGTTCTGCTCGAGACGCGGCCCGAGCCCGAGGAGTCCTTCGCCGAGCGGGCGAAGCGCCTGCACCACCAGCTCATGGACGATCTCGGACACTCCACGTATTCGGGCGTCCGCGTGCTGCGGGAGCGCGCCAGGCGTCTGGGCGGCCGGCCGGGGGCCGGAATGCCGGTGGTGTTCACCAGCATGATCGGCTTCGACTCCGAGTCCAGCTTCACCGAAACCGCCCAGGTGTTCGGCGACGTCGTCTACGGCGTCAGCCAGACGCCTCAGGTCTGGCTTGACTACCAGGTGCTCGAGGACCGCGGCGAGCTGCTGGTCAACTGGGACTTCGTCGAGGAGCTCCTCCCCGCCGGCATGCTGGACGAGATGTTCGACGCGCACCTGACGTGCCTGGAGCGCCTCGGCGAGAGCCGGACCGCGTGGGACGAGCGGGAGCTCGTCACGCTCCCGCCGGCGCAGGCCGTCGAGCGCCGCCAGGCCAACGACACCAGGTCGGCCATCCCCCCGCGGACGCTCTGCGGCCTCGTCGAGGAGCAGGCCGGGCGGACTCCGGACGCGATCGCCGTGATCTCGGCCGACGGCGAGCACACCTATCGCGAACTGGTCGACGACGCCTGTCGGCTGGCCCACGTCCTGCAGTCGATCGACGCGACCCCGAACACCCTGATCGGTGTCATCGCCGAGAAGGGGTACGAGCAGGTGGTGGCGACCCTCGGCGTCAGCCGGTCCGGGGCCGCGTACCTGCCGATCGAGCCGCGCTGGCCGGCCGCCCGGCGAGCGCAGATCCTCCAGCAGGGTCAGGTGAAGGTCGTGGTGACGACACCGCGACTGCGCGACGAGTCGGGGTGGCCGGACGGCATCCGGCTGGTGACCCTTGCCGACGCCGAGGTACGGTCCGCACCGTCCAGCCCGCCGCCGCACGGCCCTGCCCCGGACGACCTGGCGTATGTGATCTTCACCTCCGGATCCACCGGCAGGCCGAAGGGGGTCATGATCGATCATCAGGCGGCGGCCAACACGATCCAGGACCTCAACGACCGCTTCCGGGTCAGCTCGGAGGACCGGGTGCTGGCGCTGTCCGCCCTCAGCTTCGACCTCTCCGTGTATGACATCTTCGGTCTACTGGCCGCGGGAGGCGCTGTCGTCATGCCGGAGCCGGGCAGGTCGCAGGAGCCGAGGCACTGGACCGACCTGGTCGACCGGCACCGGGTGACGATCTGGAACAGCGTGCCCGCCCTCGTCCAGGCGTGGATCGAGGCGCACGAACCGACCGCTCCCCCGCCCCCGCACGGGCCGCGGCTGGTCATGATGAGCGGGGACTGGATCCCCGTGGCGTTGCCGGACCGGATCCGCGCGATCTACCCCGCGGCCCGGCTGATGAGCCTGGGCGGCGCCACCGAGGCGTCCATCTGGTCGGTTCACTACCCGATTGGCGCGGTGCCCCCGGAGTGGTCCCGGATCCCCTACGGCACACCGCTCGCCAACCAGACCATGCACGTCTACAACCAGTGGCTGGAGCCGAGCCCGGTCTGGGCGACGGGTGAGATCTACATCGGTGGGGCCGGCGTGGCCCGCGGCTACTGGGCCGATCCCGACCGGACGGCGGAGCGGTTCATCGTGCATCCCCGCACCAAGGCCCGCCTCTACCGGACCGGCGACCTCGGCCGCTATCTCCCCGGCGGGGACATCGACTTCCTCGGCCGGGAGGATTCGCAGATCAAGCTCAACGGCTACCGCATCGAGCTCGGCGAGATCGCGGTCCCGTTGCGGCGGCAGCCCGGCATCCGTGACGCGCTGGTCGCTGTGGACACCAACCCCCGGACGGGCCGCCGCCAGCTGGTCGCCTACCTGGTGCCCGAGCAGGGAGAGGCCGCCGCCGGGCGGACGCATCCCGACGCCGACGCGCTGCGCGCCGCGCTCGAGGAGATCCTCCCGGAATACATGGTGCCCCGGCACTATCTCGTCATCCCGAAGGTGCCGCTGGGCCCGAACGGGAAGGTCGACACGTCGGCGCTGCCCGCCCCGCGGGACCAGCAGTCGCCCGGCAGCAGGTCCGCTCCGCGGGACGAGCTGGAGCGGACGCTGCTGTCCTTCTGGCAGGAGGTCCTGGAGCGCGACGACTTCGGGACGGAGGAGAACTTCTTCGAGCTCGGTGGGGACTCCCTGCACGCGATCGGCGTCCTGGAACGGATCAGCGCGGAGTTCGGCGCGGCCGAAGGTCAGAACGACGGTCTGCGCACCCTCTTCGAAAACCCCACGGTCGCCCGCCAGGCCGCCGCCATGCGGGCCAACCGCCGGCAGGATGATGTTCGGTCAGCTCTGCCTGCCGTAGAGGCGTAACGCGATCGGCGCGCACACCAGGGTGATGACGGCAGTGGCGATGAGCGACCAGGCGACGTCCGCACCGGCGTCGCCTGTGTCGTTCATCAGGTCCCGGGCCGCGCTCGCGACATGGCTGAGCGGGTTGACGTCGACGAAGGCCCGGAGCCAACCAGGCATGGTGCTGGGCTGGACGAAGACGTTGCTCGCGAACGACAGCGGCATCAGCACGGCGTTCGCGATGCTGAGGACGACCGCCGAGTCCCGGACGGCCAGGGCGACCGCGGCCCACAGCAGCGACAGCGAGAGCCCGAACGCGACGACCAGGACAACCGCGGCGAGCACGCCCGGCGCACCGCCGTCGGGGCGGTAGCCCATGGCCAGGCCGAGGCCCAACACGATGGCGGAGGCGAACAGGTAGCGGAAGACGTCGCTGAGCAGCCCGCCGAGGATCAGGGCCCCGCGCCAGACCGGCAGGCCGCGGAAACGGTCGAAGGCTCCGCTGCGCACATCCTGGGCGAGACGGCCGCCGCCGTACATGGTGACGATGGCAATGCTCATGCTGAGCACGCCGGGCAGCAGGTCAGTGAGGTAGTCGCCGGTCGAACCGCTGATGGCACCGCCGAACAGGTAGGTGAACAGCACGGTGAACAGGATCGGGATGGCTGCCGAGTCGACGAGCTGCTTGGGGTCGTGCCTGAGCTTGAGCATGGCGCGGGTACCGAAGGCGGCCGAGGCGGTCAGGGCCCCGGCACGGCGTCGCTCGCGTCCCGCAGCGAGCAGCGCGTCGATCGGGACCTCCGGGTCCTCTGCCGCGGCGGGGCTGGTGGGGATGGCCAGGGTGCTCACGCCTGCGGCTCCTCATGGTCGGTGGTGGCGGGACCGGTTCGATGACCGGTCAGCGCGAGGAAGGCCTCGTCCAGACTGGGCTGGCCCAGGGAGAGCTCGGCGATGCCCACCCCGGCCTCGCCGAGCCGGGTCATGGCGTGCCCGACCAGCCGGCCCGTGTCCGTCGCGTCCGGCTGGGTGGCGATCATCACGGACAGGGCGAGCGGGTCGGCGGCGGGCTGAACCGTCCCGGCCAGAGCGCCGGCCAGGATCTGCGACGCCTGCGGACGCTGCTCGCCGTCGAGGAGCCGGATGTGCAGGGTGCTGGAGCCGACGCGGGACTTCAGCTGGGCGCTGGTGCCCTCGGCGACTATCCGACCGCTGTCGATGACCGCGATCCGCTCGGCGAGCTGGTCAGCCTCCTCGAGATACTGGGTCGTGAGCAGCACGGTGGTACCGGCCGCGGCCACCCGACGGACGAGCTCCCACACCTGGTTGCGGCTGCGCGGGTCGAGCCCGGTGGTCGGCTCATCGAGGAACAGCAGGTCGGGAGTCACGATCAGGCTGGCGCCGATGTCGAGCCGGCGGCGCATACCGCCCGAGTAGCCGCCCACCGGGCGGCCGGCCGCACCGGTCAGGTCGAACGCGGCGAGCAGTGCGTCGGCACGCTCTCTGCGGGCAGCCCGGGGCAGCCCCTGGAGCCGGCCGAGGATGAGCAGGTTCTCGTAGCCGGTCAGGTCCTCGTCGAGGGAGGCGAACTGCCCGGTGACCGCGACCCGGGCCCGGATCGCCTGCGCCTCGGTCAGCACGTCGTGGCCGAGGACGCGGACCATGCCGCCGGATGGTCGGGCCAACGTCGCCAGGATGCGGATCGTGGTGGTCTTGCCGGCCCCGTTGGGGCCAAGGAACCCGAACACCTGACCGCGCGGAATCGTCAGGTCGATGCCGTCCAGGGCCCGGTTCTCCCCGTAGACCTTGGTCAGGCCGCGCGCCTCGACAGCCGGATGATCTCCATCCGAACTCACTTTTGTCATACTGTAAGAGTTAATTACCTCTTACAGCTTGTCAAGGTTTCGGTCGGCGCCGTACGATTTTCGCGTGACCGACCCGACCAACGGCGCCCCGCCGGCCCGCCGCCGCCGGTCGGACGCCCGACACAGCATCGACGCGATCCTGGGCGCGGCCCGCGTCGTGCTCGGCGAACGCCCCGAAGCGAGCGTGGAGGACATCGCCGCGGCGGCCGGCGTCACGCGGCAGACCGTCTACGCGCACTTTCCCTCTCGCGAGGCGCTCGTCGTGGCCTTCGTCGAGGTCGCGGCCGCCGAGTACGTCGCCGCGCTCGACGCCGCCGACCTCGACACCGCTCCACCCGCCGAGGCGCTCACCCGGTTTCTCGACGCCGGATGGCAGTTCCTCGACCGCCACCCGTTTCTGCTCAACCCCACCGCGCCCGGGATGCCGAGGCCCGGGCGCAACGCTCTCTCCGACGTGGTGCCCCTGCGGCTCGAACGGCTCATCAAGCGAGGCCAGCACACGGGCGACTTCGACGTGCCGCTGCCCGCCACCTGGCTCGCCGAGGCCGTCATCGGACTTCAGCACGCCGCGGCGGCACAGGTCGCGGCCGGCCGGGCCACCGCCGGCGAGGCGAAGGCGCTGTGCCTGGAAAGCACCCGGCGCCTCTGCGGCTGCGAGGTGGCTCGGCCGCTAGGCCATGACCGGCCGTAGACCGGACACCACCTTCGCGAATCTCTGCGCCGCGAACTCCGCTTCCTCCATGGTCATCGTCAGCGGCGGCATCAGCACGACGGTGTCGGGCGTGTAGTGGACGAGCAGGCCCTGCCGTCGGCACGCCGTCTCCAGGTGGCGTCGGTCCAGCATCGAGAGCGGACTGCCGTCGTCGTCCACCAGGTCGATCGCCACATGGGCGCCGACCGCACGGACACCGCCGAACGTGGCGGCACCGGCGAGCAGGCCGCTCAGCCGATCGCACAGCAACCGGCCGAGTGCCCGACCATTGGCCACCAGATCCTCGGACGTGTACGCACGGATCGCGGCAAGCGCCGCGGCGCAGGAGACCGGGTGGCCGTCCGTGGTCGACGCGTGCGCGAAGACCGTGCCGTTGGTGTCGAACGCCTGGAAGATCTGGTCGGTCACCAGGACAGCACCAAGCGGCGCGTAGCCCGCGGTGATGCCCTTCGCGAGGCACATGATGTCCGGTGCGACCCCGGAGATATCGGCCGCGAACATCTCACCCATCCGGCCGAAACCCGTGAATGCCTCGTCGAAGATCAGCAGGATGTCGTGCCGTGTGCAGTACTCACGCACGGCCCGCAGGTACTGGTCGGGAAGAGGCTGGCCGTTTCGCCCCTTCACCGGCTCGACGATGACCGCCGCGACGCGCTCCGGCCCCAGCGCGTCCACACCCTCGACGAACCCGGCCGCGGAGTCGTCCGTCGGCTCCGGAAGGTGGCGGAACCCGTCCGGCATGGGCCCGAACTGCCAGTGCATGACCCGCTGCCCGCTCGCAGCCATCGCCGCCATCGGGCTGCCGTGGTAGCTGTCCTGGAGACCCACGATGACACGCTTCTGCCGCCGACCCTGGTTTCGATGATAGGCGCGGGCCATCAGCACCGCGCTCTCAACCGCCGCGCCGCCCGTGTGGCAGAACCGCACCCGGCTCAGGCCGGCGGGGGCGAGGTCGGTCAGGGCCCGCGCCAGTTCCACGACCACCGGAGCCGGCAGTTCCCACCGCACCATGCAGACATAGGGCAGCTCGCGTGCCTGCCGGCACATCGCCTCCACGACATCACTTCTGCCGTAGCCCAGCATCATGTTGCCCACGCCCGCCCGGGCGTCGAGGGCGCGGTTCCCGGCGGCGTCGATCAGCCAGGAACCCTCACCTCTGACCCACATGTCCCCGGGACCGCTCTGGTCGAGGATCGTTGACGTGGGTATGGTCCCATGCCACAGGGCATAGTTTTCGCGATCCCAGGTGCTCGCCGTCACAGCCGTGTTCCCTCCGGTCTCCGCGCTACTACTCCGGCCGCTGGACCACCGCGCACGTGAAGGTGAATCCGCCGGTACCCTGGACGATCATTCCGAACTCGCCCGGCTCAAGGCTCGCCTCGATGTCCACCAGATTCGCCAGGAAGTCGCCGGCGCCCAGGCAGCCCGTGCCGCACTCCAGGTACCGAGGATTTCCGCCGACGATTTCACTGATGGCCGGCTTGAACATTCCCTCCCGCATCGTCCGGGTAAGCCGCGGCAGTGCGATGCGGCTCAGGTCCGCGGGTCCGATCTCGGCCGCACCCAGCGCCCGCAGGACAAGTTCGTGCAGTTTGGGAAGGCCGAGCTTGACCAACCGCGCCGCCTCACCGGACTCCCTGAAGACCTTGTTGGCGCGCCGGAGGTCGATCGGAGCACCGTGCCCCAGCGGGACGGTGGTGAACTCGTCGAGCCCACGCATCTGGGCTTCCCATTCGGAGTCCGTCACCATCTCGAGCGAGAGCAGCCGGAGAAAATCGTCCCCCTCGCCCGGCCGGCCGAGCAGGACCGCGGTCGCCGAGTCCGAGTAGGCCGCATCGTCGTCACTCGCCCAGCGGTTGAATCCCGGCGCGCAGAACCGGTCCGCGGTCGTGATGAGAGCCGCACTCGAAGCTGGGGTGGCGGCCAGCCACTTGGCAGCGAGATGCAGCGCCACAGCACCGCCGTTGCAGAGTTGCTGAATATTGACGGGAAGCGCGTCGGGAATACCGGCCTGATGCGCGACGTAGTGCGCCGGTGACCACATGTCAAAGCCCTGGTGGTAGCTGAATGAATGAGCCAGGAGGCCAATGTCGGCCGGCTCGAACCTGCTCTTCTCCAGCGTGCTTTCCGCCGCCCGAACGGCCATCTGGGGTGGCGCGAGGTCGCCCTGGGAGACATACAGTTCCGTTACGCCGATACGTTCCACATCAGCCGCGCTGAGTTCGCCGTCCGGAGCGCTTTCCCGGTCCGGCGGAAGCCAGAGGGTCGCCGCCTTGACACCCAGTTCATTCATCGCGCTTCCTCGCCCTTCCCTCGTCCTCACTGAGGCGTCCCATCGCCCGGTCACGTGCATCTGGCCATCGAACGCGGATCGCTATCGGGTGGGAGCATCCTGATAGCGCCGTTGCGACAGAAGCGCCCGCCGGTCCACCTTGCCCGAACCCGTCAGCGGCAGGCTGTCGCACAGATGGATCTCCCCGGGCAGCATGTAGCCGGGAATCTTCGCGACCAGGTGGTCGTGGCACGCCTGGGGTGTGCAGGCCTTGTCGGCAGGCACGACGAAGGCCACCACCACCTTCTCACCGGAGTCCTTCTCGCTGGTGGTCACATAGCTTTGCCTGACGTGCGGCACCTCGTTCATGAAGTGCGCGATCTCGCCCAGCTCGATGCGGAATCCGTTGACCTTCACCTGGTCGTCCAGTCGACCCTGGAAGACAACATTTCCATCTTCCCGACAGTATCCGCGGTCACCAGTATGGTAAAGCCTTACCATTTTACCGTCGATGTCGTATTCGACGAACTTCCGGCTCGTCATCTCCTGCATTCCCAGATAACCTGGCGACAGCCCGGGACCCGCCAGGCACACTTCTCCGACTTCGCCCGCGGCACACAGGGCACCGTCCCGGACAATGTACAGAGAGGTGTTCTGAATGGGCAGTCCAATGGGCAGCGCGGACTCGCCCAGCACGGAGTCCAGAACCGGGTAGAAGGTGGCGAAGACCGAGCACTCGGTCGGCCCGTAGACGCTCACGACCTTGCCGTTACCGTAGTGTTTCCGGGCCCTCTCGACGTGCCGCAGCGAATGAGCCTCACCGCCGGTGAGGACTGTTTGCACGCCGTCCAGGATGCCGGGGTCCTCGTCTACTATCACGTTGAAGAGCGCCGTCGTCAGGAACACCGCGGTGGCACCGGTCCGCCGCAGGAGCTGTCTGAGCTCCGAGAGTCGGAGGAAGTCCGCCGGATAGAGCACGCAGGTTCCGCCGTTGAGAAGTGCTCCCCAGATCTCGAAAACCGCGGCGTCAAACGACAACGACGCGAGCTGCGGAATGACGGCATTCTCGTCGAGGTTGACGTAACGGGCGTTGAAAACCAGCCGGACGACGCCCTCGTGCCGGATCGGGACACCCTTGGGGGATCCCGTCGACCCCGACGTGAAGACGATGTAGGCGAGGGCGTCCGGCCGGACCCGCAGGTCAGGATTTTCCGCGGTCGCGTCCAGCACGGCCAGATCGACCAGAAGGACCTGCATGTTCTCGAAACGGCCGGTCACTCCAGTGGCCTCGTCGGCCAGCAGCACCGCGCAGTCCGCCTGGCCGAAGATCCCGTTCAGACGCTCGTCCGGCCACGTGCGATCAAAGGGGAGGTACGTCGCGCCGCATTTTATGATCGCCAGCATCGCGACGATCATTCCCGGAGAGCGCCTGACGCTCAGTCCGACGACGTCGCCGGGAGTCACTCCGGCCGCGCGGAGCCGGGCTGCCAGGCTGTTCGCCAGGCCGTTGAGCTCGCGGTAGGCGAGTTTACGCTCCTGATGGATGACCGCAACGGCCTCCGGACGCCGGCCGGCGGCACGCTCGAAGAGTTCCTTCAGGCTCTCCGCCGGGTAACTGCCGTCAGTCCCGTTGATCTTCCGGTGAACCGCCAGAGCCGCTTCCGAAAGAGCGATCATCTCCATTAAAACTCCCCAGGCGTGTGTTGACGATTTCCGTTACGTACTCTGGGTGACTGTCCACGAAGAAATGACCGCCAGGAACTTCGAGCAGCTCGCAGTGCCGCTTGGTGAACCTCCGCCAGCCGCGCATCGTTTGCTGGCTTTCGATCGGGTCATCCGGGCTGTAGAGGGCAGTGATGGGAACATCTACCGCGGCGGCGTGCCGGTGATTCCATATCTCCGCGAGTCGGATCTCGCTACGGACCGTCGGCAGGAGCAGGCGCAGCAGCCGCTCATGTTCGAACAGCTCCGCCGGCGTACCGCCCATCTTTCCCACCGCGCCCCGGAAGTCACTCTCGGTCATCTGGTACATGTACGGACGCCGTTGCGGCATATCCGGGCTGCGGCAACCGGAAACGAACAGTCTGCGCGTCATTCCCGGGTACTCGGCCGAGGCGAGCCGGGCCAGCTCGTATGCCAGCCGCCCACCGAAACTGTGACCGTAGAAAGCATGCCGACGGTTCAGGTGCGGCGACAACGCCTCGAAGACGTCCTCCACCAGGGGCTGCCACCGCTCGTAGCGCGGTTCTCTGAGCCGGCGGCCCCGGCCGGGCAGTATCACGCACAGCACCTCGACGTCATCCGCGATGCCGCCGCACCAGGCCCGGAACGTCTCAGGGCTCCCGCCCGCGTAGGGAAAGCAGAGAAGTGTGCTGGCAGGCTCCGCCACCGCCTTGAGGGTCATCACCCACTTGTCGACCGTTGCTGCCATGGCTGCCCGGCTAGTCCGCCACCGCGCCGGCGCGCTTGCTGTTCCGCTGGATGCTGGCCACGATCTCCGCGATCCGGCTCTCCGTGAACAGCTCATCCGGCGGAAGCGAGTCGTCGCCGAAGTCTCGTTCGGCCCGGTCGATCAGTTTCACCGCGGTGAGTGACGTACCGCCGGCCTCGAAGAAGTCATCCTCGCCGCCAGACACCCGGAGGCCGAGTTTCCGGCACTCGTCGACAACCCAGGCCAGCAGTGCTTCCGGTACCATTGGATTCTCCTTCTCGCTCATGTGCCGACGCTCCTAGCGGGTCTGGAACCGAAAGCCGTTGACAGTGCTCTCGATAAAACGATTGTGGTCGTATCGATCCTGGCCGGACACCAGCACGCAGCCATACTTCTCGAGGCTGGCCCGCGCCCCGAACTCCTGGAGCTCGTCGGAGTACGGGTAGACTCGGACCTCGGTCGGCAGATAGCGCGACGCGAATCCGAGCCGCATCCGATCGGTTTCGCCGCTGTGCGGATGAGAGGCATGCATGAGCGTCGACCAGAAGAGAATAAACTGCCCTTGGCGCATGACCTGGGAGACGGCCCTGGACTCGTCAGGACTCCAGTCCGGGTCCTTCTGCAGCTGCCGGAAGTCGTAGCCGAAGAGCCCGCGCCTCACACCACCCTTGTCCACCTGGTTGATCTTGTCAGCGTCATATTCCATTATCTTCGACTCGTCGTAGTGCATCGTCGACTGAGTACCCGGAATGAACTGCAGGCAGCCGTTCTGGACCGTCGCCTCCGTGAAGGCGGTCCAGGCCGTTATGGTGCCCCCGAACTCCGAGTCCTCCGGCCACACGATGTGCGGGTGCTTCGAACCATCGACGCTGGAGAAGTTGTCCGCCTGGTGCCAGTCGGTCCCCTCGTCCCCCGGGTACTTCGGAAAGAGCTCGGTTCGCCAGCAGAGCGTGTCGGGCCCGAGGATGCTCGACACCCGGTCCACGATCTCCGGCCGAGTAACGTGCTCGGCGAGGAAGTCGACGTCGATATGACGATCGTAGCTGGCCGCCAGATTCGTGTTACCGGATTCCGTCTGGCCTTCACTGTAGATGGCCGATCTGGTCCTGAGCAGTTTCGGTCTGATCCGCTTGAGATGGGATTCCATCTCCTCTTCGGTGTACAGGTCGAACGGGCCGATATAGCCGTCACGAGCGAACTGCTCCAGCTCTTCGGCGCTCAGTGCGAACGTTTTCGTTGGAGCCATGACTTCCCCTTGATCCTCATCGTGCTCGAAGACGTCACCTGGGCGAAACAAGGCCGGCTGGGCACCGCAGTGGACAGCGGCTCGTCGGCCCGGGAAGCGGAAAACGAAACGGAGAACCGAGAAAGGACGTTAGCTATGGATCGCCCCTACCAACAACCCCTATCGGACGGCCGGGAACCCCTATCCGGCGAGAGTTTCCGCAGGTCAGGCACGGGTCAGGTGGCTTCGGGGCGATCTCCGTCGATGAGCGCGAAGAGCTCGTCGTCCGTGGCGGAATCGAGCAGGAGTTCCGCCGCGTCGTCGGACGGCATTCCGGGCTCCGGGTAGGCGTCGTCCCATCGGTTCAGCAGCGTCCGCAGGCGCCCGGCGATCCTGCCCCGCAGCTCCTCCTCCGGTTGGGTCCGCAGGAGGGCCCGCTCAAGGTTGTCGATCTCGACAAGCACCGGCGTTGACCGTGGCGCCGCCTCGGCGGTGAGCCTGGTGCGCAGGTAGCCGGCGAGTTCGGCCGGAGTGGGGTGGTCGAAGACCAGTGTTGCCGGGAATCGGCAGCCGGTCACCCCGGTCAGCCTGTTACGAACGTCGACAGCGGTCAGGGAGTCGAACCCGAGATCACGGAACGGGGTGTCCGGATCGAGTGCCTGCGCATCGGCCGAGCCCAGCGCGATGGCGGCATGCGACCGCACGAGGTCGAGCAGGAACTGCTTCTGCCCGGCCTCACCCAGCGAGGCGAGCTGCGTCGTCAGCCCGACGGCGGGGTCGGTCTCGGCGGCCCGGGGCCGGACCGGCGCGTTGATCAGTCCGTGCCAGAGCGCCGGAAGCGAACCGTCCCGGGCAAGGGACCGGAGTCGGTTCGCGCGGATCGTCGACGCCAGCAGAACGGGTTCGACGGACACCCGCGCGGCGTCGAAAAGCGTCAGCGCCTGCTCCGTGGACAGCGGGGTGAAGTACCCGGTGATGCGCGCCCGGTGGGAACCGGTGATGCCGGCGGTCAGTCCGCTGGTCTCCGCCCACAGGCCCCACGCTATCGACGTCGCGGGCAGGCCCATCGCCTTCCGATGGCCGGCGAACGCGTCGAGGAACACGTTCGCGGCCGCATAGTTGCCCTGTCCCGGAGCACCGGTCAGCCCGGCGCCGGAGGAGAACATCACGAACTCGGCGAGATCGGCGTCCGCGGTGAGCTCGTGCAGGTTCAGCGCCGCGTCGACCTTGGGCCGCATGACCGTGTCGATCTTGTCTGGGGTGAGCGAGGGCAGGATTCCGTCGTCGAGGACACCGGCGGCGTGCACCACCGAGGTCAGCGGGTGATCGGCCGGAACCGCGGCCAACGTCCGGGCGAGGGCCGCCCGATCGGCGAGGTCGCAGGCGACGATCTCCACCCGGGCACCCAGCCCGGTGAGTTCGGCGCGAACCGTCTCCGCACCGGGTGCTTCGGGACCCCGGCGGCTGACCAGCATGATGTGCCTGGCCCCCCGCTCGGCGAGATGACGCGCCACCAGAGCGCCCAGCGTGCCGGTGCCGCCGGTGACGAGCACCGTCCCGTCGGGGTCCGGCGCCGCCGGAACGGTCAGCACGATCTTGCCGACGTGCCGGGCCTGGCTCATGAAGCGAAACGCCGGTATCGCGTGCCGGACGTCCCAGGCGGTCACCCGCGGCAGCTCCAGCGCACCGCGACGGAACAGGGCCATGATCTCGGACAGCATCTCCCCGATGCGGTCCGGTCCCGCCTCGTTCAGCTCGAAGGCCCGGTAGCTGGTCCCGGGATGGCGGCGGGAGAGGTCATCGCCGTCGCGGACGTCGGTCTTCCCCATCTCGATGAAGCGTCCGCCGGGCCGCAGCAGCCGCAGTGAGGCGTCGGTGAAGTCCCCGGCCAGCGAGTTGAGCACGACGTCGACGCCCTGCCCGGCGGTCGCGTCGACGAAGCGCCGCTCGAAGTCGAGCGTGCGGCTGGACGCGATGTGGGTGTCGTCCAGTCCGGCCGACCTCAGGACCGGCCACTTGGCCTGGCTGGCGGTCGCGAACACCTCGGCGCCGCGGTACCTGGCCAGCTGGATCGCGGCCGTGCCGACCCCGCCGGCACCCGCGTGCACGAGCACGGTCTCGCCGGCGCGCAGTCCGGCCAGGTGGGCAAGCCCGTAGTACGCGGTGAGGAAGGCCACCGGCACCGACGCGGCCTGCTCGTACGACCATTCCGCGGGGATCTTGGCCAACAGCCGGTCATCGGTCACCGCGACCGGGCCGAACGCGCTGGTCAGCAGGCCCAGAACGCGGTCCCCTGGGACCAGGCCGGTGACGTCGTCGCCGACGGCGAGCACCGTTCCCGCGCCCTCACCGCCAAGGTCCGTCTCCTCGGGGATCAGCCCCAGCGCGACGACCACGTCATGGAAGTTCAGCCCGGCGGCACGCACTGCCACCCGCACCTCACGCGGGCCCAGCGGCCCGGTCGGCAGGGGGCGTTCCGCCAGGGTGAGTCCCTCCAGAGTCCGGGTGCCGGCGCATTCCAGGCGCCAGGCGGCCGCCCGGAGCGGCGGCGTCAGGCTTTCGCCGCCGTCGACCCGGGCGAGCCGCGGCGCCAGCAGTGCGCCGGACCGGAGGGCGAGCTGTGCCTCCCCGGCGACCGCTACGGCCGCGGCCGCCGCCCAGACCTCCCCCGTGCCGGCGTCGTCGACCGTGCCGGCGTCGTCGACCGTGCCGGCGTCGTCGACCGTGCCGGCGTCGTCTACCAGGACGAACCGGCCGGGATGCTCTGTCTGCGCCGTGCGCACCAGTCCCCACACGGCGGCCGAGGCGAGGTCCGCGACGGCGTCTCCGTCCTGTGCCACGACCGCACCCGACGTCCTGATCAGCAGCCGACCTGCGCCGAGGTCGTCGTCCGCCAGCCAGTCCTGCAGCACGCTCAACGCGGCCACGGTGACCGTCCGGACGCGAGCCGCCAACGCGGCCGCGTCGCGGCCGCCGACAGGTTCGGGAACGCTCCACATCACCAGGTCGGGCGCGGGAGTTCCGGCGGCGATCGCCGCGCGGAGCCCGGCCAGGTCGCGGTACGCGCCAACGACCGCGCCGGTGTCGCCCAGCCGCCGCGCGAGTCCCGTCCCCTCAGCGTCGAGCACCGCCCAACGGGACGCGGCCACGCTCGGTCCGGACCCGGACGGGGTGACGTTCACCCAGTCGAGACGGAACAGCGCGTCACGCAGCGGGCCCGTGGTCGTCGCGCGCCCCGGCCCGGACGATCCCGGCCGCACAGCGATGGAGCCCACCGCGACCACGGGTCGTCCGTCGAGGTCCGCAGCCGTCAGCGCCATCCGGTCCGGGCCGATCCGCCGGACCCTGACCCGCAGGTCGGTCGCGCCGGGTGTCGCCAGGAGCACGTCGCTGAACACGAACGGAAGCCGGATCCCCTCGTCCGTTCCCGCCCCCTCGCCCGCGGCAAGGAGGCCGGCTGCCTGCGCCGCCGCGTCCAGCAGTGCGGGATGGACGCCGAACCGCCCGGCTTCACCGCGCTGTTGGGGCGGCAGCCCGACCTCGGCACAGATGTCGTCACCGACCCGCCAGGCCCGGCGTATCCCGCGAAAGGCCGACCCGTACCCGTAGCCGCGCTCCGCGAGGCTCTCGTAGAGCCCGTCGGTGGGCAGCGGCTCCGCGCCCGCCGGCGGCCAGACCACGAGGTCACCGAAGTCCGCCGCGAAGGGCGAGCCGGTGAGCTCGCCGACGGCGTTCGTCGTCCATTCGCCGTCAAGGGAGGTTTCCTCCGGCCTGGAGTACACGGTCACCTGGCGCCTGCCCGAGTCGTCCGGGGCCCCAGCCACCACCTGGACCTGGACCGCGCCCGCCGGGAGCACGAGGGGGGATTCCAGGGTCAGTTCCTCGATGCCGGCGCAGCCCGTTTCGGTCGCGGCGCGCAGAGCCAGTTCCACGAAGGCCGTGCCGGGAAGCAGCACCTGGTCACCGACCGCGTGATCAGCCAGCCACCCCTGGGTCCGCGACGACAGGCGGCCGGACAGCACGACGGCGTCGCTTCCGGCGACGTCTATCGCGGCACCGAGCATGGGATGCTCACCAGCGCGCAGTCCGGCCCTGCCGAGAGCGTCCCCGGCCGGCGCCACCTGCTCCTGCCAGTAGCGTTCGCGTTGGAAGGCGTACAACGGGAGGTCGACGCGGCTGGTACCGCGGTAGTCGAGCAGGCTCTCCCAGACGACCGGCACGCCGCCGACGTAGGCCTGCGCGACCGAGCCGAGAAAGTCGTCCGGGCCACCGCGGTCGCGATGCAGGGTGGCGAGGACGACCGCGGAGGCATCCGCGTCGGCGATCGTCTGCTCCAGGCCCATCGTCAGGACCGGGTGCGGGCTCGCCTCCACGAACAGCTCGTAACCGCGCTCGAGCAGGGTCCGGGTGACCTCGTCGAAGCGCACCGGCTGCCGGAGATTGCGGTACCAGTAGTCCGCGTCGAGCGACACGGTGTCCAGCTGCCCACCGGTGACCGCCGAGTAGAACGGGATGCGCGCGGGGCCGGGGGTGATGCCCTTCAGCGCCACGAGCAGTTCATCCCGAATCCGCTCGACGTGCGGCGAGTGCGAGGCGTAGTCGACCGCGAGAGGCCGTACCCGGACATCGGAGTCCCGGTACTCGGCCACCAGCTCGGCCATCGCGGCGCTGTCGCCCGACACCACCACCGACCCGGGCGCGTTCACGACGGCGACCGCGAGCCGGCCGTCCCACCGGGAGATCAGGGCCTCGGCCTGCGCGCGTCCCAGGCCCAACGACGCCATCGCGCCCTGCCCGGACAGCGACGCCAGGGCACGGCTGCGCAGTGCCACCACGCGTGCCGCGTCCTCCAGGGTCAGCCCGCCCGCCACGCAGGCGGCGGCGATCTCGCCCTGGGAGTGCCCGGCCACCGCGGCAGGCCTGATTCCCGCGTGCTGCCACAGGGCGGCCAGCGACACCATGACCGCGAACAGCGCCGGCTGCACGACGTCCACCCGGTCCAGGTCCGGGGTGCCGGGCGCACCGTGGAGCACGTCGCGGACCGACCAGCCGGTGAACGGTGCCAGCGCCTGATCGCATTCGGCGAGCCGGTCGCGGAACACCGGAGCTGTCCGCAGCAACCCGAGCGCCATCCCCCGCCACTGGGCACCCTGCCCGGGGAACACCAGGACCGCCTCACCGGAACGGCTGCGTGCCACCCCCTGGACCAGCCCCGCGGCAGGTCGGTCCGCGGCCAGCGCACGGAGCCCGGCGAGCAGCCCGGTCCGGGTGTCGCCGAGCACGACGGCCCGGTGGGACAGTGCCGACCGGCGGACCAGCGAACTCGCGACATCCCGTGGATCCAGGTCGGGCCGGGCCTCCAGGAACTCGCTCAGCCGATCGGCCTGAGCGCGCAGTCCCCGCGCCCCCCGGCTCGACAGCACCCACGGCACCGCCGCGGCCGACCCCGTCTCGTCACCCGCGACCACGTCCACGGGTGACGCCGGCTTCGGCTCGGGTGCCTGCTCCAGGATGAGGTGGGCGTTGGTGCCGCTGATACCGAAGGAGGACACGGCGGCCCGCCGCGGATGCCCGTTGTCGGGCCACGGCACCGCCTCCACCGCCAGCCGCACCGCGCCCGCCGACCAGTCCACATGCGGACTTGGCTCCGCCACATGCAGCGTCGCCGGCACCACCCCGTGGTGCATCGCGAGCACCAGCTTCATCACACTCGCCACGCCCCCGGCGGCCTGGGTGTGGCCGATGTTCGACTTCACCGACCCGAGCAGCACCGGCCGATCCACGGGCCGACCGCGGCCGTAGGTCGCCAGCAGCGCCTGTGCCTCGATCGGATCGCCCAGCGACGTCCCGGTCCCGTGCGCCTCCACGACATCCACGTCCGCGGCCGCCAGACCCGCACCCGCCAGCGCGGACTGGATCACCCGCTGCTGCGACGGGCCGTTGGGCGCGGTCAACCCACTCGACGCGCCGTCCTGGTTCGTCGCCGAGCCCCTGATGACGGCGAGGACCCGGTGTCCGCGGCGCCGCGCCTGCGACAGGGTCTCGACGAGCATCAGGCCGACACCTTCCGCGAAGCCGAACCCGTCCGCGGTGGACGCGAACGCCTTGCACCGCCCGTCGGTCGACAACGCACGCTGCCGGCTGAACTCGACGAACACCTTCGGGCTGGACATCACCGCCACCCCACCGACCAACGCCATCGAGCACTCACCGGCCCGCAGTGCCTGACCCGCCAGATGCAGCGCCACCAACGACGACGAGCACGCCGTGTCGACCGTTATCGCCGGGCCTTCCAGCCCGAACACGTACGACACCCGCCCCGACAGCACACTCGGGGTGGTCCCGGCGACCGCATACCCCTCCACGCCGTGCGGGTAGTCGCTGGGTCCGGCGCCGACGAACACCCCCGTCCGGCTCCCCCGCAGACTCAGCGGATCGATCCCGGCGTTCTCGAACAGCTCCCACGACGTTTCCAGCAGCAGCCGCTGCCGAGGATCCATGGCCAGCGCCTCACGCGGGGAAATACCGAAGAACTCCGCGTCGAACCCCGCCACCTCCGCGAGGAATCCGCCGTCGCGGACATACGAGGTGCCCGGCCGATCCGGATCCGGATCGAACAACCCCGCCAGATCCCACCCCCGATCCGCCGGAAACCCGCCCACCGCATCCCGACCCTCGACGAGCAGCCCCCAGAACTCCTCCGGCGACGTCACACCCCCCGGCAGCCGACACGCCATCCCCACGATCGCCACCGGCTCCCGCAGCGCGGCTTCGAGCTCGTCGTTGCGCGAACGCAGCCGCCGGGTCTCCTTGACCGATGCCCGTAGCGCGCTGGTGATCTCTTCGACCGTTGCCGTCATCGAGGCCCTCACTCTCCAGAGTTCCGCTCGTGGCCGTCGGCGCCGAGCCCAGCGCGGATCAGTTCGTCCAGGTCCATGTCGTCGACCGTGTCGAGCTCGTCGTCGTGGTCCCGGTGGTTGTCGTGGTCCCGGCCGTCGTCGCCGTCGTCCGCCGCGTTCGGGGCGTCCGCCACCGGACTGAACCGATCACTGAGGTGGCGGGCGAGCGCCGCGGGCGTCGGGCAGTCGAAAATCACGGTCGCGGGCAGCCGCAGACCGGTCGCCGTCGCCAGCCGGTTACGCAGCTCGACGGCTGTCAGCGAGTCGAATCCCATTTCGAGGAAGCCGCGGTCGACGTCCAGCGCGGCCGCCGAACCGTGGCCCAGCACCGCGGCGGCCTGCTTCCTGACCAGGTGCACGAGCGCCTGCCGCCGCTCGGCGGCGGACATCCCGGCGAGCTGGTCGACCGCTCCCGCGGCGGCGCCGCGCTCGCCTGGACGAGGCTCCGCGACGGTGCGGCGCGGTGCCAGCAGGCGCAGCACGGGAGGGATGCGCCCCTGGCTCTCCTGGATGCGCAGCGCCGCGCGGTCGATGTGCGCTGCCACGACCAGTGGTTCCCCGGCCTGGACGCCGTCATCGAACAGGGCCAGGGCTTCCGCGGCGGACATGGCCTGTGCACCGGCGCGGGAGAGCCGATCGCGGTCCAGGACGTTCATCTGACCTGTGAGTGCGCTGTCGGGTGCCCACAGACCCCAGGCGATCGACGTGGCGGCCTGCCCGCGTGCGCTCCTGACCGCGGCGAGCGTGTCGAGGAAGACGTTGGCGGCACCGTAGTTGGCCTGCCCGGGATTGCCGAGCAACCCGGCGGCCGACGAGTACAGGACGAACATGCCGAGGTCGAGGCCGGTGGTGAGCTGATCGAGGTGCACGGCGGCATCGACCTTGGGACGCAGGACGGGCGTCAGGCGCGCGCTGGTGAGGGAGGAGAACACCGTGTCGTCCAACACCCCCGCGGTGTGGACCACCGCGGTGAGGGGGTGGTCCGCCGCGATCCCGGCCAGCAGGGCCGCCAGGGCGTCGCGGTCGGCGATGTCGCAGGCGGCCAGGCGCACGTCGGCGCCCAGCCCGGCGAGTTCCGCCCGCAGTTCCTCGGCGCCCGGCGCGGTGTCACCCTGCCGGCTCGCCAGCAGGATGTGGCGCATCCCCCAGGGGCCGGCCAGGTGCTTCGCCACCAGTGCGCCCAGCGTCCCGGTGCCGCCCGTGATCAGTACGGTGCCGGCGGGATCGGGAGTGGGCGGAACCGTCAGCACGAGCTTGCCGACGTGCCTGGCCTGAGCCATGTGCCGGAATGCCGCGGATGCGTCCCGGACGTCCCAGGTGCGGACGGGCAGCGGCCGCACGGCGCCGTCCCGCAGCAGCCGGACGACCTCCGTCAGCATGGTCTGGATCGACTCCGGGCCGGCGTCCGAGACCAGGTCCACCGGTCGGTACACCACCCCCGGCCAGGCGGCGGCGACCTGCTCCGGGTCCCGGCGGTCGGTCTTGCCGAGCTCGATGAAACGTCCTCCGCCCGGCAGCACGCGCAACGAGGCATCGATGAGTTCGCCGGCGAGTGAGTTGACGACCACGTCGACACCCGCGCCGTCGGTGGCGGCGAGCACCCGGTCGGCGAAGGCGGCGTCCCGTGATGAGGAGATGTGGGCGTCGTCCAGGCCCATCCGCCGGAGCGCGTCGTGCTTCGCGGGGCTGGCCGTGGCGAACACCTCGGCGCCCAGCTCGCGGGCGAGCGCGACCGCCGCCGTACCGACTCCGCCGGCTGCCGCGTGCACGAGGACTCGCTGCCCGGCGCGCAGGCCCGCTGTCTCGTGCAGCGCCAGGTGGGCGGTCAGAAAGGCGGACGGGACCGAGGCCGCCTGCTCGAACGACCAGTCCGCGGGGATCGGCACCAGCCAGCGATGGTCGGTGACCGCTTCGGTGCCGAACGCGCGGGGCATCAGCCCCAGGACCCTGTCCCCGGGCCTGAGCCCGCGCACTCCGGGACCGGTCGCCTGGACCACGCCGGCTCCCTCACCACCGATGAACAGGCCGTCGTCCGGTGGCAGCCCCAGCGCGACCAGGAGATCGTGGAAGCTGATCCCGGCCGCCCGGACCCGCACCCGCACCTGGTCCGGGGCCAGCGGCTCTCCGGTCTCCGGGCAGGGCACCAGGGACAGCGCGTCGAGGACGCCGGACGGGTCCGGTTCGAGCCGCCACCGGCCGCCGAGCGGCGGCGTCAGCCTGCCCGCCGGCGTGCCCGCCGCGACCAGCCTGGGGATCAGCGGCTCGCCCCGCCGGATCGCGATCTGCGGCTCGTCACCCGCCAGCACGTCCATGAGCACGGCGGCGCCGGCCTCCGCGTCCAGGTCCACGAGGACGATCCGGCCCGGGTTCTCGGCCTGCGCCGAGCGGAGCAGCCCCCACACCGGCGCCGCGGCGAGGTCGTGCACGTCGGCCGGCTGCCCGACCGCGAGCGCGCGGCGGGTGAGCACGACCAGCCGCGTGTCGGCCGTCCGGTCGTCGGCCAGCCAGGCCTGGACATCGTGCAGCACCGTGCTGATCAGGTCGACGGCCGAACCGGGCAACCCGGCTCCGGCCACGCTCGCCGCTGGCAGCACCGCGATCCGGGGGGACGGCGCACCGTCGGCCAGCGCGCCGAGAAACGCGGTCACGTCGGGATGGGGACGCACGGGGACTCCCGCCGCCGACAGGGCGTCGACCAGGACGGGGATGTCCTCGCCGAGGACGGCCCACTCGCCGTCGACGCGGGACCTCGGCGTCGCCAGCGGAACCCAGTCCAGGCGGAACAGGGACCGGTTGGCCGGGCCCGCGGCCGCGGTGAGCTGCTCGACCGGGACCGGTCGGGTCACCAGGCGTTCGATCACCAGAACCGGGTCACCGGTCTCATCCGCCGCGGTCAGCGCCACCGCGTCAGGTCCGGCTGGCGAGATGCGCACGCGCAGGGCTCGCGAACCGGGCGCGAACAGCGACACGCCAGCGAGGCTGAACGGCAGCCGCACGGCGGCGTCACTGCCGTCGCCCTGGCCGACGGACGGAGCGAGCACCATCGCGTGCAGCGCCGCGTCGAGCAGCGCGGGGTGCATGCCGTACCGGGGTGCCTCATCCCGCACCCGGGCGGGCAGCGCCACCTCGGCGTAGACCTCGGTGCCGGTGCGCCACGCCCGCGTCAGGCCCTGGAACGACGGCCCATAGGTGTAGCCGGCCTCCGCTCCCGCCGCGTAGAAGGCGTCCGGGTCCAACGGCACCGGCTCGGAGCCGGGCGGCGGCCAGGCGGCCAGCGAGGCCGCCGCGGGGCCGCCGGCCGCCGTCAGGAGAGCCGACGCGTGCCGCGTCCAGTCACCGTCCTGGCCGTTCTCCCCGTCTGGCCGGGAGTAGACGGCCAGGTGCCGATGCCCCGCGTCGTCGGGCGGGCCCACCACCAGTTGGAGGCGGACCGCCTCATCGCCGCGCAGCAGCAACGGCGCTTCCAGGGTCAGCTCCTCGACCCGTGGGCACCGTGCCTCGGCGCCGGCGCGCAGTGCCAGCTCGGCGAACCCCGTCCCCGGTAGCAGGCACACTCCGTTGACCGCGTGATCGGCCAGCCACGGCCGGGTCGCGGCCGAGAGCCGCCCGGTGAGCACGAGGCCACCGCTGTCCGCCAGTTCGACCGCGGCACCGAGGAGCGGATGGTCCGGCGCCGTCACGCCGAGAGCCGCCGGATCCGCGGCAGCGCTCTCGTCGTCCATCCAGAAACGCCGCTGGTCAAAGGCGTAGGTAGGCAGCGGGACCCGGTGGGCGTCGGGGATCAGCCTGGCCCAGTCCAGGTCCGCCCCGTTCGCCCACGCCTCGGCCAGCGAAGCCGTGAACCGGGCCGAGCCGCCCTCGTCGCGGCGCAGCGAGCCCACGATCAGCGGCTCCGGGCAGTCGTCCACCGCGGTGGCGGTGTCCAGCACCGCGGCGGTCAGCACGGGGTGCGGGCTCACCTCGACGAACATGGTGAAGCCGTGGTCGAGCAGCGCCCGGGTCGCGTGCTCGAACCGCACCGGTTCCCGCAGGTTCCGGTACCAGTACTCCGCATTCAGCCCACTGGTGTCGACCGGCTCCCCGGTCACCGCGGAATAGAACGGTATGCGCGAGCGCTGGGGGGCGATCCCGGCCAGCTTCGTCAGGAGGTCGGCGCGCATCGGCTCGACCTGTGGTGAGTGCGACGCGTAGTCGACCTCGATCCGCCGGCTCCGGATCCCCTGCCGTTCGCACTCGGCGATCAGGTCGTCCAGCGCCTCGGTGTCACCGGCCACGACGACCTGCGCGGGACTGTTGACGGTCGCGATCGTCAGCCGCCCCTCCCACGGGTCGAGCAGCTTGGCCACCTGCTGCTCGTCCGCCCGCACCGATGCCATGCCCGCGGTGCCGGTCAGCCGGGCCAGTTCCGCCGCCCGCACGGCCACCACCCTGGCGGCGTCCGCCAGGGACAGCGCGCCGGCCACGTAGGCGGCGGCGATCTCGCCCTGGGAGTGCCCGACCACCGCCGCGGGACTCACGCCGTAGTGCTGCCAGAGGCGAGCCAGCGACACCATCACGGCGAACAGCATCGGTTGCACCACGTCGACCCGGTCCAGTCCGGGCGCTCCGTCCGCCTGCCGGAGCACCGCGGTCGGCGACCAGTCGATGTGCGCGGCCAGCGCCTGCTCGCACTCGTCGAGGTAGCCCGCGAACTCCGGGCAGCTCCCGAGCAGGTCCGCGGCCATCCCCGGCCACTGGGAACCCTGCCCGGGGAACACGAAGACGACCCGTGGCTTGCGCTGCGCGGTGCCGCGCACCAGCCCGGGGTCCGGCTCGTCGTCGGCCAGCAGCGTGAGCCGGCGCAGTCGGTCGGCCCGGTCGCCGCCCAGCACCACCGCGCGATGCGGCAGCGCCGCCCGCGAGGAGGCCAGACTCCAGCCGATGTCGCGCGGTCGCGGACCGGACTCGCCCGCGGCCAGCCGACGCAGCCTGCCGGCCTGCTGGCGCAGCGAGGCCGAGGACGCCGCGGAGACGGGCCAGGGGACCGGCGCGGCCATCGAGCCAGGATCGGGGTCGTCCGCCCGCTCCGGCTGCTGAGCCGCCGGCTGTTCGAGGATGAGATGGGCGTTGGTGCCGCTGACTCCGAAGGAGGACACTCCCGCCCGCCGCGGATGCCCGCCATCGGGCCACGGCACCGCCGCCACCGCCAGCGCGACCTCGCCCGCCGACCAGTCCACCTGACGACTCGGCCGATCAACGTGCAACGTCGCGGGCACCACCCCGTGCCGCATCGCCAGCACCATCTTCATCACCCCGACCGCGCCCGCCGCCGCCTGGGTGTGGCCGATGTTCGACTTCGCCGACCCCAGCAGAAGCGGCCGGCCGGCCGGTCGGTCCTGCCCATAGGTCGCCAGCAGTGCCTGCGCCTCGATCGGATCGCCCAGCGTCGTCCCCGTCCCGTGCGCCTCCACCACGTCCACCTCGCGCAGCGACAGACCGGCGTTCGCCGCCGCCTGGCGAATCACGCGCTGCTGGGACGGCCCGTTCGGGGCCGTCAGCCCGTTCGACGCACCGTCCTGGTTCAGTGCCGAACCCCGGATGACCGCGAGAACCTCGTGCCCCCGGCGCTGGGCCTCCGACAGCGGTTCGACCAGCAGCAGACTGACGCCCTCGGCGAACCCGGTTCCGTCCGCGGCGTCGGCGAACGCCTTGCACCGCCCGTCCGCCGAGAGCCCGCGCTGCCGGCTGAACTCGACGAACACCTTCGGGCTGGACATCACCGCCACCCCACCGACCAACGCCATCGAGCACTCACCGGCCCGCAGTGCCTGACCCGCCAGATGCAGCGCCACCAACGACGACGAGCACGCCGTGTCGACCGTTATCGCCGGGCCTTCCAGCCCGAACACGTACGACACCCGCCCCGATATCACGGCTGGGGTGCTGCCCGTCACCGCGTAGCCCTCGGCGCTGTGCGGTGCCAGCGGGGCCCCGGTCACGTAGTCCGTCGGACCAGCGCCGACGAACACCCCCGTCCGGCTCCCCCGCAGACTCAGCGGATCGATCCCGGCGTTCTCGAACAGCTCCCACGACGTTTCCAGCAGCAGCCGCTGCCGAGGATCCATGGTCAGCGCCTCACGCGGGGAAATACCGAAGAACTCCGCGTCGAATCCCGCCACGTCGTTCACGAACCCGCTCTCGCGGACATACGAGGTGCCCGGCCGATCCGGATCCGGATCGAACAACCCCGCCAGATCCCACCCCCGATCCGCCGGAAACCCGCCCACCGCATCCCGACCCTCGACGAGCAGCCCCCAGAACTCCTCCGGCGACGTCACACCCCCCGGCAGCCGACACGCCATCCCCACGATCGCCATCGGTTCGTCGACGGCGATCGTGTTCTCGTCCGTCACCGTCGGGGTGGACGCCGTCGACGCGTCCGATTCACCGAGGGCGAGCGTGAGCGTGAGCAGGCAGCCGGCTACGGCCGTCGCGGTCGGATAGTCGAACGCGAGGGACGCCGGCAGGCGCAGCCCGGTGGCCGCGTTCAGCCGGGTCCGGAACTCGACCGCGGTGACGGAGTCGGACCCCATCTCGGTGAAGGGCAGGTCGGGGTCCACGTCGTGGGCACGGCGGTAGCCGAGTACGGCCGCGGCCTCGGTCCGGACGAGGTCGAGGGCCACCCACTCGCGCTCGGACTCGGGCGTCCGCCTCAGGAGCCCGGCCAGTGCGCTCTCCTCGGCCTCCTGCTCGCCGTCACCCGATGCCCCGCCCGCGAGACCCTGGACCTCCGCCAGTTCGTCGAGGAACGGCCGGGGGCGGGCCGCCGAGTAGAGCTGGGCGAACCGCTCCCACGCCACGTCGGCGACGACGACGGACGTCTCGTCCCGGTCGAGCACCTGCCGCAGGGCCCGCAGCGCCTGCCCGGGGTCCAGCAGCGGGAGGCCCTGCCGCTGCGACTGGCTGGTGAACATGTCCCGCACGGCGGCGTCGTCGCTGTCCTCCCCGAACGCGTTCCAGAAGCTCCAGGCGATGGTGGTGGCCGCCTGACCCCGGGCACGACGCTGGACGGCCAGGGCGTCCAGGTGTGCGTCGGCGGCCGCGAAGACGCCGTTCTCGGCGGCGCCCCAGACACCCGCGACGGAGGCGAACAGGACGAAGGCATCCACGGACTCCGCGCCGAGCAGCTCGTCCAGGACCCGCGCGCCGGTGACCTTGGCGCGCAGCGTGCCGGCGAGCCCTGCCAGCGTCGTCCCGGTCAGCGGGCCGGGGTCCGGGACGACCGCCGCGTGCACGACGGTGCGGACCGGCCGTCCCGCGGATCGCGCCTCGCCCAGCAGACCCTCCATCGCCGCGCGGTCGGCCACGTCGCAGGCCGCCATCGTGACCGAGGTACCGGCCTGGCCGAGTTCCGCCGCCAGCTCGGCCGCACCCGGTGCGTGCCGACCCCGCCGGCCGGCGACGATGACGTGCTCGGCGCCGGCGGCCGCCAGCCACCGGGCGAGGCGTCGGCCGAGCCGGCCGGTGCCGCCGGTGACCAGCACGCTGCCGCCCGGCTGCCAGGTCCTCGCCACGGGCCGGTCCGCCACCGGATCACGCACCAGCCGGCGCACCTTCAGACCGCCGTCCCGCACCGCCACCTGGTCGTCCACTCCCAGGCCACCGCCCAGCACCACGCACAGCCACCGCAGTGCGTCCTCGCCGGGTGAGCCGGGCAGGTCGACCAGGCCACCCCAGCGCTGCGGGAGTTCCAGACCCGCCACCCGCCCCAGGCCCCAGACCTGAGCCTGGGTGGGCGAGGTCAGATCACCGCCGTCCGCGCCGACCGCGCCGGTGGTCACCAGCCACATCGGGATGTCGGCCCCGACGTCGCCGAGCGCCTGTACGAGGGCCAGGGTGCCCGCCGTCCCCGCCGGGAGGTCCGGGAACGCCTCGTGTGGGCGCTCGTCCATCGCCAGCAGCGACAGCACACCGGCCGCCGCCGTCGCCTCCGCGTTCCGAAGCAGGCCGGCGAGGTGCTCCCGGCCGTCGCGCGCCGGGTCCAGAGTGAGCCGCCGGGCGTCCACGCCATGTGCGGCGAGGGCCTGGCACACCGCCGCCGCGCAGTCCTGTCCCGGTCCGGTGCCGGGCACCAGGACCAGCCACCTTCCACTCAGCCGCGGCTGGGCGACCTCGCCGGCGGGCTGCCAGTCGACGCGGTAGCGCCAGGCGTCGAGCTCGTGGCCGACGACATCCGGAATGACGGCGGGCTCCGCGTCGTGGTGGGCGAAGACAGGCTGCCAGTCGACCTCGGCGCCCTGGACGTACGCCTCGGCGAGCGAGGTCAGCAGGCGACCGGGGCCGCCGTCGTTCCTGCGCAGCGTGCCCAGTGCCCGCGCGTCGCTCCCCGTCTGTTCGATCGTTCCCTCGATCGCCGGCGTGAGCACAGGGTGCGGGCTCGCCTCGATGAACAGGCCGTGGCCAGCCGCGAGCAGCGCGCGGACCGCGTCCTCGAACCGCACGCACTGGCGGAGGCTGTAGTACCAGTAGTCGGGCCCGAGTTCGGAGGTGTCCAGCAGCCCTCCGGTGGCCGAGGAGTAGAACGGCACCTCCCCCCTGCGGGGCGTGATCCCCACCAGCACCTGGCGCAGCCGCTCACGGATCCGCTCCACGTGCGGCGAGTGCGAGGCGTAGTCCACGTCGACCCGTCTGAACCGGATCCCGTCGGCGTCACAGCTGCCGGCCAGCTCCTCGAGGGCGCCGACGTCACCCGCCACCACCACGCTGTCCGGGCCGTTGACCGCGGCGATCGACAGCCGGCCGGCGAAACGCCCCAGCAGGCCGGTGACCGTCCGCGCGTCGAGCGCGAGCGAGGCCATGGCGCCCTGGCCGGACAGGTGCGCGAGTTCGGCGCTGCGCAGTGCCACGACCCGGGCCGCGTCACGCAGCGACAACGCGCCGGCGACGTGGGCGGCGGCGATCTCGCCCTGCGAGTGACCGACGACGGCCACGGGAACGATCCCGTAGGAGCGCCAGAGCGCGGCCAGCGAGACCATCACCGCGAAGAGGGTGGGCTGCACGACGTCGACCCGGTCGAGCGACGCGGCGCCCGGCTCGCCGCCGATCACCGCGCCGAGCGACCAGTCGGTGAACTCGGCGAGAACCTCCGCGCACGCGCGCATCCGCTCGGCGAAGACCGGCTCGGCCGCCATGAGGTCCACGGCCATTCCCGGCCACTGAGCGCCCTGGCCCGGGAACACCAGAGCGATCCGCGGGTCGCTACCCGCCTGGCCCTGGACCAGGTTCGCCGCGGACCCGCCGGCCGCGAGCGCGCTCAGCCCGTCACCGAAGGCCCCCGCACCGCCGGCCAGCACGACGGCGCGATGCGCCGCCGAGTGCGGCAGCGCGACCAGGGCCGATCCCACCCCGAGCGGACCGGGTCGCTGGCTCCCCACCGTGAGGTCCCGTACCGCGGCGGCGCGTGCCCGCAGTCCGATGGTGCTGGCGGCGGACATCACCCACGGAATCACGGGCAGGTCGCCGGGGACGTCGGCGGCCTCGCGGTACCAGTGACGGCGATGCTGCCAGGGATAGGCGGGCAGCCGGACGGGCCGGCGCGACGTCCTGGCCGGCGCGGGAACGGCGCCGGCCACGAACAGGGCCGCCGCGGTGGCGGCGACGCGATCCACCGGATCGTGGGTTTCGGTCGCCACCCCGAACCGGCCGGCCAGCGCGGCGGGCAGGTCCTGGGGCAGGACGTCGAGGAGCGCGTCCACGCCCTCGTCCGCGATGTCGTCGGCGAGGCCCGCCGGCCAGCCGGCCGGCAGTCCGCGCCGCGCCCGACTCGCCAGGCCGTCGGACGACCTGGCGAGTCCTTCGCCGTCCGCCGACAGCTCGGAGATGCGGCCGGGTCGCAGTGCGACGCCCGACGTCTGCCCGGCGGCCAGGCGCAGCCCGTCCTCGAGCTCCAGCCGTCCCGCCGCCCAGGCGGCACCCAGCTGGCCCGCGCCCGCACCGATCACGACCTGCGGCGCCAGTCCGACGGCAGCCCACAGCTCGGTCGCCGCCACGTGATGACACAGCAGGTAGGCCGCCGGCAGGTCGGCCGGTGGCGCGGCGAACGGGTCGACGACCGTTCCGGTCAGCGCGGTGAGTCGCTCGGCGCAGGAGCGCAGCGCGGCGACGTACTCCGGCAGCGCGGTCAGCCGTTCGCGCAGGGCGGCGGACGGCGGTTCGGCTCCGAACCAGAAACCGACGGTGTGGTCGACCCCCTCGGTCGCCTGCCCGGTCCGGGCGGTCGACCCGCTGTTCCCCTGGGCGGCCGCTTCCAGCGCCGCCGCCATCGCGGTGGCGTCGTGGCCGGTGACGGCGAGCCGGTGGCTCAACCAGGTACGGCGGTAGGCCGCGGTGTGGACGATGGCGTCGAGTTCGGCCGGCGCCTCGCGGAGCCGGGCGGCGAGGCGTCCGGCGGCCTGTCGCAGCGCCGGCCGCGACGCCGCGGTGACCATCAGGACCCTGGCGGCCCCGCGGGGCGCGACCACCGCCGGTTCGGGAACCTCGGGCGGCTGTTCGACGACGACGTGCGCGTTGCTGCCGCTGAACCCGAACGAGCTCACGCCGGCCCGCCGCGGGTGATCCCGCCGCGGCCACTGCCGCCGCTCGGTCACCACCGAGACCGGAAGCGTCTCCCAGTCGATGCGCGTCGACGGCCGGTTCAACGGATGCGGCGGAAGCTCTCCGTGGTGGAGCGCGAGGACCACCTTGAGCAGCCCGACGACGCCGGCCGCGGCCTCCAGGTGCCCGATGGCGACCTTGGCCGCGCCGATGAGCAGCGCCGCGTCCGCCGCGCGCCCGGCTCCCAGCGCCTCGGCGAGCGCGCGGACCTCGATCGGATCGCCGAGGGGCGTGCCGGTGCCGTGGGCCTCGACGTAGTCGACCTCGCGCGGCGCCCAGCCGGCGGCCTCGACCGCCCGTCTGATCACCGCGACCTGGGCGGACGCGCTGGGCACCGTCATGCCGCCGCTGGCGCCGTCCTGGTTGACCGCGGTACCCCGGATGACCGCGTAGACCCGGTCACCGTCCCGCTTCGCCGCACCCAGCGGTTTGAGGACGACCACCGCCGCACCCTCGCCCCGGCCGTAGCCGTCGGCCGCGTCGTCGAAGGTCTTGCAGCGCCCGTCCCGTGCCAGGGCGCCGGCCGAGGACATGGAGACCGACACCGTGGGGGCGACGATCACGTTGGCCCCGCCCACGACAGCGATCTCGCAATCGCCCGCGCGCAGGCCCTGACACGCCAGGTGGACCGCGGTGAGGGACGATGAGCACGCGGTGTCGACGGCGATACTGGGGCCGCTCAGTCCGAGGAAGTACGACAGCCGCCCGACCGCGGCGGCGAACGTCGTGCCGGTTCCGTAGAAGTGGTCGACGTCGGCCAGGTCACGGGCGAGCAGCTGCTGGTAGTCGGCGGTGTTGAGGCCGAAGTAGACACCCGCGGAACGGCCGTCCGACACCGGCTGGCCAGCGTCCTCCAGCGCCTCCCAGGCGACTTCGAGAAGCAGGCGGTGCTGCGGGTCCAGTGACCTCGCCTCGCGCGGCGAGACGCGGAAGAACTCCGCGTCGAAGCCCGTCACGTCGTCGAGGTAGCCGCCGCGCCTCGGGACGTCGGCCCCGGCCTGCGCCCAGATCGGATCGGCCACGCGGTCGGCCGGCAGGTCGCGGACCGCGAGGCGGCCCTCGGTGAGCAGCGACCAGAACTCCTCCGGCGACCTCGCGCCGGGCAGGCGGCACGACATGCCGATCACCGCGATGGCGTCGTCCGACGGCTCACCGTCACCCGCCCGATCGTCACCCGCCCGATCGTCGGCCGGCGTGGTCGTCCGGGTGCCGGCCGCCGGGGCGGCCTCCGCCAGGAACGCGCTGAGCGCCTCGATCGTCGGATTCTCGAAGACGATCGTCGCGGGCAGTTCCAGGCCGAACTCGGCGGCCAGGCGGTCCCGCAGCTCGACGGCGGTGAGCGAGTCGAGGCCCTGGTCGAACAGACCGCGTCGCCTCGCCGGCCGCTGGTCATCGGGTAGACCGAGAACGGCCGCGACCAGCGCCTCGACGCGCGCCAGCGGACCGCCGCGCATCTGCGGCCTGCTCGCGGGTGCGGGCCGGGGAGCCACCGCGGGGGCCGGCCCGGCGGGCTTGCCGGGGTCGGTCGGAGCCCTGTCATCCACCGGACGCGAGACCAGTTCACTGATCACCCGGCCGTCGGCGTCGAGCACGCCGAGGCGTAGCTGTGCCGGCACCGCGCCCGCCGGAGTGCGCCCCTGCTCGCCGGGCCTGACCCCGGGCAGCCAGAACTTCTCCCCGCCCCAGGAGGGCACCGGCAGCGTCCGGTACCGGGCCGGTGTTCCGGCGATCCTCGCCCAGTCCACGTCGACGCCGATGACATGGAGCTGAGCGACCGTCCGGTGCAACGACAGCAGCCCCGGTTCGCCGCGGCGCAGAGTGGCCGTCACCGGCCCCCGGCGCTCCCGACGGCGGACCGCGTCGGCGAGTGAGCGGATCAGCGTGGGGTGCGGGCCGATCTCGACGAACGCCCGGTCGCCTTCGGCGAGCAGCCGGTCGACCACGGGCCACAGGAGCACGGGGTCGGTGAGGTTGCGGGCCCAGTAGCCGGCGTCGAAGCGGACGTCCTCGTCGTCCGGTAGCACGCTGGACAGCAACCGCGTCGAGGTGGCGGTGACGGTGAGATCGGCCAGCGCCTCCCGCAGCCGCGGGCCACGGTCAGCCACCACCGGGCTGTGGAACGCGTAGTCACCGGACAGCCGCCGGCACCGCAGACCGCGGGCCTCGATCGCCGTGGCGGCCGAGTCGACGGCGTCCGGTGGGCCGCTGAGCACGACCGCGCCCGGTCCGTTGACCGCGGCGACGACCACCGGCAGGCCGGTGTCGGCCAGTGCCGCCAGGACCGGGTCCCGGTCCGCGCGGACCGCCAGCATGGCACCTCGGCCCGCTGTCTCCTGAAGGAGCTGGCCTCGCCGAACTGCCAGCCGTACGGCGTCGGCACGGGAGATCGCGCCCGCCACGTGCGCGGCGGCGATCTCCCCGACGCTGTGCCCGACCACGGCCCGCGGCCGCACGCCGCACTCGGCCAGCCAGCTCGTCAACGCCACCTGCACGGCGAGGAGGGCCGGCTGGGCGTGGTCGGTCCGGTCGAGCCGGCTGTCCTCGCCGCGCCGCAGCTCGTCGATCAACGACCAGGACACATCCCGCCGGATCAGCGTGTCGCACTCGTCGAGTGCTTCGCGGACCACGGGCGAGGCGTCGTACAGGTCCACCGCCATGCCCGCCCACTGCGCGCCCTGACCGGAGTACACGAACACGGGCTCGGGAACGCCCTCGGGATCCACGACGCCGAGGTAGGTACCTTCCGGCGCCTCCTCGACCTCGGCCAGTGCCGCCGCCAGCTCCGCTGGTCCCGCCGCGACGGCGGCGAACCGATGCCGTTCCTGCGTCCGCCGGGTCGCCGCGGACGCGACCAGGTCGTCGAGGTCGCCGGCTCCGGCTCCGGCGCCGGCGATCACCCGATCCCCCATCCCGGCAACCTGGTCGGCCAGGCCCGCCTGGTGGAACGCCGAGGCGAGCAGCACGTAGGGACCGGCGGGTCGACTGCTCTCGGGCGCGGCCCCGACGGGCTCGACGCCTTCGGCGATCACATGGACGTTCGTGCCGCTGAGCCCGGAGGAGCTGACCCCGACACGGACCGGCCGACTCGTGTCCGCGAGGCTGACCGGGCTGACCGGCACCGCCATCGTGCCGCGGTCCCAGGAGACCGCCGAGGTGAGCCGACCGGGATCGGGCTGGGCGGGAACCTCTCGCGAGTGGACGACCCAGAGGCCCTTGAGCAGACCGGCGATGCCGGCCGCGGCGTCGGTGTGCCCGAACACCGCCTTGTTGGAGCCCACGTAGAGCGGCGGGCGGCCCGGTGCCCGGCGCCTCGCGTAGACCTCGTCCAGCGCCATGAGTTCGACCTGATCGCCGAGCGGGGTCCCGGTGCCGTGGGCCTCCACGTAGTCGACGTCCGACGGGTCGATCCCCGAGCTGCCGAGGGCGGTGCGCAGCAGATCGACCTGGGCGATGCCGTTGGGCGCTGTGATGCCGAGGCTGCGGCCGTCATGGTTGACCGCCGATGCGCGGATGACCCCGTAGATCCGATCCCGGTCGGCGAGGGCGTCGGGCAGGCGTTTGAGGACGACGACGCCGCAGCCTTCACCGCGCAGGATGCCGTCGGCGTCAGCCGCGAACGGACGGCATCGCCCGGTCGGCGAGATCGCGCCGATCCTGCTCATGAAGACGCTCAGCTCGGGCGTGATCAGCAGGTTGACGCCGCCGGCCAGGCAGATGTCGGTCTCACCGGACCGCAGGCTCTGACTCGCCAGATGCACGGCGAACAGGGACGAGGAGCAGGCGGTGGTCAGGGAGACCATGGGCCCGTGCAGGTCGAAGGTGTAGGCCAGCCGGCCCGCGACGAAGCTGGACTCGCTTCCGCTGGCGTAGTGCGGCCCGATGCCCTGGATTCCGAGGGTCTTGGTGTGCAGCGTCGCGTAGTCGTGGGTGAACATCCCGAAGAACGCCCCGGTGCGGGTGCCGTGCCAGGCGTCCGCGGGCCGCCCGGAATCGCTCATTGCCTCCCAGGCCACCTCGAGCATCAGCCGCTGCTGGGGATCCATCGCGCTCGCCTCACGTGGCGAGACCCCGAAGTAGGACGCGTCGAACCGGTCGATCTCCGCCAGGAAGCCGCCGACATGACTGGCCGTGCCCGGACCGGAGTCGCCCGGCCTGGCGAACCCGCGGTCCCAACGGGTCGCGGGAATGTCCTCGAAAACGGTGGTCGCGGACCTGAGGGCCGCGCCGAAGGAATCGAGATCGCGGGCGCCGCCGGGAAATCGGCAGCCGATGCCGACGACGGCTATGGCCGTGGCGGGCGAGCTCGTCCGGAGTCGTTCTGCCATGGAAGATATCCCTCGCTCTACAATGAGCTTCCGCAGTTCGGCATCGGTATCCCGGCGGGTACCGGAGAGGTGACCGGTGAATGGGCCACGGCTCGCGGGAACTGGTTACGTCGCCGTCTGGTTGGCGGTGGGTCCGGCGCCCGGAGGCGGGCCGCTCAGCCTGGACCAGCGTGCCCGGCGGTACCGCCGGGCACGTGCCGCCGCGCATCGGCTCGGCCGGCAACTGGTCGAGGCGTACACGTCATGGGCACCGGACCACCAGGCCTGGGAGCGCGACGGACGGGGGCGTCCGCTGGTCGTCGAGCCCGGGGGCCTCCAGGTGAGCCTCAGCCATGCCGAGGCCGTGGTGGCGGCCGCCCTGTCCTGGGACGCCCCGGTCGGCGTCGATGTCGAACGGCTCCGGCCGCTGGCCGACCGTCGCGCGCTGGCCCGCACGGCGCTGGCCGAGGCTGAGCGGCAGGCGGTGGACGAGCTGCCGGATGTGCTCCGGGACGCCCAGGCACTCCGCTTCTGGACCCGCAAGGAGGCCGTGGCGAAGGCCCTCGGCACCGGCCTCGCCACCGACCTGCGCGGCATCGTGACGACCGCCGACGGCGCCGTGGTGTCGCTCCCGGACCAGTGCGGCGACATCTCCGAGTGGTCGCTGGCCGATCTGCCCGACCGGGTCGGTGTGATCGCCTCCGTCGCGGTACGGGCACCGGGCGTCCGGTTCGTGCACCGGACGCTTTCGCTCCCCGCGGACGAGGGTTGAACCGGCCCGGGCGGCGGCGCCGCGATCGGCACCAGCCACCTAGAAGGCCGGGGTCAGGATCGGGGCACGGAGGGTGCCAAGGTAGGAGTGCCACAGGTGGGACGGGTCGTTCTCGACGGCGGTCACGGTCTCCCGCATGATCCGCAGGACCTCCGGCTCCTCCTCGTCGTAGAGGTCGCCCTGGAGCAGCCGGATGATGTCCAGCCGGTATCGCGGGTCCGCCACGAACGTGGTGAAAAGGATGTTCAGCCGGTAGTAGACCGAGATGAACTCGTACCAGTTGCGGACACCGTTGCGGATCTTCTTCTCGAAGGTGGCGAACCTGGCCTGCGAGAGGTCGTCGGCCTCGACGGCCGCGACGATGTCGTGGCAGGCCAGCCGCGCACTGTTCAACGCGACGCTGACCCCGCTGGAGAAGATCGGGTCGACGAAGCGCGCGGCGTCACCGATCAGCACGTACCGGTCGCCGCAGATCTGCCGCATGGCGTAGCTGTAGTCGCCCTCGACCTTCAGGGGCGTGACCTGCTCCGTCTTCCGCAGCGCCGCGCACAGGTCCGGCCGGCTCTCCAGGAAGTTCCAGAAGAACTTCTCGCGGTCCAGGTTCGCCTCGGCGAACCGGTGCTTCTGGGTCACGACCCCGATGCTGGTGACGGTGTCGGTGATGGGGATCTGCCACACCCAGGTGTCGCTGATCGGCAGGAAGTGCACGTAGATGTAGTCGACCTTTTCGGGGTCGTTGGCGACCGAGGAGCGATCGAGACCTTCGAACCAGGCATGGATCGCGTACTGGTTGAAGACGGGGTCCGCGTCCTTGGTTCCGAGCTGGCGGCCCAGCATGGTCTGCCGGCCGGAGGCGTCGATGACCATCTTCGCGGTGACGTCCACCGTGCTCGACCCCACCTTGCAGGTCAGCGTGACCTTGGCGGGGTCGTCGAAGTCCACGCGCATCGCGCGGATCCCCTGGAACACCTTGGCGCCGAGGCTTTCGGCATGCTTGAGCAGGATGAGGTCGAACCGACTGCGGTCGACGTGGAAGGTGTAGTCCCGGTCGACCCCCGGCTGGTCGCGTTCGCTGAACAGGATGTCGGCCACGCCGAGTTCATGGGTGAACGCACTGCTCTGGTCCGCGGTGACATTGCGCGTCTGGGACGAGGTCCAGGCCGCGCCGTACTTGCGCGGGAATCCCGCCGCCTCGATCTTGTCCATCACCCCGATTTCCACCAGCACCCGCGTGGTGGCCGGAACCAGCGACTCGCCCACATGCGGCCGGGGGAAGTTCTCGCCCTCGAACACAGCCACCGACAGACCGGCCATGGCGAGGTAGGCAGCAGCGCTGGAGCCGGCCGGGCCACCGCCGACGATCACGACGTCATAGTCGACACTCATCGTTCTCAGACACCTTCCGCAGGAACGGTCATCAGGCTGGAGACGAGCTTGCTGATGGCGGCGATGTCCCGAAAGTTCGCCGCGGTGATCGACGACAACGGCACGTCGACCCGCAGCTCCTCCCGCAGGAAGTTCAGGAGGAGCGCACTGTTCATCGAGTTGAGGACCTCCCATTCGAGCAGCGGGGTGGACTCGGTGAGCTCACCTCCTGGATCACCGTCAAGAAAGCTCTCGCTGATGAAGGTCCTGATCCGCGGTGTGACCTCTTCGAGGGGCATTGCGCCGCCCTTTCCGTCGGGAGGTGGATGTCACGAACCCGGTTCGTGGACTGTTCGTTCCACACCGTCGGCGCACGCCTTCAACGCCAGGCGGTCGATCTTGCCGTTGCCGTTCCTGGGCAGCGGGGAGACGATTCGCACCTCGTCCGCCACCATGTAGCGCGGCAGGTGCGCAACGAGGTGTCGGCGAACGGCCAGGACGCCGAGATCGCGGCCGGATCGCGGAGCAACGAACGCCACCAGCCGGGTGTCGGCTCCTTCGCCCACCGCCACCGCGGCCGCCTCCGCGACATCGACGTGGTTCTCGAGGATGGCCTCGACCTCACCGAGTTCGACCCGGTGGCCGCGGATCTTCACCATCTGGTCGCGGCGCCCGAGGTAGTCGAACGCGCCGTCGGGAAGGACCCGAACCAGGTCGCCGGTGTGATACGGACCGCGCTGCGGCGGATGACCCCAGTAGCCGGGCATCACCGTGGGGCCGTCCACGACGAGTTCGCCCACCTCACCCGAGGCCGCGATCCCGCCGCCGTCCCGCAGCGCCCAGACCCGGTCGCCGCTGGCCGCGATCCCGATCGGCACCGGCCGGTCGCGTTCCAGGTCCACCTTCGTGACCTCGTGGAACGTGCACACGTTGGTCTCGGTCGGGCCGTAGAGGTTCATCATCCGCGCGCCTGTCCAGCCGGCCAGGTCCCGCAGCCCCGCGATGGGGAACGGCTCACCCGCGAACAGCACGGTGTGCAGCGTCTGCGGCGCCGGACGGTCGAGGAGCCCGCCGTAGCGCATCATGACCGCGAGGGCGGACGGCACCGAGTACCAGATACTGATCCGCTCGGCGTGGAGGAACTCGACGAGTCGCGCTGGCGCGAAGGACAGTTCCGGCGGGATGAGATGCACCGACGCTCCGGCGCGGAAGGCCACGTACAGGTCGAGTACCGACAGGTCGAAAGCGAACGGCGCGTGGTTGGCGAACCGGTCGTCCTCCCCCGGCATCAGCAGGTCGTGTGCCCAGTCGACGAACGCCCGCGCGTTCTCGTGGGTCAGGCACACCCCCTTGGGCGCGCCGGTCGACCCCGAGGTGTAGAGGATGTACGCCAGATCGTCGGGAGCCGTGGCGACATGGACGGCCGGCGCCGGATCGCGGGGAGCGTCGAGCTCCTCGCAGCGGACGTCCGGGCCCAGCTCGCCAGAGATCCGCGGAATCCGGGCGCGGTCCGTCACGACGACGCGGGCCGCGCAGTCCCGGGCGATGGCTGCGACCCGGGCCACCGGGCTGCCGCCGTCGACGGGCACATAGGCGGCGCCGAGCCGCAGGACGGCCTGCATCGCCGCCACCGTCTCCGGGCTCTTGGCCGCCCAGACCACAACCCGATCTCCGCGCCGCACGCCCTGGCGCCCGAGCGTGGCCGCGATCGCGTCAGCCGCGGCATCGAGCTCGCCGTAGGTGAGCGAGCCCGCCGGACCGCTGGCGGCCAACGCGTCGGGCCGGCGCGCGGCGGCGTCGATGACGAGCTGGTGCAGGCTCACAACCCTTCTCCCCTGGCGATGAGCTCCAGCTGGATCTCGGTCGTCCCGGAGAAGATGGTGGTGGGCAGGCAGTCACGCAGCTGCTCCTCGATCCCGGTGCCGGCCAGGTAGCCGGCCGAGCCGAACAGCTGCATGGCGTCGAGACTGTTGGCGATCGCGGCCTCGGACACCGCGGTCTTCGCCAGGGCGATCGCGGTGACGTCCGGCTGGCCCTGGTCGAGCAGCCAGCAGGCGCGGTAGAGAAGCAGCCGCGCGCCCTCCAGCCGCTGCCGCATGCGGGCGATCCGGTGCGAGACGGCCTGGAACCCGGAGATCTTCCGCCCGAACTGACGCCTGCCGACGACCCGGTCCACGCACTCGGTGAGCTGTCGCTCCATCAGGCCCAGGTAGGCGGCGAACAGGCAGCCGCGTTCCCACCCCATGGAATGCTGAAAGATCGCCCCGCCACTGCCCTCGGCGCCGAGCCGGTACCCGGCCGGTACGAGGCAGTCCTCGAACCGCACCCGCGCGGCCAGGCAGCCGTTCAGTCCCATCTTCGGCAGCGGCGGACCCACGACGACGCCGGCCAGCTCCCGCGGCACGACGAACGCGGAAATGCCCAGAAAACCTGCGGTGGGATCCGTGACCGCATAGGTCACGAAGACGTCCGCGATCGGGGCATTACTGACGAAGGACTTCTCCCCGTTGAGCAGGTATCCCTCGCCCGAGGGCGTGGCGGTGGTCCGGATCCGCCCGACATCCGAGCCCGCCTCGTCCTCCGTCATGGCGTTGCCGGCGATCAGGTCGCCCGCCGCCATGCCCGCCAGCAGTTCCCTGGCCTCGTCCGTCCCGAACTCCCCCACGGGCACGGCGCACGACAGCAGGTGCGCCGCGACGCCGAACACCAGCCCCATGTCGGAACAGGAGTGGCCGAACGCCTCGAGGCCCAGCGCTGTGTCCAGCGCCCCCAGACCGGCCCCGCCGTGCTCCGCGGGCAGGCACAGCCCCGTCAGGCCAATGCTGGCCGCGTCCTTCCAGGCCAGCCGCACCAGTTCCGGGTCGGCGCTGGTCTCGTAATCGGCGAATCGCTCGGCAACGGCCGCACTCATGCCTGCGTAGAGCTCACGCTGGTTCGACGACCAATCGAATTCCATCAGTTGTTTCCCGATGCACGTTCGAGCGCTGGCACTTCAATCTCACCTCGAATGGTCAAGCCTGGCACATTCATCAAGAATAGGCTCCCGACCAGCCGACCCCAACCCTTACCGCACCCTTATGCGCAACTAGGGGTACGGCAGGGGTGACGGACAGGGCGCATGGCAGGTACCGTCCGCCCGAGAGGCCACCCAGAAATACCAAGAGGAATCACGCGCGTCGAAAATATCCAATGCGCCGCACGACCCATCCCATTACCCGACGGAAATCGACCTCATCCGCCACCCTGATGCAACGAACCCCTATCAGCCCCCTATTTCCTCGAACCCACCTTGTCGGGTTTTGACACCACCCCCTACGCTCGGATCAACGGCGTGACACCGGACACTGCGGGCGGGACGGGTGAAATGCTCGGAATGGATGAAGTCACCGAACTACTGACCCGGAACTGGCGTTTCCCCGACCTGGCTGACGAGGCCGCTCTGGCTCGGCTGTGGGGACTGGCCGCCGCCCAGGGCTGGTTCGACTCCACCGACCTCGACGCCGCCCTCGCGCTGGTCCGAGCCACGGGCGCGGCCGCCTGCCCACTGCCCGTCATGGACGGCTTCGTCGCCGCGGGGCTGCTGGCGAAGGCCCCGCGGATCACGACCGGCATCGCGGCCGGCGACGTCCGGATCCTGGTGTGTGCGACCGATCCGGCGACCGAGACGGTGCCGTTCATGGCCGGCGGGATGGCCGCCTCGCACGTCCTGGTCCTGCCGCCGGCGGGCGGACGCGCGTCGGTACGACCCGTGGAGTTCGCCGTCCCGCGGCCCGGGCTGGCGTCGCCCGCCTGGGCCCGGCTCCACCTCGGTGGACCGGAGGCGGTCGTCGATATCGATCCGGAGCGGGCCGACCAGGCGCTGTCCCTGCTCAGGCTGGGCCTGGCGGTACGGGTGATGGCGGCCGCGCGGCGGACTCACGACCAGTCCATCGCTCACGCGAAGGTCCGCCGGCAGTTCGGCCGGGCGATCGGTGGGTTCGGCGCGGTACAGCAGCGCGCGGCGGCCCGAGAAATCGAACTCGTCGCGGGTGAGCTCCTCATCGAGGAGGCCATCCGCACACACGGCGCCGACGCACCGGACCGGATCCTCGCCACCGAGCTCGCGGTGTCCCACGCGGCGGCCTGCGCGTCGCGCGTCCAGACCAGTGCGCACCACAACCTCGGTGCCGGCGGGTACTTCGAGGAGCATGACGCCCCCTGGCTCTTCCGCCAGGTCCATGCCGACCTCGCGCTGCTGCCGACCTGCCCGCCCCCGGGCGGGACCGTCGCCGACCTCCTGATCAGGAGCGCGGTCGGCCTGCCCGCCGTGGATTCCACCGCGCGGACGGCCACGATGCGGGCGCAGGCCCGCTCCTTCTGCTCCGAGCATCGCAGCCCGGTGCGACTGTTCGCCAAGGGCGACGACCCCGCGCTGGTGGCGGCGGTGGCAGCGCGAAACTGGTTCGGCATGTCCTGGCCCGTCGCCGACGGCGGCCGCGATGCCACCCTCGCCGAGCAGCTCGTGGTGCAGGACGAGACCGCCTACCACCAACTGCCGGTCGCCATCGCGATGGCCGCCGTCTCGGTCGTCGGCGCTCCCCTCGTCAAGTACGGGACGGCCGAGCAGAAGGCCCGGTACCTGCCCCGGATCCTGGCCGGCGAGCTGAACTTCTGCCTGGGCTACAGCGAGCCCGAAGCGGGCTCCGATCTCGCGTCGCTGACCACGAGTGCTGTCCGGGACGGCGACGACTGGGTGATCAACGGGACGAAGTCCTGGATCGGCAACGCCCATGCCGCGGAGTACATCTGGCTCGCCGTACGCACGGACCCGACCGCGAAGCTGCCGCTGGCCGGGATCAGCATGTTCATGGTGCCGATGGCGGCCGCGGGGATCAGGACCGAGCCGCACCGGGCCCTGTCCGGGCAGACCTGCTGCACGGTGACCTTCGACGACGTCAGGGTGAGCGACTCCGCGCGCGTCGGCCCGGTCAACCGCGGCTGGCGGGTCATCACCGACACCCTCACCGGCGAACGACTGCTGCTGGCCGGCGAGGTCGCCGGCATGTCCCGCCGGCAGTTCGACGAGCTGCTGGCGGCCGTCCGCGCCGATCCGGACGGTACGGCCGGCCCGGCCGGATCGGCCCGCCGAGCCAGGCTGAGTGACCTGGCCGTCCAGGTCCAGGCGGTGAACCTGCTGCTCGCCGAGGCGGCCGAGGGAACCGAGTCCGGCATCGCGCACACCGCGCGCCTCATCTCCTCGATGGCCGGCGTGCTGGCCGCCGAGGTGGCGGAGCTGGTCAGCCGCGACGCGCTGGAGATCCTCGGCCCCATCTCGGCCCTGGCCGGGCCGGACATTCCCGGCGGCGGCATCTTCGAGCAGGGTCTGCGCCTGTCGATCCTTGCCTTCCTCGGCGGTGGGACCAACGACGTGCAGCGCGGACTGATCGCCCGCGGCCTCGGCCTTGGCTGACCGGGCAACTCCGGTGGATGCCGAAAGGTACCGCGCCGCGCGAGACCTGCCGCCCGAGAGCCTGACGCGCTGGCGAGACGCGCTGACCCCGCATCTCCCGGAGCGCCCGACGATCCTGGATGTCGGAGCTGGAACGGGCGGCTTCGCCGCGGCGTTCACCGGCTGGTTCGGCGCGCGTGTCCTCGCGATCGAGCCGGACGCCTCCCGCCGCGCGCTGATCCCACCCGCGATCCTGGCCCTGGACGGCACGGCCGAGCACCTCCCCGTCCCGGACGGGTGCGCGGACCTCGCGTGGTTCGGCTCCGTCCTGCACCACCTCGACGACCTGGCGGCGGCCGCCCACGAAACCCGGCGGGCACTGCGCCCGGGCGCCCGCGTCGCCTTCCGCAACGCCTTCCCCGGCCACAGCGGCACCGACATCCGCGTCCGCTGGTTCCCCGAGACCGCGGCGTGCATCGACGCCTACCCGACCGTCCGCCAGGTCGAGGATGCCTTCGCCGGCGCCGGCTTCAGCCGGCTGGACCTGCGCACGATCCACCACACCGCGGCGCCGACCCTGGCCGAGTACGCCACCCGGCTGGACCGCGCGTCGGATTCCAAGCTCCGCGCCCTCACCGACGACCAGTACGAACGCGGCCTGGCACGACTGCGTGCCGCGGATCCCCACGCACCCGCCCGCAGCGGAACGACCCTGCTTCTGCTCGCCTAGGTGCCACGGCACCCAGCGCGCTCGCGGCGGTCGCGGCGGGGATCGTCCCCGCGGCGGCGCCGCACGGACTCACGGCCGGGGACGTGGCACCCGCGCCAGGCCGGTCTGGTAGGCGAGCACGACGAGCTGCGCGCGGTCGCGTGCACCGATCTTGGTCATTGCGTGGTTGACGTGGGTCTTGACGGTCAGCGGGCTGAGCATGAGCTGAGCGGCGATCTCCGCGTTGGACATCCCGTCGGCGACCAGCGTGGTCACCTCGCACTCGCGGTCGGTGAGGGTGGAAATAGACGGTGACGCACGGACCGGCTCGCTGTCGTGCAGCGTCAGGAACCTGGCGATGAGGCCCCGGGTGGCGGCCGGCGAAAGCAGCGCGTCGCCGCGGGCGACGGTGCGGATCGCGTCGATCAGGGTGTCCGGGCGCGCGCCCTTGCCGAGGAATCCGCTGGCCCCCGACCGCAGCGCCTCGAAGACGTACTCATCGACCTCGAACGTCGTCAGGATCAGCACCCGTACCCCGGCGAGGCCGTCATCAGCGGCGATCCGGCGCGTCGCCGCCAGCCCATCCAGACCCGGCATCCGGATGTCCATCAGGACGACATCGGCCCGTGCTTCGCGGGCGAGGCGGACCGCGTCGTGGCCGTTGGCCGCGTCGCCCACCACCGTCAGCCCCGGCGCGCGGTCGATCATCAGCCGCAGGCCGGCGCGAACCAGGTCCTGGTCGTCGGCGAGAACGACGCGGGTCGGCGCCGCGGCGGGCGCGGTCCCGGTCACGAGCCCTCGGTCCGGGCCACTCGCAGCGGAAGCTCGGCGATGACGCGGTACCCCCCCTCGGGCCGCGGCCCGGCCGACAGCCGTCCGCCCAACGCGGCCACCCGCTCTCGCATACCCATGATGCCGTGTCCCTCTGACGTCATGTGGCTGCCCTGGGTCGCGAACTCGCCCTCGTCCTCGACCGCCAGGCTGAACGCACCGGGGGCGTACCCGAGCCGCACCACGGCGGTGTCGCAGCCGGCGTGCTTGCGGGTGTTGGTCAGCGACTCCTGAATGACCCGGTAGGCGGTCAGTTCCATCGCCTCGGGCAACGGCCGGGCCTGGCCCCGCACCTCGCGGGTGACCCGCAGGCCCGCACCGGCGAACGCGCAGAGCAACTCCTCGAGCTGGTCGAGTCCCGGGACTGGCTCCGTCGGCTCCGCCGGGGTGAACGCACCGGGTTCGCGCAGCAGGCCGACGGTCAGCCGTAGCTCCTCCAGGGCCTCCTCGCTCGCGTGCTGGATGTGCGCGACCGACTCCCTGGCCTGGGTGAGGTTCTCGTCGTCGAGCAGGCAGGCCAGCGCGCCGGCCTGCACGTTGATCAGGGCAACGTGGTGCCCGACGGCATCGTGCAGCTCCCGGGCGATCCGCAGCCGTTCATCGGCGACGCGGCGGCTCGCCTCGTCCTCCTTGGCCTGCTCGGCGCGCCTGGCGCGGTCCTCGACCTCGGCGACGAAGGCGCGGTGGCTGCGGGTGGCCGTGCCGGTGGTCACCGCCAGGGCCGCCCACAGCAGGATGACGAAGCCCGTGATGCCTGGATGGGTGATGAGCGAAGTGGTGAGCAGCGCCGCCTTGACGACGACGCCGACCGCGAGCGTCCGGCCCTGGCCGGCCCCCCGCGCGACCAGGTACAGCGCGTAGAAGACCGCCGGCAGGGTCAGCGGGTAGGCCATCCCGTCCGCCATCAGAACCGCCGATCCGACGACGGCGCACGCCACGATGCCGATCGGAGACCGCCGAGCCGCCACCAGGACCGCGTAGACCACGGCGGAGACCGCCCAGCTCAGCGGCTGGTGGGAACTCGGTGCCTGGCGCACGTCCGCGGGGATCGTCACCACCGCGAACAGCACCATCGACGTGATCGCCGAAAGCAGCAGGAGCTGTCCGGCCATCAGCCTGCTCCAGGCACTCGCCCACATAGCTGAACTGTAAACACCCGACCTCGCCATCCACGAGGGAACTACTGCGAACGCAGTAGGCAAAACCGTAATCTGCGCCGGATGGCGCGGTCGCGGCTGGGCAATCACTGCGGCTGGCCGACGACCAGGGCGGGCCGGGTGCCGGACGATGACGAGCCGAACCGGAAGGAATGGAGGATCATGTCAGTTCTTGCACGCTGGTGCTATCGGCACCGCTTCGTGGTGATCACCGCCTGGATAGGCCTGCTCATCGGCCTGACGGTGATATCGCAGGTGGTGAAGTCGTCATATGACAACTCGTTCACGCTGACCGGCAGCGGGTCGGGCTCCGCCCAGGAACTGCTCCAGCGGGCGGCGCCGGGCCAGGCGGGCGACTCCGATCAGATCGTCTGGCGGGTGAGCAATGGCAGCGTCACCGATCCCGCCGTCAAGCAGCGAATATTGCCCATGCTCGCGCGGGTGTCGGACGTGCCCGAGGTGGGCTCCGTGGTCAGCCCCTACCAGCCGGGCGGCAAGGTCCAGACAAGCCCGGACGGGCGCACCGCGTACGCCACCGTGACCTTCACCAAGTCGTCCGACAACCTGGACTCGGCCAACATCAAGCGGGTCATCTCGGTGGCGCGCGCCGCCCGGGAGCCGGGTCTCTCGATCGAGCTCGGCGGGCAGGCCATCTCGCACGCCCAGCAGGCGCCGCTGTCCTACATGTCGGCGATCAGCATCGCCGTCGCCGCGGTCATCCTGTTCTTCGCGTTCGGATCGCTGTTCGCGATGGCGCTGCCGATCGCGGCCGCGTTGGCCGGCGTCGGCAGCGGTCTGATGCTCATGGCCCCGCTCAGCCACCTGACCAGCGTGACCGGACTGGCCCCTATCCTCGGCGCACTCATCGGCCTGGGCGTCGGCGTCGACTACGCCCTGTTCATCGTGACCAGGTACCGCCACGGCCTGCTGTCGGGACTGGACCCACAGGAGTCGGCCGTCCGCGCACTCAACACGTCGGGCCGCGCGGTCCTCTTCGCGGGGGGCACGGTGTGCGTCGCCCTGCTCGGCCTGCTCACCCTCGGTCAGGGCTTCCTCAACGGGCTGGCGTACGCGGCGGTGATCACCGTGGCGTGCACCGTGCTCGCGGCCATCACGCTGCTGCCCGCGCTGTTCGGGGTGCTCCGCCTGCGCGTGCTGAGCAGGCGGCAGCGCCGCAGGCTCCAGGCCGACGGGCCGCAGCATGAGGACAGCGCCAGTGGCGTGTGGGCACGTTGGTCGCGGGTCATACCCCGCTTCCCCGTCCCGCTCGCCGCGGCGGGGCTCGTGGTGATCATCGTGATCTCCCTTCCCGCGCTGTCCCTGCGGCTCGGCTTCGCCGACGATTCCAATGACTCGAAGTCCAGCACCAGCTACAAGGCGTACGAGATGCTCGCCGCCGGCTTCGGGCCGGGCTTCAACGGTCCGCTGCTCCTGGTCTCCCAGGTCAGTTCCGCCGCCGACCGCGCCGCGCTCGACCGGCTCGACCGCGCGCTCACCGCCGTCCCGGGGGTGGCCGCCGTGCAGACCGGGCCCGCGCAGGCGACGCCGTCCGCCGGGCCGACGATCGAGGTCACCCAGATCCTCCCCACCACGGCGCCGCAGGCCCGGGCCACCGCCACCCTGATCAGCCAGGTGCGGAACACGGTCATACCGCGTTACACGCAGAACACCACCCTGCGGGTCTACGTAGGCGGCGTAACGGCCACCTTCGTCGATTTCGCAGCGTCGACAGACGCCAAGCTGCCCTGGTTCCTCGCCGCGATAGCGGGCTTCAGCTTCGTGCTCCTCATGCTCGCCTTCCGCAGCCTGCTGATTCCCGCGGTCACGGCGGTACTGAACCTGCTGTCGGCGGCCGCCACCTTCGGCGTGCTCACCGCCTTCTTCCAGTGGGGCTGGGGAATGAAGGCCTTCGGCCTCGGCGAGTCCGTGCCGGTCGAGGGCTACCTGCCTGGGATAGTTCTGGCCATCTTGTTCGGCCTGTCCATGGACTACCAGGTGTTCCTGGTCAGCAGGATGGCCGAGGAATGGTCACGCACCCGTGACAACGCGAGGGCGGTGCTCGTGGGCCAGACCGACACGGCCCGGGTGATCACCGCTGCGGCAGCAATCATGATTGCCGTGTTCCTCACCTTCGCGCTGGTCGGCGAGGTCAACATCGCGCAGTTCGGCATCGGACTGGCCTCCGCCGTGGCGCTCGACGCCTTCGTCCTGCGCACGGTGCTCGTGCCGGCCGTGATGCACCTGTGCGGCCGGGCCAACTGGTGGCTGCCCGGATGGCTGGACCGCCGCCTCCCGCACCTCGCCATCGAGCCGCCGGCGGAGGAGGAGCCCGCCCAGGAACCCCGGCCCGCCCTCGTCTAGCTCAACGCCAGGAGAGGAATCCCTCATGTTCAAGGAGCCGAACATGTCACGTCTTCCGGCCCTTCCATCGCCTCGTTACGGCGTTGACGCCCCGGCGATCCCGGCGGTTCTCGGCGCCGCCGGGGTGGCGTGCTGGCTGACCGCCGCCCAGCGGCGGCCAGGCCGGATCGCGACGGCGGCGGCCGGATCGGTACTGCTGGCCAAGGCCGGCTTCTTCCTGCACACCACACTCCGCGGCAAGATGCGCATCTGGGAGCGGGAACTGGACCGCGCCGGCCTGCGGGGCGACGAACAACTGCTGGACCTGGGCTGTGGCCGCGGCGCGGTGCTGATCGCGGCGGCCAGGCGGCTACCGAAAGGGCGTGCCGTCGGAGCGGACCTGTGGACGAAGGATCAGAGCGGGAACACCCCCACGGCCACGCTCGCCAACGCCGCGGCGGCCGGGGTCGCCGACCGGGTGGAAGTGCACACGGCCGACATGACCGCGCTGCCGTTCGCGGACAGCTCCTTCGACATCGTGACGAGCGCGCTGGCGATCCACAACATCCCATCGCCGGTGGGGCGCTACCGCGCGGTGGATGAGGCCATGCGGGTGCTGCGCCCGGGCGGGCAGCTGGTCATCGCCGATCCCTGGCCCATGGCCAGGAAGTACGCCGCGCACATCGGCCAGGGCACGCTGCGCCCGCTCGGGCCCGGGTACTGGTACGGCGGCCCCTGGCTCGGCGTCACGATGCTGCACGCCGTCAAGGAGAACTGACCGGAGACCTGTAGGTCCAGAGCGCGCTCTGGACCTACAGAGAAGCTGCCAGAGCACCGTGAGACGGCACGGTGCTCTGGCGCCAGTCGAGGAACGCGGCCGAGTGGAGATCCGGTGCCGGCGCCGACCGCCCACCGCGCCGCGGGCGCCGACCGCCCACTGCGCCGCATCGGAATCGAGGACCCTTGGCCGGCTCCTTCGATCGCGTGCGCCGACATCACCGCGGAATCATCCGCCGTGAGCCTGCCGGCGGCCCCGGCGGAAGAAGTCGAGGGCGTCCGCGGCCGAGGGAACGTTGTCCCAGGTGACGTAGGCGCCGAAAGACGCGTTCCAGAAGCCGTCCGACGATGGCGGCGGCGGTGACGGGGGACCGACGTAGAGGTAGGGCTGCGAAATCTGCTCGTCGCCGGGCGACGCGCCGTAGTTGATGTCGCCGGCCCGGAGGGCGACGTCAGCGTGTTCGGGCCAGAGGGTGACCTCACTCGGGTCGTCCCCGGGGATCTCGGCTCGCCATTCGTGCAGTGCCGTGCTGCCGAGCGCGTACCAGTCGGCGATGCGCCGGGCAGCCTCGGCGTCGAGGGCCAGTGCGGCGTCGGAGTCGCAGGGCGTGTTCAGGTGGTAGACTGCGGTCGGGCCGCCCGGCGCGCTCAGGCCGGCCAGGGTCGCGGCGGCGCGCAGTGTGCGCAGTGGCGCGCGCGTCACCGCCTCGCCGGACGCCGAGCCGTCCGTCCCGACGCGCACGACGAGGTCGGTGCCCTCGACGGCGACGGTTCGGGCGTCGTCGCCGAACGCAGGCGTGGCGAACCCGCCGGGCGTGACGATCAGGCCGATGCGGCCGGTGGACTGGTAGCGAGCGGCGGCGAGGACGTGCTCGGCGACGGCGTGCAACGCCGCGCGGGTCTGGACGAAGGTGGCGTCGATGTCGCTGTCGTTACTCATGACGGGCTACCTGGCTTCCGAGCTGTCGAGGCGGGCCTGGCCCACTGGTCCGGTGGCCACAAAGGTAGTCCGCTGCCCGGCGGCATCGGTCTCCGCGATGCGCCGGGCAGTCCACCTCGTCCGGGATCTGGACTGTCCGCGGTTCAGTCGCGGGAAACCCACCAGCTGGAGCCGCCCGGCCCGACGATGGTCTGCTCTGGCCAGTCCGGATGGACGTGTCGCTGTCATCGGTGTCGCTGTCATCGATCTGTGCACGACGCGGACCGCGACGTCGTTCTACCCCGCCGTCTCGGTTGGCGGCTGCATGCTTCGACGCCAGGAGTGCCGTCTGGATCCGTCGGGATCCGTCGGGATCACAGCGTCGAGAAGCGATCGAGAACGTTGGCGGTGATGCGCGCGACGTTGTTGTCGTAGTCGTTGTGAGAGAGGCTTCCCGCCCAGGCGATCGACGAGGTCGAAAAGACAGCGCCGCCCGATTCGGTCTCGAGCAGGGTCATGTCCGCGCGGACGTCTCGGTGCTCGCTGCCGCCGAGCCCCGGGTACATGAAACCGATCTCTTCCACCACCAGCAGGTAGGAGTCGTCGTGGTACTCCGAGGAGGCGAGCAGGTAGGTGCCCGGTGGGGTGCCCAGCCGGACGTCGGCGCGGTCCAGTTCCTGGCCGGCGGCGCCGGCGCCCTCCAGGCCGAAGTCACCGATCAGTTCCTCCTCGCCGACACCGGAGAAGACCCAGGACACCGCTGCCTCGGCGCTGTCCGGCATCCGCCGGTAGTACGAGGACCCGTTGAACCCCTCCGCCGTGAACCCGGTGCCGAAGACCTTCTGCGGAGCGCGGCCACGGTTTCGCCACAGGCCGCCCTTCTCGCCGGTGGTGGAGTGGAGGGTCTCCCCGGGCGCGGCCTGCCAGGCCCGCGAACCAGCCTCACCCTTGCGGACCTCCATGACCCAGGGCTTCTCCGGATGGAAGGACGCGACCCAGTAGAATCCGTTGCCACCCATGTACATCACGCGCCCGCCATCGACGACGTAGTCCTCGAAGGCATCGAGCATCCGTTCTGAGGTGTATTCGGGATGGGTGCCGGTCATGACCACCCGATAGGGCCGCATCGCGTCCACGCCACGTCGGTGGACATCCTCGTCGCAGAGGACGTCGAACTCGTATCCCTTCTCGGTCAGCCAGTCGACGAGATAAAGGTCCGCGGGGAACTGCCAGGTGCCCAGATGCGTGAACCGGTACCGCGGGCGCATGTTCAGGATCGGCCGGCGCCGCGAGGTGTAGGCAACGCCGCTGCCGTCGACATGCAGGTCGTAGGTCGAGCGTCCGAACTCGCCGTGTTCGAGCTTGAGCACGTCCAGCGGCTGCACCAGGGGCGTGTGCCCGCCGACCGCCTGCCCGATCGGTGAACCACTGCCCAGATGCTCGTTGGCGTAGGCCTGGTAACTCGCAGTCGGCAGCAGCAGGGCGATCGATTTCTCCGCGCCCTGAGCGGCGCCGACCAGGAACGGCACGTGGTCCTCGAAGCCGCCCGCCCGTAGCCGCAGTGCGTATACGCCCGATGGCATTTCGGCGCCCACCGACAGCGTGCAGGTCGGCGCCCAGCCGGTGTCGTCGACGTCGTCGGTGTGAAAGTGCACCGCGCCGTACAGCTCGGGATGGGCCGTCCAGTTGTATGAGGAACCGTCCCAGTTGTGGGCGGTCACGGCGCGAGTGGGCATGTTCACCAGACTGCCGGCGACGCGTTCACCTTCACCGCGGTCGCCGGGCGCGATCTCGGTGCCCTCGATTCCGGTGGACAGGTCCCACCAGGCTCCGAGCCCTTCGATCACCGCCGGCGCCTTACCGCTGCCGGCCAACTGGCGCACCTCGTCGCCGGTCAGAGGCCGCCGGTAGACCGCTGGAAGCGCGATCTTGCCGTTGTATCCCCCTCGTACGACAGTGCCGTCGGTCGTGTCCAGAGCGCCGAGGAGCAGATCGACGGCCGGGATCTCGGGTGGGCCAGCAAGGGCGCCGGTGACCTCCACCACGGGGTTGGGCACCACCCGTCCGAACCGGCTGTTGTACGCGTTCACCACTGGCACCGCGGTCACACTGGCCTGACCGGTCGTGCCGTCCCAGCTTGCCGCCAGCGCGTACCAGGTGCCGGCCCGCAGGCCGGTGGGCGCGGTGAGGCAGGCGGAGTCCTGGCCCGCGCCGAACACGAGAGCGGGACGCAGACCATCGGTCAGAACCAGCGCGACGCCTGTCGAGGTCGCGTCGTCCCAGCCGGAGAGCACCGGCTGCCGGGTGCCGTCGGCGGTGGGCTGAACGAAGGCGAAGAGGGTCAGTGAACCGGCCGGCGAGCGCAGGATGTCGCGGGCGCCGGGAATCCGGCCGAACGACCCGACCTGCGCTGGCTGGTCCAACAGCGGATAAACTCCGTTGACCTCGGAGTCGAGCTCGGTCTCGCGAAATCCCGGGCCACCCGGAGTGGTGTCGCCGTGGCGCAACCGGACAAGGTGGGCGTGAAACGTGTCGACCCCCTGCCCGCTGACCCGGAAGGTCAGGTCCTGCCCGGGCCGCACAATGATTTCGTCAGCGTATCCGAGAGCCCAGACCGGCGGCGTTGCAGAACAGCCTTCCGTGCTCACGCAGCCACACCGAACACCAGCCGAACCCTGCTCAGGAAAACCGCATGCGCCGCCGCGCCCACGGTCGGGTGAGGACCGGCGACACGTTCGGTGCGCAGACCCGCCCGGGTGGTCGTGAATCGGGAGACGTACCACCCCTCGTCGCCGTCGTACTCGACGACCAGCTTTCCTTCGATGCTGAACGACCCAAGATAGGTCAGTACGCGGCGGAGCGCGTCGCTGTGTTGGCCGAACGGCTGGCGCTCATGTTCGGCGATCAACTCCGGTGTCAAGGTGGGTCGCAGGTCGGTGCGCCTGCGGTCGTGAAAGCGCGCGGCGACCACGCCGTCGAGCGCCTCCTGGCTGGACAGTGGCACCGGATTCCTCCCGCCGTCAGGACTTCCGGGCCAACCGGCTCCGGCGCTGCGGCCCGACGAGCTTGTGGGTCGGCTACAGCGTGGTCGTCCTCAGGTTCGCACCCGGCGGGTCGCGCGGCTGCTGGGAGCCTCCCTTTCCGCCGTGATGCGGCATCCGTGGCGGCCCCACAGGCTCCCAGGTCCGGCCACTGTTGACCGCGATCGTGGAGCCGTGCTCCGCCTGAGGCCGCTCTGTGCTGACGTCGGCAACTGGGCCGTCGGTCGAACGTACCGCCCACAGACACGCCTGGGCGGGGCTGTCCGGCCCGGGTGGCGGCCGCGGAAAGTTTGCCCCAGGTGGCGGCGACTGCTTCGTCGCCGGGCAGCACAGGGATTCCGGAGAGCCAGTCGGCGAGTTCCTGACGTCGGCGACTGCCCCAGTCTCGCAGGTCGGTCCACGTGGTGAGCTCACCGAAGGTCACGAACGTGATCAGTGGCCGTCGGCCGATCAGGCGGGTTGCCACGGGCCCACTGAAAAGCTTCGGCTTCATCTGGCTGGTACCGGCCGGCTCGCCAGGAGTCACGGCGCACCTGGGCAGTTTCGCCGAGCCGCTCGCGAGCTACGACTACGCCTCCTTCGAGGCCAACCCGGCGATGGAAGTGGAGCTGCCGGCCAACTGGAAGTGCCTGCTCGAGGCGTTCTTCGAGACGTACCACTTCCCGTTCGTGCACGGCACGTCAATGGTGGGGAAGGGCTCGATCGGAAACATCGTGTCGTTCGACGCCTTCGGTCCCCACGCCCGGCTCGGCGTACCCGGTGTGCTGATGCAGAACCTCGCGGAGGACACCGTCCCCGCGGACATGCACATGAGCGTCCTCTACTTCGTCTACCCGAACCTGGTCATCGCGAACACCGTGCTCGGCTGTGAGCTGATCGAGGCCGGGCCCGCCGGCTCGCCGGGTCGTTCGGTGCTCCGGCACACCTTCCTCAGCAAGATCGACCCCGCGCTGGTCGCCGCGCACACCAACGAGGAGTACCTCAAGGCAATCAGGGCGATCATCCGCGACGAGGACGGGCCCGCGATCACGTCCTCGGGTGGCGGCATCAGCGATGCGGCGCATGAGTTCGCACTGCTGGGCCGCAACGAGCCGGGATGCCAGCACATCCACCGGCAGATCCAGTCCGCTCTCGCGTAGGCGGCCCCTCTGGTAGGAGTGAGTGGCCCGCCGTCACGGCGGGCGTGACCGCACGGCACAACGGGTGGAGGCCCGCTGGCCTCGACGACCGTACCGTCGGCGTCGGCGTCGACGCGCTCGGTGAAGGAGGACGCATGACCATCACGAAAGACACTCTGTATATCGGCGGCGAATGGGTGAAACCCCATGGTTCCAGCACGATCAATGTCATTTCTCCGCATACCGAGGAGCTTTTCGCCACGGTGCCGGAAGCCGACAGCGGCGATGTCGATCGCGCGGTCGCCGCCGCCCGCCGGGCCTTCGACGAGGGCCCGTGGCCCCACACGTCGCCCAAGGACCGCGCCGAGGTGATCCGCGCCGTCAGCGCTGCCATCAAGGCGCGGGCGCAGGAGATCGCCGACACGACGACCGCCGAGATGGGGGCACCGCGCAGCTTCGCCCTGTCGGGCAACGCGTACGCCTCCGCGCTCGTGCTGGACGGGTTCGCCACCCTGCTTGACGACTTCGCGTTCGAGGAGGAACGGCCGGGCTTCGGCGGACGGATCTGTCACGTGCTGAAGCAGCCGGTCGGCGTGACGGCCGCCATCGCACCGTGGAACGTGCCGCTGTTCATCGTCGCGATGAAGCTCGGCGCCGCGCTGGCCGCCGGCGCCACCATGGTCATCAAATCGGCGCCCGAGTCGCCGCTCACCGGCTATCTCCTGGCCGAGATCCTCGACTCGGTCGGTCTGCCTCCCGGGGTCGTCAGCGTGATCACCGCCGATCGTGAGGCGAGCGAGGTCCTGGTCCGCCACCCCGGGATCGACAAGGTGTCGTTCACGGGCAGCACCGCCGTCGGCCGCCGGATCGGCGCCATCTGCGGCGAGCAGCTCAAGCGGTGCACGCTCGAGCTCGGTGGCAAGTCGGCATCGATCCTGCTCGAGGACGCCGACCTGGCCACGGCCATCCCCGGCCTGCTGCCGGCCGCGTTCATGAACAGCGGGCAGGCGTGCGTCGCACAGACCCGGGTGCTGGTGCCCCGCCGCCGGCACGACGAGGTGGTGGCGGCTCTCGAAGCGGCGATCGCCACCCTCAAGGTCGGCGATCCCGCGGATCCGGAGACGTTTGTCGGACCGCTCGTCGCCGACCGGCAGCGCACCCGGGTGGAAGGCCTCATCGAGGCCGGCGTCGGCGAGGGTGCCCGTTTGGTCCGCGGCGGCGGCCGGCCGGCCAACCTGCCGCGGGGCTGGTATGTCGAGCCGACGCTGTTCGCGGACGTCGACAACCAGATGCGCATCGCCCGCGAGGAGGTGTTCGGCCCGGTGCTGGCCGTGCTGCCCTACGACGGTGAGGACGACGCCGTCCGCATCGCCAACGACTCGGACTACGGGCTGTCCGGCTCGGTCTGGACCGGTGACCTGGAGCACGGCATCGCGCTGGGCAGGCGCATCCGTACCGGAACCTTCGCGATCAACTCGGGGGCGGTCATCGACCTCCTGAACCCGTTCGGCGGTTTCAAGCAGTCGGGGCTCGGCCGCGAGCTCGGCCGCGAGGGCCTCGAGGCGTTTCTCGAGACCCAGACCATCATTCCGCCGGTAGGCTGAGTTGCCGATGATGCCCTCAGGTTTCGGGATCAGCGGGGCCTTCTGGATCCACGTCGGCCCGGTCGTGGTGATGCTGGCCGAGCGCCTTGGCCTGCCCGAGCCGACCTGTCCAGACAGGATGTGAGCCCGACCATGACGAGTTCGCGCGGCGCGGTTCTGCGCGGGGCCGACCAGCCCTACGTTCTGGAGACGGTGGAGATCAACGCTCCCCGCCCGGACGAGGTCCTGGTCCGGGTGGTGGCGACCGGCCTCTGCCACACCGAGCTGCTCGCCCGCAAGGGAATGTTCGGCCCAAAGTTCCTCCCCGCGATCCTCGGCCACGAGGGCGCCGGCGTGGTCGAGCAGGTCGGCTCGGCAGTGACCGCCGTAGTCCCCGGCGACCACGTCGTGCTGAGCTTCGACTCGTGCGGCCAGTGCCGCGCCTGCGCGCGCGGTCTGCCGACCAGCTGCGCGTCGTTCGAGCTGCTCAACCTGACCGGGACCCGCGCGGACGGTACCGGCAGTGCCCGGGACGCCGACGGGAACCCGCTGACAAGCCGCTGGTTCGGGCAGTCGTCATTCAGCGAGTTCGCCCTCGCGACCGCCCGCAACGTGGCCAAGGTCGACAAGGGTGCCCCGCTGGAGCTGCTCGGGCCGCTGGGGTGTGGCGTGCAGACCGGTGCCGGCGCGGTGCTGAACCAGCTTCGCCTGGCAGCTGGCGAGTCCGTCGTCATCTTCGGCGTGGGGGCGGTGGGCCTGTCGGCGGTGCTTGCCGCCCGGCTGTCTGGTGCCGGCGAGATCGTCGCCGTGGACCTCAGTCCGGCCCGCCGCGAGCTCGCCCTCGATCTCGGTGCGACCCGGGCCGTCGACGGCGCCGACCCCGATCTCGCCCGCCTGCTCGTCACCCAGGGCCGCTTCGACGCGAGCCTGGACACCACCGGGGTCGGCACGGTCATGGCCACCGCCGTGAACGTGCTGGATCGGCCGGGTTCCTGCGTGCTGCTGGGCGCCGGGCGCGACACGCTGACGGTGCATCCGACGGTCCTGTCGGGCCGGTCGGTGACCTACGGCTTCGAAGGGGGAAGCATCCCGTCGATCTTCATCCCGCGGCTCGTCGACCTGTGGCAGCGCGGTCTGTTCCCGTTCGACCGGCTGATCCGTACCTACCCGCTCGCCGAGATCAACCAGGCCGAGGCGGACGCCGCGGCCGGTGTCGCCATCAAGCCCGTTCTGCTGATGCACGACCACCCGAGTGGATCATGGGCGCTACCGAGGACCTGACGGTCAACTTCGCGGACATCCTCGAGTCCGTTGCCGATGCGGTGCCCGAGCAGCTTTTTCTCGTGGCCGGGGACGTGCGCCTGACCTACGCGGAGCTGGACGCGCGAGCCGACCGGGCGGCCCGCCTGCTGCGCGGGGCCGGGGTGGGCCCGGGTGCCGGCGAGCTTTCGGCGAGATCCAGCCTGCCCACCTCGCCAGGTGCGGCGGGGAGGGCCGCCGGGCCGGAGATCGCCGCGGGACGGCGGACCTCCGCGTGAGGGCCGCCCACGCGCGCGGTGCGGACCGCGGCGTCCCGGCCGGTGCGCGGCATGGCGACCAGGAATTCCTCGCCGCCGTAACGGGCGGTGACGGACATCCGCCGGCAGAGTATCGAATCCGACGCCGGTTTCGATACCTCGGAGTGGACGCCAGGCGGCGACCCGGAGGAGTTGAGACCGGCCCGAGGACGGGTGACTGATGGGACGAGAGATCGATCTGGGCGAGCTCGCCGCACGGCTCGCGAGCATCGAGGTGACCGACCTGCGCCGGCTTTCGGGCGGCGCGTCCAGCCTGTCCTACGCCGCGATGGCGACCATAGCGGGGACGACGCGTCCGGTCGTCGTGAAGGCGGCGCCCCCGGGCCTCGCACCGGTGCGCAACCGTGATGTCCTGCGCCAGGCGGCGCTGCTGCGCCGGTTGGCGCCGACCGGGGTGCCTGTTCCAGAGGTGCTGTGGGACGACCCCGGCGACCCGCCAGGCGTGCCCCCGGTCTTCGTGATGGCATTCGTGCCGGGCTCGTCCTACGAGCCACTGTTCGACCGAGACGGCGAGGACCCGCCGGCCATCGTGGCCGCGCGCATGCGGGCCGCGGCCCAGGCGCTCGCCACGCTGCACCGGCTCGACCCGGCCGGACTCGGGCTGGCCGACGAGCCGCGGGTTGGCCTGGCCGACGAGGTGCGCCGCTGGGAACGGGCGCTGGGAACGGTCGACGCGGCGCTCGTGCCGGGTTGGGAGACCGTGACACGGGCCCTGCTCGCCACCGAGCCTGCGGCGCTGCCCCCCGCCGTCGTGCACGGCGACTTCCGCCTCGGCAACCTGCTGGCCGAAGGACCCACCGTGACGGCGGTCATCGACTGGGAGATCTGGTCGCTCGGCGACCCACGCGTCGACCTCGGCTGGTTCCTCATCAACGCGAACCCCGCGACCTACCGCCGCGAGATCCGCTATGCCGACGCGATCCCCTCGCCGCCCGACCTCGCGGCGACCTATTCCGCGCACCTGGGTCAACCGGTGGCGGCACTGGAGTGGTTCCAGGCGCTCGCCTGTTTCAAGTCCGCGGCGACCTGGTCGCTCATCGTCAAACACGCCCGAGGCCGGCCGACCTCGGATCCGCTGGCCGAGGAGATGGCCGGCCTGCTGCCCGCGCTGCTCGCCCAGGCCGCGGACCTGTTGCGCTGACAGCCGCGCGATCAGGTCCGTGGGATGCCGGTGAGTTGGTCGGCGAACTTCGCCTCGGCCTCGGCGCGCAGGCTGACCAGGTGGCCCGACGGGAACAGGCCCTCAGCGGGTGGGTAGTCCTTCAGCAGCTCCCGCGCGAGGGTCACCTTGTGGACCTCGGTCGGCCCGTCGGCGAGGCCGAGCACGAACGACTCCACGAGGTAGTGGACGAAGGGCATCTCGTGGGTCGTCCCCAGCGAGCCGTGCAGCTGCAACGCCCGGTAGCTCACGTCGTGCAGCACCTTCTGCATCATCGCCTTGACCGCCGAGATGTCCGCGCGGACAGCCTTGTAGTCCTGGAGCTTGTCGATCTTCCAGGCGGTCTGCAGCGTCAGGAGGCGGAACGCCTCGATCTCCATCCACGAGTCGGCGACCATCTCCTGGACGAGCTGCTTGCGGGCCAGCACCTCGCCCTGGGTGAACCGGGACACGGCGCGCTCGCAGATCATGTCGAAGATCCGCCGGACCAGCCCGACCGTGCGCATCGCGTGGTGGATGCGGCCGCCGCCCAGCCGGGTCTGGGCGACCATGAAGGCGCCGCCGCGCGGGCCCAGCATGTTCTCGACCGGGACGCGGACGTTCTCGTACCGGACGTAGCCCTCGATCCCCTCGCCCACCGGCTGGTAGCCCATGCCGACGGTGCGCAGGATGTGCACGCCCGGCGTGTCCGCCGGGACGACGAACATCGACTGCTGCTGGTAGGTCGGCGCGTCGGGATCGGTCACCGTCATCACGATCAGGAAGGACGCGAGCGCGGCGTACGACGTGAACCACTTCTCGCCGTTGATGACCCACTCGTCGCCGTCGAGCGTGGCCTTTGTGGTGAAGACCTTCGGGTCAGCGCCGCCCTGCGGCTCGGTCATCGAGAACGACGACACGATGCGGTTGTCGAGCAACGGCTCCAGGTAGCGCTTCTTGAGCTCCGGTGTGCCGAAGCGGGCGAGGATCTCGCTGTTACCCGAGTCAGGCGCCTGCGAGCCGAAGACGATGGGCGCGCAGACCGACCGGCCGATAATCTCGTTGAGCAGGGCCAGCTTCACCTGCCCGTATCCCGGGCCGCCCAGCTCGGGGCCGAGGTGGGTCGCCCACAGGCCCTTCTTCTTGACCACCGCCTGCAGCGGGGGGATCAGCGCCTGGCGCACCGGGTCACCGAGATCGTGGGACTCGCGCACGACCAGGTCCAGCGGCTCGCACTCGGCGCGCACGAAGGCATCGGCCCAGGTCAGCAGCTCGGCGTACTCCGGATCGGTCGAGAAGTCCCACGCCATGTCCGCCTACCCTTCACCTCTTGCGTCGAAATCGACGTCGATATTGACTGTCTACCATGAGCGAACCCACCACGTGTGCTGACAGGACCTGCATCGTGACCGGAGCCGGGCGCGGTCTCGGCCGGGAGTACGCCCTCCTGCTGGCCGAGCACGGCGCGAACGTCGTCGTCAACGACGTCGGTGGCGATAGGTTCGGGACGGGCGTCAGCAATGGGCCCGCCACCGAGGTCGTCGACGAGATCGTCGCCAAGGGCGGCCGGGCCGTCGCGAACTCCGACGACGTCAGCAGCTGGGACGGCGCCGCCCGGCTCGTCCAGCAGGCGATCGACACGTTCGGCGGCCTCGACGTGCTGGTCAACAACGCCGGCATCCTGCGCGACCGGATGCTGTTCTCGATGTCGGAGCAGGAGTGGGACGCGGTCATCGCCGTCCACCTCAAAGGTACGTTCGCCCCGAGCCGGCACGCCGCCGCGTACTGGCGCGAGCGTGCGAAGGCCGGCCAGAGCAACGACGCCCGCATCATCAACACTACGTCGGTCTCGGGCCTCTACGCCAACCCCGGCCAGAGCAACTACGGCTCGGCGAAGGCCGGGATCGCCGCGTTCACCCAGATCGCGGCGCAGGAGCTGGGCCGCTACGGCGTGACCGTCAACGCGGTCGCACCGGGCGCGCTCACCCGCCTCACCGAGAACCTGGAGATGACCGACGAGCTGCGGACCTCGTTCTCGCCGGCCGCCGTCGCCCCGGTCGTCGCCTGGCTCGCGTCGGGCGACTCCCGCGACGTGACCGGCCAGGTGATCGAGTCGTCCGGCCTCGTGCTGGCCATCGCCGAGGGCTGGCATCGCGGCCCCAGCGTCGCCCCCGTCACCACCGCCACCGAAGTCGGCGAGAAGGTCCGCGAGCTGCTCGCCGACGCCCGCCCGCGCACCCTGTTCCACGAGGTGAGCTGACGTGGACGCCTGGATCGTCGACGCCGTGCGGACCCCGCGCGGCAAGGGCCGGCCCGACGGCGCGCTGCACCACGTCCACCCGCAGGAGCTGCTGGCGCAGTGCCTGCGTGCGCTGCCCGCCCGGGTCGGCTTTGACCCCGTCGAGGTTGAGGACGTCGTCGCCGGCAACGGCATCTTCACCGGCGACCACGGCGACTGCATCGCACGGATGGCGGTCCTGCTCGCCGGCTGGCCGGAGTCGGTGCCCGGCCTGACACTCAACCGCTTCTGCGGCTCCGGCCAGCAGGCCGTCACCATCGCCGCGACCGGCGTCGCGAGCGGCGCCCAGGACCTCGTGGTCGCCGGCGGGGTCGAGTCGATGTCGCGCTGGGGCCTCGCCGCCGGCTCGGTCACCATCGACGGCCAGAACCCGGCGCTGCGCGAACGGTTTACCACCGTGCCGCAGGGCGTCTCGGCCGACCTCATCGCCTCCCTCGCCAAACTGGGGCGCGCGGACGTCGACGCGTTCGCCGTCACCAGCCAGGAGCGTGCCGCCCGGGCCGCGAGCGAAGGGCGTTTCGACCGGAGCATCATCCCGGTCACCGACGCGGCAGGCGAGGTGCTCCTGGCGCAGGACGAGCACCCTCGGCCCGGAACGACCGTGGACGGGCTCGCCCGGCTGCGGCCGGCCTTCGCGGCCGCCGGCGCGGCCCGGGCGGACGGCGAGTCGCGCTCCTATGACGAGCTCGCCCTGTCGCGCTACCCGAGCGTCGACCACGTCGAGCACGTCCACCACGCCGGCAACTCCTCCGGGGTCGTTGACGGTGCCGCCGCCGTGCTGGTGGCGTCCGACGGATGGGTGAAGGCGAACGGGGTCACACCGCGGGCCCGGATCCGCTCTACCGCAGCCGTCGGTTCCGAGCCGATCATCATGCTCACCGCGCCCGCGCCCGCCGCGCGGCGCTGCCTGGCGAAGGCCGGGATGGCGGTCGGCGACATCGACCTGTGGGAGATCAACGAGGCGTTCGCCGCGGTCGCGCTGACGACGATCGCCGACCTCGCCCTCGACTCGGACCGGGTGAACGTCAACGGCGGTGCGATCGCCCTCGGCCACCCGATCGGCGCGACCGGGGCCATGCTGCTCGGTACGGTCATCGACGAGCTGGAACGCCAGGACCTGACGACCGGTCTCGTGACCATGTGCACCGGCGGCGGCATGGGCACCGCCACCGTGATCGAGCGAGTCTGACCCGACGCTGGCCGTGCGGACCGGGGTCGGCACGACCAGTGTTGTCGGCGCGCCTCGACTCCGGCCACTTTCCGTACGATCCCGTCTACCGTCGACAGGCGCGAACCTTCCGACTGGGTAGCATCCGCATCCACGTCTTCCGCAGCCGAGCTGCGGCGCACTGAAGTAGAATTCGACGTCGACCTCGAAAACGTGGACCGTCAGGAGAGAGCCGCGTGACCTCCTTGGTACCGCGGGCACCGCTCGCGGAGCAGCCAGCGTCCGAGACCAATGCCCCGGATGCCGCCTCGCTGCGCGTGCTCTCCCCCAAGGGCCTGCGGACGCGGGCGCGCCTGATCGACGCGGCGAAGTCCGTCTTCGAACGGGACGGGTTCCTGGAGGCGCGGATCACCGATATCGCCGAGACCGCTCGGATCGCGCCCGGCACCTTCTACCACTACTTCGAGTCCAAGGAAGAGATCTTCCGCGAAGTGGCCCGCGCCCAGGAGGAACGACTCACCGCACCGCCCGGCCCCGAGGCGACCGACGCCGCGGCCATCGATTCGATCTGGCAGCGCATTCGGCGGTCCAACCGCCTCTACCTCGCTCGCTACCGCGACGAGGCGGCGATCATGGGCGTGATCGAGCAGGTCTCGCGGTACGACCCGCCGGTCAACGCCGCCCGCATGGCCACGATGAAGCATTTCGTCACCCGCGCCGAGCACGCGATCCTGCGGCTGCAGAAGGCGGGCGCGGCCGACCCGCGGATCGACCCGCTGTTCGCCGCCGAAGCCCTCGGCGCCATGACCGCCCGCTTCGCCGAACTGTGGCTCGTCCAGAACTTCCGGAACTACGAGTTCGACGAAGCGGTCGAACAACTGACCATACTCTGGGCGAACGCGCTGGGTCTCCGTGAGGAGCCACCGCCGCCGAAGCAGGCTGGCAGACGCTAGGTCGGGGGGATCACGGGCGTTCGAGGGATCAGCCCGCGACCAGACGCTTGAACTCGGTGACGACATCCGTCCACCGGTCGACGGACTCCGGCTCCTGGCTCCACTGCTCGAGCGTCGAATAACAGACGATCCGGGAGGCCGTGGCGCCGTACTTCTCCGCCAATGCCTTGGGCAGGCCCGACCAGGTCGCCGTAACCGTGAAGGCGTCCAGCATCTCCTCGCTGATGAGCTCGGACATCCGGTTGACCTCACCGGCGCGCATGTGCTCGTTCAGCCGCTCACCGACACCGGGCCAGCCGGAGCTGTCGAACACGACGCCATAGCCCGGCGTGGACCCGTAGAACGCGAGGCGCTGGCGCAGCTGCTCCCGTTGCCGCGCGAGCGACCTCTCATCGTCGCTGACCGCCGTCATCCCGGGTCGGGGAACAGCAGCGGCGGCGGGCTCCAGGTGTCCGTCAGCAGCGAGAACGAGTAGTAGTACCCCTGGAAAGACAGCTTCTTGCGGCGGCCGAACGCGGCGAAGATCTCGCGCAGCGCGAGCACGTATTCCTTGATTCGCGGTCCGGGCGGCTGGAAGGCGGCGGAGTAACGGCGTTCGACATGAGCCTTCACCTGCGTACCCAGGCCGAGGTGAAAGTTGCCCCCGGTGGCCTCCGCCAGCATCCAGGCGTCCTGCGCCGTAACCATCGGGCTGCGACCGAAGGCCACGGCTATTCCCGTGCCGAGCGCGAGATGATCCGTCGTCGCGGCGGCCACGGCGCCCAGGGAGAACGCCGACGCGCTGCCCTCGGGTATCCAGAGCCCGTCGAACCCTGCGGCCTCGGCGCCGCGCGATCTGGTCTTCATGCCGGCCACGGTCGAGCCGCCGCCGAACGCATCGATCCGCACAGTTCCTCCGATTTCCAGAGTCGTCACGGCGGGACAAGGAGCGACGCGAGCCGATCCGACAGGACAACCTCCGCCGGGGCGAACGGCAACGGCCGCGGCCGCCACCGCGCGGACGTCGCCGCCGTCGCTCACGGACCGGGGCGGTCGACCCGCGCCGCGCGCTCCAGTTCGCTTTTCAGGAGCTTGCCGGTCCGCGTGTAGGGCAACGCCTCCCGGAACTCGACAAAGGCCGGGACCTTGAAGGACGCGAGGGCCGCTGTGCACCAGGCACGCACCTGATCGGCCGTCAGGACAGCGCCGTCGCGCACGACGACGAACGCCTTGGGCTCCTGCCCAAGCTCAGCATGGTCGACGCCGACGACCGCCGCGTCGGCGATGTCCGGATGCTCGACGGGGCGATTCTCGATCTCGATGGGGTAGATGTTCTCGCCGCCCCGACGAATCAGATCCCGGCGCCGGCTCTCCAAGTAGAGCATTCCGGCCGAGACCCAGCCGAAGTCGCCAGTGCGGTACCAGCGGTCCTCGTCCAGCGCGGCCGCGGTCGCCGCCAGGTCGTCCCAGTAGCCGAGAAAGACAGAGGGTGAGTGCAGGTAGATCTCGCCGATGTCGCCTTCCGGCAGCACCGCGCCGTCATCGCCCCGGATCTCGATCCGCGTCGTGAGCTGGGCGGGGCCGACGGACTCGGGCACCTGGACGAAAAGCTCGCCGCCGATCTGGATCCCCAGGCCCATGGTCTCGCTCATGCCGTAGCCGTTGCCCAGCTGGATGGCGGGGAACCGGGTGTGGAGCGCACGGACCAACTCCGGTGCGAAGACCGCCCCGCCGGAGCCGACGGACCGCAACGATCCCAGATCGTAGGAGTCGATCCTAGTGTCGCGTGATTCTGTTTCCTTTATTTGCTGTTGTTGGCGACGAGTTTCTTGACACTGGACCAGAACTGGGTGGGCACGCCGGACCAGGCCGTGATCCGGTGCTCGGCCGTCAGCCGCATCGTCACGGCGGGATCCCACGGACCGGCCGGCGGAAACACCAGTTTCGAGCTGGTGGCGGCGGCGGTGACGAACACACCGGCCACACCCGAGACGTGGAACAGCGGGCTGGAGACGAGCATGCCGTCCTGCGGCTGAGCGACGGGACTGCCTGTGCCGGGGCTGCCCGTGGCGGGGACTGCCGCCGCCGCGGCGGCCGCGGCGCGGAACCGGGACACGAGAGTGAGGTTGAGGATGTTGCGGTGCGACAACGTGGCGCCCTTGGCACGCCCGGTGGTACCGCTCGTGAACACGATGACGGCCGGGGTGTCCTCGGGGAGGTCCACCGGCGCGGGAGTCCTACCGCGGTACTCGTCAGCCTCCGCGCGAAGCTCGCCGAACAGCCTGACCGGCAGCCCCTGCGGCAGCGAGGCGCCGTCCAGGCGGGCGAGCCGGCGGGCGTCGCCGGCGACGAGCTTCGGCGTGGTGAGCGCGATGCCGTAGTCGAGTTCCGGCGCGGTCCACCACCCGTTCAGGCTGGTCACGACGGCGCCGACGGTGACCACCGCCCACATCAGGATCGCGTACTCAGCGTCGTTGGCGGCCACGATCGCGACGCGATCTCCCGCCCCCACCGCGTACCGCTCGGTTAACAGCGTGACGGTGGCTTCGATGTCCGCGACCGCCTCCCGATAGGTCCAGCCGCGGTCAGACGAGACCAGGAACGGCAGATCCGGTTCCCCCGCCCGCTGGGCTGCCAGCGCCTGACGCAGAGTCCTCGGCCGGCGCAGGAACACGGTATGTGGCCGCCCTGACACCAGCTCCGTGGCGAGCTCGAACGGCGCGCCCGGCCCGAGCAGGGCGTCGCCGGCCTCCGGGGGCAACGCCGCCGCGCCCGGCCGCGACTCAGCGCAGCGGCGCGATGACCTGCTCGCCGAACCCGGCCAGCGTCGCCGGGTGCGCGAAGTCGCAGAACCAGGCGTACACGCGTTCCACCCCGCGGTCCGCGAGCGCGCCGAAATGGTCGACGAGCTGCTGGCCGTTGCCCACGACGACGCCCATGGTGCCGAATCGCCTCGTCGCCAGCTCGGTGACGCGGGCCCGCTCGTCCTCCGACGGCACGAACGCGACCATCTGCTCGATCGAGATCCGCGCCGCGCCGGCTCGCGGCCGCATCTCGTCGAGCTTGTCGAGGATCGCGATGTGCAGGTTCCACCAGTCGGCGTGCGCTGCGACCAGCTCCATCGTCCGTGGCCCCGCGCCGCCGATGACGACGGGAACACGCGTGAGCGGTGCCGGTGCCTGCCGGGCCCCGCGCAGCCGGAAGAACTCGCCGTCGTAGTCGACCGCATCCCCGGTCCACAGGGCCCGGAGGATCTCCAGCGTCTCCTGGAGACGTCTCACCCGGCGTTTCCCGTCCGCCGGCTCGACGCCGAAGGTGTCCAGCTCGCTGGCCAGTGAGCCGGACCCGAGGCCGAGCTCGTAACGGCCGCCGGACAGGTGATCGAGCGTCACCACCTCCTGCGCGAGCACCGCCGGGTGCCGGAAGGCGTCGCAGAGGACCAGCGACCCGACGGTCAGGCGGGTGGTGTGCGCGGCCAGCCAGGTGTTCGTGACGGTCGCGCCGAACATCGGCTGGCCCGCGGCCAGCGGCGGGGCCAGGTGATCCATCCCGGCGATGCCGTCGAACCCGGCCGTCTCGGCCACCTGCGCCCGCTCGACCAGGTGCTGCGGGCTCATCCGCATCTGCGGCAGGTAAAGGTGAAACTGCACGGAAGTACCTTCGTTCTCGGCCCAGGCCCGCGGGACCGTGCCGGCGTCGGGTGGTGTCAGATCGGGCGAAGGGTGGCCACGGCGCCCAGCTTCTGGGCCCCGACGTCGGTCACGCGGACCAGACAGCTCTCGCCATGCCGCTCGGCGACTGCCTGGGCCGGGCCATGGTTGAACGGGCGCAGGTAACGGATGACCATCGCCTGGTGAAACCTCGGGTCGTCGAACAGGGAGAACGCGGCCTCCTCGGCGGCGAGGGCCACCATCCCGCCGCCGATCGCCCCGGCCGCGTTGGTCCCGCCGGTCTGGCGGGCGACCTCGGCCGTACCCGGTGGGCCGACGACGCACCCGACCCGCTCGGCGAACGGCACCGGCAGGCGGCCCGTCGGTGCCGGCACGCTGGGCCGGTAGCCCTCGGGGAAGACGTGCCGGGGATCCGGGGACACCATGAAGGTCGTGTGGACGATCGCGACGAGGCTCCCCCCGGCCCCGCGCAGCCGTGTCTCGCAGACCAGGACGGAGCGGCCGCGCTTGAGGACCGTGCCCTCCAGGCTGATCGCGTCCCCGGGCGCCGCCGGCTCGACGACCTCAACCTGCAGATCGAGGGTGATCGGAATCCGCGGGCCCATGAGGACCACGGCGAGCGAGCCGGTCAGCACGTCAGCCCATGTCGCCAGGATGGAGGTGCGCAGGGCTGAACCACCGGGGCCGCACATCTCGGGGACGGCCTCAGCCTGGCCAAGGGCGACGTCCTCGCCCAGCTCCATGTGCAGGCCGAGCTCCAGGATCGGGCTGGCATCGGTCACGGTCGATCCTCACGGTGATGGATGGCGGGGGTTCAGGCCTTCGGCCAGCTCACAGCCTTCGTCTCGAGGTACTGCTCGAAGCCGTACACGCCGTTCTGGCGGCCGATTCCGCTGTCCTTGTAGCCCCCGAAGGGCATGTCGACGCCCATGGCCATCGCCGAGTTGACGGCGATGTTCCCGGTGCGGACGCGCCGCAGGACGTTCCTCGCACGCTCGGGCGAACCGGACCACACTCCGCCGGACAGCCCGTACTGGCTGTCGTTCGCGATGCGGATGGCGTCGGCGTCGTTGTCGAACGGGATGACGACCAGCACCGGGCCGAAGACCTCCTGCTGGGCGATCGCCATGGAGTTGTCCACGTCGGTGAACAGCGTCGGCTCGACGTACCACCCCTTCGGCAGGTGCGCCGGGCGGCCGCCGCCAAAGGCGAGGGTCGCGCCTTCGGCCACGCCCGCCTTGATGTGACCGAGGATCCGATCCCGCTGCTTCGCCGAGATCACCGGGCCCATCATCACGTCCGGACGGTGGGGGTCGCCGTAGGGAACGTTCGCGAACGCGGCGGTGAGGATCTCCACACCCTCGGCGTACCGCGAGCGCGGCAGCAGCATCCGGGTCTGGATCGCGCAGCCCTGGCCGGCGTGGTAGCACGCGCCCATCCCCGCGAGCAGCGCCGTGGCGAAGTCGGCGTCGTCGAGTACGATGGTCGCCGATTTGCCGCCCAGCTCCAGGAACAGGCGCTTCATCGTGCCCGCACCCTTTTCCATGATTCGCTTCCCGACCGCGGTCGAGCCGGTGAAGGAGATCAGGTCGACCTTCGGCGAGAGGGTGAGCTCCTCGCCGACCAGGTGATCCGAGGAGGTCACCACGTTGAGCACCCCGGCCGGGATGTCGGTGCGCTCGGCGACCAGCCGCCCGAGCCGGGTGGCGTTCCACGGGGTGTCCGGCGCGGGCTTGAGCACGATCGTGTTCCCGGTCGCCAGCGCCTGCCCGACCTTGTTGAGGACGACCTCCAGGGGGAAGTTCCATGGCGTGATCGCGCCGACCACCCCGGCCGGCTCCCGCCAGACCTGGCGGACGGTCGGCTGGCCCGCCGCGTCCAGCCCGTCCGTCAGGTCGGTCACCCAGCCGAACTCCTCGATGTGCTTGGCCGGCCAGCGCAGCGCGTCCTGGAGCGGACCGTCCAGCTGCGGCCCGCTCGTGACCATCCGCGGGCAGCCGACCTCGGCGATGAGCTCCTCGCGCAGCTTCTCACGCTCCGACTCCAGCGCCGCCTGGAGCTGCTCCAGGCAGCGCTGGCGGAAGGTGTGGTTGACCGACCAGTCGGTCTCGTCGAAGGCGAGGCGGGCCGCGTCGATCGCCCGGCCCATCTCGGCCGCCGACCCGTCGGCGACCACGCCCAGCACGTCCTCGGTGGCGGGGTTGACGTTGTCGAACGTCCTGCCACTGTCGGCGAGCACCAGCTCGCCGTCGATCAGCATCCGCTTCTCGCCCGTCGGCATGCCCGCGACCTCCCTCGCGCGACGGTCCGCCGCGCCTCGCCCGAATGACTGATCCCAAAACGACCGGGCCGCGCTCAGCGCAGTTCGGCCCGGCCGTGGGTGATGACGGGGGTACCGGCACTGTCGGCCTCGAAGGCGTAGCCGCGCGCGCCGGCGTCGTAGTAGCGCACGCTCAGCTTCTCGCCCAGGAAGGTGGGCGTGGCGAAGCGGACCGCGATCCGGCGGACCCGCTCGGGGTCACCCCCCGCGATCCGCTCGACGACGCCCTGGGCACACAGCGCCAGCGTGCACAGGCCATGCAGGAACACCCGGTCGAAACCGCTGCGCCTGGCGGCCGCCACGTCGAAGTGGTGCGCCGAGTGATCACCCGAGACGTCGGCGTACCGCACCGCCATCCCCTCGTCGACCTCGGCCTCCCACGTCGCCACCGGATGCTCCCGCGCCGCGTCCGGGAAGGCGTGCTCGGCCGGCGGCTCGCCCACCCGGGCGCAGGTGGTGCCGAGAAAGACCGTGGTCCACCACTGCTCGGCGACGATCGCGTCGGCCGCGTCCCGGATGGTGTGGCGCAGCGTCACGAGGCTGTTGCGCCCGGCCGGGCGGGCGCTGTGGCCCTCGACCCAGACGCGCAGCGGCTCACCGGGCCGGATCGGGCGGTGCAGGACGATGTCGTGCTCACCGTGCACGCCGCCGGTAGCGGCCTTGAGCACCTCGGCCGGCACAGCCGCCGCCAGGCCCGCGTTCTGCGACTCCCAGATCTGGGTCACGATCGCGACGGGCGGCATCACCTCGCCCCGCCGGACCCGGGGTGACGGGTCGTTCGTCGCCTCGGCGTAGCGGCGCAGCAGGTCCTGGCCCAGGGTGCCGGCGAACGGGCCCCGCGGCGAGCCGAGCAGCACTCCGGGCGCGGGCATCAGCTCAGCCACCCCCGCTCGCGCAGGAAAGGCTGGGTGTAGACCACCCGGCCGCTCATCCGCGCGGGATCGGCGGTACAGAGGATCAGTGCCGTCTCGGTAATCAACTCGATGTCCTCGGTGTCTTCCTTGGCCAGGTCCAGGCTGCCGGCGCCGGGCGTACGGACCGGGTTGAGCGGTGCGGCCGCGTTGACGGCGATCCCGTCGGGCGACAGCTCCGCGGCGAAGGCGCTGGTCAGCCTGTCCAGCGCCGCCTTGACCGTGCCGTAGAGGCCGAACCCGGCCGAGACGTCGAACTCGGCGAACGGCGGGCCGGCCGGCAACTGCCCGGCGACCGACGTCACGTTGAGGACCCAGCCCCGCCCGCGCGCCCGCATCCCCGGAATCGCCAGCTGCGTCAGGCGCAGCGGGGCCAGCACGTGCATCTCCAGCATCAGCCGGGCCCGGCGCTCGGGGAACTCGTCCAGCGTGCGCAGGAAGGTCACCGCCGCGTTGTTGACCAGGATATCCGGCGCCCCGAGCCGCCCCGAGATCTCCTCGAAGACCCGTACCCGGTCCTCGTCGCGGGACAGGTCACCCGCGACCGCCACCGCTGTCCCTCCGGCCGCCTCGATCTGTTCGGCCGTCTCGCGCAGCGAGCCCTCGTACCGAGGATCGGGCTCCAGCGTCCGCGCCGTCAGCCCGACGGCCGCCCCTTGCGACGCGAGCCGCAGGGCGATCGACCGACCGAGCCCGCGACTCGCGCCGGTCACGAGCGCGACCTTGCCCTCGCACTGCCCTGGCATACGCCGCTCCCCAGATCTCGTGCCGAGGCCCACTCACGCCGGGTAAACCGAATTTGTCTTCGATTTCAACTTACTGGAACGCCGCCTCGCGAGCATCCGACCCGAGACCGGCCTCCGGGACCGGCACTCGGGCTCGGTGCCGGCTCGCCGCGGCGGCCTCGCCGGCGCCCCGTCAGCCGCTCTGGCGCGCGACACCGTCGGCGAGCAGCCCGCGCACCGTCTCCTCGGCGAGACCCAGCTCGGACAGGACCTCGACGGTCTGGTCACCCGGCAGCGCCGGGCGGCCCGGCGGCGGCGCCGGCGTCTTCGAGAAGCGGGGCGACGGCGCGGGCTGGGTCACCCCGTCGACCTCGACGAACGTGCCGCGGGCGACGTTGTGCGGGTGGCTCGGTGCCTCGGTGAGGCTCAGCACCGGCGACGCGCACGACTGCGGGGTGACGAGCTCGGCCTCCCACTGCGCGCGGGTCCGCTCGCGGAAGCGGGCCGCCATCGTCTCGCCGTGCTTGTCCCACGCCTCGTGGTCGTCGTACTCCTGCGGCACGTCGACGCCGAGCCGGGCGCACAGCTCCGCGTAGAACTGGCTCTCCAGCGCGCCCACCGCGAAGTGCCTGCCGTCGGCGGTCTCGTAGGTCCGGTAGAAGTGGGCGCCGCCGTCGGTCAGGTTCGCCTGGCGCTGGTCTCGCCAGGTGCCCTGGGCGAGCATCCCGTAGAACACGGCCATCAGGGTGGCCGAGCCCTCCAGCATCGAGACGTCGATGACCTGGCCGGTGCCGGAGCGGGCCGCCTCGACGATGCCGCTGAGCAGGCCGACGGCCAGCAGCATGCCCCCGCCGCCGAAGTCGCCCAGGATGTTCAGCGGCGGGACGGGGCGCTCGGCCGGCCCGTTCGCGTGCAGCGCCCCGCTCAGCGCGAGGTAGTTGATGTCGTGCCCGGCCATCTGCGCGTACGGGCCGTCCTGGCCGAACCCGGTCATCCGGGCGTACACCAGCCTGGGGTTGCGGGCGCGCAGGTCGTCCGGCCCGATGCCGAGGCGCTCGGCGACGCCCGGCCGGTAGACGTCGACGAAGGCGTCGGCCCGCTCGGCGAGCGTGTGGATGAGCTCCCGGCCCCGCTCGTTCTTCGCGTCGAGCGCGATCGAGCGCTGGCTGCGGCGCATCACGACGTCGACGGGCTCGGGCCGGCCGACCTCGCCCGGGCGGTCGACCCGGATCACCTCGGCTCCGAGATCACCCAGCAGCATGCCGCAGAACGGCCCGGGGCCGAGACCGCCCATCATCAGAATCCGGACGCCGGCCAGCGGCCCGGCGGCCCTCATCGGGCGCTCCAGGCGGCACGGGCCTCGGCCGCCTCGGCGGTCGCGTGGGTGATGACCTGGTTGCGGTTCTCGACCTCGACCGCGGCCGCCAGACTGGGCGCGTCCGCGTTGAGCTGCAGGGTCCGCTTCGTGAGCTGGACCCCCAGCGGGGAATGGGAAGCGATCATCGCGGCGGTCTCCCAAGCGCGCTCGGACAGGTCCTCGTCGGGGTGCACGGCGCTCACGAGCCCGGTCCGCAGCGCCTCCTCGGCGCCCACCAGCCGGCCCGTGAGCATCCAGTCGGCGGCCACACTGGTCCCGACGACGCGGGGCAGGTGGTAGCTCATCCCCATCTCGGCCCCCGACAGGCCGATGCGGATGGCGGCGTTACCGAACCGTGCCGAGGCGGCGCAGATCCGGATGTCCGCGGCCAGGCAGAGCGCGAGGCCACCGCCGACCGCCACCCCATTGACGGCGGCGACCACCGGTTGCGGCAGCGCGCGCAGGGCCTCGGGGAGCGCGGCCATCGCCTCCTGGAACCGGAGCCGCTCGATCGCCGGCGCTTCCGGGCCGGGGACGTCCGGCCCGAAGCCACGCAGGTCGATGCCGGAGCAGAAAGCGCGGCCGGCCCCGGTCAGCACCACGACCCGGGCCTCGGGATCCCTCGCGATCGCGGCACAGGCGTCACGCAGCGCGCCCGCGAGCGACTCGTTGATCGCGTTCAGGCGCTCGGGGCGGTTCAGCCGCAGGATGGCCACGCCGTCGCGCCGCTTGACGCCCAGCGGGGTCGCGACCTCGGCACTCGCACTGCTCCCGTCGGCGCCGCGATCAGCGCCGCCTGCCGATGGATCTCCCGGCGTGGCCGGCACGGCAACTCCTCCCTTGTGCTTGCGATCGTGGGGCTGCCCGCGATTCCGGGGCGAGCTGCTTGCGATCGTGGGGCTGCGTGCGATTCGTGCGTCAGGGCGCCCCTCAGTCCACCCGGGCGGTCGCGTAGCCACGCAGCACCTCGTCGCCGGCGCCGTTCACGGTCACGACGTCCAGGTCGACCACGCTCTGCCCGCTCTCGTCGCGGACCGCGGTGACCGTCAGCCGCGTGCTCAGTGTGTCTCCCGGCCACACCTGGCTGCGGAAGCGCACGCCGTAGCGGGTCAGCCGGCCGTCACCTACCCAGTCGGTCAGGGCGCGGGCCGTCAGGCCCATCGTCAACATGCCGTGCGCGAACACCCCGGGATAGCCCGCGGCCTCCCGGGCGTACACGTCGTCGGTGTGCAACGGGTTGAAGTCGCCCGACGCGCCGGCGTACATGACGAGCTGCGTGCGGGTCAGGTCCTGCGTCAGCAGCCGTGTGTGGCATTCCCCCACGGTCAGGTCCCCGGATCGCAGGCTCACCCTGCCGCCCCAGCGTCGACGGTCCGCTCAGGGCGTACCACGACGTTGCGAGCCGTGATCACCAGCTCGCCGGCGGCGTCCCGGTACTCCGAGATCACCTCGGCAAAGACGAGCCTGCCGCCGCGCCGTCCGCTCTTCTCCCAGGTGTCTCCCGGCCGGCGGGCGACCGCGAGCACATCACCCGGCCGCGGGTGGCGGTGGTACTCGAAATGCTGCTCCGCGTGCAGACCACCGCCCGGACCGCCGCCGTGCGGCTCCGTCTGCGTCACCCCGCTCGCGGTCCGCCCCGACCCGAACCAGGGTTTCCCCTCCTCGGGCCGCAACTGCCAGTCCGGGTCGTAGTGCGCTGCCACCTGGACGAACGTCGGCGGCGCGAGGATGCCGCCGGCCTCCGACGCCGCGGCCGCGACCGGATCGGCATACACCGGGTTCGGGTCGCCCACCGCCCGCGCGAACAGCATGATCTGACCGGCCTCGACCGGGAAGCTGAAATCCGCCACCGTGCTCCTCATCAGGCCCGGGTGCGGGCACCGCTCAAGCGTTGCCGCTGTGCCGCCGGGCCGCTAGTGTCCGTGAAATCGAAACCGAACTCGAATTAGATTATGACGACGTCCCACGGTCAACAGCCGTCCGGCTGACGACCTCGGTAGACGCGCGGACTGCCCAGGCCCCTGGCCGGACGGCGCCGGGCTCCTCGCCCGCTCACGGCACTGACCGCAGCCGTCTCCCGTCGTCGTCCCGCGGCCCTGACGGGGCCCGGCTGGTCGGAAGAGCGCAGGGCTCGCCACGCCGGAGCGGTCCCAGGCCGCCGACGTGACGGGTCGCGTGTGACGTCCCCCGCTTGGAGGTGTCGTGTCCCGTTCCCTCGCGTTCCCCATCTTCGACGCGGACAACCACATGTACGAAACCCCTGACGCGTTCACGAAGTACCTGCCGGAAAGCCACTCCGGGCTGGTGCGCTTCGTCGAGCTGAACGGCAGGACCAAGCTCGCGCTGCGCAACACGATCAGCGAGTACATCCCGAACCCGACCTTCAGCACCGTCGCGCCCCCCGGCGCCCAGGAGCTCGAGTTCCGGCTCAAGAACCCCTCGTCGAAGACGAAGGCGGGCGACATCGAGGCCGCCCCGCCACCGCGGTACATCCGTTCGCCACCGGCCTACTTCAACCCGGCCGACCGCCTCGAGCTGATGGACGAGCTCAGTATCGACCGGGCGATGATGTGGCCCACCCTCGCGAGCCTGCTCGAGGAGCGCCTCGCCGACGACCCCGAAGCCACCGGCATCGTGATCCACGCGCTCAACCAGTGGATGCACACGAGCACTGGACGTACAACTTCGAGGAGCGGATCTTCGCGACCCCGATCATCAGCCTGCCCATCCTGGACGACGCGCTGCGCGAGCTCGACTACGTCCTCGAGCGGGGTGCGCGGGCGATCCTCGTCCGTCCGGCCCCGGTGCCGGGCTACAAGGGGCGCCGGTCGTTCGCGCTACCGGAGTTCGACCCGTTCTGGAAGCGGGTCGAACAGGCCGGCATCGCCGTGGGCATGCACGCCTCCGACGACGGGTTCCAGCGCTACCTCAACGAGTGGGAGGGCTCCAGCGCGGAGTACCTGCCGTTCAAGAGCCGGCGCTCGGCCTTCCACCTGATCGTGGACAGCGAACACCGCTTCATCAAGGACACAGCCACCTCGATCATCGGGCACGGCCTGACGGCCCGCTTCCCGACACTGCGCTTCCTGCCGATCGAGAACGGCAGCTCGTGGGTCCGTCCGCTCGTCACCCAGTTCCAGAAGCTGTACGAGCGCACCCCGAGCGCCTTCGACGAGAACCCGATGCAGGCCTGGCACCGCTGCATCTACGTCCACCCCTTCCACGAGGAGGACGTCGCCGGGCTCGTCGGCGTCATCGGCCCGGACAACGTGCTGTTCGGCTCCGACTACCCGCACCCCGGCGCAACGAGCAGCCAGGCCGCCACCAGAACATTGACGATTGGCGTCCTGACGGACGCGACCGGCCCGGCCTCCTCGGGGCAGAAGAACCTCGAGGACGGCCTGAAAGCGGGTATCGCCTCGGTCGCCGGCCAGGGATACACCATCAAGTACGTGATCGGGGACACCGCCACCAATCCCGCGACCGCGCTCTCCGCCGCGCAGAAGCTCGTCCAGCAGAATCACGTGGTCGCCGTCGTCGCCCATTCGGCGATCGCGTTCACCGTCGTTGTCCTGACGCCCGTTCCGTAACTCCGAGCGATGACGCACGGCTTGCGTCGCCGCGATTCCGGCACCTTTGCAGCGTAATCGTCTCCTAGCGCGGTGCGGCCACAACGAGACGATGCGTCACCCGACGCCTAGCAGATCTGACGGCGGCTTTGAGCGGATGAGCCGCCGTGGTGCCGTCGCCGCTATCGCGTTACGTGGTCGCCCGGACCGCTTCCCGGGATCCGGGACTGTCCGCCCGATAAGCGGACGCGCGTTTGTCTCGATCTTCTGCGTCGTCGCTGGTCAGGCGTCCGGCGGTCGTGACCGTGCGAGCTCCACTGCCGGAAAAAGCCATCGTGTGTGGCAACGTCCACGGACATCAGCGAACGGACGCCCGTGCTCACAGGTCGCTTCCCGTGGCGTCTACCAGCGCAAACAGTGCTGAGGTGACGGAACGCTACCATCACAAAAATGGATCTCCGTGACCTTCTACGCAAAAGGCGGAAGGTCGGCTTCGCTGTTTTCGCAGGTCAGCCAGGGTCAGAGCGGGGCCGTCGCTGGGATTTGACGGTCGCCGTTGCCACACGCATTGCCACATAATGATCTTCAAATGGCCAAAAACGATCTGACGGATTGTGCATAACCGCAGGCCAGAGGCGGTGGGCAGGGGCGGGGTCGAACCGCCGATCTTCCGCTTTTCAGTGCCACGGTGGCCCGTACGTGGCCCTTCATGGCGGTTCGTGGCGCAGGTGGGTTGGTGCCACGACGTGGTCTCGAACGCTCCTGAACGGCCCTGAACGAGACCAGGACTGAGACCACACGGCTCAGGTGGACCGCCACTCAACCTGGGACCAAGAGATCTTGACAGCCCGCATATATCCGTGGAGGCGCGCGAGTTCAGGGAACGCACCCCAGCACCTAGATACAGTTGACGCACCATTCCGACGCGGGTCAGGGGCATCGAGGGAACAACGAGCGCCGATCGAAGACCTTCACTGCCTTAGCTGAGAAATCCTTCGCGTTCAAGGACTAGGCGCACGTCCTCGAACACGGCCGATATCTTTCCCTTTGGGAATCTGATCTGACCAAGACCGGTGACATTCGAAAACTCCTCGCAGCCATCTTCAATCATAATGATCGCGCGAGAGAAGCCGAGTCTTCCTTGGAATAGCCCCGCCTCATGAACAACGTTCTGCCTGGCCACGACCGCTCCGTCGGCACGCTCATCTTCGGCCGTGAGTACCAGGAGAGCAATACCAGCTGAGTCAAGCATCTGGACCAGGCGGTCAATACTGGTTACGCCCGAAACGCTCGTCAGGATCGGCGACCATCCGCAGCGTCGATCCCCGATGGCCGTCCTGCCCGCCGGGCCTGCGGCCGGTCT
>NZ_JALKFX010000050.1 GCF_023243045.1 Frankia sp. AgB32
CGGGCCCCCCGGGGGGGCTGGGCGGCGGGCCGGCGCGGGCCGGGGGGGCCCCGCCGGCGGGGGGGCGGGGGGGGGGGGACGTCCGTCAGGCGTTGGGCGGCAGGTCCGTACCCGCGCCACGCCGACGCAGCGTCACTGGCCGTGCCCCGTCCGCGGGTGCCCGGCCGGCGTCGGCTTCCGGCACTTCCGCGTGCGCGCAGCCTCCTGCCCGCGCGTCCGCGCCGCTGGCCCCGCCTTCGCCTGGCGCCGGCAGGCCCTCCACCGTGAAGCCGGCCTCGGCGATCATGTCGAGGTCCCGCTGGCCCTGCTGGCCCTCGCTGGTCAGGTAGTCGCCCAGGAAGATCGAGTTCACGACCGACAGGGCCAGCGACTGCAGGGAGCCGAGGTGGATCTCCCGGCCGCCCGCGAGACGCACCTCGGCGCTCGGGTTGACGAGCCGGACCATCGACAGGATCCGCAGGCAGCGCCGCGGGTCCAGGTTCCACTCGCCGCCCAGCGGGGTGCCCTCGAAGGGCATCAGGAAGTTGACCGGGATCGAGTCCGGGCGCAGCTCGCGCAGCGCGAACGCGACGTCGACCAGGTCCTCGTCGCTCTCCCCCATGCCGGCGATGATCCCCGAGCAGGGCGACAGGCCGGCGTGGCGGGCGTCCCGCACGGTCTCGACCCGGTCCTCGTACGTGTGGGTGGTGCAGATGTCCGCGTAGTTCTCGTCGGACGTGTTGAGGTTGTGGTTGTAGGCGTCGGCACCAGCCGTCCGCAACCGGTCGGCCTGGCCCGCGGACAGCAGGCCGAGGCAGGCACACACCTCCACCTCGGGATGCGCCGTCTTGATGGCGCCGATCGTGTCCGCCACCCGTTCGACGTCGCGGTCCGTCGGGCCGCGGCCGCTGGCTACCAGGCAGACCCGCCGGGCGCCGCCGGCGATCCCGGCCCCGGCGGACGCGGCGGCCTGCTCCGGCCGCAGCCAGGAGTACTTCAGGATGCCGGCCTGCGAACCCAGCCGCTGCGAGCAGTAGGAGCAGTCCTCCGGGCACAGCCCGCTCTTGAGGTTCACCAGGAAGTTCAGCTTGACCCGACGGCCGAAGTACCGCTGGCGCAGCCGGAAGGCGGCGGCGATGACATCCATCAGGTCGTCGTCGCCGCTGCGCAGCACGGCCAGTGCCTCGGCCCTCGTCGGCTCCCCACCGCTGAGCCCCTTGCTGACGAGGCTCGCCAGGACGCCGGGCAGCTCGTCCGCGGAACCCTGCCGGCCGGGTTCGTCACGGGTCGCGCCGCGCGGGCGAGGACCAGGGTCGGTCCGCAGATCCAGGTCGGTCATCGGGTCCTCCACGATGCGGTGGGCAGGAGCACCGGTGGCGGTCCGCCGCGGCCACCGGGCCGCGTCGTCAGTCTGCCATCGACCGGGTCGACACTCCGGGCTTATCGCGGTCCCGAATCACGCCATCACGCCGCTCACCGGCCGGGCGGCCGGTCCCGTCGCGGCACCGGCGGGGGCACTCCTGCGGGGAGCGTCGCCGGACGTCACGGCGAACACAGTCGGGGATGTGACCAGCAGCCAACCGGGGCCGGACCGCCGGCCGGCGGCGACAGCGAGAGGATGGACAGGACATCCAACCATCGCGCTGGAAAGCCACATCCTGGAAAGTGAGGCCGGACAGTTGAGTCCACACGCATCGGTTCCCGCCGTCGACCTCGACGATCAGGTCGTGCTGCTGGATGCCGACCGCCAGCCGTGCGGCACGGCGCCGCGGCTCGCCGTACACGGCCTCGACACGCCGCTTCACCTGGCCTTCTCCTCCTACATCTTCGACCCGGACGGCCGCCTGCTTGTCACCCGGCGAGCGCTCGGGAAACGGACGTGGCCGGGGGTGTGGACCAACAGCTGCTGCGGGCATCCCCAGCCGCAGGAGCCGATGGAGGTCGCGGTGCGGCGACGGGTCGAGCAGGAACTGCGGCTGGCCCTGACGGACCTGCGGTGCGCGCTGCCCGACTTCGCGTACCGCGCCACGGCCGCGGACGGCCTGGTCGAGAACGAGGTCTGCCCCGTGTACGTGGCGCGCGCGCTCGGCGACCCGGACCCGGACCCCGACGAGGTCGTCGAGTGGCGCTGGGTCGACTGGGAGAGCTATCGCGCGGCCGCCGCCGCGGCGCCGTGGGCGCTGAGCCCCTGGTCGGTCGAGCAGATGGCGGCGTTCGAGCAGTTCACCCACCCACTGGCCGCCGCCCGGCACCGGGCCGGGTGAGCCCGGCGGTGGGGGTGGGACGCCTGACGCAGGACAGGCAGGCACCCTCCCCCTTTTCGGGTAGACCTCGTTGGACCCAGATTGACCACACAAGTCTCTCCGAGGTGGTCATTCTCCACTAGCACGACGATCACATCTGTCACCTACGGTGACCTGTTCATTGCTAAACGATCAGAGTCGGGGCCGCCGGCCGACATTTCGCGTTGCCCGGGGGCGCGCGCTCGCGAGCTACGTGGCGCGGTGGACGGTCCGCATGGGGGACAGACCCTCGCGCCGCCGGTCGCCCGGCTATCCGCGGCGTCGCCGGACGGGTATCGGCGCCGGCGGTGGCCCGCGGCACATCCCGCGATCCGAGCCACCCACGGTATGTCGGGCCGGCGGCCTCTCCATCTCCGACAAAGAGCAACGGACCAAAGTCCCGCGTTCGCAAGGCATTTGGACCCGATGCCGGGAGCCCGCGTCTGCCCGGGAGGCGGGGGCTCCAGGCCGGGATCGACGGTAACCCGCCTCATACCGAGCCGATGCGGGGACGAGTCGCCGGCCGGTGGACAGGGCAGCGGTCGGCCCGCGGTGTGCGGCGCGCGGCGGAACCGGCCCACCACCTGGCTGGCGCCGCTGCGGCGGGCCCGCGCGGGCACACCGGCCTGACCTGCGTCTGTCCGTGCCTGCGGGGCCGGCACCGGGAGGGTGTCCGCGGCCTCGGCCGAGCGCGACGATGCCGACCGTTCCTGGCCCGCGCGGCGCGTGGAAGTGCTCGCGGCCAAGGGAGAACCAGACTCCGCCAGCACGCCCGCGGGGTGGTCCGAGCCGACCCGCGCGGGCCGCCAGTCCGGGCCCGGGCGCACCTCCGGAAGGCACCATCCGGGCTGTGCGGATGTCAACTCCCGGTGGCGTGCGACACCGGTGGCGCGGCGACCGTCGACATTCGTTGATAACAGTCTAATGAATTTGAAAGAAATGCACCCGTACGCCAGAATTCGTCCAGGCCACTGGAATCATCGAACGCTGGTAGACCAATATCATGGCCGCAGGAATTCCGTCCACCCGTTCCGTACGCGGCGATCCACCGCCGCCGGCGCCGCCCGCGCCGTCTGGTCGGTGACGCGACCGACCGGCAGCCCCGACGCCCTTGACTTTCCGTGACAGCCAGCGCCGAGGAGCGGACTAGGGCGCACCGTCTTCCCGGGCCAGTCCTCGATTGGTTCCGCAAAATGCTTGCCGGCCGTAGCGCGGATGAGGGAGGCTGCCGATGCGCAGCCATGCGCTCACAGACACCAAAGCACAGTGCATGTCGCCGAACCGCGCGACAACACGGGGGTTTACTGGTATGGAGCCGATGACGGGCCAATCGTCCGGACCGCCAAACCGGCGGAGATCATCCTTTCGCATTGCGGAAACCGTGATCTGCTAGCCGACATGGCCGCGACGGCAACCGCCGTCAAGCCACCGTAGGAATACCCGGGACCCCCTCGCGGCGCCGGCATTTCTACGTTCCACGGGGAGATCCCGGAAAAGATTGCGCGGCAACAGCCGGCGCGCCCCTGCCGTGGCGCGTGGCCGAGCCTCGACCGAAAAGCACCACGACAACCCACATGTCTCCGGCCCCGCCAGCGCGACGATGACCGTAGGGACATCGTCGGGACACGCATGGCCGGAACAGACCTGCGTGCCCGGTGCGGCGCTTCGCCGTGCCCGGCTGCGCCAGCCCCTGAACGAACGACGATAGGTGGAGTCTGCCATGACCGAGCCAGTGCCGACCGACCCCGCCGAGGACGCCCGGCTGAGCCTCAGTACTGCGGCCGCGCGCAACCTCGCGACCACCACCAAGTCCGTACCGCAGAGCCAGGAGATCACCTCCCGATGGCTGCTGCGGGTGCTGCCCTGGGTCCAGACGGCCGGTGGCGTGTACCGCGTCAACCGCCGGCTGAGCTACGTGCTCGGCGACGGCCTGCTCACCTTCACCAACACCGGGTCCGACGTGCGGGTGGTGCCCGGCGAGCTCGCCGAGCTGCCCGCCCTGCGCGGCTTCTCCGGCGACGCCCTCACCGGCCTCGCCGACCGCTTCGAGCAGCGGGAGTACGCCCAGGGCGACGTCCTCGCGGAGAGCGGCACGCCGGCGGACACGGTGTATCTCGTCGCCCACGGCAAGATCGGGAAGTTCGGGGCCGGCGAGTACGGCGACGAGCGCTCCCTGGGAGTTCTCGCCGACGGCGAGTTCTTCGGCGACGAGGTTCTCACCGAGTCGGACGTGACCTGGGAGTACACCGCGCGCGCCCTGACCCCGGCGACCGTGCTCGTGGCCACCCGCGACCAGCTCGCCGAGGTCGTCGGGCGGGACGAGGCGCTCAGCAGCCACCTGGACGACTACCGGTCCCGCCCGCGGCCGTCGACCAACCGCCAGGGTGAGGCGGAGGTCGCGATCTCGGCCGGGCACGCCGGCGAGGCGGACCTGCCGGGCACCTTCGTCGACTACGAGCTCACACCGCGCGAGTACGAGCTCAGCGTCGCGCAGACCGTCCTGCGCATCCACTCGCGGGTCGCCGACCTGTACAACGAGCCGCAGAACCAGCTCGAGCAGCAGTTGCGGCTCACCGTCGAGTCGTTGCGGGAACGCCAGGAGCACGAGCTGGTCAACAACCCGGACTTCGGCCTGTTGCACAACGTCGACCTGCGGCAGCGCATTCACACCCACTCGGGCCCGCCCACCCCGGATGACCTGGACGAGCTGCTCAGCCGCCGGCGCAGCACGCATTTCCTGTTCGCCCACCCCAAGGCGATCGCGGCCTTCGGCCGGCAGGCGACGGCCGCCGGCATCTACCCGGCGACCGTGCTGTTCCACGACCAGCACGTGCCGGCGTGGCGTGGCGTTCCGATCCTGCCGCTGAGCAAGATTCCGATCAGCGCCACGGGCCGCACGTCCATCATTGCGGTGCGGACCGGTGAGGAGAACCAGGGCGTCATCGGCCTGAACTACAAGGGTCTCGCCGACGAATACGAGCCGGGCCTGTCCGTCCGGTTCATGGGCATCAGCGAGAAGGCGATCATCTCCTACCTGGTGACGACCTACTACTCCGCTGCCGTGCTCGTTCCGGACGCGCTCGGCGTGCTGGAGAACGTAGAGATCGGGCGCTGAGTTCCCCTGCCGGCGCGCCGCCGCGGTCCTGTGCTGCGGCGGCGCGCCGGTTTCGCTGACGCCGCCGGCCGCAACCGCCCGAATCGGCGGCCGAGAAGGGTTTTCCCGGAGAATCATGCAGCCTTTCACCCTCCCCGAATTCTACGTGCCTTATCCCGCGCGGCTCAGCCCTCATCTGGAGATCGCCCGGGAGCACACCCGGGCGTGGGCCAGGGCCATGGAGATGATCGACCCGCCCGAGGGCGAGGTCGTGATCTGGACCGAGCAGGACCTCGAGGATCACGACTACGCCCTGCTGTGCGCCTACACCCACCCGGACGCCACGGCGGACCGGCTGGACCTCATCACCGACTGGTACGTGTGGGTCTTCTACTTCGACGACCATTTCCTCGAGCTGTTCAAGCGGACGCACGACATGCCGGGCGCGCGGGCCTACCTCGACCGGCTGCACGCCTTCATGCCGATCGACGGCCCGATCACCGAGGAGCCGACGAACCCGGTCGAGCGCGGCCTCGCCGACCTGTGGACGCGGACCGTGCCGGAGCGCTCCCTCGACTGGCGGGAACGGTTCGTCGTCAGCACCCGCAACCTGCTCGACGAGTCGCTCTGGGAACTGGCCAACATCAACGCCGGGCGGCTGTCGAACCCGATCGAGTACATCGAGATGCGCCGCAAGGTCGGTGGCGCCCCCTGGTCGGCGAACCTCGTCGAGCACTCCGAGGATGCCGAGGTCCCGGCCCAGATCGCCGCCACCCGCCCGCTGCGGGTGCTGCGCGACACCTTCGCCGACGCGGTCCACCTGCGCAACGACCTGTTCTCCTACGAGCGCGAGGTCTCCGAGGAGGGCGAGCTCTCCAACGGCGTGCTGGTCGTCGAGAAGTTCCTCGACATCGACACGCAGACCGCCGCGGAGGCGGTCAACGACCTGCTCACCTCCCGGCTGCACCAGTTCGAGCACACCGCCCTCGCGGAACTGCCCGCGCTGCTGGAGGAGAACGGCATCGACCCGGCTGGCAAGGCCGCGACGCTCGCCTACATCAAGGGTTTGCAGGACTGGCAGTCCGGCGGACACGAATGGCATCTGCGCTCGAGCCGCTACATGAACCGCGAGGCAGCGGTCGACGAGCTCCCTGCCGCGTTCACCCCGCTGCTCGGGGTCGGTGGCCTGCCGGGACTGCCCGGCCTGCCGAGCCTCGGCACGTCGGCCGTGCGGATCGTGCCGTCCCTGCTGGCGACCGCGCCGCAGCGGCTGCGCTCCCATTCCAACATCCCGTTCCGGCCGGTCGGAGAGACCACGCTGCCCGAGTTCTACCTGCCGTACACCACCGGGCAGAGCCCGCACCTGGACCACGCCCGTCGCGCGATCGTCCCGTGGGCGGCGGCTATGGGCCTGCTCGACCCCGTGCCCGGCATCTGGGACGAGCACAAGCTGGTCGCGTTCGACTTCGCCCTGTGCTCGGCCGGCATCCACCCGGACGCCTCCGCGGCGGAGCTGGACCTCACCACCGGCTGGCTGACCTGGGGCACCTACGGCGATGACCTCTACCCGGTGGTCTTCGGCCGGACGGGGAACCTGACCGCGGCGAAGGCGTGCAACGCACGGCTGAAGGGCTTCATGCCGTTGGAGGGATTGCCGCCCGAGGCGCCGACCAACGCGCTCGAGCGCGGCCTGGCCGACCTGTGGCAACGCACCGCCGGACCGATGCCGCTCGCCGACCGGACCGCCTTCCGCATCGCCGTCGAAGTAATGATCGACAGCTGGGTGTGGGAACTGGAGAACGCGGCGGTCAACCGCATCCCCGACCCCATCGACTATCTGGAGATGCGCCGGGCGACGTTCGGCTCCGACCTGACGATGAGCCTGTGCCGGCTGGCCCGGTCGAGCATCGTGCCGGCGGAGGTCTTCCAGACCCGGCCGATCCGCTCACTGGAGAACGCCGCCGCGGACTACGCCTGTCTGCTCAACGACGTCTTCTCCTACCAGAAGGAGATCCAGTTCGAGGGCGAGCTGCACAACTGCGTGCTGGTGGTGGAGAACTTCCTCGACTGCGACCGGTTCCGCGCGCTGGCGGTCGTCAACGACCTCATGACGGCCCGGATGCACCAGTTCGAGCACATCATCGCCGAGGAGCTGCCGGCGCTGTTCGATCAGTTGGAGCTCGACGACGAGGTCCGCGGCGCGCTGCTGAGCTACGTGGAGGAACTGAAGCACTGGCTGGCGGGCATCCTGCGCTGGCACGAAGGGACCCACCGCTACGAGGAGGCCGAACTGCGCTACCACCCGGCCGCGGACAGGCGGCCCTTCGGTAGTCCACGTGGACTAGGCACCTCAACAACAGAGATCCGCAAGCTGATCGCCCGCTAGCCGAACGGCCACCGTAGCGGCGAAAACAGCAGGTGGGAGGGGGTGCACAACCGCCCCGCCAGATGCCCGGCAGCGGCCGGGCGGCGGCGTGGCCGCGTCGTCCGGCCGGACCCCCGAACTCCCACCGGGTGATCCCGATGTGGGCACTCCCCCGCCCCGCGACGACTGCCACCTCGATCGGATCACCGGGATACAACGGTCCGGTCGGGTGGCGGCGCAGCCGCGACCGGGCGCCCCGCGGCCGTGCCGCCGCCGGGCTCCCGGTACCCGGTACGGCGGGCACGTGGCAGTCCCGCCGACCGAGGGAGTCCGAGGGGGACGTTGCGTGTCCTGGAAAACTTTGCGACCGGGGGATCCGCCCGAGGTCGGCCCGTACCGGCTCATCGGGCGGCTCGGCAGCGGCGGCATGGGGATCGTGTACCTCGGCCAGGACGCCGCCGGCGTCCGCGCCGCGGTCAAGGTCATGCGCGAGGAGTACACGACCGACGAGGGGTCACGCAGCCGCTTCCACCGGGAGGCGACCGCGGTGTCGCGGATCGACAGTCCGCACATCGCCAGGCTGTTGGCCGCCGACGTCGACGGTGACGCGCCGTGGCTGGCCACCGAGTATGTCGAAGGCCCCACGCTGTTCTCCTCGGTCACCGCCGACGGCCCGCTGACCGGCGAGCGCCTGTGGCAGGTGGCCCGCGGCCTCGCCGCCGCTCTGGGCGCCATCCATGACGCCGGCGTCGTGCACCGCGACCTCAAACCGGGCAATGTGATGCTGGCCCCCGACGGACCGAAAGTGATCGACTTCGGGATCGTCGCCGGCCCGCCGAGCACGATGACCGGCTCCGGCGTGGTTCTCGGCAGCATCGGCTACCTCGCACCCGAGCTGCTGACCACCACCCGCCGGGCCCGTCCCGCGGCCGACGTCTTCTCCTGGGGGTTGACGGTCGCCTTCGCCGGCACCGGCCAGCCCCCGTTCGGCGCGGGCCCGCTGGACGCGCTGCTCTACCGCACCGTGTACGGCGAGCCGGATCTCGACGGTCTGCCGGCCACGCTGCGCGGCGTGGTCGCCGCGACCCTGCGCAAGAAGCCGGAACGCCGACCGGACACCGCCAAGCTGCTCGCCCAGCTCAGCGCCGCCGAGAAGGCCGCCAGCGCCAGAGCGACCGGCATACCGGCGACCAGAGCGGCGGCCGCCGGAGCCGGGGCCGCCGTCGGGGCCGGTACCGGCCGGTCAGGAAACCGACCGGGCCGGCTCGCCACGGTCCTGCCAAGCCTGGGGGCGACCGCTGTCGCCGCAGCGGTGACCACCGTCATCCTCATCGGCACCAGCACGCCGGACTCGCCGGTCGGCACCACCGCCAGCGGCCCGAACGCGGCGCGGCGTCACCCAGCCCCCGCCGCACCGGACGGCGGCCCCACCGATTCCCGGCAGGCGACGACACCCGCCCCCGCGGCCGGCGGTGACGCGGACTCCTCGGCCGGCGCCACCGGACCATCCTCGGCCGACGCCGACGCCGACGCCGCGTCCGCGGTCGGCACGGGGAGCGCCGGCGGGTCGGCCGGCCACTCTACCTGGTGGGACCTCGTGTCGGACGCCGCCGCTCCCTTCCGGAGCAGGCCCGGCGTTCCGCTCGCCGCGAGCGCCGGCTCCCTGTCAGCCAGCGACGGCGTGCCGCCGGAGACGCTCGGTGCCACCGTCGCGCTGGGGGCCGGTCCTGGCCAGCCGACCAGTTCCCGCCCGATCGTGCTGACGGCCCACCCGCAGCCATCCGGGCAGACGCCGCCGTCCGGAACCGGCGTTCCCGCCGTCGTCAGTGCCGCCAGCGGGGGCTCGGCCGGCGCGTCGAAGGGCACCGCGGCAGCCAGTGGGTCGGCCCACGACGATGCCCGGCCCGGATCGTCAGCGGGCACCCCGGCAGCCGCGGCCACACCTGTCACGGCCGCCGGTTCGGCTTCCCCGTCCAGCCCCACCAGCACCTCGACCTCGACGAACACTTCGACCTCGACGAACCCGGCGGGCACCGACGGCGGGGACGCCGCCTGCCTACCGGCAGCACCGTGGGGACCCATCCCGCTCATCACCAGCCTGTACTGCGGCGAGGAGACACTGTCCTCGCTCGCCACGTGGTGGTCGTCCGTGTCCGCTGCGCTGTCGCGGTACACGACGACGAGCGGGATTCGGGTCACCGTCGACTGAGCGGGGGAACCGAACCCGCCGGCCGCGGCGACCCGCGGTTCAGTCCACGGAGATCATGCCGCCGCTCTGGCGCTCCCACAGGGAGCGATAACGGCCGCCCAGGTCGAGCAGGTCGCGGTGGGCGCCCTGTTCCACGATTCCGCCGCCGTCCAGGACGACAATGCGGTCCATGTTGAGCAGGGTCGACAGCCGGTGCGCGACCGCGATCACCGTCTTTCCGCACCACAACTGTTCGAGGGCATGCTGGACGAGAACCTCGCTCTCACTGTCGAGGGCGCTGGTCGCCTCGTCGAGAATCAGGATGGGCTTGTCGTCGAGGAAGGCGCGGGCGATGGCGATCCGCTGCCGTTGCCCGGTCGACAACCTGATTCCCCGCTCACCGACGAGAGTGTCGTAGCCCGCCGGCGCCCGGCTGATGAACTCGTGGGCATGGGCGCGCAGCGCCGCCAGCTCCACCTTTTCCTGGGAAACCTCCGCCGCGGCCCCGTAGGTGATGTTGCTCCGGATGGAGCGATGGAACAATGCGGTGTCCTGCGGCACGTAGGAGATTCCGGCGGCAAGCTGGTCGTTGGGTGTTGGCCGACCGTCCACCAGGACCGCCTCCGCGGGCACGGAATAGTAGCCGAGAAGAAGCTTCACCAGCGTGGTCTTACCACTCCCGCTACGCCCCACCACACCGATCTTCTCACCCGGTTCTATCGCCAGATCGATGCCGGCGAGAACAGGCCGTGCCCGCGCGTCCGGGTAGGCGAACGACAACCCGCGCAACTCCAGCCGCCCCGGCCCGGAGGCACGTCCGGGCCGGGCCGGAGCCGGCGCGTCAGGAAGCTCCTCGCGCCGGGCGACCAGGCCGGCCACGCCACCGTCGGCCGAGTCGCCGAACAGATACTGGTACGCCTCCTCCGCCCGAGCCAGCCGCAGGTTCAGCTGGCCGATCTCCCAGACGGTCACCCAGATGAAGTCGGAGAACATCACCAGGACGGACAGAAACGTCGCGAACTCCGCCAGAGTCAGCTGCCCAGACAGGTAGAGGTGCAGGTTGAGCAGGATGGAGACCGGCCAGACGAGGTAACGCACGACGACCGACATCGACATCCAGAAAACGATGTCCCACAGCGCGGAGCGGCGAGCCGCGACGACGACGTCACGCCGCCGCCGGCAGACCTCGCGGTACTCGGCTCCCTCCTGGCGGAAGGACTTGACGCTCACGAAGTTCGCGATGACGTCGATGACGTGCCCGTCCATCTCGGAGACCTGGTCGGCGAGGCCCTTCTCCGCGCGGAACGACAGGCTGGCAGTGTGCCGGCCGACGAGCATCATCAGCAGCACGGCAGCCAGGAATGTCAGCCCCGACCAGACGTTGACCGCGAACATGATGGCAACGACCGACGGCACGCGAATGACCTGCTCGACGTAGGTGAAGCAGGCGGCGTCCAGGATGTCCCGGAACTCCCGGCCCAGGGTCGAGATGTAGCTGCTGATCTTTCCGGTGAACTTCCCGACGAAATACGGGTAGCGCTGCTCAATGACATCACGGAAGAGCAGGTTCTCGTACTCGTACCCCCGGTGCGTGAGATGCTCCCGATACAGCAGCTCACCGACCCGCCAGGTCATGTCGTGCACTATGTTGCAGCCGATGATGACGGCCGCGTATCTGTACGCCGCGCCGGCGGATCCGGATGCTCCGGCCAGCGACTGAACGAGTTCGCCGACGAGGACCGGGAGCACCGCGAGCGCACCACTGGACACGGCGAAGCACGCCATGACCAGCACCAGGGCGCCTTTGAAGGTGCCGACGAAACGAAGATAGGAACGCAGCCCGGGATGCCGGCCGAGGCCGCTGGACTGGCTCTGCGGGATGATGCCACCGGACGATTCTGGTGGATGTTTCCGAGTTCGGTGGATATCGTCGCCAGCGGCGCTCATGCACGCATGATGACAGGCGGCGGCCAGGCTCCGCATCCCATTTTCCGCGCTGCCAGCCGCGGCCGGAATGGCGACGGTCGGTCGACGAGCGACGCGGACACCCGGCCAGCGCCGCTACCCGGCGGACGAGACGCCGACCCGGCGGTTGCGATGACCGTGCGTGGTCGGCGCCGACGTGGGCGATCGCCTCTGGCTGTTTCTCGTGATCGTTCTGTACGGACAAACCAGGCAGTAAACCGTACGGAAGAATCACGGTGGCCCCTCCGACCCGCAGATATCGGACGAACCTGGCGGACCAGACCGTGGCGCTCGGTGACAAACATCGCTTCTTGATCGGGCCGCGGCGCGCGTCGACGTGCTGGTCCACACCGGACGCAGCCTGATCGACGACATCCCCGAGCCACGCGGTCAGGGCCACCCAATGCTCTCCACGTGGGCGCCCTGAACTGTGACCGACCCCCGCCGGGAACGGTCCGTTGACGCTCGCTCCAGCGAGAACCCGCAGGTAGACCGGCCGTCCGGTCATCAGCCCGCGATCGGTGACCAGTGTCTCCCCACGCCGTCCCAACGATTCTCACGGATCGCTCGTTGGCAGGCGGGGACCGGCGACGATATGTTCTTCTCGTAGGCGGATGACTGTGCTTTTCCCGGCGTTCATGCCGAACGGCCGGGACAAGAACGCGGAGCAGCACCGGCGGCGGTTCGTGACCGTTGGCGTTGTTGCGGGAAAGGGGCGTCGCATGCCTCGCCGCCGCTGGCTCGGCCTCACCGCAACGTTGCTGCTCGCCACCGCGGTGGGAGCGTGTTCCAGCGCCGGGGGCGCCTCGGCGAACGTCAGGTCGACGGCTCTCGCCCGCGAGCTGGCGGGCGCCATGGGACCGCCGGACACATCACGTCTGCCGATCCTGTTCATCCACGGAAACCTCGGCTCGGGTGATCTGTTCGAAACCCAGGCGCAGCGTTTCACCAGCAACGGCTATCCGACGGATCGGATAGCCGCCTTCGACTGGGACGCGTCCCGACCGGCCTCCCCCCGGGAGAAGTCGTTTCCGCAGCTCGACGCCGAGATTCAGCACCTCCTGGCGGCCACCGGCATGAAGAAGATCGACATGGTGGGCCAGTCGGAGGGCGCCGAGCTCGCGCAGAAGTACCTGGCCAGCTCGCCCGAGCGCGCCGCCCGCGTCGCCCACCTGGTCAGTCTGGACGGGGAGCAGATCTTCAACGCTCCCAAGGGGGTGCCGATGCTTGTCGTGTGGGGCGGCGGCGACCCGTCCCGACGTATCAACGGGGCGGTCAACATCCGCTTCCTGGAGCAGGAACGTGACGGGCTGACCACCTCGACGGAGACCTTCCGGCAGATGTTCCGCTTCCTGACCGGCGCCGATCCGCTCACCACCGACGTGACTCCGGACTCGGCCCGGATCGAGCTCGCCGGGCGGGCGCTGCTCTTTCCCGCCAACGCCCCCGTCGGCGATGCCCGGCTGGAGGTGTACCGGGTTGATCCGAAAACGGGCCGACGCGCGCCGGACGGACTGCAGGCGCTCCTCAAAATCGGCGCCGACGGGTCGTGGGGGCCGGTGCGCGCGGACGGGACGGCCAGTTACGAGTTCGCGATCGTCCGCACGGGCGAACCCGTTCATCACTTCTACTACCAGCCGTTCCAGCGAAGCGATCGCCTGATCCGCCTCCTGACCAGCGCGCCGGACAAGGAACTCGGCGGCGGGATGACGGCCGATGCCGGCCAGACCGACCTCGTCGTCGATCGTGGTCTGGAATGGTGGGGCGATCAGGGTGACGCGAGCGACATCCTCACCGTCGACAACACCAATGTGATCACCGCGACGAACATGCCCCGCGCGAAGCTGGCGAACTCCATCTACATCTTCGACCGCGGTTCGGACCACGCCTCCGACGTGGCGACCCCGATTCCCGCCTACTTTCAGATCGGCTTCATCACGGGGGTCGATCTCAGCATTCCGTCGGGAGATCGGTCGCTGGCGGTCGCACTGACCCCGCGCGGGCAGACCGCGAAGCGCACCGTCCTGGCCGTGCCCGCCCTGCCGTCGAAGACCGATCGGCTGACGCTGCACTTCCGGACCGACCCGTAGGACCCGGCGGCCCGGCGGCCTACATCAGCGCCCGGCGGACATCGGCCAGTGCCGCCGCCCGCCCGGCCCGGTAGGCGTTCTGCTCGCCCGTCGTCATCCAGCGGGCGTCCGGATCGGGCGCCGCGTACCTGGCGAGCAGTCCCTCACCGACCGTGGTGGGCCGCGGGGTCGGTGGTGAGCCGGGCGCCGGGTCGTAGGTGAGGACCGTCTCGCCTTCGCCGGGGATGACGGCCAGGGCGAGCCCGGCCGGTAGGCGGGCAAGGGCCCGCATCGCGTCCGCCGGATCGGAGCCCGCGCCCAGGGTGATCGCCCAGTGGTCCTGATCCCGCGCGGTCACCGTCGCGGTCAAGTCGTTCGCACTGCCCGCCCCCGCCAATCCGGGGGGTCCGGCCAAATCGGCGGGGGCGGGACGGTGACCCTGCTTGGGCAGGGCAGGGCCACCTGCCGGTGGCCGTCTCTCCGGCGGGGCAGGCCGGGCAGGCGGCGCGGGAGCGGGGGGCCCGATCGGACCCCGCGCGGGCGGTGGCGGCAGCGTGGCCGTGGAGAGCTGCCATTCGTGCACGAAGAACCGTGCGGGCGCGACCTCGTAGTCGGCCCATCCCCGCTCGGTCGCGAAGCCGTCGGCCGCCGCCGCGCTGGCGAAGGTGATGACGATGTCCAGGACCTGCCGGTGCCCGCCGGGCGTGAACCGGACAACCCCGTAGACCACGGTCTCCTGTTCCCGGTACCCCGTCTGGTCTCGCACGGTCGTCACCACCTTTCCGCCGTTCGTGAGCGGCAGCGAACCGCCGGAGCGGGGAACGGCCAGCCACGCTGATGACCGTCACCCACGTCCGTGGTCGACCGCCGCGGCCGGTCGCCCTCCGTCCGCCCCCTCCCGACCGGGCCGGCGACGACCGGCCGTGGCGGCCGGGTGCGCCGACCCCGCCCGGCGGAGGTCGCGGCTCGACGCGGGGCGGGGCCGGCCTGGAAACAGAGTCGCCCGAACGGGGGTGGGCGGGAAACGTCAGTCAGGAATGCTCTTCTCGTATGGCCCGACCGGACCGGGTGTGCATCGGTGCTCAGGGTGGCCCGATTCCTCCCTCACCCCCCAGATCGGAGCAGTGCGGGCGCGCCTGTACCCCCCGATCGGAGGGGTGTCCGGTGACCTCATCGGGTCTGACCCGTCCTCCGCCTAGCAGACCCGCCTTCCCATCGGCAGGAAATCGGCAGAGCTCGAATGTCAGATCTTCGACAACCAGCGGACGACGGTAACGTGCGCCAACCCAATGCTCCTCTGGCATAGCGTCGCTATCCTGACGTGTCGGCTGCGGCGTAGTGCAACGGTCATGCCGGTACATAGCCGACAGCACCCGCGTCCGGCCCGGCGGCACCTCCGCTGGCGGACGGGGGAACTACGGGGTGAGTGAGGGCGCCCGCGTCGCGGTGGTCGCCGGTGTTACCGGCCGTCTCGACGACGGGCCGGCGCGGCGACCGACGCGGTTCGCGCGCCCGAGGAAAGGCCGGTCGATGTCCTACGAGTCCGGCCCCTATCGGGTTTCCCCCGATCTGCTGGCCCGCGCGGAGTTCCGCGCGGCCTGCGCGGACCGGGACTTCCGCGCCGTTTTCCGGCTGATGAAGAAGTACGACGGGGCGAGCCAGAACCGGATCGCCTCCGCCGTCGAGGGCCTGAGCCAGAGCCGGGTAAGCCGGATCATGCAGGGCGACGACCGCATCGCGCGGCTGGCGCTCATCGAGCGGCTCGCCGATGCCCTGCGGATTCCCGGCGCGTACTTCCAGCTGGCCGCCCGCCCCTGGGAGTCCGGACCCGGGACGCGTGACGCCGCCGGGTCCCACGAGGCCGGCGGCGCCGCTCCCGCGACTGCGGCCGAACCTGCCGCGACCACGCGCGGCACCGGCGGCGGATCCGGGCCCGGTGCCGGAACCTCCGCCGGCGGCGGCCTGGTCGTCGAGGAGGACCGCGCCGAACTGCGCTACGACGACGGCATGTACGTCGCCCGCCAACGTCGCCTGGTCGTCAACACGGGCGTCGACCCCGTCACGCGCTACCTGATGCGGATCTCGGTCGACCGTTTCCCGGGCGACCAGGAGCGCGCCGCGCGGCTGTACCGGAGCAACCCGCTGCGCTGGGAGGAGCTCCAGCTCACCGCGCGCTGTGGCGACGAGCAGATGTCCTGGGAGATCAAGACCGACTGGGACGCGCTGAAGGAGGTCTGGCTGCTGTTCGAGAACAAGCGGGGCAGGTTTCCGCTGTATCCGGGCGAGTCGACCTTCATCGAGTACAGCTACCGCGTGAGCGAGGAGAAGTGGGGGCCGTGGTTCCAGCGTGCCGTCCGGGTGCCGACCACCTTCCTCTCCGTCGTGCTGGACTTCCCCGCCCAGGCGGACCCGGTGGTGTGGGGAATGGAGACGTCGATGACCGCGGACGCCTTCCCGTTCCGCACGGCCATCGCCCGCGCCGACGCCGGCGACCGGCGCGTGTTCACCTGGTCCACCGGTAATCCGCCACTGCATGCCCGGTATCGGCTGGAATGGAACTTCCGGGCCGGGCGGCCCGGCCCGGCCGGCGCCGCCGGGAACTCCGAGGTGGGGCCGGGTCCCCGGCCCAGCGACCTGATGTCGACCGCGGGCATCGTCCAGGCGGGCGAGCCCATGCTGCGCGCACCGGCCCGCTTCTTCGACCTGCCGGCCGAGGCAGAGGACGCCCGCCGGGTGGTCGCCGAGCTGTCCTCGGCGATGGAACGCGTGTCCGCCCTGCACACCTTCGGCAAGGGCATGGGTATCGCCGCTCCGCAGATCGGGATCAGCCGGGCGGCGGCCGTCGTCCGGTCCGCTGACGGCGACATCCTCACGCTGCTCAACCCTCGGGTCATCGAGTCGTCCCCGGAGGCCGACGAGCAGTACGAGGGCTGTCTGAGCTTCTTCGACGTCCGCGGGGTCGTCCCCCGGCCGCTGGAACTGCAGGTGGAACACACCGACATCTCCGGCCGCCAGCACATCACGGTCTACCGGCAGGGCCTGGCCCGCCTGGTCGCGCACGAGATCGACCACCTCTTCGGCCAGCTGTACACCGACCGGATGCGGCCCGGCACCACGCCGATCCCGGTCGAGCAGTACCGCGGCACCGGCTCGGCCTGGACCTACAACCCCTGACCCGGCAGGCCCCTGAGCCCGGCAGACCCTGAGCCCGGCAGACCCTGGGCCCGGCGGCCACGCTCCGAGCCGGCACGCCGTGCCGGAAAAAAGCGACAGATCCGTTTACAGCGGTTGTCTCACCCATGCCGTACAGTGGCGAAAAACGTCCGAATAGGGCTTTTCCTCCCGCCCGGGCCACGATATTTTTCGACCAGCGACCACAGCCTGCCGCGACGGCCGACAGAATGATTATCACCACCGCCGGAAGAAGAGTGGCCACGGACCGCACATATTTCTCGGCAACGTGGCCGGACGGCCGCCGACCTGGTATTTCAAAGAGCCGAGAGAGCAGTTAACATCGAGCGCACGCAGGCGCGCGAAACTGCTGAAAAAAGATCGAAACAAGAACTTAGAACGTACTGTGCCCATCTTCACGCGCCCTTGCCTAACCGGGGTCACGCTGGGCTAAGTTCGTAGCCATGCCGTCAGCTGATGGCAGACGTCGGGTGGCACGCCGAATCCTGCCCCCACCCGATAGAGACCAAACCAGCGGCAGGACCGGGGGAACCAATCGCGGGCGCCGAACCAGGGCGTCCTAGGGGTGAAGCCGCCAACGCGGCCGGGCATTCCCAGCCCGAATCCGACAGCTCACCTCGGAGGCGTGGGGAAGGGCAATTACATGTCCAACGCTCGTACGCTCGGTCGGGGCCTCAACCGGATCAAGCTCGGCACTCGTGCCGCTGTTCTCATCACCACTCTCGCCGCCTCCGTGGGCGGTGGGCTCGCGCTGTCGCAGCCGGCCAGCGCGGCGCCGAACGCCGACCACTTCCTGCGCGCCGTGATTCCCTGCGAGTCCGGCGGCAACCCGCACGCCGTCAACTCCATCGGCGCCGGCGGCCTGTTCCAGTTCCTGCCCTCCACCTGGCACGGGCTGGGCGGCCACGGTCTGCCGCAGAACGCCAGCGTCGCGGAGCAGTGGCAGAAGGCGCGCAAGCTCTACGCCCAGGCTGGCACCAGCCCGTGGTACGCGTCGAAGCCCTGCTGGGGTCACCGGATCTGAGGCCCCGAATCCGCGCCGACATCCGCACTCGGCCGGTTCTGATCCGCACATGATCGATCGGATCGTGCTCGACAGATCGTGAGCCGACCGGCGCGAGGCGACGCGACCCAGCGCGCGGCTCAGGAAGCCCCGTCCTCCCTCCCGGGGGCGGGGCTTCCGCCATTCCCGTTTCCGCTTTCCTTCGCGGCCCGCCCGGCCACTGCCAGGACACCGTTAGGACAGCAGGGGATCCCGGGGCAGGCCGAGGATCCGTTCGGCGATCTGGTTCCGCGAGATCTCCGATGTGCCACCGGCGATGGTCAGGGCCCGGGTGCCCAGCAGCGATCGGCCGGCGGGGCCGCCGAGACCCTCGTCGAAAGCGACGTCCGGGCCGGCGAACTCGACGACCAGCGCCGCGGTGCGCTGTCCGTGTTCGGCGGTGGCGAGCTTGGTGACGTTGCCCTCCGGGCCCGGGCCGCTGCCGTCGAGGGCGCGGGCGACCCAGCGCAGGTTGAGCAGCCGCAGCGCGCTCTCCTGCGCGAGATGCGTGCCGAGCCTGGACTCCGCGCCGGGAATCCGGTCGCCGTGCTGCCGCAGCAGCGCCAGGAGCTGGTCCCCGGCGCCCCCGCCGAGGTCACGGCCGAGGCTCACCCGTTCGTTGCCGAGCACGGTACGGGCGACCGCCCAGCCCCGGCCCGGATCCCCGACCACGTCATCGTCGGGGACGAAGACGTCGGTGAAGAACACCTCGTTGAAGTGGTAGTCGCCGGTGATGGTGCGCAGCGGCCGGACCTCCACGCCGTCGGCCCGCAGGTCGAGCACCATCGTGGTGATGCCGGCGTGCTTGCCGGCGGCCGGATCGGTGCGGACGGTGGCCAGCCCGTAGCGGCATCGATGCGCATCGGTGGTCCAGACCTTCTGACCGTTGACCAGCCAGCCGCCGTCGACCCGTTCCGCCCGGGTCCGCACCGCCGCGGCGTCCGACCCGGCGTCGGGCTCGCTGAACAGCTGGCACCACATCTCCGTGCCCAGCAGCGCCGGCCGGACCCAGCGGGCCACCTGCTCCGGCGAGCCATGCTGGACGACGGTCAACATCACCCAACCGGTGATCAGCAGGTTGGGCACCCGGATCTCGGCGGCCCGGAACTCCTGCTCGATGACGAGCTGGAGGCCCGGGGCGGCACCAAGACCCCAGGGCCGGGGCCAGTGCGGCTGCAGGTAGCCGGAGTCGACCAGCTGGCGCCGGCGCTCGTCCTCGGGCAGCGCGACGAGCTGTTCGGCGAACGCCCGCACCTCGGGCCGGGCCGCTTCCGCCTCCGCCGGCAGGTCGAACGCGGCAGCCCGGAGCACGCCGGCGCCGCGCAGGCGCGTCACGTCCCGCGCCGCCGCGCTCGGCTCCACCACCGCCCGCAGGGTCACGGCCCGCCGGTAGTGCAGGTGGGCCTCGTGCTCCCAGGTGTAGCCGATGCCCCCGTGCAGATGGATGTCGAGCTCGGCGTTCGCGACGTAGGCCGGCACCGCGAGGGCCGCGGCGACGGCGGCGGCCAGTTCGAACTCGCTGGCCGGCCCGTCGGCGGCGCGGGCCGCGTCCCAGCCCGCCGCCGTGGCAAGCTCCGCCGCGACCAGCATGTTCGCGGCGTGGTGCTTCACCGCCTGGAACGTCCCGATGGTCCGGCCGAACTGCTCGCGCACCTTCGCGTGGGCGGTGGCGGCCTCGACGCAGCCCTGGGCGCCCCCGATCGCCTCGGCGGCGACCAGGCTCCGCAGCACCGCCTCGGCGTACGGCCGGGCGCCGACGAGGCGATCGCCCGGTTCGACGCGCACCCCGGTGAGCAGCAGCCGGACGGAGCGGCGGGTGGGGTCGAGCGACGCGGGCGCCTGCACCGTCACGCCGGGAGCGGTCGGCACCAGCATGACGATGTCGTCGCCGACCGCGAGAAGCACCAGGGTCGCGAGGTGCCCGCCCAGGACGACCCCGGAGCGACCCGACACCCGCACCTCGCCGTCCGGCCCGGGGGGCCCGTCCGCGGCGAGGTCGCCGCCGAGGCCGAGAGCACCGATCGCCGTGCCCGCGGCGAGTCCCGGCAGCAGGGCGGCGCGCGTGGCCGGAGCACCCCTGGCCGCGATCAGCGCCGAGGCGACGACGGTCGGCAGAACCGGTCCGGGCGCGACCGCCCGGCCGGTCTCCTCGACGATGACCGCCAGCTCCGGCAGTCCCGCGCCGCCGCCGCCGAACTCCGCCGGGAGGTGCACCCCGAGCAGACCGAGGTCGGCGAACTCCTTCCAGTAGCCGGGCAGGCCCTCCCCGCCCCCGTCCAGCAGCGACCGGGCGGCACCCCGGACATCGTGGGAGGTCAACAGCGATCGCGTCGTCCGGGCCAGCTCCCGGTGTTCCTCGCTGATCGCTGTCCCCATGACTCCTCCATCACCGAGCCGAGCCGCCATCGGTGGCTCACGAACCCGGGCGATGCTGGCACGTTGGACTTGGCCGAGTCCAACGACCTCGCGACGATCATCTCGATGTGCCGGCCGGCCGGCGTCGGCGGTAGCTGCTCCGCCCGCACCATCGCGAAGACCGAGTCCAACACCCGCCGCAGCGTTACTGTCGGCAGGACGGCCAGCCGGGGCCCCGCGTCGGCCGGAAGCAACGGCCAGTGGCCACGGCACCACGCCGATAGCACCACGCCTCGCACGTCGACTCGCACGTCGTCCGCTTTCTCCCGAGACAGCCCGACGCCCAGTCAGGTCAAGGCCACCCGGACGGCCGCCCGGCCTCGCGCGCATGCGCGGTCACGGTTCGGCTGCGTGAGGATTTCCGATCACGACCGGTGGACACCGGAGTAGCCGGGAAACCGCACCGCGCGATCACCGGGAGGCCTCGCGCCCCCGTCGACCGCCTCCCGTTCGCGGTCAGGCGACGCGGCGCCGCCGCGCGATCTCCGCCAGCGCGATACCGGCGGCGACCCCGGCGTTGAGCGACTCGACCTGGCCGGCCATCGGGATCCGGACCGTCACGTCGCAGCGCTGCTCGACCAGCCTGCCCAGCCCGCGGCCCTCCGAGCCGATCACCAGCACCAGCGGATCGGTCGCCATGGCGAGGTCGTCGAGGCTCAGGGCCGCGTCCGCGGCCAGCCCGACGACGAAAAGCCCGCCCTCGGCGTAGGCGGTGAGGGTCCGGGACAGGTTGGTGGCCCGCGCGATGGGCAGCCGGGCCGCGGCACCGGCCGAGGTCTTCCAGGCCGCGGCCGTCACCCCGGCCGCCCGGCGCTCGGGCACCACGACGCCGTGCGCCCCGAAGGCCGCCGCGGAGCGAACCACGGCGCCCAGGTTGCGCGGGTCGGTGACGCCGTCGAGCGCGACGACCAGACCGGGGGCGCCGGCACGGGCCCGCGCGAGCAGATCGTCGGGATGGGTGTAGCGAAATGCCGGGACCGACAGCGCGAGCCCCTGGTGCGGCGCCGTGCCGCACATCCTGTCGAGGTCCGGCCGGGCGACGTCGACGACGGCGATCCCAGCCCGACCGGCCAGCCGGCGGGCGTCGTCGAGCCGCTCGTCGAAGTCCAGGCCGGCGGCGACGAAGAGGGTGGACGCGGGCACCCCGGCCCGCAGCGCCTCGACGACGGCGTTGCGGCCGACGACCAGTTCGTCACCCTCGGTCCGCCGGGACCGCCCGCCGCCCGCGCCGGGCCCCGCCGCGGCCCGGGCGCCGGCGGCGCGGCCGGCCGCGGTGCGGCGGGGCGCCCCCGGACGGCCATCGACCTGCGGGGCCTTGGCCTGCGCGGCCGCCCGGCGCTGGGCCGGGTGGCCGGGGCGCATGAACGCGGGCGGGGTGGCACCACGGCCCTCGAGCGCCTTGCGCCCCTGTCCGCCGCTGCCGGCCGCGGCACCCTTGCGGTGCGAGCCGGACTTGCCGGCCCGCCCGCCCTGACCCCCACGACCGATGCTGCCGCCGCCCCGGCGCCCTGCGCCAGCCATCAGTGCCACCGACCGGCGGACGCGCTTGAAACGACCATTCGACTACGGTATACGGCGGCCAGCGAGGATCATTCGACGGCGCGGCCCGCCGCCGCGGGCCGGCAGGGGCCCCCGGCCGGGGGGCCGAGCCGGGACGGACCGCTGTCGACCTGCCCCGACACGGTCCGTGGAGCAGTCCGGCGCCCTATCCTGATGCGGCGGTCCCTCGCCGGTGGCCCGGATGGTCCCGGCCCGCTCATGGCCGTATCAGGAGGGCCCGGTGCGCGACAGATCCCAGCCGCCGCGGTGGCCGCGCCCGCGCCCCGGCGACGGCATGGCCGCCGCCATCGTCGACACTCGACCCTTACGCTCTCTTGAGGTTGCGTGCCGACGGAGGAGGACACGCCGGGCGGTGGACCGCCAGTGGTGATCTCCGCCGTCGACGCGCACCGGGCGAAGCTGGGACAATACATCCCGCGTGAATCCGTGATGACCACCGCTCCGACGACCGGACCAGCAGGGGCAGGAGGCACCCAGCACATGGCTCTGCACACACCGCCCGCCCGCGAGTGTTCCCGCCCGGCGGCATGACCGTGGACCTCAACTCCCACGACGACGCCCCGACCGTCGCCTACCAGATGACGGGCAGCGGGGCGTACGAACCCGAGGACGACCTCGGCCGCTGCCCCGTGTGCGCCGCGCCGGTGTACGCCGACGACCGCTACTGCGAAGTCTGCGGGCATGCCCTGGCGGGCCCCGACCCGGCCCATGGCGACGCCGACCACAGCGAGATCGATCTCGGCGAGCTGGCCGGCGTGTGCGATCGGGGGGTGCGGCACACCACCAACGAGGACTCCATGGGACTCGCCGTCGTCTACGGCACTCTCATCGCGGTGGTGTGCGACGGAGTCTCCACGACGCCGGGATCCGGGCAGGGGGGGGGGGGCCCCCGCGGGGGCGGGGGGGGGGGGGGGGGGGGGGGGCGACGCCGACGCTCCAGCCCAGCGCGCCAAGGCCGGCCGCGATCTCATAGCCGATTCCCTTGTTCGCGCCCGTGACCAGGGCAATTGTCTGTTCACTCATGGGTTCATCCTGTCCGTGCGACGGCCCCGCGACCAAGACCGTCTCAGTGGGCGGCGATACCGCCGGGGTATCGGTCCGGCGCGGACGGCGCGGTCGGACCGGTACCGTGGGCGAGTGGAGACGCGGGAGCTCCGATACTTCGTCGCCGTCGCCGAGGAGCTTCACTTCGGCCGCGCCGCCGAGCGGCTCGGGATCGCGCAGCCGCCGCTGTCGCGGGCGATCCGCCAACTCGAACGGCGACTCGGGGTGACGCTGCTGACGCGCACCAGCCGCGCCGTCGCCCTCACCTACGCCGGCTCGGTGCTGCTGCGCGAGGGCCGGGCCGCCCTCGACGCGGTGGAGGCGGCCGACCGCCGTACCCGCCGGGCCGCGCTCACCGCGGACGGCGCCGGCGGCGGCGGGGGGCTCGTCCTGGTCAGCAAGGCCGGCGCGTCGACCGAACTGGTGTCGAGGCTGCTCGCCGCCTACTCGGCCGACGCCGAGGCCGTCCCCGTCGACGTGCTGCTGTGCGGGATCGGCGAGCAGGAACGGGTACTGCGCGACGGCCGGGCCGACGTGGCGCTGCTGCACCGGCCGTTCGACTCGGCGGCCGGCTTCGACACCGAGGACCTCTGCGCCCACGATCAGGTCGCCGTGCTGCCGGCCGGGCCCCCCCTCGCCGACCGCGACCACGTGCTGCTCGCGGACGTGGCGGCGCTGCCCGGCCTGCCGCTGCCTCGCTGGCCCGACCGTGACGGCGTCTATCGGGACGGCCCCGGCCCCCGGGTGCGCGACAACACCCAGCTCCACGAGCTGATCGCGCTCGGCCAGGCGGCGGCGATCCTGCCCCTGTCCCCCCGGACAGCCCTGCACCCCGGCCTGGCCACCGTCCCGGTCCTGGATGCCCCCATGGTCACCACGATGATCGCCTGGCCACCGCACAGCCGCTCCCGCGCCCTCGCCGCCCTGATCCGCACGGCCCTTTGCCTACGCGAACGCGACGCCGCGGCGGAGCACGCGGTGGCAGGACCGCGCGCTCACTGATCCCGCGCCTCCTGGATCAGGGTCGCTCTGTACGGCCAGACCGGACAGGCGAGCATGCAGAAGGACTACGGACACCGCTGCCACCCATCGGGACGGCGTTACCGGTTCCGCGCCGGCCGCGGCGGTCACGCCGCGGGGTCGAGGGCGACCTTCGTCCAGCCGGCCTCGTGCCGGTCGAAGGCCTGGTAGGCGTCGATCGCACTGGACACGGGCCGGTGCTGGGTGATGATCGTGGCCGGGTCGACGGTGCCCGCCTCGACCATCGACAGCAGCCGCGGAATGTACTGACGGTGGTGGCAGACACCGAGCTTGACGGTCAGGTTGCGGTTCATCGCGATGCCGATCGGATACGCCATGAACGTCTCGGGGTAGATGCCGACCACCCCGATCGTCCCCGCCTTGGCGACCGACTCCGCCGCCCAGCGGGAGACCTGTGACGGCGCGTCGCCGGCCGCCCAGTTCCGCCCGGCGGGCTGGTCCTCGCCGCCGGTGGCGGCGCGGCGTTCGGTGTCGAACTCCTCGTCGGCCTGCGCGTCCGGGGTCGCGGGGCCGGTGACGGCACGTTGCGCGTCCACGCCGACGGCGTCGATCACCCGATCGACGCCCACCCCGCGGGTCATCTCCCGGATCATCTCGACCGGGTCCTCATCGTCGAAGTTCACGGTCTCGGCGTGCAGCTCGCGGGCGCCGTCGAGCCGGGAGGCGACGCGGTCGACGGCGATGACCCGCCCGGCGCCGAGCTGGAACGCCGAGAGCACCGCGAACTGCCCCACCGGGCCGGCGCCGAAGACCGCGACCGTGTCGGCCGTCCCGACCTCTGCGAGTTTCGCGCCGAACCATCCCGTCGGATAGATGTCCGACAGCATGATCGCCTGGTCGTCGCTGACGGAGTCGGGCAGGGAGACCAGCCCGACGTTGGCGAAGGGCACCCGGGCGTACTCGGCCTGCAGGCCGTCGAACGGCCCGGTGGAGATCGGGCCGCCGAAGAACGCCGAACCGGCCTGCAGCCCGTTCGGGTTCGCGTGGTCACACTGCGCGTAGTAGCCGGCGCGGCAGTACGAACACGACCCGCAGCCGATCGTCGACGGGATCACCACCCGGTCGCCCGGTCGGAAGTTACGGACATAGCGCCCGACCTCCTCGACGACGCCGACCCCCTCGTGCCCGAGGATCGTGCCCTCCCGCATCCCGGGCATCGTGCCGCGCACCATGTGCAGGTCGGTGCCGCACACCGCGCTGGTGGTCAGCCGAACGATCGCGTCCATCGGTTCGACGATCTTCGGCTCGGGCACCTGCTCGACGCGGATGTCTCCCGGGCCATGAAAGACGACGGCCTTCACGACGTCTCCTCACGTACTCGTCGCTGCTGCCCGCACCGAGCCCGCGGCCCGGCGCCGGGCCTGTCCCTCCTCCCCTACCCGCCGCGCCGCCCGCAGGACCGTGCGGTGTGTGGTCGGTGGACGGCGGCTAGCGACGGCCGGTGACGAGGAACATCGTGACGGTGGCCGTGACCGGGTCGGTGGCGGCGGGGTCGCGCAGCGAATCCAGCCAGGCGGTGAGGGAGCCCGGCGCCGGCTCCGCCTTCTCCTCGATGCGCGCGACCGTGCGGCTGACCTCCAGCAGCATGTCGACGGCCGCGAAACCCTCCGCGACCACGAGGTACCCGGAGAGAGCGACGTCCTGGAATCCGGCGTCGCGGGCGAGCCTGGGCAGGTCACGACCGATCCAGCCGTGGCGGAAACTGTCGCACCAGGCGTCGGTGAATCGTCGGGTCGCGGCCCGGTCGGGGCTTGTGATGGTGACGGTGGCGCAGTCGGGTTCCACGATCGCGACGCGGCCGCCCGGCCTGAGCACCCGGTGCGCCTGCGTGAGAACCCGGTGCGGTTCGTCGAGGTGCATGAGGAGCCGGTCCGCCTTCACCGCGTCCAGGCTGGCGACCTCAAGATCGAGGTCGACGGCCGAGCCGACGATGAACGAGACGTTCGCCAGCCCGGCCGGCACCCGGGCGCGGGCGAGGTCGACGAGTCTGGCGCTGAGGTCGACGCCAACGCAGGCGCCGGTCGGCCCGACGAGCGCACCGATCGCGACGGCATCGTGGCCCAGGCCCGACCCCAGATCCGCGACCGTGGCACCCGGCCGCAGCGCCAGCTCCCGCAGGACGGCGTTCTTGTAGGCCCGGAATGACGGGAGGGTGTACTGCAGTTCAATGGCGTCGACCACGTCGCGGAAATGCCGGTCTTGATCGGCGTCGCGGAACGCCTCCGCCCGAGGAGCCGCGCCGGTAGGCGTCTCGCCGCTGTGCCGCACGCTGTTTTCTCCGATCGCCAGGGGAGCCTTCCCGACCGTGCCAGGCGGGGGCACACCCGCCGACGTTCACCCGACCACGGCCACCCGAGAGCCTCGTGACCTGCGCCGACCGTGGTAGCGGGCGTGTGCCCGTGGCGGGGGTTAATGTGCTTCCGTGAATCGCGACGCCCCCTTCCCAGCGTTCATGCTCCCGCATCAGGTGTCCCGCCGCGGCGGTGAATCCGCTATCAGCGGCGGGCCATCGAATTTCGTTCGGGAACCGGCCGGGCGTCGCCGAACCGTGTTATCGGGCGGGTACACCTCGGCGATTCGGTGTTGCCGCGAGGAAGGGCCCGGCGGTGGCCTGCCGCGCCGGACACCCCGATTCCCGGAGGACACCTGAGGCCCGGGCCACCGATCCCGACCAGCGGCCGCGGCGCCCACCGGCCGCCGGGTGGGTGTGGTGTGACCGGCGGCGCCGATCTCGGCGATGTCGCGGTTTTGCCTGCGGCGGCGCGGTAAGGACTGTCCTATGGCTGGGACCTGGCGACGTCGCCGGCAGAAGAGCAACGAGGCGACGGGCGGCGGGCCGGGACCGCAGGCGCCACCCGGCGGGGCTGCGGCGCCCGAACGGCCCTCGCAACTACGGCCGCGGTCGTGGTTCGCGGTGCTGCGCCGCACGGTGACCGAGTTCCGCGGCGACGAGCTGCCCGACCGGGCGGCCGCGCTGACCTACTACGGCGTGTTGGCGATCTTCCCCGCACTGCTGGTGCTCGTCTCGACGCTCGGGTTCGTCAGCCAGTCCGCGGCGGACACGATCCTGACCAACGTGCAGCAGCTCGCGCCCGGATCGGCCCGCGACATCGTGCGCGACTCCGTCACCGGCATCCGGGCCAGCCCCGGCACGGGCAGCGTGCTCGCCGCCGTCGGGCTGGTCGGCGCGCTGTGGTCGGCGTCGAGCTACATCGCCGCGTTCATCCGGGCGGCGAACGTCGTCTACGACATCCCCGAGGGTCGCCCGGTCTGGAAGGTCGTGCCGCTGCGGCTGGCCGTGACCATCCTGATGGTGATCCTGCTCGCGGCGAGCACCGGGATCGTCGTCCTCTCCGGCGGGGTCGCCGACCGGGTCGGGCGGATCCTCGACGTCGATGTCACGTCCCTGCACGCCTGGTCGTACGCGAAGTGGCCGGCGCTGGCGATCCTGGTCTCGATGATGATCTCGCTGCTGTACTGGTCCGCACCGAACGTGCGGGTGCGCGGGTTCCGGTGGCTGACGCCCGGCACCATCCTCGCCGTGGCCCTGTGGCTCGGCGCGTCGGCCGGTTTCGCGGTGTACGTGGCGAACTTCGGTTCCTACAACAAGACCTATGGCACCCTGGCCGGCGTCATCGTGTTCCTGATCTGGCTGTGGCTGTCGAACCTGTCGATCCTGCTGGGCCTGGAGTTCGACGCCGAGATCGCCCGCGAGCGGGCCCTGCTCGGCGGTCTGGCCGCGCACACCGAGCCCTGTACGCAGCCCCGGGACACCCGGACGTGGCGCCGCCGGCGCGGCCCTGGCGACAGCCGGCCAACGGAGCCGGCCCTGTCCCGCGAGCCGTCGTAGGCGCCCGCCGACTGATTACTCACAGCCGCGCCCGCCCCCGGCGCCGACGGTTTAGTTGTAGCGTCATAACTGTTTTAGACCTACAACGATCGGAGTTGCCGATGGCGATGCCGCTACGGCGACCAGCCACACTCCCCCAGGCACCCGCCGACGCGGATCGCGCCGCCGGGCGGCCCGCCGAGACCGGGGCTGGGTCCACAGCCACCGAGATCAGCCTCCGCCGGCGTTACCTGGTCCTCGGGATCTGCTGTTCCAGCCTTTTCCTCGTCGGCCTGGACAACACGATCCTCAACGTCGCGCTGCCGGCGTTGCAGCGCGACCTGCACGCCTCCGTCTCCGGCCTGCAGTGGACCATCGACGCCTACGTCATCGTCCTCGCCAGCCTGCTGATGCTCTCCGGCTCGATGGGCGACCGCTTCGGCCGGCGCCGGGTGTTCCGCACCGGCCTGGTGCTGTTCTCCGCCGGCTCGCTGCTGTGCAGCGTCGCGCCGAGCCTCCGCTGGCTGATCGGGTTCCGCGCCCTGCAGGCCGTCGGCGGGTCGATGCTCAACCCGGTGGCCGTCTCGATCATCACCAACACGTTCACCGAACCGCGCGAACGCGCCCGGGCCATCGGCGTGTGGGGCGCGATCATCGGCCTGAGCCTCGCCGCCGGCCCGGTGCTGGGCGGTCTGCTCGTCGACCAGGCGAGCTGGCGGGCGATCTTCTGGATCAACGTGCCGGTCGGGCTGGCCGCGTTCGTGCTGACCAGGCTGTACGTGCCCGAGTCGCGGGCGGCGCGGGCCCGGCGGTTCGACCCGGTCGGCCAGCTACTGATCGCGCTGTCGTTCGGCGCGCTCATCTACGCGCTGATCGAGGCGCCGTCCGCCGGCTGGGTGTCCGCGCAGACGCTCGGGACGCTCGCCGCCGTCGCCGTCGGGCTCGCCGCGTTCGCCGGCTGGTCGGGCCGGCGCGCGGACCCGGTGCTCGACATGCGGTTCTTCCGCAGCCCGCCGTTCAGCGGCGCCACCCTGATCGCCGTCAGCGCGTTCGTCGCGCTCGGCGGCTTCCTGTTCCTCAACACGCTCTACCTGCAGGACGTGCGTGGCTTCTCCGCACTGCACGCCGGACTGTTCACCCTGCCGATGGCGGCGGTCACCGCGGTGGCCGCGCCGGTGTCCGGCCGGCTCGTCGGCGCCTACGGGCCCCGGCCGTCGCTGCTGATCTCCGGCCCGTGCATGGCCGCCAGCGGGGTGCTGCTCACCGTGCTGGCGCCGGATACCGGCACGGCGTTGCTGTTCGTCGCCTACGCGCTGTTCGGGCTAGGGTTCGGCATGGTCAACGCGCCCATCACGACCACGGCGGTCGCCGGCCTGCCGAACGCGCAGGCCGGTGTGGCCGCGGCGGTGGCGTCCACGAGCAGGCAACTCGGCCAGGCCCTCGGCGTCGCCGTGATCGGCTCCATCGCCGCCAGCAAGGGCCTCGGCGGCACCCACGTCGACCCCACCGATCCGGCCGGCTGGTGGATCATCGCCGGCTGTGGCGCCGTCGTCGCCGTCCTCGGCCTGGTCACCACCGGCCCCTGGGCCCTGGCCCGCGCCAGGCGCGCCGCCGCCAGGATGGCGGCCGCGCCGGCTCCGGTCGCGCCGACCCCAGCCGCGTCGCAGTGACGACCGACCAGCTCCCCGACGCGCCGACAGCGCCGGCCGGCGGGGATGGGACCGGCGGGGATGGGACCGGCGGTGAGGCGGCCGCCGCGGCCGAGCGGGTCTGGCGGCGGATGCGGACGATGGTCCTCGACCGCCACAGCCGCCGCCGCGAGGTCTGCGAGACCCTCGACCTCAGCTTCATCCGCGTCAAGGCGCTGCTGCGGCTGTCCCGCGGGCCGAGCACGATGCACGAACTCGCTGTCTCCCTGGCCACCGACCGCCCTTACACCACCATCGTCGTCGACGAGCTGGAGCGCCGGCAGCTGGTCCTGCGCACCGTCGACCCGGACGACCGCCGCCGCCGCGTGGTCGAGCTGACCGACGCCGGCCGCGACACCGCCCACCGCGCCGAGCGGATCCTCAACGACCCGCCGGAGGCACTGCTGCAACTGCCCCCCGCCGACCTCGCCACCCTCGACCGCATCACCGACACCCTCGCCGGCGACCCGGACGCCACCGCCTGACCGCGCCTCCCCCGCCATCGCCGCCTGACCCACCTACCCGAGCCGTCACCACTGGGAGCTGGAGCGGTCGTGTCGCCGGCCCGTCCCGACAACGGCCCGTCCCGCCCGCGCCGGCCGGCTCGACCCCGACATCATGATCGGCAGTGCGGACGAGGGCGGGGACGGCACCGTTCCCCGCCTGTCCGCCCGGCCCCGCGGCCTGGCCGGCGACAGCCCGTGGCTGCACCACATCGGTGAGAGCCACGGCGCGCTGCCGGGTGGCGTCCGGGTAGTGCCACAAGTCGGCATACACAAGATATTCAACCAAGCCCGAAAAGGTAGATCGTTTACGCCTCTGGTCTCCGTCTGTCAGGTCCAGCGGGAGGGGCGGTCTTCAGGGAGTGGGGAGCCGAGGGTGTTCACGCGGGCGGTGAGGCGGCGGTAGACGGCGGGCCATTCGTCGTCGACAATTGAGAAGACGACCGTGTCGCGCCACGAGCCCTCGCGTCTTCTCGCGTGTTTGCGCAGGATCCCTTCCTGGGATGTGCCTAGCGCCAGGACCGCGCGGCGGGAGCGGGTGTTGCGGTCGTCGACGTTGAACTCGACCCTGACGGCCTCGAGGGTTTCGAACGAGTGGGTCAGCAGGAGGAGTTTCGCCTCGGCGTTGAAGGGCTTTCCGCGGGCGGAGCTGGACAGCCAGGTGTAGCCGATGGTCAGGCAGCGACGTTCCGGGTTCAGGTTGTACAGGGCGGTGGTGCCGATGACCGCGCCCGATCCCAGGTCGATCTGCGTCAGGGTCTGGCGGCCGGGCGCGGCGAGCATGTGGGCCAGGGTCGCCGGCGAGGGCGGCTCCGAGTCGATCCCGTGGGGGAAGAACTCAAGGGTCGCGTCGTCATCGTGGGCGACGGCGAGTGGCGTCGCGTCCGACGGGAGGGTCGGGCGCAGCAGAACATGCTCGCCGCGCAGCGTCGGCGTCCTCCCCCAGCGTTCCATGTCGGCAGTCCGTCCTGTTCGTCAACGTCCAGCAGTCGATGTTGAGGCGCAGACTACGACCGCCGTCGAGCGGTTCCGGCACAGGGCCCGCACCGCGAGGGCACGCTCCGCAGGGTTTTCCCGGTGCGGTCGGTCAGGGCAGGATCTCGACGTATCCGTCGGTTCCGTGCACGCGGATCCGCTGGCCGTCGCGGATCAGCCGGGTGGCCTGCTCCACGCCGACGACGGCCGGCAGGCCGTACTCCCGGGCGATCACCGCGCCGTGGGTCATCAGGCCGCCGACCTCCGTCACCAGGCCGGTGATTCCGACGAACAGCGGCGACCAGCTGGGGTCGGTGTAGACGGTGACCAGGATGTCGCCCGTCTCGAGATCGGCCTGCGCCAGGTCGAGGATGACGCGGGCCCGTCCCTCGATGGTCCCGGCGGAGACCGGCAGGCCGATCAGCGCACCGGCGGGCACGTCGTCGCGCCGGTACGCCCCGGTGACGGCCTCGCCGTCGGAGGTGAGGACCCGGGGCGGGGTCAGCGCCTGGTACGTCCGGAACGTGTCCTTGCGCTGCCCGATGAGGTCGTCATCCACCTGCTTCGAGCGCACGACGTCATGGAGCTCCTGGAACGTGAGGTAGAAGATGTCCTCCTTCTCGCGAAGCACCTTGGCCTGCGCGAGACGCTCGGCTTCCGCCAGCAGGGCCTGCCTGTATGCGAAGTAGCGGCTGACCATGCCGTACTTCGGATACTCCCGGTATCCGATAAAGGTCCGGACACGGTCAATCATCCGCTTGGTCTCCTCGGCCCTGCCCGGACCGTCCGGCAGGGCCCGCAGGCGCTCCAGCAGCTCCTGTTCCTTCTGCCAGGCCTCGTGGCGGCCCTGCTCGAAACGTCGCCGGCTCTCGCCCGGCTCGAAGTTCCTGACGTTGCCGAGAATCAGCGGCACGAGCGTGGACGGGCGCTCACGCCAACGCGGCCGGGTGATGTCGATCTCGCCGACGCAGCGCATACCGTACTGGCCGAGCCAGGCCTCGACGGCGTCGCGCGCCTCCTGCCCGCCCGCGAGCCCGGGCAGCCTGGCCAGGAAATCGTCATCCTCGACGTCCTGCAGAAAAGCCACCACATCCGGATGCGGGCGGATCACGTCGGCGACATCCAGCAGCGCCAACCCCATCTCCGATGTGACGTTGTGGGGCACGGACTGCGTGAGCGTGTCGGCGGCGTTCTTCTCGCCCAGCCACTCCTGCAGCCGCTCGTTGAGCCAGCAGGCAGCGTCCATCGCCGACATGAACACCTGATGGCTCCGCCGATCGAAGAGGAACCGCCGGAGCTCCTGGATGTCCGCCACAATGAACTCGAGCAGCGCCTCGCCGGACTTCGTCCGGATGTCGCGTTCCAGGGCGGCGATGGATGCCTCGCCGCCCGCTATCAGCTCGCGGACAATCGCCGGATCGGTCTCGATCGGGGCTGACGTGCTACCGAAGAGCGGGCCGGGTGGACCCGCGTCAGGAAGCGGCCGGACGAAACCATCGCGGTCAAGGATGGTCCGCAGCGCGTCCCCGAGCAGCGGGTCGGATCTGTCCATGGCCGCCAGGAGGCCCGCCCGGCTCGTCGGCGAGGCCAGCCGCTGGGTGACGTCGACGAACAGCCGCCCGCCGGCCTCGGCCATGGGCGCGGGGGTCGTCATCTGCCAGAAGGACAGCCCCAGCGGCTTCATGGCGTCGGTCATCATCTGCTGGTGACCGACGGAGATGTAGACATGGTTCTCCTGGTCCCCGGATTCGGGGATGGGGAACAGCGTCGTGATCGGGCGGCTCTGCACGATCTGGAAGCCGTCGTCGGCCAGGCACCATTCGATGTCCTGCGGCCGGCCGAAATGCGCTTCGATCCGCCGTCCGAGCTGCACGAGTTGCACGACCTGCGCATCGGTCAGCGCCGGCTGCTCCTGCCGCTGCGCGTCGATCGCCCCTTCCTGCGTCCCGCCAGCCGGCAGGGCATGAACGGCACGCTGCTTGGCGGCGATCGTCCTGGCGACAACCCTGCCGTCGCGCACCGTGAAGACATCCGGGTTCACCAGGCCGCCGACCAGGGCGTGGCCGAGACCGAAGCCGGCGTCGACGGTGGCGACCTTCCGGTTGCCCGTGAGGGGGTCGGCGGTGAACAGGATGCCGGCCGCCTCCGGGAGGACCATCTGCTGCACGACCACGGCCATGTGGACCGTGCGGTGGTCGATGCCGTTGCGCTGGCGGTAGATCACGGCCCGCTCGGTGAACAGCGAGCCCCAGCACCGGCTGACATGCTCGAGGATCGCCGCCGGTCCCACGACGTTCAGGAACGTGTCCTGCTGGCCGGCGAAGGAGGCCGTCGGCAGGTCCTCGGCCGTCGCGCTGGAGCGGACGGCGCAGGCGGCCTGCTCGCCGAGCCGGGCGAGCGCGCGCAGGATCGCCGCCGCGAGCTCACCAAGGAGGGCAACCTCCTCGATGGTCCGGCGAATCTGCGCGCTGAGCGTGCGGATCGCCGCCCGGTCGTCCGGGTTCAGACGCGCCAGCTGCTCAAGCCGGTCCTCGATCGACGGCGCTGCCGCCATGATCTGCCGGTAGGCGTCCGTCGTGACGCAGAAGCCGCCCGGCACGCGGATGCCGTCGATCCGCGACAGCCCGCCCAGCTGCGCGCCCTTGCCGCCGACGATCGCGACCTGCGTCTCGTCGACCTCGCGAAGATCCAGAACATACTGCTCGATCAATCCGATAACTCCATTTCCGCAGGTTGTGGCCTCGGTCGACGATTCTGCGGCACGACCCGGGTCTTGCCGCAAGCCCCCCGGTGCGCTATAAATTAGGAGTGGCAGGGAGAGGGTTCTCCCCGCCTTTTCATTTGCCGCCCACGGGAACTGAGCGGCACGGCCCGAGCGTCGAACGCGCCGCCATCTCCCGGCGGTCGCCGCGCACGCGACAGCTCGGCGGTTGCGTAGCTCACATCGGCCGGCAACCAGGCGCCAGGAGCGCGGCGGCCAGCGAGTCGGGCGTTGAGAGTGCCTTGTCGGCACCGGCATCCCGACCTCACCGAACCTGCACGAAGTCGCCCAGGCCGTCGCGCCCGACGCCCACGCCGGCCACGACCAAATCGTGCTCGTGCAGGATGGGCTTTTCCCAGCGTCTGTGGTGATCGGGGGACGAAGACGCAGCCATGGCACTACGAAGCATAAGTCGTCCCAAAAGGCACGGGTAGGTTCATCGGCTGACAGTGGCAAGCTTTCGGTACTTGAATCTTGATGCCACGACCTTCATCGAGCTACCGTCGAGACGGTTTGCCACGGGGGAAATCTGGCAAGGGGTCGTCCACAGCGCGCCCTACATTACGTTGCGAACGGCACCGCCATGCCAAGTGCGGCCGACCACGCCGCGGAGCATTTTTGGTCCCCCGAAGCGCGCGCACAAACAAAGGGGCTCTTTGAGAATGCAATTCACCTCCGCCGCGCACCGCCGAATAGGGGTCGTAGCGGCACTGCTTGTTGCGATATTCGCGTTGACGACGACCGCCGCACTCGCTGCTCCTCTACCGCCGCCGGCCCGGGTCGACTACCCGCACAGCGTCACGAACTGTGGGCTATTGAGCCCACAGTTCGTTTTTCCTGGCTACGCTGGCCCGCAGCGCGGCTTCATTCCGGGCCCACCCGCGATCAATTCAGAAGGCAAGTCCGTCCTTCGCGGTGCCATCGCCGAGGGTGAGATCGCGCTCGATGTCAGAAACGGGGGGTGTGGGTTGTCCGCAACCCTCCATCTTGAGACAAAGTTCTGCCACAAGCAACTCTGGTACACCGACTGTTCATGGGAAGGAATCTCGAAGCAATATACCTACGATGAGATTCCGACCAACGGGGTCCGCGTTTTTCCTCCGCTCCAGATCGCACTTCGCAAGGGCTCCAACAGCTATCGCCTTTCAGTTGATGTTCGTTCCAACAACCTCGCGACAGTCCAAGGCAAGGGTCGCTTTCCAGGTGCCGTCCTGCCCGGCTCGGAGAGCAAACCGTACTTTGGTCCCGAAGTGAAGATCACAGGATAACGCCAGCGCGAGACTGGACCGTCGCACCGCCCCGAGACATCGGCGCCTCGGGGCGGTAGCCCGTTCCAGACATACGTGTGACCCGCCTGGGGAAGCGTCCGGCCGTGAGTCTTCTCGTCTCCCGACTGGCTGATGGCCGCATCCCAACGCTCGGGACCGCCTCCACCAGCGCGCCCTGTTGCTCCTGCAAGCCCTCCGTGGCGCCGAGCCACCAGAACCGCCTGTACACGGGCGAGGTGGTCACCGCCGACTCGTGTCGTGTGTGACCGAGGGGTGGTGTGGTACCGCTGGTCCTCGCCCACGCCCGCGCCCGGTTCACCGGCACCCCCGCCTACCTCGACGCCGACCTGCGCGACGTCGACACGACCCTCGTCCCACCCGAACCGCCCAACATCCTCACCCCGGGCCGCTACCTCGCGCTCAGCCACGGCACCACCGATTTCGACCCGGCGATGAGCAACCAGGGCGCGCTGGCCTACCGGCCCAGGGGATCACCGTCCAACCACGCGGCAAGGACGACCTCGCCCAGTTCTTCGACAGCCTCGGCCTCGTCGATCCTGGCATTCCCCCCGTGCGCCGCCGGCGGCCCGACGCCAAGATCGGCCCGATCTGAGAGACGACCAGGTCAACATCTACACGGCACCCCAAACCGTCACCTCCTCGCCGTCGGAGCGGCCGTTATCGGAGGCTGGAGCTGCCAGCACCGGCATGTAGGTCCTGATACCATCGGGCCATTGCACCCTGAAAGCTGGTTGGTGGCCGTCTCCCCAGACCGGAACGAGTATTCCCCCGTACCCCGTAAGTATGGGCCACGCGGCCTGTGGCATCCTGTACGCATGCCCACGGGGGATGATCAACAGAACGGCTCACTCAACGTCTTCATCAGCGTGGCGGGACCGGACCGCCGATGGGCGCGCTGGATCGCCCAGGAATTACGCCGAGAAGGCCATACCGTCGAGTACGACGAATGGTCCGTGCAGCCCGGGGAAAGCTTTCTGGGTCGTATGGACAAAGGGCTGGCCAGCGCGCAGCGAATTGTGATGGTTATATCTCCGGCATATTTTGCTCCGGAATCGTACGTAGGAGAGGAGCGCGAGGCCGCACTACTCCGTGGGCGTCGGGAGAACGATCTTCTGGTGCCCGTGCTGGTCGCCCCGACAGCTGTGCCGCCACTCTTCGATCGGCTGTCGAGAGTTGACTTCCTCGGCCTCGGTGAACAGGAGGCACGTCTCCGACTTGTCAGGGCGGTGCGAGGGCTTCAGCCGCCGGCGTTGGCGCAGGACATGACCTGGCCAGGAGACGTTCTGCAGGCCGCGGCACCGACTCCCGCAGAGGACGACGAACCGTTTCCAGGCAAGCCTGCCGATTTCGCAGAGCAGGTCGGCCGCCTCCTGGGAAGCGGCTATCAGATCGGCGAGCGCCTGGGTGCGGGGAGCTTCGGGGTGGTCCTCGCGGGCCTCGACACCCGGCGTCGACGGGAGGTCGCGGTCAAGGTTCTGTCGGCGCCGCAGGAGGACGCTCGGGCCCGATTCGCTTTCGAGGCGGACGTGCTGGACAGGCTGCGCCATCCCCACCTGGCGCGATTCTATGACTACCACGAGGACGACAAGCTCCAGATCATCGTCATGGAGCTGTTGACCGGCGGGACGCTTGGGCGGCGCGTGCAGCAACGGGACCTGTCCGGACTCGGTGCCTGCGCGGTGGGGCTTGCGGTGGCCGAGGCCCTGCGGCACGTGCACGACCACAATGTCCTGCACCTCGACATCAAGCCGGCCAACGTGCTCTTCGACGAGCACGGTCTGGTCAAGGTGACCGATTTCGGCATCGCTAGGATGTTCGACGGCTCAACTGCGACCTCAAGCGCTGTCATGGGAACACCTAGATACATGGCGCCCGAACAGTTCCGCGGGGAGAAGCCCGGGCCGGCCACCGATCTGTACTCCCTGGCCGTCATGCTTTACGAGCTTCTCAGCGGATCCCCCATGTTCGGCCCCGATCTGCCGCTGGCGGCGCTATACCATCACCACCTGGGGGTCACCCCTCCCCCGCCTCCCGACACGCCTCGAGCAGTCGCGGACGTCGTGATGCGCGCGTTGGCCAAGGAGCCGAGGAACCGCCAGCAGTCCGCGCGGGAGTTCGCCCTGCACCTCGCCGCGGCCGCACGCGACAGCTACGGTTCGGACTGGCTCACGCGATCGGGTGTCCAGGTGAGCCTCAGCGCAGACGTACAGGATGAGGCAACCCGCCGGCAGGATATCGACGGGGGTTCCGGCTGGTTCAGGCGCCGGCGGCCGCGCCGGACAGGGCGCAACGCGGTGATCTCCCTCGTCGCCCTTGTCACCGTGGCGGCCGTCGCGGCGGCAGCGATCCTGCTGACCGGTACTCGTAACCGGAAGCCAGGTCCGCCCCCGGATTCATGCACCCACTCCAATCTGCTGCGGTCGGGTACCGACTGTGTCGGGGTGACCGACGGATTCTATCCTTTCGACAGTCGCCTGCAAGATATCGAGAAGAAGATTCTCACAGAAAACACAAAAGTGGTCGACGGGGGGAATTATGTCACTATCGCCCTCGTTGCACCGCTGACCGAAACCAGGACAACCGCAGCCACCAGCGATATCATGATCGGACGGATCCGCAGCGAGCTGGAGGGAGCATATACGGCCCAGATCCGAGCGAACAACAACGGCTACCTCGGGGACAGTCCGTCGATCCGACTCCTGCTTGCCAACCAGGGCGAGACGGAGCAGGCCTGGCAGCCGGTGGTGGAGATGCTCAGGTCCAGAGCGGTGGCCGAGCGACTGGTCGCGGTCGTGGGTCTCGGGATAAGCATCACGCCCAGCGTGAATACGGCGCGGGCGGTGGCGCAGGCCGAAATCGGCATGGTCGGATCCGTCATCACCGCCGACGGCGTCACCGCGGGTATCCCTGGATTCGTTCGAGCCACGCCGACCGTCAGCGACGAGGTTTCCGCACTCGCGTCCTATCTCAAGACCCGCCCAGATCTGCGAGATGCGGCGCTGCTCAGCGACGGAAATCCCGACGATCTCTACACCTCCTCCCTCACGACGGATTTCACCCAGATGCTCGGAAGCTACCTGAGGTCACGACCCGTTCCTGTCCCTTACATCGGGACCACGAAAGGCGTCGGCAACATTTTCGACCTTATTACGAACAACATTTTCTGTGGACCCAATCCGCCACAGACGATCTTCTATGCCGGTCGCACCAACGGGCTTTCCATCCTCATCAGTCACCTCCGGCAACGCAGCTGCGCCCGCGGCCCGGTCACCATTCTCACCGGCGGCGACGCGTCCAGCCTGACGCTCCCCCGGTCACTTTCAGGCGACGCGCCGGTATCGGTCATCTACGCCGCGACCTCCAGCCCGCTGGCGCTCGGCGACAGCCACTGGACCAGCACCACGAACTTCGCCCAGTACAGCCGCTTCAAGGCTGACTTCTTGGGCCAGGGGTTCAGCCCGGCCGATCTGGACGACGGGTGGGCCATCCTCACACACGACGCGATGGCGACCGCAACCAAAGCGATTCGCGCGGTCACCGGGCAGTCCGCGACGCTTCCCACGAAAGAGCAGGTGCGGGATGCGCTGAGGCTCCTCAACACACAGAACAGCAGCATTCCAGGCGCAAGCGGGACCTTCGAGATCGACTCCCAGACCGGCGAGTCCTACGGTCGCCCGATTCCTCTGATCGAGCTGGATGCCGACCATCCGCGGACCGTCCTCGCCACCGTTACCCCTCGCCCGCTCTCCCCCTGACAGCGCGCCTGTCGGTCAGCCGGCAGGCAATCAGCGCTCTGCCGGCGACCATCGGCCTCGACCATCGGTCTGCTGCGACGGCGACCTCCGGGGCGTGCGCGCGCAGGCTGTGCACGCAGGTCACCGACCCCACAAAAACCGTGGGCCCGCGCGAGTTGTCACGTCGATGGTGCGCGAACGGTTCGGACAACGGGGTGTCGGCGTCGCGACCACGCTCGAGGCCGTCGTCCAGCGTGCCACCGGCATTTCCGGGGTTAACGTCGAACTCCGCGGCAGCCAGGCCGGCACAACATACTGGAGACACGATGAGTGCGTCAGCCACCAATCCCGCGAACATGGTTCCGCCGGGCGGCACGGTCATTCACGGCAAGAAGCAGGATCTCGTCGTGACCGACCGGACGATCAGCATCGGCGGGCGGGCGTTCGAGCTCGCGGCCGTGGACCGCGTCGTCTACCGGTCCGCCGCGCGCATCAACCAGGCCAGCTATCGGATCGGCGTCGGCCAGGGCGACGAGACGTGCCTGTTCACGTTCGACGCCTACAAACGCGGCACCGAACTGGCGGACAGCCGGCGGCTGTACGGGCAGGTCGTCGAGGTGCTGGAGGCGGTGGTCTGCCCGGCGATCGCGGCGGCGGCCGCCCGCGCCGTCACCGCCGGGCAGACGGTGACCTTCGGCAGCAGCCCGGCGGCGCGGATCAACGCGGACGCCGAGGGTCTGCGGCCACGCCGCCCGTTCGCGCGGACCGTGCCGTGGAGCCGGATCGTGCACGCCGACCTGCACCAGGGACAGGCTCGGGTCTGGACGGCCGGGTCGGGTGATGCCGAGGACGGCCGGCGAAACTCCAGCCCGGCGATGTCCATGGACATGATGGGGTGGAACGCGGTGGTTCTCCCCCGGGTCGTGGGGCTGCTCGGGCGGCGCTGAGCGGCCGGGCGTGGGCGCGGCGCGTCAGCGATGGGAGTCGCCGCGGTCGGCGATGAGCTCGGAGTCGCGCGGGCGGTCGGAGTCGTGCCGGCGGTCGGGATCGTGCGGGCGGTCGGGCGTCGCCGGGGGTGCGGCGCGGCGGGCGGCGGCGCGTCCCGATACCCGGTAGCCGGCGGTCATGACGGCGATGACGGCGACCGTCTCCAGGCTGCCCCAGATCCACGTGGAGGTGCTGGCCGACTTGGCTTCCAGCGTCGGCAGGGTCGCGGTGGCCGAGGTGGCGTGCTTCGCCGCGTCGGCCTGGAAGGCCTGGTTGCGGGCGGAGCCGTGCAGGAACGGCGCGACGAACAGGACGGCGGCGACCAGCAGCAGCTCGATGCCGACGACGACCGGGAAATGCCGGGTGAGAATCGTGCGCAGCGGACGTTCGTCGTCGGCCGCGCGCAGCGCCTCGATCCGGGGGTGCAGGAAGAACTGGTTGACCGCCCCGAGGACCAGCAGCGTTCCGAAAATCAGGATCTTCACGCCGAGGACGCGGCCGTACATCGTGCTGACGAGCTGGCTGGGGCCGTCGACATGCTCCCAGTACAAGAACAGTCCGGACAGTCCGATTGTTGCCACGCAACCCATCGCGACCGCGGAGTACCGCCGGATCGTCACCGACCAGAAGGCCGCGCGTCCGACCTCCCCGTCGGCCGCCGCCGGTCCGGTCCCGGGTGCGCCGCGCAGAGCGCCGGGCAGGGCGAGCAACACCAGGCCGGCGAGGCCGCCGAGCCAGCAGGCACCGCCGGTGAGGTGCAGGATCCACATCCCGGTCTCGACGGCGGTCCGTCCGTCCGGCCAGGACACGGGCAGCTTCGTCGTCCACAGACTGACGGCGCCGGCGAGCAGCCCGGCGGCGAGCAGCCCGGGCCGCGCCGGTCCCGCCGCGAGCGAACGCACGGTCAGCGGCACCAGCAGTGCGGCGCCGACCAGGCTGAGCGTGATCTCGAGGCCGAACAGCAGCCCGGGACCGCCCTCGGTGTAGAGCTGGTCCCAGGCCGCGCCGTAGTCGAAGCCGCCGGACGCGGCGGAGTCATGGGCGCGCTCGCTCCACACCGCGGGTACCGCCAGCACGCCGAGTACCACGGCCGCCGTTGCCAGCCGGGAGGTCACGGCGGCGAGCGCGCCGGGTGCCGCGCGCCGCGCCGCGGGACCGGCGGCGAACAGCGCCAGCGCGGCGATCCCGACGAAGCCCATCAGGGTGATCCAGGTGGCCCAGGACAGTGCGCTGTCCTGGAACGGCCCCAGTGGCGTCGACGGCGCGGGCAGCGCCGTCACCGACGCGACGGATGCGGCTGGCATGGTGCATCACCTCCGTGGTTCCCGAGCTGGCGGAACCGAGGTTAGGCACCCCTAAGCTGCCGTTCAATGTGGGAAGACAGACGCCCAGATCGTTGAACCTGCAACTGCCCTGCTCCGTGTCACCTAGCCTGACCTGCGCCGTCACTGGCGCCCTTCCGGTTCGCCGGCAGCGGTCAGTACAGCCCTTCCGGGGCGGACTGGGCGATCTGCAGCGGCCGCACGTTCGCCACGCCATCGCTGGGCCAACGGTCACCGGCGTCGTAACGGACGGCCTGATCGCGTTCAAGGACGTTGGGCAGGAACAGGTCGTCGTGCAGAACGGTGAGCCGCACCTGGCCGCCCTCACCGTAGCCGACGGTGCGCCGCCAGTCCGTCTTGTCGACCACCGCCATCGTGACCTGTGGGTAGTTCGGGGCGTAGGGCAGCAGGTCGTGATCCGGCTCGTAGGGCAGGCCGGCGGCGTTGCCGAAGGTGTTGCCGTAGCTCAGCCCGCAGGGCGCGCCGCCGAGGATCCCGGCGAACTCCCGGTACATCGCCGGGCTGATCTGGGTACCGCTGAGCCGCACCCCGGCGAGGGCCGCGGCAAGTTCGGGTCGGCGGCGGACCAGCACCTGGAACAGCGCCGGGGTGGTGTTGAGGTAGTCGACCCGCTGGGTGGTGAGGACATCGGTGATCTGTTCGAGCAGGTGGTCGGTGTAGGCACCGGCGTCGGCGAGCCGGCCGGCGCGGATGAGCCGCTTGATCCAGCGCGGGTCCATGTCGACGCCGTAGACCACCGACGCGTACAGCTCGGAGATCTCCCAGCAGCCGTTGCCGATCAGGTGCGGGCCGGTGGGCGCGGCGTGCAGCCAGCGGCGGCGAGGCTCGAAACCCTCGGCGAGGAACGACCACCGCCGCCACACGCCGCGGTGAACCAGCATGTCCTCGGTGTAGTACACGCGGCAGGGTGTGCCGGTGGTGCCGCCGGACTCCCAGATCCGCCCGGTCAGCGGCCGGGGTACCGCCTGCGGCACCAGGGTGGTCGGATCCGCGGTGCGCAGCAGCTCCAGTGGAAACGCGTCGAACTCGACGAGCTCGTCGTAACGGGTGATGTCACGTGGGTCGAAGGGCAGCTCGCCGGCGCGCGCGAGCCAGTAGGGGCTGCCGTCCTCCGGGTCGAAATGACGGCGCACGACCCGCCTCGTCCAGGCATCGATGTCCTGGGCCAGCCAGTCGTCGGTCAGCGTGGGGTGGGGCAGGCCGGCAAGACGACTGTCCGTCGGGACGACGCGGGCCGGCGGGATCCCGGCCGCCGGTGAGGCGGTGCGGTCGGCTGGGGCACTGGTGTCGGCGGCGGCGGACACCGTCAGGCCCCTTGTGGGACGGGCAGGGCGACTCCCAGGTCGTAGATGGCGGCGGTGAGGTCGGCGACGTGCTCGGGCTTCTCGACGTGGACGACCGGGAAGGGAAACGCGATGACGCCCTCGGGCACTGCCGGCCCGACGACGACGCCGAGCTCGGTGCCGTTGGCGGCCAGGCCGGAGATCAGGTGGACCATGCTGATCGGGGTCACGGCATTGCGCACGAACAGGTCACGCACCTCCTCCGCGGTGGTCAGGGTCCGCTCTTCGAGGCAGGACACGAGCGGGATCGCGGGCCTACGGAAGTCCGTCGCGGCGAGATAGGGCGCCATGAAGTCGTTGGCCTGGGTCCGCAGCGGGCTGTGCACACCCGCCGTGACACCGGGCAGCACCACGACGGTGCCCGGGGTGACCTCGGCGGCCAGCGCTTCCAGCGGCTCCCGGTAGCCGGCTAGCATCAGCATCTGCTTGGTGTGGTCGAAGGCCAGCCCGAAGTCGCCGGCCAGGTAGACGCCGGCCCTGGCCGGCTCGTAGTAGGCGCCGGGGTCCTCGTCGACCGGGATGAACGCCAGAGCCAGGCCCTGGGCGGGAGCGTCGGCGGCGGGTGGCGGGGTCTCGCGGGTGTACTGCAACAGCTGGAAGAACGTCTGCCGGTCGAGGGCGCCCGCCAGGCAGCTGCTGGTCATCGCGCCGAGGCTGAGCCCGCCCGCGGCACCCGGATGAATACCCGCCTCGGCGAGAATGTCGTGGATACCGAGGGCGAGCACGGCCTGGCGGATCGACCCGATCGACTGGCGCGGCTCCTGCTCCTCAGGCAGCGGGTCGGTGCGGATCTGCGCCACGGTCAGGCCGGTCCACAGCGCGACCTCGTCGTAGGCGGCGCGCATCACCGGGAACTGCTCGTACAGTTCCGCGCCCGCGCCCGTGTCATGGCTGATACCGCCACCAAGAATGTAGCCAAGGGTCATCGCAATCTCCTCCCGACGCCGCCTCGCGAGCGACCTGAGTCGTGTGTGCCCATGTCATGAATGCACGGCGGAAGCGCCGGCAGTAAGCAGAGAGAAATCCACGAATGACGCGGAAATGGGACAGCTCAGCAGCAGGAAGCGATCCGGACTCGTGTTCACCGCGACCGCGCCTGGCTTTTCTTAATCGTAGGTTCCCACCGGGTGCCGGTCAAGACCCAGGATCGACCCTCTCATCGTTCTGGACGGCACCGGAAGCCCCGCCAGGAAGAAGATGGCTAATTCGGTTGGCGATTACGGAAAGAACCTCCCGCGCTCTGTCGACGAGGTAGAAGTGGCCGCCGGGAAAGACATGAAGTTCGAATCCTCCGGTGGTGTGGTCGGCCCAGGCGCGCATGTCCTCGACCGTGGCGTGCGGGTCGCGGTCGCCGGTCAGCGCGACGACCGGGCAGGGCACCGGCGGGCCGGGAAGGTGACGGTGGCGGCCGATGGCCAGGTAGTCGCTGCGCACCGCCGGCAGGATCATCCGCTGTAGCTCCTCGTCGTCGAGGATGCGGCGATCGGTGCCGCTCAGCGCGGCCAGCGCCCGCAGCAGGTCCTCGTCGGTCCCCTCGTGCACCGGTTCCTCGCGGCGGATCGAGGGGGCCCGCCGGCCGGACACGAACAGGACGGCCGGCCCGGGCTCACCCAGCCGGACCAGGCGCCGGGCCACCTCGTGGGCCACGACCGCCCCCATGCTGTGGCCGAGGAACGCGACAGGCGGGCCGGAGGCGGGGCGGCGCAGCCGGGCGACGACGGCGTCCGCGAGCGCGTCGATGCTGGTGAGCCCCGGCTCGGTCCGCCGATCCTGGCGGCCCGGGTACTGCACCGCCCACACGTCGGCCAACGGCCCCAGGACCGCGGCGACCGGCTGGTAGAAACTCGCGGATCCCCCCGCGTGCGGGAAACAGACCAGTCGTGCCCGCGCGGTGGCCGACGGGGTGAACCGGCGAAACCACAGCAGGTCCCATGGCGGAAAGGCGTGGTCCGACGTGGTCTGCCCGTCCCTGGCGTTGACCGCACCTGCTCGGCCCGGCGGGGCGCCGGTCATGCCGGGCCCTGGCGGGCGGGCCGGTCGGATGCCTGCGCGAGGATGGTCCGCAGCCAGTCGCGCACGGCCGCGGAGGTGGCCGCCGCGTGGTCCTCGCCCATGGTGAAGTGGTTGCCAGGAACGTCGACGACGGTGTGCGCGGATTCCCAGGACGAACGCCAGTCGGTGGCCGCCGCCGAGGCCTCCTGCGGCCCGGCGAGCGGCTCCGTCGCCCGCACGAGCAGCGTGGGCGCCGCGACCGCCTCCGGTTTCCAGTCGGCGAACAGGGCGCAATACCAGCCCATCGCCGACAGTCGGGTGTCGTTCATGGCGACGAACGAGCCGGCCCGCTGGAACATCCCGCCGACCAGCTGCCCCTGGAACTGGATGATCGCCTGATCGCTGGCCAGGTAGGTGTCGAGCAGGACGACCGCCGGCACCTCGACGCCGCGCTGTTCGAGTGCCCGCGCGGCGGCATGCGCGAGCAGCCCCCCGGACGAGGCGCCGAGCAGCACCGGCGTCGGCCCGCCGCCGTCAGCGCAGTGCGCCGCGACGACGTCGGCGAGCATCTCGACCAGCGCCGGCACACTTGCCGGGAGGGACTCACCGTCCTCGAATCCGGGCACCGCGACCACCAGGACGTCCCGGTCGCCGCGGAAGGTGCCGGCGAGGCGAAGGAACTGGTGCACGCCACCGAGGGCGACGAAAGAGGTGAAACAGACGATCGCCGGGCCGGCCGGTCCGGCGGCGAGGCGAACGGGCTCCGGCAGGTGGTCGAGTTCGGCGGGACGGTCGAACATCGGTCGCAGCTGCGCGGCGTCCCGCATGATGTCCAGGCCGATCTTGATCTTCCCGTCGGCGGCGGCCTGCCGGAACAGCAGTGTCACCGGACCGCCGTCGGCGTCGCCCTCCTCGGGCTGCGGGCCGCGGACGCGGGTGACGGCGGCGGGGGCGCCCGCCGGGGCGTCAGCGTCCGACCGGCCCGCCGGGGTGGGCAGGAGGCCGACGCGGTCAAGCTCCGCGCGCAGGTGGCGGGCCAGCGCCGCGGGGGTCGGATGGTCGAAGACGACGCCGGGGCGCAGCCGCAGGCCGGTGGTTCCCGCGAGGCGATTACGCAGCTCCACGCTGGTCAGCGAGTCGAAGCCGAGTTCGAGCAGGCTGCGCTGGGCGGCCACACCGGCGCTGTCCGCGTGGCCGAGTACGGACGCCGCCTGGTCACGGACCAGCACGGTGAGCACCGCGTCGCGTTCGTCGGCGGAGCGACCGGCCAGCCGGCTCACCAGCTCGCCGCGGTGCGCCGAGCTGGTCACGGCAGCGGCGCGGGCGCGCCCGCGGGACCGCGCCGGGCCCGCGGGGACGCGCCGACGCAGGATCGGCGCCACGACGGCGGCATCCGACCCGACGGCGCCGGCCGCGAGGCGCCGGGCCTGCTCGCCGGCAGCGGCCAGGTCCAGGCGGACGGTGACGGCGACCGGGTCCGCCGTGGCGAGGGCGGCATCGAACAGCGCCAGACCCTGCGCGGTGCTCAGCGGACGCAGTCCACCGGCAGCCATCCGGGCCAGATCGGTGCCGCTCAGGGTGCCGGTGAGCGCACTGCGCTGCTCCCACAGTCCCCAGGCCAGCGACGTCGCGGGCAGCCCTGCGTCGCGGCGGTGGACGGCCAGCGCGTCGAGGAAGGCGTTCGCGGCGCCGTAGTTGGCCTGGCCCGGCGAACCGAAGGTGCCGGCGGCGGAGGAGTACAGCACGAACGCCGTCAGCGCCCGTCCCACCGTCAGCTCGTGCAGGTTCCATGCGGCGTCCACCTTGGGCCGCAGCACCCGGTCGAGGCGCGACGGCGTCAGGGTCGGCACGACACCGTCGTCCACGGTGCCGGCGGCGTGGACGACCCCGGTCAGCGGATGGTGCGCCGGGATCGCCTCGAGCACCGCGGCGCGCGCGGCGCGGGCGGCGGCGGCGCACGCGACGACGGACGCCTCGGCGCCGAGGCCGGCCAGCTCGGCGACGAGGTCCGCGGCGCCGTCCGCGGCGGGGCCGCGCCGGCTCAGCAGCAGCAGGCGGCGCACGCCGTGGGCGTCGGCCAGGTGGCGGGCGACCAGCCGGCCAAGGGTGCCCGTGCCGCCGGTGATCAGCACCGTTCCCGTGGACGGCCACGGCACCGGATCCGGGGCCAGCGCTGCCGAGGCCGGCAGCGCTGGCGCTGGTGTCCGGGTCAGTCTGGCGGCGTGGACGGCGCCGGCGCGCACGGCGAGCTGCGTCTCGTCGGTGGCCAGCGCGGCCGGGAGGATCGCGTACGTCTCGACGTGATCGTCGGCGTCGACGAGGACGAACCGGCCTGGGTTCTCCGCCTGGGCGGTGCGCAACAGTCCCCACGCCGACGCGGCGGCGAGATCGCTCGGCTCACCCGTGGCGACGGGCACGGCGTGGCGGGTGACGACGACGAGACGGGAGTCGACGAACCGGTCGTCGGCGAGCCAGGCCTGGGCGACGGCCAGGGCCCAGCGGACGGCGGCGCGCACCGCCCCGGGCGTCCCACCGTCGGCGGGCCAGGCCCGTGGGCAGCGGACGAGCACGGTGGGCGCCGGCGCCGCCACGGCGGTGAAGGTCGCCGCGTCGGTGATCGGGGTGCCGGTGGCGAGCATCGCGGCGACGAACCCGTCGTCCTCCTCGACGCCGGGGCCGACGCCGACGCCGGGGCCGGGGCCGGGGGCCGCGGCGCGGACCAGGACGAGGCGTTCGGCCGCGGCGGTGGACGAGGATGGCCGGCGCACGTCGAGGGCAGGCCAGTCCAGGTGGAACAGGCTGTCGCGGGCCGCGATCCCTTCGCCCGGCCCGGTCGACTCGGACGCGGCGTCCAGCACTGCGGGGAACACCGGTCGCAGCTCGAGCGCGTCAACGGCCACGACGAGCTGGCCGGCGGGGTCGGTGGCCCGCAGCGAGATCGTGGTCGCGCCCAGCGGGCGTACCCGTACCCGCAGGGCGGTGGCGCCCGAGGCGCGGACCGACACCTGCGACCAGGAGAACGGCAGCCGGCCGAGCGCACCGTCGGGCAGGTCCGCGTCGAGCAGGCCGACGGGGTGCAGCGCGGCGTCGAACAGCGCCGGGTGCAGCACGAACCGGGCGGCGTCGGGCTGCTCGGCCGGCCGCAGGGCGACCTCGGCGAACAGGTCCGCGCCGCGGCGCCACAGCCGGCGCAGGCCGCGAAACGCCGGCCCGTAGCCGAAGCCGGACGCGGCGAACCGTTCGTAGTACCCGTCGAGATCGACCGGTAGGGCGTCGGCGGGCGGCCACTCGCCCGGCGTGGACGACAGCGCGCCGTCGCCGTCGCTGGCGTCGTCCTCCCCCGGCGGGACGTCCCGGTCGCCGTCGTTACCCGGGCCGCCGTGGGCGTCGGTGCGGACGGACAGCAGGCCCGTGGCGTACAGGGTCCAGTCACCCCGCTGGGCATCGGCGGCAGCCGCCGCGGCGGCGGTGTCGCCGGCCGAGGGCGCCTCGTCGGCCGCTGCCGGGCCGGTCCCGGGGGATGGTTGGCGCCGGGCGTGGATGTCGACGTCGCGGCGGCCGTCGTCGTCCGGCTCGCCGACCGTGACGCGGACCTGCACCGCCCGGTCGCCGAGGACGAGCGGGGCGCGCAGCGTCAGCTCGTCGAGCTGGTCGCAGCCGACCTCGTCGCCGGCGCGCAGGGCCAGTTCGGCGAAGGCCGTGCCTGGCAGCAGGGCTGCGCCGCCGACCGTGTGGTCGGCGAGCCACGGCTGGGCGCGGGTCGACAGCCGGCCGGTGAGCGCGGCCCGGTCGCTGCCGGGCCAGCCGAACGCGGCGCCGAGCAGCGGGTGGTCCACCGGGTCGATGCCGGCGGCGGCCACGTCCCCGGTGCCGGCCACATCGAGCCAGAAGCGGCGCCGGCGGAAGTGGTAGGTGGGCAGGTCGGTCGGGCGCGGGTCGCCGGGCGGGAGAGCCGCCGACCAGTCGACCGCGACCCCGTGGGCGTGCGCGCCGGCGACGCCGAGCAGGAAGCGGTCGAATCCGCCGTCGCCGCGGCGGGACGACTCGATGGTGACCAGGGCGTCGCGGTCGGCCTGATCACCCGCGGCGAGGTTGACACCGACTGCCGCAGCGGTGGCCCCGACGGCGACACCGAGCACCGGGTGCGGCCCGACCTCGATGAACGTGCGGTGGCCGGCGTCGAGCAGCGCACGGGTCGCCTGGTCGAACTCGACCGGCTGGCGGAGGTTGCGCAGCCAGTACCCGGCGTCGAGGCCCGCCGTGTCGATCCGTCGGCCCTCGACGGTGGAGTAGAACGGCACCGCCGCGGTCACCGGCCGCATCGAGGCGAGGGCGGTGAGCAGCCGGTCGCCGATCCGGTCGACCTGCGGGGAGTGGGACGCGTAGCCGACCGGCATCCGCCTGGTGCGCACGCCGTCGGCGGCGAGGTCCGTCTCCAGGTCCGCCAGCGCGGCGGGTTCGCCGACGACGACGACCGCGTCCGGGCTGTTGACCACGCCCACCGTCAGCCGATCCGACCAGCGGGCCAGCCGGGCTTCGGCGTCGGCCCGGGGCAGGGCCACGGCCAGCATCGCGCCGCGGCCGGTCAGCTCCGCCCGGATGAGCTCGACGCGGCGGGCGACGGCGAGTGCGGCGTCGGGCAGGGTCAGCGCACCGGCGACGCAGGCCGCGGCGAGCTCGCCCTGGGAGTGTCCGACAACGGCCGCCGGGCGCACGCCGAACGAGCGCCACAGCCCGGCCGTCGCGACCATCACCGCGAACAGCAGGGGCTGCACGATCTCGTCGCGGTCCAGGTCGGGCGCGCCGGGCGCCCCGCCGACCACGTCCGACCAGGACCATTCCCGCAGCCAGGGCAGATGCGCGGCCAGGGCGTTGGTGCACTCGGCCAGCCGGGCCCGGAACACCGCCGACGCGCGGGCGAGGCCGACCGCCATCCCCGTCCACTGCCCAGCCTGCCCGGGGAAGACGAACACGGCCGAGCGACCCGGGGTGGCCGCGCCGGTGACGACCGCGGCGGACGGCTGGCCGGCGGCGATGGCCGCGAGCGCGCGCAGCAGTTCGTCGGGTTCTGCGGCGACGGCGACGGCCCGGTGGGTGAGCCGCGCCCGTCCGGTCGCGAGGGTGTGCGCGACGTCGACCGGCCGCCACGCCGCGCCGTCGCGCAGATGGGCGTGCAGGCATCCGGCCTGCGCGCGCAGTTGCTCCGCGTCGGTGGCGGAGAGCAGCCACGGCACCGGCCTGGTCTCGCCGCCGGCGGCCGACGCGGACTCGGCCGACGCGTCCGGGGTGGGCTCGACCGGGACGGCGGGTCGCGCCACGGGGATCGGGGTCGGCGCGGGGGGTTGTTCGAGGATGACGTGGGCGTTGGTGCCGCTGACGCCGAACGAGGACACGCCCACGCGGCGGGGCGCGCCGGTCGCCGGCCAGGGGGTTTCCGCGGTGAGCAACCGGACGGCGCCGGCGGACCAGTCGACGTTCGGCGTCGGCGCATCCACATGCAACGTCACCGGCAAC
>NZ_JALKFX010000051.1:0-9082 GCF_023243045.1 Frankia sp. AgB32
GCGCCCGCCACATCAGTAGTGATCGTCATCAGGTGCTACTCCCATGATCGGAGTTACACCGTTGTTCTTACACTCCCCTACCTCCACGCCATGATCTTTCATCGGGTCGACGTCGGATTTGTTTTTGACGACCGGGACGTGTCGTTCTGCCGGACGATGAGGGAGCCTTCAACCTTCCGGGAGGCACGCCGGAGCCGGCGGATGTGGACCTGGCGGCGACATTGGCCAGGGAGTGCATGGAGGAGGATCCGTGGAGGAGTACACCGCCTGACTGTCGGTGGCGGGACCTGGGCATTCGCCGGTAAACAGTGATCATGTTGCTGCGGTGGGTTGGGCCCGGCCAGTAGCTGGTACGGGCCGGGCCAACCCGGCGACGCCCTCTCGTCCCCAGGCGGGCCGAAGAACGTGTCGAAGTCAGGGCAGCGGAACGCCTGTCAGTCGCTTGGGGCCATGTCGGCGAGCGGAAGTTCCAGGTAGGAGGCAGATCCCTCGGGGGAGGAGATCTCGATCTGGGTGCCGGGGACAGTCGCGTCGGCGAAGAAGTCGTCCTTCGTGTCGATGACGAGGGCGATCTGGTGGCTGGCGGGGATGCGGTAGTCGGCGGGCTGGAGCTGGATCTCCACGGTCCGCGTCTCGCCTTCGCGGTCGTTGAGCAGCGTGAACGGGGCGTTGGTGATGATTTTCGCCTTGCCGGTGCCGGGGGAAATGTCGAAGAGGTGCGCCACGAGCGTGGCTGTCGCCGCCGACGGGCGGGCCGTGATGCGCAGGCGGATGTTGCCGGTGAGCTGGCTCTGCGCGGCGAGCGGCTCGGTGACCCAGACGGCTGCGTCACGTCGGGAGATCGACGTGGTCTCGTACACGGCCGGGGCGCCGAGCCGTTCGAGCATCCCGGTCTGGACGAGCAGTTCAGCAACGTCGGCGGGGGTGTCCGTGCCGGCGTTGATGGACATCGACCAGCCGGAGGTGGGGCGGGAGGTCAGCACGCCGTCCGTGGAGCCCTGGCGCGGCTGGTCGAGGTAGAAGCGGCGGCTCGGCTGGGTGTACGAGTGCCAGTCGGCGGACTTCCGCAGGTCGAACAGGTTGTGCATGTACTCGGTGTGGACGTTGCCGTCCTCGCCGATGCCGTTCGACTTGCCGAGCAGGTAGTGGTCGAGCCAGCGGAAGGTGGTGGCCGTCGGCCGGCTGATGCCGCCGAGGAAGCCGAGGATCTCGTCGCCGCCGTGGTCGCCGATCATCACCAGCAGCCGGCGCGGCCCTTCGAGCTCGTTGAAGAAGTCGACGACCGCCGGCACGGAGAAGATCGTCTCGTGCCAGTAGGTGCCGAGGAAGATCGGGACCCGGCGGGCGTTCAGGCGGTTGATGTAGGTGATGGGCGAGCGGACTGCGGCGAACTCGAGGAGCTGGTCGATGTTCTTGTTGATCCGGAAGTCGTCGAAGATGCGCCGGACCTCGTCGGAGAGGTTCTCCTCGCCGAACAGCGCGGCGAGTGCCTCGAACGCCTTGATGTGCCTGGTCTCGTTCTCGTACAGCGACCGGCCGAGATCCGCCCAGGCGCTCTGTGCGCAGACGGCCTTCACCCGGTCGTCGTGCGCGGCGATGATGAGACTCTGCCCGGCGCCGTAGGACGAGCCGGCGAAACCGATCTGGTCCGGGTTCACCCGGTCGGCGTGGTTTTCCAGGATCCAGTCGATGACGGCGGAGCCGTCCGCCCGGTCCCGCGGCCCGGCCACGTCGATCTTCCCGGTCGACTCGGCCAGTCCACGCTCGCTGTAGGCGACCGCGAGATAGCCCTTGAGCGCGAAGTTCAGCAGCATTCCCGGATATGACCGCCAGCCGGTCGGCGCGAGCGGCGCCGGCATGACGACCACCGGATGTGGCCCGGCGGTGAGCGGGACGAAGACGCCCGCGTCGAGTTGCACGGCCGGGTCCGAGCCGGGAATCTTGACCGAAGCGAACGTGCCGGCACCCCGAAGCTGGGTGAACCGGTCCGCGGTGGCGGGCGAAAGCTCCCGGAAGTCGGCGCGGTCCAGATTCTCCAACGCCCGGACCTGGGCGTCCAGCGCTTCACGGTCCTTCGGGGCAAAGTCAAATACGGTCGTTTGGTTGAGAGTCGTGGCCACTGGGCTTGTCTCCTTGCGAATGTCGTGGAGGCCGGCACACAGATCACCGGTGCTCGTGGCGATTCCGGAGCACGGAGCCGAAGCGTAGGGCCGGCTGTGGCCTCGGCGGCAGAAGCGCACACTTGACGCGTGGCGTGCGCGGACACCAGATTGGTCCGCCTTCGACTCGTTGCTCGCATGCGCACGGATCACTGCACTGATGCCCCGCAGGTTCGACCGTCGCCGAAGTGTAGTATTACCGCCATGCTTGTCTGGCTTAACGGGCCCAACGGGATAGGAAAGACGCAGGTAGCGCACGAACTCTCTCGCGGAGTGGCCGATGCCTTCGTGTGCGACCCGGAGCACCTGGGCTTCGCGATGCGCCGGATGCTGCCCCGACAACTGCGCGGCGACTTCCGGGAGATGCCTTTGTGGCGCGCCGGTGTAGTCGAGATGCTCAGCACTGTTCTCAAGGGCGGGGATGCGAGTCCGGTAATTGTGCCGATGACCGTTCGCGACCCAGTCCTCCTGGCTGCATTGATCGACCCGCTCGGCGCGGCCGGGCACGTGGTCCACCACGTGACGCTGCTCGCCGACCGGGCGGTGCTGGCACGCCGGATCCGCTCGCGAGGTGAGTCCGCGACGCGTAGCTACGCCGGCCGGCAGATCGACGATTCCCTACGCGCGCTGCGGACGCCAGGCTTCGCTCGCCACCTGCACACCGACGGGATGACAATCGCCGCGGTCGCCGCCGACATCGCCGCCCACGCGGACCTGCCCTTCACCCCAGACCCCGCCGGCCCTCTCCGTCGCCGCGCCCGACGACTGTCGGTGCAGATCCGCCACGCCCGTTTCGACGAACTCCTCGACCGAGGCCGCTGACCCGACCCCGGGAGCATCGGACTAGCCGGGCTCCCGGAGAAACGCTGCATAGTCGTCCAACAACTCCTCGAACTCGACAAAAATGAAAGGTTCGGCGTTCCCAGCGGACGTGGAGCGGGCGGGTTACCGCGGGGGATCGGTCTCCCACCAGGGGCGCATCATCGGTGAGCCGGAGGCGGCCTGCGCCTCGTCGAGCAGGCGGTCGACCTCCTTGGCCTCCCGCTCGTCGGCCTGCTTCCAGCGCACCAGCAGGATCGCGATGAAGGGAAGGTCGACGATCTCGCCTACGCCCCACAGGATGGCGCCGCCGGTGTGCTGGTCGTGCAGCGGAGTCGGCCCCCAGGCGCGATGTTCGGCGAGGTAGTACCCGGCCGCGAGCAGGTGGGTGCGGAAGGTCAGCAGGGCGCCGGGGATCGAGTCGAGCAGCAGTTCCAGGAAGCCGAGGAACAGCGCCGTGGCCGCGGCCAGGCCGGTCATCCGGCCCGGGTCCGCCACCAGCGGCGCGGCGATGAACAGGCCCAGCGCCACGAGCAGGACCTGCACAAGGTGGTAGAGCGGATCGTGGCGCAGGCTTTCCCCGAGGATCCCGCTGAACACGACGGCGGACGTCACCACCGGCACCAGCAGGGCGCCGAGGACAGGGCTCGTCAGCACCTGGGCCGGCCGGCTCCCGGTGACGCGGTCGGTCGCCGCACCCCAGCGCGCGGGCGCCACCATCCGAGCCAGCGTGCCGGGACGTCCGCAGGCGATGAGCACCGGCGTGACCATGAAAAGCCCGACCATTTCCACGAGGTAGGCCGAGAACAGCGTGTGGGCGTACGCCCCCGGCCAGCACATCGTGAACACCAGCAGACTCAGCAACCCCGGCCCGAGGAACATCACCGTGCGCCGGACCGGCCAGTCCGCGCCGCGCCGCCGCAGGGCCGTGACCCCGTAGGCGTATCCGGCGGCGCCGGCCACGACCAGCGCGATGCCGACCGGATCCGGATGGAACGCCGTCCACATGTGCGCCGGCCCGGACGGGTCAGCCGAGGCCACCACCGGACTTCCCGCCGCGACGGTGTGCGCCATGCCCATCCACCTCACCCTGCCTGTCGGTTCGCGCCTGCTCGTCGGCAATTCTCCGCTTGAGGTCGGCCGCGGCGCGGTCCACCGCACCGGGGTGCCTGGCGGCAGTGCGTCGAGCCGGATCCGTCAGCGAGCCCGGCGGGTGTTGAGGCGGGCGGCCTGGCGGGTCAGATGGTCGCGTTCGGCCAGGTTGGGAGCCTTGTGGGCGGCCTTGGCGTAGAGGCGGGCGGCGGTTGCCAGGTCGCCGTCGCGTTCGTGTAGGTAGGCCGCCACGGCGGTGTGGCGGGGCAGGGAGGTGTCGAGCGCCGCGAGGGCTGCCAGGCCGGCGCGTGGTCCGTCGGCCTCACCGAGTGCCACCGCCCGGTTGAGCCGGACGATCGGGCTGTCGGTCAGGTTCGCGAGCTCGTCGTACCACTCGACGATCTGCACCCAGTCGGTGTCCTCGGCGGTGGGGGCGTCGGCGTGCAGGGCCGCGATGGCGGCCTGGGCCTGGAACTCGCCGAGGCGGTCGCGGGCGAGGGCCGCCTGGAGGATCTCGACACCCTCGGCGATCATCGTGGTGTTCCAGCGGGTGCGGTCCTGGTCGGCGAGGGGGATCAGGCTGCCGTCGGGGGCAGTGCGGGCAGCGCGGCGGGCATGGTGGAGCAGCATGAGGGCGAGCAGGCCGGCGATCTCGGGGTGGTCGATCGTGGTGGCGAGCTGGCGGGTGAGCCGGATCGCCTCGGCGGCGAGGTCGACGTCGCCGGAGTAGCCCTCGTTGAAGACGAGGTAGAGGACGCGCAGGACGGTGGCGACGTCGCCGGGCTGGTCGAAGCGCACGTCGGCGACGGTGCGTTTGGCGCGGCTGATGCGCTGCGCCATCGTCGCCTCGGGGACCAGGTAGGCCTGGGCGATCTGGCGGGTGGTCAGGCCGCCGACGGCGCGCAGGGTGAGCGCGACCGCGGACTGCGGCGTCAGCGACGGGTGGGCGCACAGGAAGTAGAGCTGGAGCGTGTCGTCGGCGGCCGGAACGGGCCCGGGGGCCGGTTCCTCGTCGACGAGATCTTCTCGTCGGCGCCGCGCGGTGTCCGCCCGGGTCGCGTCGAGGAACCGGCGCCAGGAGACGGTGACCAGCCAGGCCTGCGGGTCCCGCGGCGGGTCGGCCGGCCAGGTGCGGACGGCTTCGACCAGCGCGTCCTGCACGGCGTCCTCGGCCGTCGCGAAATCGGCTCCGCGGCGGACGAGGATCCCGAGCACCTTCGGCGTGAGGCTGCGCAGGCGGGCCTCGTCGACCCCGGCGTCGGTCGCCGGGGCGCTGCTCGCCTTGGAGCTGGTCACCGGTGAGTTCACTCCGAGATGGTCGGCGGCTCGGTCATGAACGGGCGCAGTTCGAGCCACTCGTGGATCGGCCTGCCGCCCGCGCCGGGGGCAGCGGAGAGTTCCCCGGCGAGTTCGACGGCGCGCTCGTGGCTCTCGACGTCGATCGCCATCCAGCCGGCGATGAGGTCCTTGGTCTCGGCGAACGGGCCGTCGGTGACCGGCGGGCGGCCCTCGCCGTCGAACCGGACGAACATGCCTTCGGGGGCGAGCGCCTGGGCGTCGACGAACTCGCCGGTCTCCTCGAGGCGGGCCGCGAAGTCCTGCATGTACTTGATGTGGTCGGAGATCTCCGCCGGCGTCCACTGGTCCATAGGGATGTTGTTCACCGCGTCGGGGGCGCCGCGGTAGTGCTTGAGCAGCAGGTACTTGGCCATCGGGGGTCTCCTCGGTGCTGTGCTGCGGCCCATCCTGGCCGCGTTCATAGCAGGGACGGAGCCGGCCTCGGGTTCTCGACATCCCCGCCGAAGATTTTTCCGGTGAGCTGCCAGAGGCTGTCGGGCGGTCGTGATGGTTCCAGCCGTGTCAGGGCAGCCTTGACGCTAGCATGCCGTCAAGGCTAGCTTGACGTCATGGTGACTATACGGATCCCGGGGCCCGGCGAAGGCCGGCTGGAATCGTTGTCCTGCTCGTTCTGCACGAAGGACAAGGCCGCGGTGACCAAGCTGGTGGCCGGCCCGGGTGTCTACATCTGCAACGAGTGCGTGGACCTCTGCGTCATGATCATTGCCAATGAGCCCGCTCCTGCCTTCGGCTCCTGGGACGAGCGGCCGGACGACGACCTGCTGACCGGCCTGGCGAAGGTGCAGGCGGTGGTGGCCCAGGCCGACGCCGCCGTCCACGACTACGTGCAGGCGCTGCGTGGCCGGGGCATCAGCTGGACCCGGATCGGCGCCGTGCTCGGCGTGTCCAAGCAGGCCGCCTGGGAGCGCTTCTCCGGCGAGGACTAATTGTCACTCTCGTCCCCTGCTCGAAAGTCGGGTCTCGGCACCCGGCATCGGTCAGTCGACTTTCGCTCGCAAAGTGCTGGCCGATGGTTGGGTCAGTCGGCGTCTTTTACGAATGCTGCGTAGTCATCGAGCAGCTCCTCGAACTCTGGAACGGTAAAATATACGGTTTCCCATTGCTCGTACAAGGACTCGAGTCGGACCCGATCTCCCTCGAGCTCCTGCTCCGTGCCATTCCCGAGTACGGAGTTAAGTTCGCCGTCGCACGCCTTCTTCCAGCGCTCCCGGTACGACGCGATATTGCGAATCCCTCGCCCGATATCGGTGGTGAGGAAGTCCGTGACGGCATCCTTGGTGTTGGCGTCGATGCCGGGTGTCGAGATGTCGAGATGCGGGTATCCGTCGGAGATGAAGATCCATCTGGTCATTTTAGTTATCAGTCTCCTCGATGTTCGCTGGGAAGGCCGTCTTCAGTCTTCCGTCCTGGCCGACGTAGAGCTGCATGAGTAGTCCATTGTGCGACTCGTAGATCCGACCAGGCTTGAGCCCATCGCGAAGAGCCGGAGCGATATCCCGATCATATGCCTTTTCATAGGCGGTCTGGACGGCGGTCCGTATATCACCCTCGGACCACGAGTCCGGAAACATGGTGTGTTTCGGGACGTCCTTCCTGGTCCACTGGCCGGTGGTCGGATGGCGGAACTCCACATCCGCCGAGTACGTGCCGTTGGCGTCCCGGTTTCCCGTCGCCGTGATGCGACGGTCGGCCGGTGGCTGGCCGTCGGGGGCGCTGTGGAAGCCGACGGGTTTGCCGCGCTTGTTCCATTCGCCGTGGAGGATGTGTTCGTAGACTTTCTCGCGGATCTCGGGCGCGCGGGGGCCGTCGGCATCGCTGCGGGGGGAGTCCGGGCGTTCAGCGGGTGGGCGGCGCGGCGGCTCCGGGGCGTCTGATGCGGACCGGCGGGTGAGGGCGGCGGCTTCGAGGCGGTCGAGTTTGCGGTCGAGGGCGGTGGTGGGGCTGGAGGTGGTGGGCGTCGGCGGTCGGTCGGTGGCGGGGGTGCGGTCGAGGGCGGCGGCGCGGTGGTCGAGGAGGGCGGCCTTGCGTTCGGCTGAGGTGGGTGGGCGCGCCGCGGCGGGCTGGTCGCCGACGGGCTCGGGACGGGGCGCCGGGTCACGCCGGTCGGTGGGGTGGGGGTGGGCCGGAGACGGTGCGATGTCCGGCCGATCGTCGGAGGTGTTGCGGCCGGCCGAGAGAGCGGCGGCGCGGGCGTCGAGGAGCGCGGCCCTGCGTTCCGGCTCGCTGCGGGGACTGACGCCGTCGCGGGTGCCTGGGCTGGGGGCATCGGTGGGCGGGGCGGGGGAGTCGGACGGGTCCGTTGGCCGGGGGCGGTCGAGTTCGGCCATGGAGATCATGCCTGCCCGGGTGGTCGGACAGGTGCGTGGGCAGTCGGATACGCGGCCGGGCGGAGGGCGGCGGGCGCCGCGCGGGTGGCGCGGTGCGAGGCCGTCGGCGGTCGGCGGCGGCGTGCGGGACGGATCGGACTCTCCTCGGCCGGCGCGGTGACGGGCGACGCGGGAAGGACGATATCGCACGTAGAGCGACAGGGCTGTGACTACCCGACAAAAACGCGGTGGGCTGCGGAGACGGCGACCGTTGCGGTGCGTTGCACAGGTGGTCAGGAGCCTGCGGTGGTCGGCGGTGGGGGTTGCGCGCTGGCCGGACTCGTGAGGTCTCGGGCGGCGAGGTGGTTGAGGACGGCGTGTAGGGCGGTCGTGAGGGCGGCGCGGACGGTGGCGTCGTGGACGAGGCCGTCGGGGCCGAGCGCGTCCCGGGTGACGGGGGCTGACACGCAGGCCGCGTCGATGGTCTCGACGGTCACGTAGCGGAGCACGGTGGCGAGTTCGGCGAGGGCGCCGGTGCCGCGGCCGGGGGCGGCGACGTTGATCCAGGCGGTGGGCTTGCCGTAGAGGTCGCCGGTGCCGACCGTCCAGTCGAGCAGGTTCTTGAAACTACCGGGCAGGGCGCCGGCGTACTCGGGGGTGCAGAACACCACCGCGCCTGCCTCGGCGAGGGCCGCGCGCAGCGCGCCGACGGCGGGCGGCGGCGCGTCGTCGCCGCCGGGGACGAACGCGGGCAGGTCTGCCAGGGCGCCGTACACGACCGCGTCGACCTCCGGCGGTGCCAGCGCGGCGAGCGTGCGCAGCGCCGCCGTGTTCGTCGACGCCTCGCGCGTGCTTCCGGAGATCAGTAGCAGCCGCATGGTCCCATCCTGCGCCGGCGGCGCGGGACCGGCCGTCGATGGTCGGCGGGACGACGGGCGGTCATGCCCCCGGATGTGGTGCGGACAGCGGCGGGAGCGCGCCCCAGGTTTCAATGGGCAGCCGCACCAGCTTCCCGTCCTGCGGCACCAGCCAGCCGAGCCATCGCCACGCCCCGCCCGACGCACCGAGAACGACACTGCCGTCGGCTGTGAGGGTTACCAGCTCGCTATCTGGAAGGTGTACGAGTTGCCAGCCCACCGGATGTCCGGTGGTGGCGTTCCAGATCCGCGCGGTGCGGTCGCCGCTGGTGGTGAGGATGTGGGTGTTGTCGGGGCTCCACGCGCCGCCGGTCACCGTGCTGGTGTGGCCGGTGAGGGTGAGGTGGTGGTCGCCGGTGGTGGCGTTCCAGATCCGCGCGGTGCCGTCGCCGCTGGTGGTGAGGATGTGGGTGTTGTCGGGGCTCCACGC
>NZ_JALKFX010000051.1:9177-48267 GCF_023243045.1 Frankia sp. AgB32
GTTCCAGATCCGCGCGGTGCCGTCGCCGCTGGTGGTGAGGATGTGGGTGTTGTCGGGGCTCCACGCGCCGCCGGTCACCCAGCCGGTGTGGCCGGTGAAAGTTGACAGGCGGGCGTGCGTGGTGGGGGTGCGTGGGGCGGGCGCCAGGAGCCAGCCTGGGCGGGGGGATGCGTCCTCGCGGCAGTGCAGGGCCTGGGTGCGGTAAGCGTGGGAGCCGTCGAAGTGGGCGCCCCGCAGGTCGCAGCGGCGAAAGATCGTGCCCGGGAGGCTGGCGCGGCGTAGGCGCGCGTCGCGCAGGTCGCTGTCCATGAACTCGGCCCGGGTCAGATCGGTGTCGGTCAGGTCGGCGCCCGTCAGGTCGGCGTCTAGTAGTCGGGCGCCGACGAGCCGAGTGCCCGCGAGGACGGCGCCGCGGAGATCGACCCGGCCGCCACCCTCAATCCGCCAGCCCGCCAGGTCGGCTCCTGCCAGCACGGACCCGCGCAGCGCGTGATGCGGATGGCCGCCCCGCGTGGCGGCGAGGCCGTAGGCGAACGCCAGCACGGCGGCGGGGTCGGCTTGGCCGCCGGGCGGGTCCGTCGCCAGCGATCGCAGGGTCGCGACGCACCGTGACTGACGGCGGTCGTCCAGACCGGCCAGGAGCTGGCCGAGGAAGTCGAGGGTCTCCCGGCTCGGCACGCCGAGCTGCCAGGCGTTGCGGGCCGAGGACTCGGGCAGCTCCAGCGCGCGGGCCAGATAGCGGGCGAGCCAGAACTCGCGCAGGGACGTGTGCGCGAAACCGAACGTGTCGTCGTCCCGGCGGACCAGGAAGGTCGCCGTGCGCAGGTCGTCCTTCCAGCGGGCCGGTGCGCGGGCGGGATAGTGCAGTTCCAGGTCGGGGCGCTCGGCGAGGAACGCCAGCATCCATCGTTCGATCTCGTCGGCCGACCAGGAGGCCCGGCCCGCCCGCCACAGCCGGGCGGCTAGGTCCTCCATCAGCAGCTCCTTGTGCTCGGGGAGCAGCGAGTGCTTGCCTTCGTCGCGTTCCAACCACTGCCCGACGAACGACGCGTACAGGTCTACGGCCCGCACGGTCCGCCCGGCGGCCTTCGCCCGTTCCACCGTGTCGAGCTGGTCGGCGACCATCCGCAGTGTCAGCGGCCGCTGGGACAGCTCTCCCAGGTCGTGGACGCTGGCGATCAGCGCCAGCAGGCGGTCGGCGTCGCGGCCGGGGACGTTCGCCGTCAGGTAGGCGCGGACCTGCTCCTCGTCGAACGGCAACATGAGCAGCGCCAGGTACTCGGCGCCGCGGGGGCCGTCGCGGTGCTGGCCGGTGAGGTGCCCGGCTTCGTCGCGGATCGAGCGGAAGTAGTGGGTGCGACACGACAGCAGCAGCCGGCTCGGCCGCGCCGCCTGGCGCTCGGCGTCGCGGGTGCGGCGGACATCCTCGGTCGCCCGCCACAGCATGCGGGTGAACACCTGGCCGGCGTGCGGGTCGAGGTGGACGAGCACCTCGTCGAGCCCGTCGAAGATCAGGATGCAGTTGCCCTCGGCGACGAGGTCCAGCAGCCGTTCGGCGCTGTCGGGGCCGCCGTGGTCGCCGGCCCGCAGCAGGGCTGCGACGATCTCCTTCAGGCCGAGGGCGGAGCGGGCCCACGCGGCGGTCAGGTCGCGCAGGTCGAACAGGATGGGCAGCGGCAGCGACGCGTCCCGCTCGCGGCGGGCGAGCAGCTCCCGGGTGAACATCTGGATGGTCGTGGTCTTGCCCATGCCGACGTCACCGAGCAGCGCGCACAGGCGCCGCGCGTCCGCGGCGTCGTCCGTCGCCCAGGTCAGCAGGCGTTCGATGGCGGGTGTCGGCTCGCCGAGCGGGCGCGGCACCGCGGCGTCCGAGGCACCCCCGCCGAGCGCGGTCTCACCGAGCTTCGTCGCGACCGGCTCGTAGTCGGGCGCCTTGCCACCCGCCAGCCGGTGCGCCATCGCCTCCCCCTGCTGCCAGCGCGCGGTGTCGTCCTGCTCCGGTCGGGACGCCGTGGCCGGGCCGCGCTCGGCCGACTCCGACCGCCGCGCCGGCGGCCCGCCCTCTACGGAGCCGGGCCACGAGGCCGGTCGCTCCAACAGCCGGTCCTGGACGAGCCGGAGAACGTCGCGTACGAAGCGCAGCTGCGCGTCGCGGCCCGCGCACTGGCTGAACGGGCGTTCCGCGAACTGGACCGCGCCGCTCGCGGGCCGGGCGCCGCTGGGCACCCCCTCCAGAGCGACGGTGAGGGGTCGGCGCGTGGTTCGACCCGGTGGCTGCTGTCCGCGCGCGCGGGCGCGGGCACTGTCGAGATCGATGACGACGTCGGCCGACGCCCGCAGGCGGCGGCGCTCAGTCGCGACGTCCGCGCCGAGCGGGAGGTCGAGGGCGGAGGTGATGCGATAGCCGGGCACCGCCGCGACCTGATCGATCATCAGGTCGACGAAGACCTGCTCTCGCCGGTGCGGCGCCTCCGATGGTCGCCCGGCGATCTCGATGTGGACGACAGGGGTCAGCACCTCCGTCACCGACGCCGGCACGGACTGGCCGATGACGCGATCGGCCTGGCGCCGGGACAGCTCGGCCAGTTCCTCGCTGGTGCCGTCGGCGCCCTCGAACCAGCAGAATCGGCCGGTCGGCGGCGCCTTGCGACTGTCGGTGACCAGCCGCAGATCAACCTTCGCCTGCCGGGCGAGGCGGGTCAGGTCCGAACGGAACTTGCGGAACGAGTCCTGCGCCTTCGCGTCGTCGCCGCCAGGGGTGGCCACCGCCAGCGCGCGGGGCAGCGGGATGCGGTCGTCCTCGTCGATCAGGTCGGCGAGCTGGCCCAGCCGGGTCGACTGCAGGCCGGTCAGGTGATCGCCGAGCTGGGTGAGGCGACGCAGGACGGTGCGGCGGGGGAGGCGGGGCATCGGGGGCGCGGCGCTCAGGCGGCGTCGGCGAGGATGCGGCGGCGGATCTCCGAGGCCAGGCCCAGCGCGAAGCGTTCTCGGCTCGCGCCGCGGGTCTCGGTGAAGCTGCGGCCGCCCGCGCCGGTGTAGATCTGCCGGGCGTCCACGCCGTAGAGCCGGCGGGAGCCGTCCAGCTCGACCCGCCTGAGCATCACGGGCAGCACCTTGTCGGCGTCCGGCCCGAGCAGCCGTGGCAGCTCCTTGGTGAGGATGTACGAGCTGGCGAAGAAAGCCGGACTCAGGAGCAGCAGCCCGTAGTCGCAGGCGGCGAGCTGGTCGAGGATGCGGCCCTCCCAGTTCTCGCCGATGCGCAGGTCGGAGTCCTGCCAGGAGGTGATCTCGACGTCCGCGAGGGTGCCGAGATGCAGCCGGTCGAGCAGTTTGTCCTTGTAGGTGACGTCCCGGTGACACCAGCTCACGAAGATCGACGCCTGGACCACTTGGGTCATCGAATCCCGCCTCTTCACGATTTTCCGGATCGGCTTCCGGATCAACTGCCGATGACCTTACCATGACGTTCCGTCGCAAAGGGACGCCGTGATCGGCGGGCGGAGACCCGCGCCCAGGCCGTGATGAGCCGTAGATTCTCGGAGCCGGAGCCGGAGCCGGAGCCGGAGCCGGAGCCGGAGTGGGGGCATCGGCGGCGAGTGCGGGAGTGCGGGTGCGGGAGTGCGGGTGCGGGAGAGCGGAGGAGGTCGCGGGTGGGCGTTACGTCGGTGGACGGGCTGGCCGGCCTCGATGGCACGGTCGGTGCGGTGCTGGCCGCCTACGATCTCGGCGCCGAGCCGCAGGCCACGCTGCTGCATGTGTCCGAGAACGTGACGTACCAGGTCACGGACGCCGCCGGCGGGCGGCGGTGGGCGTTGCGGCTGCACCGGCCGGGCTATCACGGCGTCGAGGAGATCCGGGCGGAACTCGCCTGGGTGGAGGCGCTGCGCGCCGACACGGTCGTGCGCACGCCGGCGGTCGTCCCGACCCGCACCGGTGGGGCGGTGGCGACCGTCCACGCCGGGCTGGTGGCGCGGCACGCGGTGCTGTTCGAGTGGATCGAGGGTGACTCGCCGCAGGCGCTGGCGCCCGACGCGCTGCCGGGTGCGTTCGGCCAGCTCGGCGAGATCACCGCGCGGTTGCATCGGCACGCCCGGCACTGGTCGCGCCCGCCGGGATTCACCCGCTTCGCCTGGACCTGGGACACCATGCTCGGCGCCGCCGGGCGCTGGGGGAGCTGGACCGAAGGGCTCACCGGGGCGCTCGCCGCCGAGCCGATGTCCGGCGCCGAGGTGCGGGCGGCGGTGGCGCTGGTGGGGCGGGTGGTCGAGGTGATATCCGGGCGGATGGCCGGGTTCGGGACCGGGCCGGAGCGGTTCGGCCTCGTCCACGCCGACATGCGGCTCGCGAACCTGCTGATCCCCGCGCCGGCCGGGGACACGATCCGCGACGAGGTGTGTGTCATTGACTTCGATGACTGCGGGTTCGGGTGGTATCTGTGGGATCTGGCGGCGTCGTTGTCGTTCCTCGAGCATGTCGAGGGTGTCGGTGATCTCGTCGCGGCCTGGCTCGCGGCCTACCAGCGTCGATTGCCGCTGACGGCGGCCGACGTCGCGATGATTCCCACGTTCGTCCTGGCGCGCCGGCTGCTGCTGGTGGCCTGGCTCGGCACCCACCCGCATTCCGACGCGGTGGCGAGCGTCGCCGACTTCGCCCGGCAAAGCTGCGCGCTCGCCGACGCCTACCTGGCCGGACGGCTGCTCGGCGACGTCTGACGCGCGGCCGCCGAGGTCGAAAAGGCCCGTCGTTGACGGGCCTACATCAGCGGCCAGGCGCTGGTCATCGACGGCGGCCGGACGCTGGCCGAGTCATCCGCGCCCCGGGGATGACGGCGCTCAGCGCAGGTTGAGGGGGTCTGCGGCGATCCGGGTGGCCTGGGCGCGGGTGAGGTGGCCCGTGGCGACCAGGCGGTCGAGAACATGGGTCTGGCGTTGGCGGGCGGCGTCGAGGTGGTTGTACGGGTCGTAGGCGCTCGGTGCCTGGACGAGGCCGGCGAGCAGGGTCGCCTGGGTCCAGGTCAGCGTCGTCGGGGTGCGGCCGAAGTAGCCGGCGGCGGCCGAGGTGATGCCGTAGTAGCCGTGGCCGAAGTAGACGGTGTCCAGGTACATCCGGAGGATGTCGGTCTTCGAGTAGCGGGCGTCGAGCTTCACCGCGAGTGCCGTCTGTTCGACGCGGTCGGTGAGGGTGCGGCGGCCGCCGGTGTAGAGGATCTTCACGAGCTGCTGGTCGAGGGTCGCCCCGCCCTGGTCCTCGTCGCCGAGCAGCGGGCCGACGACGCCGCGCACGGCGCCGACCGGGTCGATGCCGTGGTGGGAGTAGAAACGGCTGTCCTCCGTGGCGACCAGCGCCTCGACCACCCGGGTGGGCAGCGCGCCGGACAGTGCCGTCGCGTGATGTTCTGCGGCTTGGGCCGTGACCTGGGCGTGCGCGTCCGACGTGGACGGGGTCGCGACGAGCAGCACGCCGAAACCGGCGGCGAGTGCCACCACAGCGGCCAGCAGAACCGCCAGGACGCGCCGCAGGACGCGGACCCATCGCCGCCCGCGGGCGGACCGCCGCGGACCGTACTCGACGTCGCCCCCGTGCTGACCTGGTGGACCCTGCTGACCTCGTGGTCCCGGCGGCTCGTCGCCCCCTGCGGCGTCGTCCCAGCGACGGCGGGTCGGCTCAGGGCGGCCGGGCCGGAAGGTCGGTTCGGTGTCCCCGGTCGGTGGGCCCCACCAGCCCGGTTCGTCGCGGCTCCCGGGATCCACCGGCGTGCGCGGCTCGACGCTGGCCTCCGCGCGGGCTCCGCGTCGGGATCGGAGGGGGCGACCGCTCGGGCCGAGCCGCAGACCCCTGGGCAGGGTGTCATGCATGCGGGCTCTCCTTCCGCGGTCCGCGTGACCGGTGCGGTGACTGCTGCCGGATCGAGTGTCCCCATCCGGGATGTGAGCAGGCTGTGAGCGGACCACATTCGCCATGCGGCCGCCATCGCGCGCCTGGGAAGCGGCCTGTCCGCCGGGCTGTCCGTCCTGTGCCAAGGGTCTGACTGGGCGCGTTTCGAGAATTGTGCGGATGTTTTCCCAACTAGTCCCGCATTCTCCGTCGAATTGATTTCAGCCGGACCCTCCTGCCGGAGATTGTACGCAGGGTGGCGGGGGTATCTGGTCGGGGCGTGCCGTGCGGCGGTTCCGACGGCGAGGAAACGCGTCGGGAAGTCACGGCAGCGCGACTCTCGAAAGGATGGCCATGACAGTACTCAAGGCTTTCCGGAATCTTGTGCTGACCATCGTTCTCGCTTCCACTGCGTTTCTGATCGCCGCACCGGCCGGCGCGGCGACACCGACACCGGCGTCGCCCATGCCGGCCGTCGCCTCACCGCCGCCGGCGGCGGCCGCGGTCAAGCCGCCGGAGACGAAGCCGTACGACCATCACGGGGACAAGCACCGGATCTGCCGACCCGGCTACTGGGAGCCCGGTTACTGGATTCCCGGATTCAGCTGGCACGGCCACTACTTCCCGAAGATCTGGCATCCCAGGACCTGGCACGAGGGCACCTGCTGGTGGGGGCCGTGGCATTCGGACTGGCAGATGCGGCACTGAACCGAACGATGGACTGAACCGAACGATGGACTGAACCGAACGATGCACTGAACCGAACGGTGCGGTGAGCTGAGCGGTAGGCGCCCGGACCACGGTCCGGGCGCCTATTGCGAGGGCAGGACGCGTCCGCACTTCGGCTTGCCGCTGACCGGGGCGAAGGCGGAGCCCTTCGGGTTCACGCGCACGTAGTCGTAGCAGGGCGTCACGGCGGTGACCCCGCGGCTGAGGTTGATCGGCGCCGGCAGCAGGCCGTCGGCGTCATAGCGCGTCTGGCGGCGCAGGCCGGCGAGCACTCCGGCGCGGGTCGGGCAGACCCCGGCGGCGGTGATGCCACGCAGCAGCAGGTCGGCGCTGATCCAGCCGACCAGGGCGGGCCCGTCGGGCAGTGCGGCGGCCTGCGGTGCGTGGGCCGCCAGCGCGGCGAGGAACCGCTTGTGCGCCGACGCGTTGATCTCGAACGGCGTGTAGTCGAGGAACGAGTACACCCCGGCCGCCTTGTCGCCGAGCGTCGCCAGCTGCGAGCGGTCGTAGCTCGTCGGACCGCCGACGATCGCGGCGAGACCGAGGCCGGCTTCGCGCACGCCCCGGACGAGTTGGTAGAACGTCGGCGCCGGGACGAAGGCGATCAGGCTGTCGGCGTCCGCGGCCAGGATCTGGTCGGCGAATCCCTGGCGGTCGAGCGGGCCGGCCGGGACCTGCAGACTGGCCGACACGCGCAGGCCGGCCGCGCGCACGCTCTGCTCGGCGGCCTGCGCCATCGCCTGGGTGCCGGGGGAGAGCTGCAGCGCGACCGTGGCTACGCGCCGGGCTCCCTGCTCGTTGAGGAAGTCCCCCCAGCCGCTCGGCGCGGGCTGGGAGACCAACGGCCGGGCGTAGCTGAAGACGTTGGCGCGCGCACCCACCCCCGGGTCGGTGATCTGCCCGTCGACGACGGGCACGCCGTCGTCCGAGAGCACCTTCGCGGATCCGGCGGAGGCCCCGCTGAACTGCAGAATGGCCAACGTGTCGTCGTCGCGGGCGAGGACGCGTCCGCCCACGGCGTTCAGCGACGGGGACCCTTCGTCGTCGGCGACCTGGTAGCCGAGGTGGCGGCCGTTGATGCCGCCCTTCGCGTTCGCCTCGCCGAGGCGGGCGTCGACGCCCGCGCGAAAGCGCGCGCTGGTATCACCGTCGTCGGGGGAACCGGAATACAGCATTCCGAGGTTGATGCTGGAACGGTCGACTCCCGCGGTGTTCGGGCATGGTTCCAGGCCGCCGTTCCTGGCCTGGTCCAGGACGTCCGTCCCGCCGCACGCCGCGAGGCCGGTGACCGCGCAGGCGGCCGCGGCACCCGCCGCGATGACCAGACGCAGGCTTCTTCTCATTCCTCACCGTTTCCGTGCGGGCCGGGCGTGGGCCGTCCACCAAAGTGGTGGACGGGCCTCTGCGGGCCCGGAATCCGGCTTGACGGTGGCGCCCGGGCGGGCGCGCCGGCGGATTCGGAGACCGGGTGAGAGGCAGCACAAGGTAACGGAAAGGTGGTCGTCGCGGATCGGGTATACCCGGATATACAAACCTTTGGGCTACGCATATCCGGGAACGGCCGAGGGGTCCGGCGGTGCATATTGCGGATGGTGATCTTTGTGAAATTCCCATTGTTACGGGCCGCTTGGTGAACGGGCTCCGCGGGCTGACCGAGGGTGGTCTCTGGACCACGGCGAGATTGCCGGTTACCTGGGACGGGGTAACGCGTTATGCCGGCCAGGCATGCGGCTGTGGTCGCGGGTCGGGTTCACCGGCGGGTGCGGGTGGGCGGCGCGCCCGGCCGGACCGCCTGTCGGCGCTGCCTTCCGCGGTTCGGGGTACGGACGACATCAAAACCCCACAAATACCGTGAAAATAAGATCGCCCGCAAATCGACCCTACCGATGGTGCGGATCGCCCGGTCGGCGGCGGGGGCGTCCGCCGCCCGTCGGCAGGCGCGGCCGGAGTCAGCGGCCGGTGAAGCGGGGTTCGCGACGCTCGGCGTTGGCCCGGATGCCCTCGGCGAAGTCGGCCGTGGCGTGCAGGACCGCCTGCTCGGCGGCCTCCCGCTCGGTCGCGGCCTGGATCGCGGGGACGAGATCCGCCCACATCGTCGCCCGGACGCTGCGCACCGCCAGGGGCGCCGCCGCGGCGATCCCGGCGGCGAACTCCACGGCCGCCGCCCGCAGCCCGTCCACCGGGGTGAGCCGGTCGGCCAGCCCGATCCCGAACGCCTCCTCGCCCGTCACCCGCCGGCCGGTGTACAGCATGTCCAGCGCCTTCTGTCGGCCGACGACCGTGGGCAGGGTCACAGTCAGGCCGAAACCGTGGTGCAGACCGATCCGGGTGAAGTTCGCCACGAACCGGCTTTCAGGCGTGGCGATCCGGAAGTCCGCGGACAGGGCGAGCCCCAGCCCGCCGCCGATCGCGACGCCCTGCACGGCCGCGACGACCGGGAGCGGGGCGGTGAACAGCCGGCTCGCGGCCGCGTACAGGGCCAGCGGGCCGCGTCCGGTGAAGACCGGCTCGGCGGCGCTCGTGCCCACCAGGTCCGCGCCCGCGCAGAAGTGTCGGCCCTGGGAGGCGAGGACGATCACGCGGACGTCGGTACCGGCGGCGAGTTCGTCGTAGGTGTCGGCGAGTGCCTCGATCAGCGGCGCGTCGAAGTAGTTGTGCGGTGGCCGGCGGATCTCGACGACGGCGACGTGGTCGGACCAGGTCTCGACAGCGATCTCGGTGGCTGCGGTCATGAGTTCCTCCGGTGCTTCGGGGTCGTCAGGGCTGGTGGCCCGCGGCGCCTGCCGGTTGGCGGCGGGTGGGTGACGCGGTGTTTAGCCTGGTGCTTATACCGCATCCGTCGGATTCCTGTCCGGCGGCTGGATTTACGGGTCCAATGGCATGAATCGGTGGCGCGCGGGAGAGCCGGGCGGCAAGAATCGACGGGGCTGGGTGGGTGATATTCGCGCGCTCGGCCTGTTGTTCGAGTCAGGCGCTGTCGCGGACGTCGGTCATTAGGCCGTTAATGCGTTCCCAGTCGGGTCCTCCGGCTCGGGCTTTGTCTGGTTCGCCAACAGAACCGAAATTATCCGTGAACCCGTGTCGAAGGAGTGATCATGATTGGTGAGGGGCTCGGGGGGCCGGCGGGAGTGGAACGGTCCGGACTGGTCCCGGCCACGCCGCCGGGCGTGTCCGCCGGCCAGGTCTGGGCCCGCGGCGACTACTCGGTGATCGCCCGGCTGCTGGTCGGCCTCGGCGGGGATCTCGTCCGGGCGGCCGGTGTCACGCCCGCCCACCGGGTGCTCGACGTGGCCGCCGGCAGCGGCAACGCGGCGATCGCCGCCGCGGAACTCGGTGCCGAGGTGACTGCGGCCGAGCTGACCCCCGCGCTCATCGAGCGCGGCCATGAGGCCGCCGCCGGCCGCGGCGTCACGCTGGACTGGCGGCAGGCCGACGCCCAGCAGCTCCCGTTTGTTGACGGCGAGTTCGACGTCGTACTGTCCTGCATCGGCGTGATGTTCGCCGCGGACCAGGCGGTCGCCGCCCGTGAGCTGCTGCGGGTGTGCCGCCCGGGCGGGACGGTCGCGCTGGCCAACTGGACCGCCGACGGCGCGATGGGTCGGCTGTTCGCCCTGTTGGAGCGGCACGCGCCGATCCCCCGGGAAGGCCAGGCGGCGCCGACCGCGTGGGGGGACCCGGCGCATGTCCGGACCCTGTTCGGGGACCGTGCCTCCCGGTTGACGACCCATCGGCGTACCGCCCGCGTCGACTTCGACGGGTCACCCGCGCAGTGGTGCGCGCTCTACCGGGCGTCGTTCGCGCCCGTCGTCGAGACCTACGAGCGGATCGGCGCGGACCCGAAGCGCCTCGCCGCCCTCGACAACGACCTGCTCCGGTTCGCCACCGGGGAATACCTCGGTTCGCTCGGGGGGCCTGGTCGCTACGAGTTCGAATACCTCCTCGTGCTGGCCGAGCCGGCGGCCTGAGCGCTACGCCGGTCCCGCACCGTTTGGGGGTTCCGTCGCGGCGGATTCAGGCCGGGGACACCGGCCGGTACGTCGGCTGCGGTATCTCCGTCCCGCTGGCGGGGCTCGCGCCGACGACGACCCCGGCGGGGGTGATGCCATCGGCCTGGTTCGTGTTACCCCTGACCTTTTCCAGCAGGGTCAGACGGCCGGCCCGCCAGCGGAAGGCGTGGGCGTGGCCGTCGGCTTGCGTCACACCGGCGACCACGCCCTGGTCGGTGAGGCCGCACACCTTCGTGGCGACGCCGGGCTTCCCGATCCGGATGCGCCGGCCGGCCTGCCGGAGAAACGCGGAGTCGTCCTCGTCGGACGACACCAGCACCTGCCCGGCGCTGTTGATCGCGACGGAGTAGGAGACGGAGCAGGAGCCCGTCGATCCGGGCGGTGTGCCGAGGTCGATCACTCGGCCGCGAGCCCACAGCGTGGCGTGGTTGAAGCCCGTGGCGTACCGGCATCGGGCAAGTACTTTAAGGAGTTTAATAATGACTTTGCGTTGAATCGATGGTCGCGACATGCGCCGGGCTGTCACTCTCGGATTACCAACCGCGGTCGGCGCGCCGACCTGCGTCAGGGCTGGCCGGCTGCGTCCGCGCCCCACGGCAGTGCCTGCGACCCGTCTCGGCGGCTGACAGGCACCCCCATACGGGTGGCTTCCGCCCTGGACTGTGCCGGTGGGTTGAACCGGGCGCCCGGATGGGCCGTGATGGTGGGCGTGCAGGCGCGGTGGGGCGGTGAGATCGGGGTCGGTGACCCCGCCGCAGAGTTCGTGCGCGCCGTCTACGAGGAACACGGCGAGGCGCTGCTCGCGTTCGTCACCCGGATGACCGGCGACCGGGCCCAGGCTGAGGACGTGTTGCAGGAGACGCTGCTGCGGGCCTGGCGGCACGCCGGTCGTCTCGGTGCCGACGGGCGGCCGCTGCGGCCCTGGCTGTTCACGGTGGCGAGCCGGATCGTGGTGGATGAGCACCGGGCCCGGCAGGCGCGGCCGGCGGAGGTCGGCGCGGAACCCCTGGAGCAGCTCCCCGCGGCGAACGAGTTGGATCGCGCGATGGAGAGCTGGCAGGTCGCGGAGGCGTTCCGCGCGCTGAGCCCGGAGCACCGCGCCGCCCTCGTCGAGACCCACTACCTGGGCCGGTCCGTGGCCGAGGCCGCAGCGAGGCTGGGAATACCGCCCGGAACCGTGAAGTCCCGGGTGTACTACGGACTACGGGCGTTGCGGCTGGCGCTGGAGGAACGGGGGTGGGCGACATGACAGGTGACTGCGCCGCCCCGAAGATCGCGCTGGGTGCCTATGTCCTGGGGGCGCTGGATCCCGCGGAGCGCTCGGAGCTGGAGATCCATCTCGCCGGCTGCGCGGTCTGCCGAGCGGAGCTGGCCAGCCTTGCCGGCCTGCCCGGCCTGCTCAGTCGCCTGCGGCTGAGTGACGTCACGGACTTCGACGGCACTGGCCTCGACGGCACTGGCCTCGACGGCACTGGCCTCGACGGCACTGGCCTCGACGGCACTGGCCTCGACAGCGCCGGTCCCGACGGCGCCGGTCGGTCCGACGGCGCTGGGCCGGCCGGGCGTTCCGAGCGCACCGGGGCGCATCGCCGTCCCGCGGTCGCGGCGGGCGGCGGGGCCGAGCGGGCGCTCGTCGCGATGCGGCGGTCGCGCCGGGCCAGCCGCCGCCGCACGGCGCTCGGGGCGGTCGCGCTCGCCGCCGGGGTGGCCGCGGCGGCCGTCGGCCTCACCGCGGCGGTCGGTCCCGGCGGCGGGGGTGTCGAGCCGACACCGCCCGGCCGGATGGTCACGGCGACCGACGCGACCAGCCGGGTCGAGGCCTGGGTGTGGATGACCGCCGACCCCGCCGGCACGGCGTTCACCCTGCGGTTGGCGAACGTGCCGCCCGGCAGCCACTGCGCGCTCGTCGCCCAGTCGGTGGACGGCCGTCGGGAGACCGCCGCGAGCTGGGAGGCGAACTATCACCACGGCTACCAGGGCGTCGAGGTGCGCGGGACCGCGGGCATCGCGCCGTCGGACCTGTCCCGGCTGCTCGTCCTGACCGATGACGGCCGCCAGCTCGTCGCCCTGCCGGGCCATCCGACCTGATGCGGCCCGCAGCCGCCCGCCGCCGGCGGCGCCCCCCGCGCCCGGCCGGATCAGACCCGGCGGGCGGCGCTCATCCCGGGCAGCAGGGCTCCGGCGGCGAAGCACGCGGCGGCGGCGACGAGGGTGAGCGTCACCTCGGTCACGGTCGTGGGCGGCACCAGCCGGGTCGCGGACAGCGCGAACACGCCGAACAGGCCCACCGCGCAGCCGGCGGGCACGAACCGCAACCCACGCTGCCACCAGGTCGCCGGTGCGGCATGCCGGCCCAGCGGCAGCAGCGCCACCGCCCACAACAGACCCATCAGGATCAGCAGGCCCAGTCCGAACAGGCCGTAGATGGAGAACAGCGAGCCGCGCACGTTCGCCGTCCCGTCCGCGCTGGCGACGGTGTGCAGGTCGGTGTCGCGGATCGCGACCTCGATGGGCAGCAGCCCGGTGGCCCGGCCGTCGAGGTCGCGGATGTCGACGTCGACCGTCCAGTTCGCCGAGCCGCGAGCCGGCACGATGGTCCGCACCCGGGTGTCGTAGTCGAAGAACGTCAGGCCCAGCACGGTGCCGCTCAGGCGCACCGAGTCGACGGGCAGGTCCGATCGGGTCAGGTTGCGCATGCCGACCACGACCCGGACGACCGAGCCGGCGTCGAGGGTGAGGCCACGGCTGCCGAGGGACTGCCCCGCGACGGTCACCTGAAGGTCCACGCCGCTGCCGCCGGCCGCTCGTGCCGGCGAGGCCGGGAACAACACCAGCCAGCCAAGGCACGCCAACAAGCATGGTGCTATCAGAATACTTTTTCTAGGTGGTGCCACAGTCGGCAATACGATATCCATGACTTCCCCCCGACTCCGGATGCCCGGTCAGCCGACTGTTATTCTAGCGATCGTCGTATGGGTGGGGCTTCCGCCGCTTACGTCAGGCGCGCATCACGTGTTTTGACCGGCCCCGGGGACGGGCCGGCGTCGGACGTGTTGCCGGTCGCACCCGGGGGGGCGCACGGATGACTGGCCATCGAGCGGCTGGCCGCGTCAGGTCATGGCCACGGCGAACGGCACTGCCAGCGGTCTTTTTCGGCGTGCTGCTTCTCTGCGTCGGTGTGGGCACCGCCGCCGGCCTCGGCGGGCCGGCAACCGCGGCCACCGCCGACTCCGGCCGCGGCGCGGACCAGGTCGTTCCGGCCGCGTCCACCGACGGCGCGGCGGTCCCGGGGGCCGACACCTCGACGTCCACCTCGGCCGCCGTCGCCACGCAACCCCCCGCTGACAGCGGGACGACCTCGGCGGGCGACACCTCGTCACCGGCCGGGTCCGCGGGTTCCGGCGGCGGTACCCCGCCGGGCGCTGGCTCGCCTACCGGCGGCGGAGGCAGCGGTACGCCTGCCGGGCCCGCCACCGGCGGTGGCACCACGAGCGCCGGGCCGTCGACGGACACCGGCGGCCCGACGACGCCGCCCACCAGCATCACGCCGACGCCGCCGCACGCCGACCCCGCGCCCACCCCGACCGACACCACCACGCCGACCGTGACACCCACCCCGGCGTGCTCGGCCCCGGCCGCGGACGGCGCGAGCGGCACCTGCCCGTCCGATCCGGCGCCCTGCCCGACCGGCCGGTCGGCCGGCTCCGACGGGATCTGCTCGCCAGGCCCGACGGCCTGCCCGGCCGCCACGCCCGCGCCGGGGACCACCACGGGCAACCAGTGCGCGCCGTCGCCGACCTGCCCGAGTACGATGCCCGCCGGTCACGGCGTCGCCGTCGCCGTGCGCGCCACCGACTGCCCCACGCCCTGCCCGACGCTCACGGCGGGGTCGTCCGCCCGGACGGGCTCCGAGTGCAGGCCGACCTGCACCGCGGCCGCCGCGGGATCGGACTGTGGCTCGCCGACCTGCCCGAGCGCGACGCCCGCCTGGCCCTACTTCCCGGAGTCGGCGTCGCCCTGCACGGTCAGCCCCACCGCGACGGAGCCGGGAACGAACCAGGGCACGCCACGTGAGCAGACGGTCACCTGTCCGGACGGGTCGGTGCGCAGCAGCGTCGACCAGTGCCTGCCGCCCCAGCGGTACTGCGCCGGCTCGCCGGTCAGCGTGCCCGTGGGGCAGGCCTGCCCGCCGCCGCCCCGGCCGGAGCCGCCGGTGCCCGTCATCTGCTGGGACGGCTCGCAGCACGCCGCCACGGCGGACTGCCCGGCCGGCAGGCTGATGTGCCCGGGTGGCGCCTCGGTGGAGCTCGACCAGCAGTGCCCGGTGTCGGCGCCGCCGCGCTGCGTCAAGGGGAAGGTGCGGGTGCTCGGGGTGTGCACCCCGGCGCAGCGCCCGGGCGACCCGGCGCCGCCCGTCGGGCAGCCGGTCGCCCGGGAGGCCAGGCCGGGAGAGCTGTTGTTCGACCGGACCGTCGTCACCGCCGGCGACACCCTGTTCGCCCGTGGAGCGGGCTGCCGCCCCGGCGCGCAGGTGACCCTGACGGCCAGCGGCGAGCTGGTCGGACAGGCCGTTGCCGACCAGGCCGGCACGTTTGAGACAGTCGTACAGTTCGCCAGTTTCCGGCCGGGGTACCGTCCGGTCGAGGTGCGCTGCGGCGAGGAGTTGACCGCCGGCATCGACATGGTGCTGGTCTCCGCCGACACCAGCGCCTCGACCTCGTCGGTACTGCTGCCCCTGTTCCTGGCCCTGTCGTTCCTCGCGGTGCACTACCAGATGGCGGCGCGTCGGCGACGCCGCAGCCGGGCACTGCGCCGCTAGCCGCCGGGCGGCTCGTCGTCGCCTTCTGTCGACCATCAGGGTGGGAAGTGAGGTACCGATGGCCCACCCGTCCGCGCCCGGCGCCGCCGAGAAGAAGGACGGCGCGAACGCGCCCCGTCGCGGCGAGGCGGCCGCGGACCCGAGGGAACCGGCCACGCCGAACGAGCCAGCCGCGGCCTCCGGGCCGATCGACACCCACGGGTCCGCCGCCACGGGCGGATCGGGCGGGTCCGCTGGCGGCACCGGCTCGGCCGGCGGCAGGGGCGGGCCGGCCCAGCCCGTCGAGCCGGCCGAGGTCGGCCCCTACCGGCTGTTGCGACGGCTGGGCGCCGGCGGGATGGGCACTGTCTACCTGGGGGAGAACGCCGCCGGCGGACAGGTGGCCGTCAAGCTGATCCGGCCGGACCTGGCACGCCTCGCGGAGTTCCGCGTCCGGCTCAAGCAGGAGGCGGACAACGCCCGCCGGGTCGCCCGGTTCTGCACCGCCGCGGTCCTCGACGTCGACATCACCGGCGAGCAGCCGTACCTCGTCACCGAGTACGTCGACGGCCCGACCCTCGCCGAGGCCGTGGCCCGGCGCGGCCCGCTGACCCCCGCGGAGCTGCACCAGCTCGCCGTCAGCATCACCACGGCGCTGATGGCGATCCACCGGGCCGGCATCGTGCACCGCGACCTGAAGCCCTCGAACATCCTGCTGTCCCGGCTCGGCCCGAAAGTCATCGACTTCGGGATCGCCCGGGCGCTGGACACCGCGACCAGGATCGGTCCCGACTCGGGCGCGGACCGTCATCTCGGCACGCCGGCGTTCATGGCGCCGGAGCAGGCCCGCGGCGAGCAGATCACCTCGGCGGCGGACGTCTTCGCCTGGGGCGGGGTGCTCATCTACGCCGGGACGGGCCGTTTCCCGTTCGGTAGCGGCGACGCGCCGGGCCTGCTGTACCGGACGGTGAACGACCCGCCGAACCTCGACGGCCTCGACGGCAGCCTCCGCCCGCTCGTCGAGGACGCCATGCGCAAGACCGCGGCGTACCGACCCGGCGCCGAGCAGCTGTACGCGCGCCTGCTCGACCTGCGCGTCGACGTTCCCGTCAAGCCCCGGGCGCTGGCCGAGGTCACAGCCCTCATCCGGCCGTTGAACACGCTGCCGCCGCGCACCGGTGGCGCCGCCGTCGAGGGCGACGTCGCCGGACCGATCACCCCGGTCACCGGTCGGCGACCGAGCGGCCCGCCGCCGGCGGTGGCAACGGGCGGATCGATGGGTGCGGCTGTCCACCCGGGCCGGTCCGACCGCGCCGACGCCGACGCCGACGCCGACGCCCCGGGATCGTCACGTACGCCGACCGGCGCGGGACCGGGTCAGCCGAGCGGATCGGCGCGGACGTCCGGCGGCTCCACCGGGTCGGGCGAGGCCGCCCCGTCCGGCGAGTTCCCGGTCTGGCACCCCGCGGACCAGTGGGAGGTTCACCCCCGGGTCGATGACGGGCTGATCACGGTCTGGAACGACCGGGACACCGCCGGCCGCGGCGACGGGCGTCGGCGTCCGGCCATGGACCCCGCCGACGAGCTGACCGGGCTGGTGCCCGCCGCCAGGGTGCCGACGCGACCCGACGGCGGACGGGCGGCCGCCGGCCGCGGCCCGGGGCCGACCGCCGGCGCGGGCCGACCGCCACGGACGGCCAGTCAGGTCCGGCACGCCCGGATCCAGCTGATCGCCGCGGTCGTCACCGTGGTCGCCGTCCTCGTCGGGGTCGTCGCGGTGCTGGCCAGCAGGAACGGTGGGAAGGGAAGCACGACCAGCGTGCCGGCCTCGGTCGCCGGGCGGGCGATCGGGCTGCAGGACAGTGATCCGGCGCTCGCCCGTCGCCTCGCGCTGGCGGCCTACCAGGTGGCGCCGACCCTGGCCGAGACCAGGGCCGCGATGATCGGCCTCTTCGGCGGCCACGTGACTCCCGTGACCACCGAGGTCGGCTCCGCCGGAGTGCTCTCCGCGGCGGTCAGCCGGGACGGCCAGCGGATCGCCACCGGCGATCGTGACGGTGTCATCACGCTCTGGCAGGTCACCGACCGCACCACCCTGACCCGCCTCGACTCGGTCCCCAGCGTCGGCTGGATCGACGCGCTGGCCTTCAACGCGGGCGGTGACCTGCTCGTCTCCGGCAGCACCGACGGCACGGTCCGGTTGTGGAACCTCGCCGACCCCAGGAACATCCACCGCTGGTCCATCGGACGCGTGCACACCGACGCGGTGCGCACCGTCGCCTTCAGTCCCGACGGCAACACCCTCGCCTCCAGCGGCGCCGACGGCGTCCTCGCGCTGTGGGACGTCACCGATCCCGCCCGTCCGACGACGCGTTCCCACGTCGACACCGCCACCGGCGGCGTGTACGAGGTCGCGTTCGCCAAGGGCGGGCAGACGCTGGCGGTCGCCGGCGAGGACGGCTCGGTCGGGTTGTGGGACATCCGCGACCAGGCCCACCCGACGCGCGGTCAGGTGCTGCGCGACCACACCCGCGCGGTACGCGCCGTCACCTTCACCACGGACGGCGCGTCGCTGGTCTCCGGCGGGATCGACGCCACCGTGCGGCTGTGGGACGTGACCGACCCGGCCCATCCGACGCCGCAGGGGACCATTCCCGGCCAGTTCGGCGGCGTCGCCAGCGTCGCCGGTGGGGACGGCGGCATCGTTGCGTCCGGCGGTGACGACGAGACCGTGCGCCTGTCCGCGGTCAGCAACCCGGCCCAGCCGGAGCCCCTCGTCACGTGGCCCGGGCACACCCAGCCGATCAGCGCGGTCGCCGTCATCCCGCACACCGGCGTCGTCCTGTCCGCCGGGAACGACGGCACCGTGCGGCTGTGGGACGCCGACCCGGGCCGGCTCGCGACGGCGGCGTGCACCGACCCGGCGAACCACATCACCACCGGCGAATGGGCGAGCACCTTCGGCTCGATGGCGTATCACGCTCCCTGCCCGTAGCAGCCGTAGCAGCCGTAGCAGCCGTAGCACCTGGCGTCAGGCCCCGCCGCCGTTGCGGGCGGCCGATCACCGTCGAGACCGGCGCCGGCAGCGGGTCGACCGCCTCCGGCACGAGGTCGAGGACGAGCGGATGGACCAGGTACACCCCGAACGACAGGTCGGTGGCGCACCGCATCGCCCGCGCGCTCGGCGCCCTGCTCCGGCTCGTGGAGATCCGCAAGATCGCGGTGTTCCGCCCGGGGGCCCGCCGGTTCGGGGGGCTCGTCGAGGAGCACGCGACGGTCGTCCTGCGCGACCCGTCGGACAACCTGCTGGAGTTCAAGCACTATGTCGACCATCGGATGATGTACTGACCGTCCGCCGGGCAGCCCGGCGAAGTTCAAGGTCGCGAGGTGCGACACACTCGGGGCGTGGGTGATGACGCGGACCAGTCGATCATGCTGGTCGAGGACTATGGCCCCGCGTGGGCGCCGGGTCCGTTCGAGCTCGGCACGGACGGTTCCCGAACGATCCTGGCGGGGGTCGACGGCTCGCGAACGTCGCTGCGAGCCGGTGCGTTCGCCGCGGGTCTGGCCCGGCGGCAGTCGTCGTGGCTCGTTTTCGTGTACGTCGCGGCGATGCCGGTGTGGGTGGCGATGTCCCCCGCGCCGGCCGGCAACGCCGCGCAGCAGATCATCGACGGGGTCGTCGAGGACGTGCGGGGTCTCATCCGGGACCGGCACGCCGAACTCGGCGTGCCGGTCCGCCTGCTGGTCCGCGCCGGTGAACCGTTCGACGGGATCAGGCGCACCGCCGCCGAGGTGCGGGCTGATCTGGTGGCCGTCGGCGCGTCGGAGAGCGCCGGCCACCGTCTCGTCGGCTCGCTGGCCAGCCGCCTCGTGCGCGCCGGCCAGTGGCCGGTGATCGTCGTCCCCTAGCCGCGCGTGGCCGCGCTCAGCGCGTCCGCGTCGGCCGCCCCGACGTCCCGACCGGCCGGCCAGCCGGCGGCTCTGTCGTGACCGGCCCGCCAGCGACCGGCCCGCCAGCGACCGGGCCGCCAGCGACCGGGCCGCCAGCGACCGGGCCGCCAGCGACCGGGCCGCCCGCGCCGGGCCGCACGGCCGTGCCGCGCCGGGCCACCTTCCGAAGCTGGATCATCCGGCCGATCCCCGGGATCGCGACCAGCAGCGCCCCCGCGACGGCGGCGAACAGCATCGCGACCGCGACCGGCATCGAACCGTGCGCCGCGAAGAACGAGATCCTGACGTGATCCTGGTTCTGCAGGATGAACACCAGCAGCAGGATCAGCACGACCGCGGACAGGACGAGCGAGGTCCACACCCGACTGGTGCGCGTCGTCGGAATCGGCGGCTTGCCGCCGTGCCCGAATCCGTGTCGGCGCCCGGCCGGTGCCGCCGCCGGACCGGCCACGGCTGGCCCGCCAGCGGGCGGGGCCTGCGGCCGGGAGGGCTGCTGTGGGTCCGGGAACGCCGTCGCCGGCGGCGGCGCTCCGGTGGGCGCCCGCCCGGCGGCACCGGGGCCGGTCGTGGGCACGGTCCGACCTGGCGGACCGACATCAGATTGCTGGGCGCCATCCATGGGTGGCACGGGGCTGCGCGGCAGGGTCATGGTCGGTCCGTACCCGCCCCCGTTGCATTATCACACCTCTACCGCACGCGCCCACCGAAAGACCACGGCGAAGCCGCGGGCCCGGCTGTGTGCTGACGCGACGGAAGGTCGTGATCACGGTTGGGTGGGGACGGCCGAGATGCCGACGCCGGACGTCGGCGCGGGGGCGGTCGCCACCGCGGACTGGCTGGTGCCGCCGGTGCCGAGCAGGCCGGTGTCGGCGGTGGGGGAGGGCGTGACCGACGCCGTCGGCGCTGCGGTGGGCGTCGCCGTGGCCGACGGATCCGCGGTGGCGGTCACGGTCGGCGTCGGGGTGGCGGTGGGGGCCGGCGCGTAGGTCGCGTGCCGCGAGGTCGGTGACGCGGCGACCTGTTCCGCGGCCTGGCGCTCGGCGACGGCCTGGGCGACCCGGCGGGCCTGCGCGACGTGCGCCGGATCCGGTCGGACCAGCAGATAGGCCGCCACCGTGACCAGGAAGAAGACGACCAGGCCGGCGGTCGAACGGCGCATGTGGATCGACCGGGCGAACTGGACTACGCGCTGGGGGTCGAATGACGTCACGGGCCTGACCTCAGGATGCGGTGGGGGCGGCGGTGTCCAGATCGGCGGGCACGGTGATGCCCTCGCGCAGCAGTGTGGTCGCGATCCGGGCGCGCAGGGCGCGGCCGACCTCGAACTGCCGACCCGGCTGGGTGCGGGCCACCACGCGGATCCGGTACTCGTCGAGATCCAGGCTCTCGACGCCCATCACCGCGGGCGCGTCGAGGAGCTGGTCGTGCAGGGCGTCGTCGGCGTAGGCCTCGGCGCCGACCCGGGTGAGCAGGTCACTGACGGTGGCGAGGTCGGCGGCCGCCGGGATCGGCACGTCGATGATGGCCCGGGCCCAGTCCCGGGAGAGGTTGACCACCTGCACGATCTGGCTGTTCGACGTCGTGACGACCTCGCCGCTGGACGTCCGCAGCCGGGTGATCCGCAGGGTGACCTCCTCGACGGTGCCCGTCGACCCGGCGGCCGGACCGCCGGAGACCATCAGCCGGACGAGATCCCCGAAGCCGTACTGGCGCTCGGCGATGATGAAGAACCCGGCCAGTATGTCCTGCACAATCTTCTGGGCGCCGAAGCCGAGCGCCACTCCGACGATCGTCGCCGGCGCGACGAACCCGGTCACCGGCACGCCGAAACGTTGCAGGACCAGCACCGCCGTCAGGCAGTAGACGATGACCAGCGACGTCCAGGTGATGACCTGCGCGACGGCGTGCCGGTGCTTGGCGGACTCGGTGCGGACCACCCCGGACTGGACGTCGATGCGGGTGGTCACCCGGTCGCCGAGCCAGGTCGCGAACCGGGTCAGCAGCAGCGCGCCGGTCACCAGCATCACGACCTCGAGGCCGCTGCTGCGGGCCCACTGGCCGATGTCGCTCAGCGGCGCGGTCGCGGTGACCGTGTCCGCCGCGGCGACCAGAGACTGGCCGATCATGAGATGGGCGACCGCGCGGCGGGCGGACAGGTCGCTGCCGGGGGCGCCGGCAAGGTGCGTCGAACTCCGCTCACCGGCCCGAACCTACCCGCTTCCGGCAGGACGGGTACCCGCCGGTGGCTCCTCTCGGCTTCCCGCAGGTGACCGGCCGGATACGCAGGTGTCGACAGCACCACCCCCGGCGGGGATCCTGACAGCGAGGCCGCGCGAAGAGACGGAGATCGCCATGGGGTTCGGCGGACGCTGGTTCGGATCGGGGCGCGGCCGGGGCGGTCCGGGCAGGGCCGAGGGCGCACCCGCCGCCGCGCCGGTGCCCGACACGGCCTCGGTTCGTGACACGGCCTCGGTTCGTGACACGGCCTCGGTGCCCGGCGCGGGCCGCGGTCCGTACGACCTTGTCGACATGCCCGGCGACGGGCGCCGCCGCGTCGATCTCGGCTCGCTCGTCGTCCCGGTGCCCGCCGGCGCGACGGTCGAGGTGCCCGCCGCCGCGGGCGGGGGACCCGGGCCGGTGGCCGTCGTGCGGGCCGGCCAGGTGACGCTGACGCTCGCGGTGTTCGCCGCGCCGAAGAGCCGCGGCCTGTGGGACGAGACCCGCGCGAGGCTGGCCGCCTCCCCGGCCGCCGTCCTCGCCGCCGCGGGCCTGCCGCCGGCGTGCATGCCGGCTTCGGGAGCGGTCGAGACGCGGACGGGAGACTTCGGCTGCGAGGTGCGGCTCATCCTCGGCCCGTCCGCGGACGGGGACGGTGGCGCACCGACGGCGGTGCGGGTCGTCGGCTTCGACGGGACCCGCTGGATGCTGCGGGCGGCGGTCACGGCGCCCGTCGCGTCGGTGGCCGAGGTCGACCGCCTGCTGGCGACCGTGGCCGGCGAGACGGTCGTGCTGCGCGGCACCCGGGCGGCGCCGAGTGGCGCGCCTCTGCCGCTGCGCCCGCCGGGAGACGCCGACGACGGTCGGGCCGCCGAGCTGCTCGGCGGAAATCCGCTGGCCGCCCTGCTTCCCGGCGTGGGGGGGGCGCGCCGCGCCGCGCACGACGACGAACCGCCAGGGCTGCACGACGAGGTCGACGATCAGATCGGCCGGGTCCGGCCGAACGGCACGATCGTTCTCGACACCCGAGGCGCCAATCCCGGGGTGAACACCGTGTACGTCGCCGGCATGAGCCAGAACCTGTCCACCTGGGGCTAGCACCGGCGTCGACCACGCGGAGCCCGGTCCGGGCGCGGCGGATCCGGGCTGGCCCGGCGCCGGTCCGGCCGACCGGCCCATGGTCCGAGGGTTGTTCCGCCTATGTACGGGGGCCCCTCGGGTGGCGCCGGGAGCAGGTGACGGAAGCGATGCTGACAGGGTCGGTTCCGACCGTGTTGGGAGGCAGCGAATGCTCCGTCACAGCTCGACGCCCGCGCATGTCGTGGTGCGCGACCTCTCCGCCGACTTCGTCACGGACGACGGGGTACGCACCGCCGTTGCGGGCACGCTGCGTTACGACCCGGCGGACCCGTTCGCGGTGGAGCTCATCCTTCGTCCTGGCCGGGAGTCTATAACCTGGATCTTCGCCCGCTCGCTGCTCGCCGAGGGCACGCAGACCCGCGCGGGCACGGGCGACGTCCGGATCCGCCCGACGCGGACGCGGGGACGGGCGGTCGTCACCGTCTCCCTGTCCAGTCCGTCGGGGCGAGCGGACCTGGAGCTGTGCCGTTCGGTCGTCACCCGTTTCCTCGCCGAGATCGAGGCGCAGGTGCCGACCGGCCGCGAGGGCGAAGGGGTGAACTGGGAGGCGGAGCTGCGCACGCTGCTGCGCACCCGTAATCCCTGAGGCGCCTGATCCCTGAGGCACTGATCCCTACGGTACTGACGCCCGCCGGGTGCGCCACCGCCGCCGGTCACGGCGATGGCGGTGCACCCGGTCAGCAGGCGTCGTCGGGCGCGGTGTCCGGCGCGGCGTCGGCTGGCGGCCAGCCGGGGATCTCGGGCGGTTTCGTGACCCCGGCGTCGCGCATGATCAGCTCTATCGATCCGGCGCTGACGAAGAACTCGTGCAGGTCGTCGCCCGGACGCCAGAGGTTGAGATCGACGCGTCGGCCGTCGCGTGTGACGTAGCGGCCGGGCATGGCGGCTAGCCCGCCCGTCGTTCGAGGATCCCGCGGACCAGCGTGGCCTGGCCGACATGCTGGAGATCGTCCGAGATGACGCTGACCAGCCGGACGCCGAGGGTGACGGGCGGTTCCCAGCGCTCGTCGACGACGCGGTCGAAGTCGCCGTCGGCGAGTGTCGACAGGTAGCGCACCGTCTGGTCGTGGACCGCCTCGTGATATCCGACGAGCAGGTCGGGATCGGTGACACGCACCGCGTCCACGTCGGCCGAGGTGTGGCCGTAGCCGATGGACGCGGTGGGCAGTGTCAGCGCGAACCGCGTCGCGAAGCCCGCCGCGGTCCAGACCTGCTCAACACCGGCGACCTCGGCGACATGGTCGTCCTGGACCCGGGTCAGGTGCCAGACCAGCCAGGCGATCGAGTTGGCCGACCCGTCGATCCGCTCCGCGAGCTGGTCGGCGCGCAGCCCGGTGACGGCGTCACGCACCTCGTCCCGGATGCGTCCGAAGGCATCGGCAAGAAGATCGGAACCGTTCAACGCGCGGCCTCCCCTGCCGTGATCGCGCTGCTCCCGGCGGAGCAGAAGCCGATCATAGGCGGCCGCGGACCGGGCCGCCGCGCCGCGGCGCCGGACAAACGCATCGACCTCAGGGTTCGCGGGCGGGCAGAATCGGGTCGTGCAGATCTGCGTGCTGGGCCCGCTGGCGGTCCAGACCGGATCCGGGGTCTCCGTGGCGACGGTTGATGTCGGTGGCTCCCGGCTGCGCACCCTGCTCATTCTGCTGGCGCTCGAACCCGGCCGGCTGGTGCCGGCGCAGCGGCTCATCTCCGGGCTGTGGGCCGCTGATCCGCCGACCGCGGCGACGGGCGCGCTGCAGGCGCTCGTCTCGAGGCTGCGCCGGACGGTGCCCGGGCTGCCGGTGGAGTTCCAGGCCGCCGGCTACCGGCTGGCCCTGCCCGCCGAGGCCGTCGACGCGGTGCGCTTCGAACGCCTCGTCGCCGACGGCCGGGAGGCGCTGCGCCGCGGCGACGACCCGCAGGCCGCCAAGATCCTGCGCGCCGCGATCGAGCTGTGGCGCGGGCCGCCGCTGGCCGATGTCGCGCACGCCCCGTTCGCCCGGGCGGTCATCGCGCGCCTGGAGGAACGCCGCCTCGCCGCCCTCGAGGGCCGCATCGAGGCCGACCTGCGCCTCGGCGGCGGCGCCGAGCTGGTGCCGGAGCTCGCCGAACTGGCCGCCGCCCACCCGCTGCGCGAATCGGTCACGGCCAGCCTGATGCGGGCGCTGTGTGCCGCCGGCCGGCCGGGGGCAGCTCTCGACGCCTACGAACGGCTGCGGCGCCAGCTCGCCGACGAACTCGGCGCCGACCCCTCGGGCGAGCTGCGCGACCTGCATGCCACCGCCCTGGGCGGCGCCGGGCCGCCCTGGGCGGCGCCGCCGGCCCCCCCCCCCCCCCCCCCCCCCCCCGGGGGGGGCCGGGGGGGGGGGGGGGGGGGGCGGGCGGCCGGTCGGCCGGCTGGTGGCGAAGCCGAGGCCCGGATCGCGGATCGGGCCGACGGGGAGCCGCGTACCAATCTCCGCGCCCCCCTGAGCAGCTTCGTCGGCCGCAGCCGCGACGCCGAGCAGGTCCGGCGCCTCGTCGACGGTTCCCGGCTGGTCACCCTGGTCGGGCCGGGCGGCGCTGGCAAGACCCGGCTCGCGGTCGAGACGGCGCGGCGGCTGCTCGACGGCGGTGCGGACCAGCCGCTGTCCCTGCCGGACGGCGCCTGGCTGGTCGAGCTGGCGCCGATCACGGCCGCCCCAGACCTGCCGCAGGCCGTGTTCACCGCGCTCGGCCTGCGCGAACAGGTCATCCTGGGCGCGCTGCGGCTACGCGGGATGGTCGACAGCGATCCGTTGGAGCGCCTCGCCGCCACCCTCGCCGGGCGGCGGATGCTGCTTGTGCTGGACAACTGCGAACATCTGCTCGACCCGGTGGCGGCCCTCGCCGAGGAGGTGCTCGGCGCCTGCCCGCAGGTGCGGATCCTCGCGACCAGTCGGGAGCCGCTGGCGATCACCGGCGAGACGCTGTGGCCGGTGGAGCCGCTCGCGCTGCCCCCGGCGGAGCCCGCGCACCTGGTCGACCACGCGGCGGTGGCCCGCTATCCGGCTGTCCGGCTGTTCCTCGACCGGGCCGCCGCCGTCCGTCCCGGTTTCCGCCTCGCCGGCGGCCGGTCGCCCGCCGGCGCCGGCGACGATGGGACGCGGGCCGGTGACGATGGGACGCGGGCCGGCGACGATGGGACGCGGGCCGGCGCCGCGGACGAGGCGGGGGGCGCCCAGATCGCGGCGGTCGTGCGGATCTGCCGGGCACTCGACGGGATGCCGTTGGCGATCGAGCTGGCCGCGGCGCGGCTGCGGGCCATGACTCCCGAGCAGGTCGCCGCCCGCCTGGACGACCGTTTCCGCCTGCTGAGTTCCGGCAGCCGGACGGCCCTGCCTCGGCACCGGACCCTCGCCGCCGTGGTGTCCTGGAGCTGGGACCTGCTGGACGAGCCCGAACGCGTGCTCTGGCGCCGGTTGGCGATCTTCCCCGGCGGGGTGACCGCAGCCAGCGCCCGGGCGATCTGCGTGGACCCACCCGCCGACCGCCCCGGGCCCGGGGCCGGTCGGATCGCGCACGACGACGTGCCCGACCTGTTGACGGCCCTCGTCGAGAAGTCCCTGCTGATCTGCGACAGCGCGGACGGCGCGGCCACCCCGCGGTACCGCCAGCTGGAGACGATCCGCGAGTACGGCCTGCAACGCCTGGACGAGGCCGGCGAACGGGAGTGGCTGCGGGCCGCCCACGCCGAGCACTTCCTGCGGCTCGCCGAGCGCGCCGAGCCCGTGCTGCGCACCCGTGACCAGCTCGTCTGGCTGCGGCTGCTGGGCGTCGAGCAGGACAACCTGCATGCCGCGCTGCGCGGGGCGACGGCCGCCGGCGACGCGGCCACGGCGGTGCGGATGTCCTCGGCACTGGGCTGGTACTGGTGGTTGCGCGGGCAGCGACAGGAAGGCGCCCAGCTCGCCGATGCCGCGCTGAGCCTGCCGGGCGAGGCGCCACCGCTGGCCCGGGCGGCGGCCGGGGCGCTGGCTGCCCTCAACGCCTTCGACGGCTTCCAGGACGAGGTCACGGCGCTGCGCCTGCTGCGGCTGTCGGTGCGGGTGCGGGAGTCCAACGAGGGTGCCCTGCTCGGTCACCATCCGATCGTGCCGCTGCTGGGTGGTTTCCGGCTGATGCTGGAGCTCGGCCTCGTCGCCGACGAGCCGCTCAACGCGTTCCGTGCCTGCTTCGACCTGCCCGATACCTGGACCAGGGCATTGGCCAGGGTCCTGTTCGCCTACATCAGCGCCAACCGGGGCGACGCGACGTTCCTCGAGGAGGCGGAGGTGCGGGCCGCGGAAGCGGTCGACCTGTTCGAGTCGATCGGTGAACGGTGGGGCACCGCGTTCGCCCACGGCGCGGTGGGGGAACTCGGGAACCTGCGGGGCGAGCACGCGCTGGCGGTCGCGTCGTTCCGCCGGGGCTGCGCGCTCACCGCCGAGCTCGACTCCGCCGACGAGGCCGGCCAGTTCCAGATGAACCTGGTCGCGGCGGCGCTGGCGCTCGGTGACGTGCCGCAGGCCCGGGCGGCCCTGGACGATGCGCGCCGCATCGCGCGGCGGTCCGGCACCCCCGAGCTGCTCGCGGGCGTCGCCATCGCGGAGAGTGCGCTGGCCAGGTATCTCGGTGAGGTCGAGCGGGCCCGGGAGCTGATCCTGCCGGCGGCGGCGAGTGTCTGGCATCGCCACGGGGCGCCCCAGTTCAGAGCGGCGATGGGGACCAGCGTGGCGCTCGTCGAGCTGTCCTACGGCCGGGTCGACACGGCCCGTCCGATCCTGGCCGCCGCGCTCGCGGAGGCGGTCCGCGCGACCGACGCGCCGGCGACCGCCCGGGTGCTCGTCGGGGTCGCGCGGCTGTGCCTCTCGGACGGCGACGCCGAGCACGCGGCCGAGGTGGTGGGGGCCTGCGACCTCATCCGCCTCACCGGCGACCACGACCTGGCGGCGGTCGACCTCGCCGTGCGGGAGGCACTGGGGGAGCGCCGTTACGCCGAGGCGCTCGCCCGCGGCCGGTCGGTGCCGCTGAGTGCGGCGCTGGACCTGGCCCGGCTGCCGCCGGTCGCCTGGCCCCCGCCGCTGCCCGCCCCCGTCGGATGAGGACGCACCGTCGATCACGGGCTGACTACCTGACGGCGGGAACGGCGCCGATCCGGGCGAACAGCGCCGACTCGTAGACCCGCAGCGCGGCCTCGACGTCACCGGGCCGGTCGGCCAGCGCCACGGCCAACTCGGCGGCGTCGAGCATCCCCGCGTTCGCGCCGGCGTCGGCGAAGGGCGCACCGGGATGGGCCGCGTCGCCGAGCAGCGTGACGCCGGGCCGCCGCGGCCAGTGGAGGTTGGCGGGCAGCCGGTAGACCGCCCGCGCCAACGGCAGCGCGTCGCTTTCCCGGATGAGCGCGGACAGGCGGTAGTCCCAGCCGGTGAAGTGCCGGGCGAGGCGGTCGCGCAGCGCTGGCGCGGTGCGCCGCTGAACCGGGACGAGCTCGGTCCACCCGGCGGGGACGCGCAGCGCGACCTCGACCGCGACGCCCGCACCGACGCGGCGGGCGACCAGCCCCCGGTCCTCGGCGAACGCGCTGACGCCGCCGCCGACGAACGCGGCGAGCGCCGGGCAGCGGCGATCGACGTCGGACAGGTGGGTGGCGAACACGAACATGCCGGTGTAGTCGGGCTCGACGTCGACCAGGGCGCGACGCACCCGCGACCAGGTGCCGTCCGCGCCGACGACCAGGTCGGCCGGCACAGCGCGGCCGTCGGCCAGCTCCACCAGGTGCCCGCCACCGGGGGCGGGGCGCACCGCGGTCACCGGCGCGTCCCAGACCACCCGGTCGGCGGGCAGCCCGGCGAGCAGCATGCGGCGCAGTTCGGCGCGGCTGACCCCGGGGCCTGGTTCCGGCACCCCGGCGATCTCCAGGGCGCGCAGCCCGACCTGCGCCCGCAGGTCCAGCGGGTGGCCAGGGGCGCCGCCGGCGTCGGCCGGTGGGGCGTCCAGCTCGTAGACGGCGGCGGCGAGGCCGCGCACGTGCAGGGCCCGGGCCAGGGTCAGCCCGCCGAGGCCACCGCCGACGATCACGATGCGTGGCGCCGGGGCGTGACCGGCGCCGTGCGTGAGGGTGATCATCCGGTCAGACCTTCCGTTTGAAGGCGTTCACCGCCAGCGGCGCGAACACCGCGGCGATGCCGGCCGCCCACAGCAGCGAGTGCCACACCGGCGTCGCGACCGGGCCGGAGACCAGCAGTCCGCGGGTCGCGTCGGCGAGCGCGGTCACCGGGTTGACCTTGACGAACGCCTGTAGCCAGCCGGGCATCGTCGAGGTCTGCGCGAACGCGTTGCTGACGAACGTGAGCGGGAAGATCAGGGTGAACCCGAAGATCATCACCTTTTCCGGCTCGGACACCAGCATGCCGACCAGGACGGCGATCCACGAGACGCTCAGCGCGAACAGGAGCACCAGCCCGAGGGCGGCCAGCGCGTCCAGCGGCCCCGTCTCGACCCGGAAGCCGAGGATGTAGCCGAGGCCGAGCATCATCGCGATCGCCCAGGTCTGCTTGGCGAGGTCGGCGACGATGCGCCCGGCCAGCGGCGCCGAGCGGGCGATCGGCAGCGACCGCAGCCGGTCGAACACGCCCTTGGTGAGGTCGGTGTTCAGCCCGGTGCCGGTGTTCAGCGTGGTGAACAAGGTGTTCTGGACGATGATCCCGGGCAGCGCGAACGTCAGGTAGGCATCGGTGGACCCGGCGATCGCCCCGCCGAAGACGTAGGTGAACAGCAGCAGGAACATCAGCGGTTGGACGCTGAAGTCGAGCAGCTCCATCGGGTTGTGCTTGATCTGCACCAGGCTGCGCCAGGCCAGCGTACGGACGTGGCGCAGCGTGTCCAGCGGGCTGACCCGCGGGGGACCGGCCGGATCGAGCGCGCCGGCCTGGCCGGGCAGGGCGGTCGTCAGCGTCGTCATGGGGGTCAGCTCCTTGTCGCCGCGGGGATCCGCGCGGCCGGCTCGGCGGCGGCGGGGTCGCCGTCGGCGTCGGGGGTGGAGGCGGTCTCGTCGGTGGCCGGGCGGCCGGTCAGGGCGAGGAAGACCTCGTCCAGGCTGGAGCTGCGCAGGGTGATCTCACCGACGGTCACGCCGGCGTCGTCGAGGCGGCGGACGACCGCGGGCAGCACCGCCGGGTCGGTGACCCGGGCGCTGATCAGGTTGCCCGCCACGTCCGGGCTGGCGCCCAGGATGTCCGCGACCGTCGCGACGACCAGCGGGGTGTCCTCGGCGTTCGCCGGGCGCACCGCCAGTGTCTGCGCGCCGGTCTGCTTCTTCAGCGCCTCGGGCGAGCCGTGGGCGATGATCCGGCCGTGGTCGACGACGGCGATGTCGTCGGCGAGCACGTCGGCCTCTTCCAGGTACTGGGTGGTGAGCAGCACGGTGACGCCGTGCTGGCTGACCAGGTTGCGCACGACGTCCCACATGCCGTTTCGGCTGCGTGGGTCCAGGCCCGTCGTCGGCTCGTCGAGGAAGAGCAGGCGGGGCCGGCCGACGAGGCTCGCGGCCAGGTCGAGACGCCGGCGCATGCCGCCGGAGAACGTCTTCGCCGGCCGGCCCCCCGCGTCCGTCAGGTCGAACTCGGCGAGCAGCTCCCGGGCCCGGGACTTCGCGTCCGCGCGGGACAGCCCGAGCAGCCGGCCGATCATGACCAGGTTCTCGGTGCCGGTGAGCATCTCGTCGACGGAGGCGTACTGGCCGGTGAGGCCGATGAGGCGACGGACCCGGTGGGCATCGCGCCGGATGTCGTAGCCGCCGACGAGGGCAGTGCCCGCGTCGGCGGTGACCAGTGTCGCGAGGACGCGCACCGTGGTGGTCTTGCCGGCGCCGTTCGGCCCGAGCAGGCCGAAGACCGTGCCGGCGGGCACCTCCAGGTCGACGCCCGCCATCGCGGTCGTGTCGCCGAATCTCTTCACGAGGCCCTCGGCGACGATCGCGGAGGATGCGTGTTCGTCTGTGGCCGTCATGGCGCACAGCATGCCGGGTACCACTGACAAAACAGGGAGACGCGGCCCGGGCCGGCGGTCAGGGCCGTCCCGGCGCTGACAGGCCGCTGACACGGCGCCGGCCGGCTGGCCTCGCCGTTGGACGGTCACGCGGCGGCGGTGCTCGGGCAGCAGCGACGGGTTGCCCTCGTAGTGGTCGACCCCGGCGACGTCGGTGCCCGGCGGGACGACCTTGTCCTGGCGGACCAGATCGGTCAGCGCGCCGAGGCGGCGCAGGCTGTCCTCGACGGCCCGGATGATCCAACGCCGGGAACCGCCACGGTGGTTGCGCTCGTCGCTCATCGCGTTGAAGCACTTCGTGGCCAGCACGACGTCGTCCCGCCGGTCCTTGATCGCCTTTCCGACGATCAGCTCGCTCTCGCCCTGGGAGTAGACGTCGGCGGTGTCGATGAAGTTGATCCCGCCGTCCAGTGCCCGGTTGATGATGCGGGCGCACTCGTCGTGGTCGGTGTTGCCGAAACCCCCGAACATCATCGCGCCCAGGCACTGCGTGCTGACCTCGACGCCGGTCCGGCCAAGCCTGCGATACCGCATCGGTGATCCTCCTGTGCTGGTGGCGGGTACCGGGCGGTCGCGTCCCGCCTGGCGGGGTCCGTGACCAGCGCATCACAGGACCCGTCGCCCGGAGAACCCGCCGCGGCCGGCCGGTGAACCGCACGTCGCGAACGCGGGTCGCATGTGATTCGGCTCATATGGCGTTACGATCCGCGGTCCTCGTTCCGCCACTACCGGTCGGCTGACCGGCTGTCGCCGGGCTCGGGAAGGGTCGGCCGGCATTGTTCGCGCGATTCGTGTCCGGTGGCCGGGCGGCGCGGTCAGTCAGCCGGGACTGACAGGTTCTGGCGATAACCCACGCTGGCTGGCCGTATCTGGCGAGGCGGCATCCGAGGTATGCGATCGCCCCTGCCGTCACCGCCGTCACCGCCGTCACGCTGGCGCGCGGCTCTGCGGCGAGTTCGTCGATGGGCGTCCGGACCCGGTCGGTGCCGCCGGGGCCGGATCTTGTTCGCAGGCGGCGATCCGCAGACGTGGCGAATTGGGCAGATGCGGCGGTCCACGCTGCTAGAGTCCGCATCTGCGCAGCTAGGTACAGCTTTTCCCGCAGCTTTGCGGTCGGAGGAAGCTCCGAGTGCGGAGCCTGCCCGCGCGGGCTCCCAGAGCCCGGACTGCGTTTCGTATTGATGATGTGCCGCAGCGTCGCCGCCATCAGTCTCAGGACTCTCCGTATCCAGAGTTTCGTAGCCAGGGGATGCTCGCATGATCGGTAACGGCACGGGCGGCGGCGGGTCGCCGGGACGCGGGCGGAGCCCCCGCCACCGGCCAGACGGTGAACCCCTCGACCTGGAGCGGGATCGTCGCGGCCGGGGGCAGCCCGCCCGGCACCACCGCGGCCCACGCCTTCGCGATCTGCGCTGACAAGAACATCGGCGACGACTGAGCAACGCGGATCTCCTCCATCCGCGTGTGCCCCAAGCCCCCTCCCTGGGGATCCACCGCACCGCATCGACCTGTGGACGCTCCACCGGTCGAAATCGAAGGAGTAGCGACATGGCGCGACTGACCCTCCCCGCCCGCAGGGCTGGGACGGCACTGGTCCTGGGAACTGCGTTGGCCGTGGCGGCCCCGGGCATCGCCCAGGCCAACTCGGTGGCGCTCACGGTGAAGACGCCGGGGGCCACCAGCGGGCCCTCGGCGACCTTCGCCGAGATCTCCACCCACGCCGACTGCGCCAGCGGCCTCGTCGCCGGGGGCGGCATCGACCAGGCGATCGGCACCGGGATGAACTCGAACGGCAACCACGTGATGGGCACCGCGCCGAGCTCGAACGGCAGTTCCGAGTACACCGGCACCGCCGGCGTCGTCGACACCGACGTCACCCACTGGCTCGGCATCGGCGGCACCGGCGGGGCGACCGACGCGTCCTTCTCCACCACCCCGTACGCGACCTGCCTGACCAGCACCCTGATCAACCACACGCAGGTCGTCATGAACAAGATCGCCGGCCCGACCTCGGCCTCGACCGTCGGCCTGGTCACGGCGGTCTGCCCGGCGAACACGGTGCTGCTCGGCGGCGGCGCGCGCAGCACCCCGGCGAGCATCGGCAGCCTCAAGCCGATCGCGAGCTTCCCCACCTTCAACAACTCCGCCCACGACTTCGGCCTGAAGGCCGCGGCCGACGGGGAGACCAACCCCAACGCGTGGAGCGCCGTCGGCTGGAACGGCGGCGGCGGTGGCACCGGTAACAACACCTACGCCTACGCGATCTGCAGCGGAAGCGGCATCAACGTCAGCGGTGTCACGGTGAAGGTCCGGTACACCGAGGTCGCCGGCCCGACGTCGGCCACCACCGGCCAGACCGCCACCGTCGGCTGCGGCGGCTCGGACGGCAAGCTGATCAGCGGCGGCGCCGCCGTCAGCGGTGGCAGCGTGACGACCACCGACTTCACCGGCCCCGGCTCCGGCGGCACCCACCTCAACGGCAGCTTCCCCAGCGGCTCCACCGGCACCCCGGTCAGCGACGGCACCACCACCGCCGCGTACTGGACGGCCTACAGCCACTCCGGCGGCGCGAGCTCGCCGAACACCTACACCGACGCCTGGGCGCTGTGCGCCGACGACGGCGTCTGATCACACCTGATCACGTCTGATCAAGCTCAAGAGAAACGGTAGCCCCACGTGAACCACCGTTCCCCCCTGCGCCGAACCGCGGTGCGCAGATCCATGCTGCTCAGTCCCCGGATGGTCGTGCTCGGCGCGGCGGCCGGGCTGCTCACCGCGGTGGCGGGCACGCCGATGGCGGCCGTCGCCGCCGATCCGGTCGGCGGATCGTCCCCGTGCGGGGCGACCGGCTCACTCACCACCGCGGCCGGCGCCCTTCCCGCCTGCGTGTACAGCCAGCCGGGTACGGACGCCTTCACCGTTCCCGACGGAGTGACCAGCGTCAGCATCGACCTGTTCGGCGGGGAGGGCGGCAGTGCGGCCGGATTCGTCGCTCCGAATCCGGTGAACAGCGGCGCGGCCGGCGGGCTCGGTGGGCAGAGCCACGCGACGGTGGCCGTCGAGCCCGGGCAGGTCCTGCAGGTCACGACCGGCGCCGCCGGCGTGCCGGGGACCTCCCGGCACGGCGAGTTCGCCCGGCTGGGCGGCACCGGCCACGGCGCCGGCGGTGGTGGTGCGCACGGTGGCGGCGGGGCCGGCGGCGGTGGTTCCGACGTGCGCGTCGGCGCCTTCGGCGCGGCGGACCGGATCCTCGTCGCCGGTGGCGGCGGCGGGGCCGGCAACGGCGGCCCGTTGCTGCACGGCGGCGACGGCGGCGGCCTCGTCGGGGAGGCCGGCGGCCAGGGCGGCGGACCGGTGGGCTCCGGCGTGGCGGGCGGCGGCGCCACCCAGACCGCGCACGGAACCGGCAGCCCGAACTCCGCCATCGGCGGCCCCGGCATTCCCGGCGGCGACATCGACCCGAACAACGGCCAGCCCAACCCGGGCAGCGGCGGCCCCGGCGGCAACGGTGGCGGTGGCGGCAACGGTGGCGGCGGCGGTGGCGGCGGCTACTACGGCGGTGGCGGCGGCTCGGGCGGCGGCAACCCGGGCGACTACTACGGTGCCGGCGGCGGTGGCGGCAGCGGCTTCGCCGCCTCGTCGCTGACCGACGTCGCGCTCACCGCCGGGGTCAACCACGGCAACGGGCACGCCACGGTGTCCTTCCGCTGGGCGAGCACGGTTGCCCTGACAGCCAGCACCACCAGCCCGCTGTTCGGGCACGCCGTCACGCTGACCGCGGCCGTCGCGGCCACGAACCCGGCCGGGGGCACCCCGACCGGCACGGTCACGTTCCTCGACGGCGCCACACCCCTCGGCAGCGCGACGCTGGACGGCGGCCAGGCCGGCCTCGGCGTCACCGGCCTGCAGCCCGGACCGCATACGATCACCGCCAGTTACAGCGGGGACGCGGCGCACGCGCCGAGCCAGAGCGCGACGGCCGTCACCGTGACGGTCACCTTCAGCCAGCCCTGCGTCACCACCAGTCGTAGCGGCCCGCTGACGGTCGGCGCTGGTCAGTCGCTGTGCTTCGGTCCCGGCGGCCGGCAGAGCGGACCGGTCACCGTGCAGGCCGGGGGAGCCCTCGCCGTCACGGGCGCCACCGTCTCCGGCCCGCTGACCGCCAACGACGCGCTGGCCGTCACAGCCTGCCAGTCGACCTTCGCCGGACCGGTGTCGATCAACGGCACCAGCGGCTACGTCCTGCTCGGGGGCACGTCGGCCTGCGCCGGTAACACCGTCACCGGCCCGCTCACGGTCGCCGCGAACACCGGCGGCCTCACCGCCGGCGGCAACACGGTGACCGGACCGGGGCGGATCACCGACAACAGTGGTAGCGGCCCGCCCCCCGCCTCCGCCCCGCCCGCCTTCACGGGCAACCGCATCACCGGCCCGCTGAGCTGCTCCGGAAACCAGCCGACCCTGCAGCAGACGGGTAACACCGTGACCGGCCCCCGCTCCGGGCAGTGCGCCTGAGCGCTCAGCAGTCCGCTCGGCCCGCCTGACCACCGCGTTCGGCACGCGCCTGCGGCGTCCCGCCTCCTACGGGGACGCCGCACCGGCCGCCGTCGGTGTCGCGCCTTCCACCGGTGCCACCGGTGCCACCGGTGCCACCGGCGCTGCGGCGGCTCGGAGGCGGCGTTCCGGGGCGGTGGTGACGATCAGTGCCAGTCCGGCCGCGGCCAGGACGGCAGCCGTGGCCGGGACCGCGCCCGCCCCGCCGACGTCCAGGGCGACACCGCCGAACGCGGCCCCGAGGGCGGCGCCGAGGTAGATCGCGGAGCCGTTGAGCCCGAGCGCGACGGTGGCGACGTCCGGGGCGACGATGAACAGGCGGTGTTGTTGTGGCGTGATCGAGAGGCCCTGGAACATCCCGATCGCCAGCAGTACGGCCAGTGCCGCGCCGTACCACTCCCGTGCGGCCACCAGCACGGCGAACAGCCCGGCGAGCCCGGCCACGCCGACGGTCAGCACCGGCACCGCGCCACGGCTGTCGACCAGCCGTCCGACCAGGCGGTTACCGATCAGGCTGCCCACTCCGAACGCGAGCAGGATGATCACCAGGTGGGCGTTCGTACCGTCCGCCCGGGCCATGCCGAGGACGGCCGGCAGGTAGGAGATCAGCAGGATCGGTGGCGCCACGATGACGACCGTCGCGAGCAGCACCATCAGCACCGAGGGTCGGGTCAGCACCCCGAGGCGGGTGCGCATGCGTGTCGGCGGCACGAATGCTCGCGGCAGCGTCGGCACGCAGGCCGCGGTGATCGCCGCCAACCCGGCGATGATCCACAGCACCGACCGCCAGCCGACCCACTGCCCGAGCAGGACGCCGAAGGGCACTCCGAGCACCGTGGACAGCGACGTTCCGGCCGTGACGGCGGCGAGCGCCCGGCCGCGGCGCGCGGGGCTGGCGAGCATCCCGGCCATGACATAGGCGTTGGACTGGAACGCCGCGGCGCCGAGGGCGGCACCGGTCCGGCCAGCGGCCATCACGGCGTAGGACGGGGCGAGCGCCTGCGCGGCCATCCCGAGCAGGAACAGGGCGAAGCCCCCGCCGAGCAGGACGCGCCGGTCCCAGTGGCCGGTGATGGTCGCGATGATCGGTGACCCGACCGCGTAGGTGACGGCGAAGATCGTGGTGAGCTGACCCGCGGTGGACATGCTCACGGACAGGTCGTGGGAGATGGCGGGGAGCAGACCGCTGAGCACGAAGCCGTCGACACCGAGGGTGAACGTGCCGGCCGCCAACACCCCGAGCTGCCAGCCGCGCAGTCCGTTCGCCTGTTCCGCATCATTCGATGCTTGTCGAAGCGTCACAGTGGCGAGGCTAGGGGGTAGGTTCGATGGATGTCAAAGTGTTTCGACGCGCGAACCGGCCAGCGGAGCTGCCGGCTGGGCCACTGAGCCGGGCGACCCACCATGACCCGCCAGCTCCCTCAGCCGAGTCGTGACTCGATCAACCTGGTCACGCTCCTCGGCGCCCTGGCCGACCCCGTCCGCCTCACCCTGATGCGGGCGATGTACGCCCGCGGCGGCCCGGCCGACTGCGCCGAGGTCGCCGGCGGCGTCGAGGTCAGCCCGCCGACGGTCTCCCACCACTACCGCGTCCTGCGCGAGGCCGGCCTGACCACGACCACCGTCGAAGGCCGCCGCCGGGTCGTCACCATCCGTCATGACGATCTCGAGGCGAGGTTTCCCGGCCTTCTCGCCGCCATCCTCACCCCGAGCCTCGTCGAACCTGCCCCGTCGGGCTGAAAGTCGCCTGCCCGGCCGCGGCCGCTCTACTTGTAGGTGAGATCCGACGTCGAGTAGACGCAGTACTTCCCGTCTGCGCCGGTGCCGGTCTTCGTCGGTTCCGCGCCGGTGGAGTTCCCGGTGTAACGATCGCAGATCTTAATATTCTTGGAACTGTCGTTCACGATCGTTATCTTCGAGAAGCGGGCGGTGTCGCCGTAGTTCGTGTTCACACCGACGATGGTCTTCCCCGGCGACGTGACGGTGATGCCGTCGAGCACGACATTCCGCTGGTACTGCTTCGTGCAGTTGCCGCACGACCGGTAGAGCTTGCCGAAGTCGTTCACCTGGAAGTTCCGGATGGTGACCGTGCCGGCCCCGTTGTGCTGGAACACCTTGTCGGACGCCTTCTGCGCGCCGCCGCCGTCGACCAGGACGGTCGTCGAGGACGAGGTGCCGAGGAAGGTGGCGGCGTCCTCGCCGACGTCCTCCCACCAGACGTTCTGCAGCGTGCAGCTGCCCAGGCAGTGCACGCCGTCGGCGGCCGGGCTGCCGAGGATGACGTTCTTCAGTACGGCGCCCGGCGCCAGCTCGAACAGCGGATCCTGCGACTCGGACTGGCCGTCCGTACCGAGATCGCCGCTGCCCACGTAGCGTTTCAGGGCGCCGTCGAAGGTGCCGGAGACCGCCTTCGTGGCGGTGAGACTCGTCGTGCCGGTGGCACTCGGCCACGACGGCGCCGCCGAGGCCGACGAACTGGTGACGGCCAGCGCCGTCAGCCCGAGGGCGGTGGGGGGGGGCCCGGCGGCCCGCCCGCCGCCCCCCCCCGCCCACCGGCGGGCCCCGGGGGGGGCCGCCGTGGCCGACTAACGGGTGACGCCCCGCGCGGTCACCCGGTGGGGGGGCGGCGGGGCCGCGACGACCGGCAGCCGGACCCACAGCGACAACGAGCGGAACCTGCGATGACTACCCATGGCGGACCTGCTCCCAGCTCGGTCGCGGCCACGCCTACCCCTCCGCCGTTACGTTCCTCGGCCCGGCCGCTCGACTTCCATATCGCTCTCCTTACGGCAGCGGATCACTGTTCCCGCAGGCCTCTCCGTATGCGGACTATCCGCGCTGGTGGGGCGCGTGCGGCCCGGCGAACAGCTCATCGTCAACACCACTTCTGGGCGAACGGGCTCCTGGCTTCCGAACTGCGAACCAGTCAGTAGTGATACCTGCACTGGGCGATACGGATTTCATCGCCGCTGATCTTGTAGACGATCCGGTGCTCGTCGGTGATGCGGCGTGACCAGTAGCCCTGGAAGCCGTGTTTCAGCGGCTCAGGCTTACCAATACCATCATTCCCGTTACGAGCGATATCCTCGATGAGGGTATTGATCCGTCTGAGTATCCGGCGATCCTGGGTCTGCCACCACAGGTAGTCCTGCCAGGCGTTCTCGTCCCAGACGAGTTTCACTCGACCAGATCCCGGACGGAGCCGCCGCCGTTCTCGAGTCGGTCGATCGCGGTCACCAGCCGTCGTGCGTTTTCTGGGCTGCGCAACAGGTACGCCGTCTCCTGCAGGGACTGGTAATCGTCCAGGGAGACGATTACCACCGGCTCGTGGCCGGACCGGGTGATGACGATCTCCTCCCGGTCGTCCGCGACCGCTGAGAGAACCTCGGCATACCGCGCCCGCGACTCGGAGTAGCTCATCGTCCTCATGGCACCACCCTTGTACAGGAAGTTGTACGTCGACCCAGCTTACGTCTCGGATCTATGGCCGGCAAGGACGGGCGCGGCGGCTCCAGCCCGGGCTGACTGACCTGACTGAGTGATCAGGTGCGGGAGCGGCGGTCCGGGTCGGATGTCCGGTCGGCGGGGTCCGGGTGGTAACGGCCGGCGATGAGCCAGGTGCCGGCGACGATGGCGGTCGAGAAGACGAGCAGCACCCCGCCGAGGACGAGCAGGAGCAGTGCGCGGTCGTGGAAGGACAGGTCGCCGGTGAGGGTTGTCAACTGCCGCAGCTTGAGTATGCGATATAATGCGTAAGTGAACTTGAAGCAGTGGGCTGAGCGTGAGGGC
>NZ_JALKFX010000052.1:0-11218 GCF_023243045.1 Frankia sp. AgB32
CCCTCGGCGTGGCGTAAAAGAGCCCGGCCCACCACCCCACCGGCAGCACCACCCACACCCTCGCCACCCTCCACACCCACGGCCACACCCCCACCCACACCACCCTCACCACCACCGGCACCGGCACCGCCGCGAGCCACCTCACCCGAACGCTCCCCACCTATCCCTTCCAGCGTCAGCGGTACTGGCTGGAGGAAGCGGCGACCGGCGCGCGTAGCGCCACCGGTCTCGGGCTGACCAACGCCGACCACCCGCTGCTCGGCGCGGCGATCGGGCTGGCGGACCAGGACGGGGTGGTGCTGTCCGGGCGGCTGTCACTGGCAACGCATGCCTGGCTCGCCGACCACGCGGTGCAGGGCAACGTGCTCGTCCCCGGCACGGCGTTCGTCGATCTGGCGCTGCGCGCCGGTGACGAACTCGGCGTCGGTGTCCTCGAGGAGCTGCTGTTCGAGACGCCGCTGATCCTGCCCGCACGCGGTGCCGTCGCCCTGCAGGTCGCTGTCGGCGCCCCCGACGAGACGGGACGCCGTCCCGTCGCCGTCCACTCGCGTCCGCAGGACGACGACGCGCCCGACGCGGGCTGGACCCGGCACGCCAGCGGCGTGTTCGCCGACGGCGACACCGCGACGGCCGGGGAGACGGTGACAGGAGGTGCCAACGGCGCTGGCGCACCGGATGGGCTGGCCGCCTGGCCGCCGCCGGGAGCCGAGCGGGTGGACGTGCCGGTCGAGGAGATCTACGGTGCGCTGGCCGCCTCCGGGCTGGCGTACGGGCCGGTGTTCCAGGGGCTGCGGTCCGCCTGGCGGGCCGGCGACGACCTCTACGCCGAGGTCACGCTGCCCGCGAGCCACACCGACGAGGCCGCCGGCTTCGGCGTCCACCCCGCGCTGCTCGACGCCGCCGTGCACCTGTCCGTCTTCCACGGGCTGACCGACGTCCCGGCGGGCCACAGCCGCCTGCCCTTCGCCTGGAACGGCGTCCGGCTGCACGCCACCGGTCCCACCACCCTGCGGGTGCGCCTCACCGTCCACGGCCCGGACGAGATCTCCCTGCACGCCGCGGACAGCACCGGTGCCACGGTCCTCACCGTGGACTCGCTGCTGGCCCGGCTCGTCTCCGCCGAGCAGCTCGCCGCGTCCCGGGCGAGCCGGCAGGACTCCCTCTACGAACTGAGCTGGCCGTCCCCCGTCCTCGCCACGCCGGGCGCCGCGAGCTGGGCGGCAGTCGGCGCGGATGCCCAGGCCGCCGTCACCGCGGCGCTCGGTGGCGCCGACCGGCAGATCGTCGTGACCGCGCCTCCGGACCTGGCCGTCCTCGGCGCGGCGGTCCAGGCCGGCGAGGCCGCCCCGGACCTCGTCGTGGTCGCGTTCGGCGGACAGCACGGAAGCGGACCATCGGACGCCAGCGCCAGCGCCAGCGCCAGCGCGGAAGCGGGCGGTGAGGTGGCGGGCGCCGCGCGGGCCACCGTCGAGCGTGCCCTCGCGCTGGTACAGGACTACCTCGGCGACCCACGGCTGGCGACGACACGGCTGGCGGTGCTCACCTCGCACGCGGTGAGCGTCGCCGGTGAGGACGTCGATCTCGCGGTCGCCCCGGTGTGGGGGCTGCTCCGCACGGCTCAGGCCGAGAACCCCGGGCGCATCCTGCTGCTCGACACCGACCACGAGCCCGCCTCCGCCGCCGCCCTGCCCGCGGCCGTCGCCACCGCCGAGGCCGGCGACGAACCGTCCATGGCCCTGCGCGCCGGCACCGCCCACACCCCCCGCCTCACCGCCGCCGCCACTCCGACCGCCACCGTCACCGTCACCACGGCACCGGCGGACACAGCACCGGCGGACACAGCAGCGGACACCGGGCCTGCCGGCTGGAACCTTGACCCGTTCGGCACCGTGCTCATCACCGGCGGCCTCGGCACCCTCGCCCGTCACCTCGCTGACCACCTCGTCACCCACCACCACCTCCGCCACCTGCACCTGATCAGCCGTCAGGGCCCCGAGCACCCCGACGCCGCCGACATCCGCGGCCGCCTCGAGGATCTCGGCGCGGCCGTCACCATCACGGCCACCGACATCACCAGCCGGCCCGCCCTCGACGAGCTGCTCGCCGCCATCCCCGCCGAGCACCCGCTCACCGCCGTCATCCACACCGCCGGGACCATCGACGACGGGGCGCTGCCCGGTCTGACGCCGGCCCGGCTGCACACCGTCCTCGCGCCCAAGCTCGACGGCGCCTGGCATCTGCACCAGGCCACCCGGGACCTCCCAACCGTGCGGGCGTTCGTGCTGTACAGCTCGATCGCCGGTCTCACCGGCGGGCCCGGGCAGGCCAGCTACACGGCGGCCAACAGCTTCCTCGACGCCCTCGCGCAGCACCGCCGCGCCCACGGCCTGCCCGCCACCAGCCTCGCGTGGGGACTGTGGGCGGACACCAGCACGTTCACCGCCGAGCTGGCCGCGGCCGACCAGCGCCGGATCGCCCGCAGTGGCCTGCGCTCGCTGCCGGCCGCCGACGGCCTGGCCCTGTTCGACGCCGTCGGCTCCCACGACCAGGCGGCACTGCTGGTCCCGGCCGCGCTCGACCTCGGCGCGCTGCGAACCCGGGCGGCCTCGGACGCGCCGGTCCCGGCGCTGCTGCGCGGCCTCGTCCGGGCGGCCCGACCAGGGGCACGGCGCGGCGGCGCGGCGGCGGACGGCGGGGGCGGGGCGGGAGCGCTGGTGCGGTTGCTGGCCGACACCGGCGCCGAGGATCGCCCGGCCGTCCTGCTGGACTTCGTCCGGCGGCAGGCCGCGAGCGTGCTGGGCCACCCGGGCATCGACACGATCGAGCCCGGGCGCGACTTCGGGGAACTCGGGCTGGACTCGCTGACCGCCGTCGAGCTACGCAACCGGCTGAACACGGCGACGGCGCTGCGGCTGCCGGCCACGCTCACCTTCGACCAGCCCAACCCGGCCGCGCTCGCCGCCTACCTCGCCGAGCAGCTCACCGCCGTGGCCGCGGCCGAGAGCGCGGGTCCGGCGTCGGCGGCGGCAGCGCCGGCGCGGGTCCGGGCGGTGGGACCGCAGGAGGGTCCGCTGGCCGAGCTGTACCTGGCGCTGTGCGCCGCGGACCAGTTCGGCGCGGCGGCGCAGCTGCTGGTCGTCGCCTCATACCTGCGGCCCACGTTCGACGCCTCGACGGCGGGGCAGCACGCGGTGCCGACCTTGCAGCTCGCCGAGGGGCCGGCGCGGCACCGGCTGATCTGCTTCCCGGCGATGAGCGCGGTCTCGGGGCCGCACGAGTACGCCCGGCTGGGCACGCTGCTGCGCGGCGAACGCGACGTGTTCGTGCTGCCGTCCCCCGGCTACGCCGAGGACGACCATCTCCCCGTGGACGAGCGCACCTACATCGAGTCGCACGTGCGCGAGGTGACGCGCCTCGTCGGCGATGACCCGTTCGTCCTCGTCGGCCGGTCGATGGGCGGCGTCGTCGCCCACGCGGTGGCCGCGGAGCTGGAGGACGCCGGCGTCGCGCCGTCCGGTCTGATCCTGATCGACAGCTACCCGCCGGAGAGCGCGGTCCGGGAGGGAATGGCGGACTGGTGGCTCACCGCCATGATCAGCGGAATGCTGGATCGGGTCGAGCGGTACCAGATGGTCTGGAGCGACGCCAGCCTCACGACCATGGGCGCCTATGTGAAGATCTTCGACGGCTGGCAGGCGAAACCGGTCCAGACGCCGACGCTGCTGGTGCGGGCGGCGCAGCCGCTACGGCGCACGACGATCGATCCGGCCAATCCGACGGGCTGGCAGGCGTACTGGTCGACCCCGCACGAAGCGGTGGACGTCCCCGGCGAGCACTTCTCGATCCTGGAGGAACACTCACCGACGACGGTGGCCGCTATCCGGGAGTTCATCGAGACCCTGACCTGACGGGCCCGCCGGCCGGTGATCCGACAAAGAATTCCGGTCCGCGCGTTTCCGGGCGGACTACGTAGTTCTACGTAGTCCGAACCCACACCATTCCATGTTGTTCTGCTGTCGCCGTTCACCGGATCTGTCCGGGTTCAGCCGGTCGTTGTTGTCTGGTTTCGGATCAAAGGCACATGAAAGCGGCTGCCCGTCGTTTACATTCCTTGTAGGTTGAGGAAACTCGGCCAACCCACCCATCGGTGGGCCCACCAGCGGGAATGGGTGTCTCAGCCGCGGCCACCACCCCGTGAATTATTGCCCGAACACGACTCGAACGTTACGGAAGGAGGTGGGACATGCCCAACGCAGCAGTCGTCGTCACCGGCGCCGCGGCCGGGATAGGCCAGGCGAGCGTCGAGCTGTTCGCCGAGCGCGGGTTCGGCGTGGTCGCCGTCGACGTGTCCAAGGAAGGGCTGGACGCGTTCGCCGGACGCGAGGACATCGTCACCTTGGCCGGCGACGTGGCCGACCCGGGGACCAATGACGCCGCGGTCGCGCTGGCGATCGAGCACTTCGGCCGGCTCGACGCGGCCGTGCTCAACGCCGGCATCGGCGGCGCCCCGCCGATCGAGGCACCCGGGGCCATCGAGAGCCTCGACCAGATCTACGCGGTGAACGTGCGCGGCGTGGTGCTGGGCATTCGCTCGGCCGCCCCGGCGCTGCGGGCGGCGGGCGGCGGATCGATCGTCGTCACCTCCTCCGGGGCGGGGCTACGCGGCGACCCGTACACCTGGGCCTACAACACGACGAAGGCCGCCGCGATCAACCTCGTGCGCGCCGCCGCGCTGGACTACGCCTGCGAGAACATCCGGATCAACGCGATCGCGCCCGGCCTGACCGCGACGCCCCGCACCGCCGGCCAGCGGGCCAACCCCGACCTGAACGCGACGCTGACCCGCCGCGTGCCGCTGGGGCGCTGGTCGCAGGCCCGAGAGCAGGCGGAGGTCATCTGGTTCCTCGCCTCGCCGGCCGCGTCCTACATCACCGGCACCGTCATCCCCGTCGACGGCGGGATCCTCGCCTCCACCGGCATCCTGCTGGCGCCCACCTACCGCGGCGAACCGCCGCAGTAGGCCCTCCGAGGCGCCCGCCGCACCGACCTGACCATCACCGACCGCACGAGGGAGTGCCACGTGAGCATCGAGACCGACGTCGAGGCCAACATCGACGTTGCGGCCATCATCGACCTTGAGGCCAACAAGGAGACGGCTCGCCGACTGTACGAGGACGTCGTCAACCACGGTCGGGTGGAGCTGCTGGAGACGTTCATCGCCGACGACGGCGACGACGCGACCCGTGGGCGCCACGGCTGGTCCAGCGGTCGGGACGGCTTCCGCCAGCACGTCGACTGGCTGCGCGCCTCGGTCCCGGACGTGCGGACCACGGTCACCAACCTGGTCGCCGAGGGCAACCAGGTGGTGGTGTTCTGGCGGATCCAGGGCACCCAGCACGGCGAGCTGTTCGGCGTCGCGCCGACCGGGCGCAGCATCGACGCCAACAGCATCAGTCTGGTCACCTTCCGTGATGGCCAGGTCGTCAACTACTCCGTGCTGCCCGACCGGCTCGCGATCCTGCACCAGCTCGGCGCCGTCGAGGCCTGAGCGCCCGGCCGACCCAAGGAGGAGGCACCGTGACCACGAAGCTGTCCGCCGCCGACCTCGCCGAGATCGGGCAGACCCTCGCCCTGTTCTCGCACGTCTGCGACAACCAGCAGGACGATGCCCTCGGGTTGGTGTTCACCGACGATGTCGTGTTCGAGTTCGCCCGCAGCGGACGGACGCTGCGCGGGCTCGGCGAGGTGCGGGAGTTCCTGCGCGCGGTGCCACCCGACGCCCCCAACCACCAGACGCAGGACACCGCCGTCCTGGTGGGCGAGGACGGGACGGTGCGCGCGCTCAGCCGCTACCTCGCCATCCTCGTCGACGGCTCGGTCACCAACGGCGACTACGAGGACGTGCTGGTCCGGCTCGACGAGGGCTGGCGGATCCGGTCACGGCGCAGCGTCCACCGCTATCCGCGGGAGGCCGGCGAGCAGGCCTTGGCGCGGGGGGCGGCCTGGCTGCCGTCACTGGAGCGGCTGCCGAGCCTGCTGGCCTAGCCGGCGCCGGCGAGCAGAGCGCAGAGATCGTGCAGCTCGTCGCGGTAGAGCCGGGCCGGATCGTTGACCTGCGGGCGCAGGTGGCCATAGACCTCCAGGGCGACCAGCCCGTGCAGGCGGCCCCAGAGCCGCAGCGACAGTGCGGCGGCGTCGGCCGGCAGGTCGGGGAACGACGCACGGGCCATCGTCGCGAAATCGGGCCGGAAGTCGGACCAGGCGTACGACCGGGGGCCCGGCCCGGGCTCGCCGGGCGCCTCCCGGGCGCCGCCCGGGCGGGCGGCGGCGCGCCCCCGCCCCCCCCCCCCCCCCCCCCCCGCCCCCCCCCCCCCCCCCCCCCCCCCCCNNCCGGGGCCGGGGGGGGGGGGGGGGGGGGGGGGGGGGGGGGGGCGGGGGCCGCCCGGGGGGCCCCCGGGGGGGCGGCGGGGGGGGGGGGGGGGGCGCCGCGGCCAGGCCGCGGCGACGATCCTGATCAGCACTCCGCAGGCCCGGTGCTCGGCGGCGAGCTCGGCCCCGTCCTCGGGAACCTGGTAGCCCGGAATCGGATCGCCGTAGACGAGCTGGAACTCGGGGGTGTTCGCGACCGCCCACTCCCGGTAGGTCACGCCGACGGCGACGAGCTGGCCGACCGGGTCGTCCGGGCGGGAGCGGCGCGCGGCCTCCAGGGAACGGGCGAGGTTCTCGTACACGTCGACGATCAGCGCGGTGATCAGGTCATCGCGGGTGTCGTAGTAGCTGTACAGCGCGCCGGCCGTCATCCCCATCTCGCGGGCGATGGCGCGCAGCGACAGCACGGCCGCTCCGCCCGCGGCCATGTGCCGCAGGGCGATCTCCTTGATGTCCCGCACGGTCTCGGCCCGCAGGCGCTCCCGCCGGCTCAGCTGCACCCCGTCCACCCGGCCGACTCTACATCGACCACTTACTACACGCCGTTCAAATACCAATCGGCAGACAGTAGAGAGAACGCTGTGTAGCATCACGCGATGTCCGGATCGGCCGGCCACCTCGGCCGATCACCCTCCCGGTGCAGGACCGCGCCCTCGACGGAAGGAGCCGCTGCCGTGGCTGCTTCAGCTTCAGCCCCCCGACTAAAAACAGGACTCGGGCTGACGCTCGCGCTCCTGGCGTTCGCCGAATTCATGATCGCCATCGACTACAACATCGTGTACGTCGCGCTTCCCGACATCGGCAAGGAGCTCGACTTCAGCTCGCAGTCGCTGCAGTGGGTGGTCAGCGCCTACGCTGTGACCTTCGGTGGCCTGCTCCTGCTCGGCGGCCGGGCGGCCGACCGGCTCGGCGCACGGCCGGTGTTCATCACCGCGGTCGTGATCTACGGCCTGTCGTCCCTGGTCGGCGGCCTCGCCGACGCGCCCTGGCTGCTCATCACGGCCCGCGCGGTGCAGGGCGTGGGCGGCGCGCTGCTGTTCCCGACCATCCTCACGGTGATCAACACCGCCTTCCCCGCCGGCGCCGAGCGCGCCAAGGCCCTGGCCGCGTGGGGCGCGGCCGGCGGCGGCGGGCTGGCCGCGGGCGCGCTCGCGGGCGGCCTGCTGACCAACTACCTGGGCTGGGAGTGGGTGTTCTTCGTCAACGTCCCCGTCGCGGCGATCATCGCGGCCCTCGCTCCCCGGCTGCTGCCGGCGGACGCGCCCCGGACCGACCGGTACGCCGGCTTCGACGTCGGCGGCGGCCTGCTGGCCACCGCAGGCGTCGCCCTCGTCGTGTTCGGCCTGGTCAGCGGCCCGGATGCCGGCTGGCTGTCGGTGCGCGCGACCGGCACGATCATCGTGGGCGCGGTGCTCCTCGCCGCGTTCGCCGCGCTGGAACTGCGGCTGCGCACTCCCCTGCTGCCGCCGCGGCTGCTGCGCTACCGGAGCCTGACCACGGCGGTGCTGGCCGTGTTCGTCTTCTCGGGCACGCTGTCCGGCGAGTACTACCTGTTCACCACCTACCTGCAGGGCATTCTCGGGTTCAGCCCGCTGAAGGCCGGCCTGTCGTTCCTGCCGCTGACGGTGATCTCGATGGCGGGCGCCGGGCCGATCGCCACCGCCGCCGCGCGCCGACTTGGCTACGGCGCGACGCTCGCACTCTCGCTGCTGCTGTGCGGGATCGGCATCGCGCTGCTCGTCCCGGCCATGTCGACGGACGGTTCGTACCTGGCGCTGCTGCCCGGGATCGCCGTGTGGGGCGTCGGCGGCGGCATCGCCTTCACCGTGTGCTTCGCCGCCGCCGGACTCGGCGTGGCCGTCGAGGAGCAGGGGGTGGCGAACGCGGTCGCCTCCACCTCGCAGCAGGTCGGCTCCGCGGTGGGCCTGGCCGTGATCGTCGCCGTGGCGAACTCCGGCCTCGGCGCCGCGTCCCGGCCCGACGACGTGGTCCATGGCCTGCGGGTCGGCGGCGTCGTCGCCGCCATCACCGCGGCCGTGGTCAGTGTCCTCGTCGGTCTGCTGCTGCGGGACCGCCCGACGGCGGCCGCGCCGGTGCCCAGCCAGCCGGCGGGCTCCGAACGTCACGAGGACGTGCCGGCGTCCTTTTCCGGCTGACGCGGACGGGCGGCCCGCTCCGACTTCACCGGAAAGGTATCCGGTGGGTAACCGGCGGTCGCGGCAATAAAGAGTCGTCCGTCTTCAGAGCATCCAGTCTCCGGTTATTCCGGGAAGTAGGGGCGCGCTGCCAGGCATGATCCTTCGCGGTCGCGCCTTTCGCTGGTGACACATCTCGGGAGCGCGCCTCGGTACGGGTAAGTGGAAGGCGAACGGGGCGCAGGTCGATCGACGCGGAACAGCAGAGAGTGTTCGCGGGGATGCACCCGTCCGCAATTCGACACCCCCCGTCCGATACATGTGACGCACATCACATTTGATAGCCCTAATGTGTTTAATGGCCCTAGAATTAATGCCATGGACATCCAGCAGCGATCGCCAGCACCCGGGGCGCGCGGCCGGATATCGACCCGGCCGGCCGTAACCGCCGGGCAGCTTTCAGTACACACATTCCTTACGGCGCGACGGCATATCGATCTTCTTCGAGTGACCAGCGCCTCCTGTAGCTGAGGTCGCGGCGCCGAAAAAGCCGCCGCGACCCGGATTTCACCAGCAGGCCGCGCCGTGCCCGCGCGGTCCACGCCCGCGTCGTCAGCAGTGGCGTCGCGACACCGGCTGCGACGGTTGACACCGCGCCGCGTGTCCCGGCCTCCCCCGCCGCCGGCTATTGCGGGCGCCAACAATCCGCGCCCGCAATAGCCGCTCGGACCCTGACGCGCGGCCACTGCGGCGTGCCCGGCCGGCGGGGAATGCGCGATCCCGCCGGCCGGAAACAGCTCTGCCCGTCTCCTGCCCACCTGCCCACCGTCTGGTCACAGAACTACTCCCGGAGCCCATCCATGCGTCACTCCAGACCCGTTCGCCTCGCCCTGGTCGCCGGGGCGGCAGCGGCGACCCTCGCTCTCACCGCCTGCGGCTCCGACTCAGGCTCCGGCGGCAGCGCCACTGCCGGCACCCCGAAGGCCGGTGGGACGCTGACCTACGCTCTCGACGTCGAGCCCACCTGCTTCGACCTGCAGGTCAACCCGCAGGGAATCACCGGGGACATCGAGCGCGGCGTGGTCGACTCGCTGGTCACCATCGACGCCAAGGGCTCCTTCCACCCGTGGCTGGCCTCCTCCTGGCAGGTCGCGCCGGACCTGAAGAGCTACACCTTCAAGCTGCGCGAGGGCGTGACGTTCACCGACGGCACCCCGTTCGACGCCTCGGCGGTCAAGGTCAACTTCGACCGCGTCGCCGACCCGAAGACGAAGTCCCAGTACGCCGCAACGCTGCTCGGGCCGTACAGCGGCACCGAGATCATCGACCCGCACACGGTGAAGGTGTCGTTCAGCAAGCCGTTCTCGCCGTTCCTCCAGGGCGCGAGCACCCCGAACCTGGGCTTCTACTCACCGAAGTCGCTCACCAAGGGTCCGGACGCGCTGTGCGCGGGCGGCAGCGCCATCATCGGCACCGGACCGTTCGTGTTCAGCGGCTACACCAAGGGTCAGAGCGTCACCCTGACGAAGAACGCGGCCTACAACTGGGCGCCGCAGCAGACCCCGCACACCGGCGCGGCCTACCTCGACAAGGTCGTCTTCCGGTTCCTCACCGAGGACCCGGTGCGCAGCGGCGCCATCACCAGCCGCCAGGTCGACGTCGCCACCAGCATCTCGCCGTCGGACGCGAAGACGGTCGAGGCGGACAACGGCCTGAAGATCCAGAAGGTGGAGGACGCCGGCGGCAGCTACGCCATCTACCTCAACACCGCGCGCGGGGCGTTGACCGACGTTCGGGTGCGCAAGGCGATCCAGCTCGGCACCGACATCGACCAGATCGTCAAGACGGTCTACTTCGGCCAGTACCAGCGTTCGTGGAGCCCGCTGACCCCGGGCACCCCGTCCTACGACTCCTCCCTCGACGGCAGCCTGAAGTTCGACCCGACCGCCGCCGGCAAGCTGCTCGACGAGGCCGGCTGGACCGGGCGCGACGCCCAGGGCTACCGGACGAAGGACGGCAAGCGACTCACCGTCGACTGGCCGTGGAACCCGCCGCACACCCGTGAGCAGCGGGCCGTCGTCGCCCAGGCGATCCAGGCCGACCTGAAGAAGATCGGCGTGGACATCAGCCACCCCGCCCTCGACATCGGCGCCTTCGTGGCGCTCGCCGGGTCTGGCCAGTACGACCTGTACGACTTCTCCTGGACCCGGTTCGACCCGGACATCCTGCGGGGCTTCTTCAACTCGGCGAGCACCCCGGCCACCGGCGGGCAGAACGCGGCGAACCTGAAGGACCCGAAGGTCGACGAGTGGACCGACGCCGGCGCGGCCACCCTGGACAAGGCCAAGCGGGACGAGCTCTACGCGAAGGTGCAGCACCAGGTGGTCCTCACCGACGCGGCGGTGCTGCCGGTGTACGTGCCGACGAAGGTGGTCGCGGTCGCCAACCGGGTGCAGGGCCTGTCCGTCGACCCCAACGGCAAGCCGCTGCTCTACAACGCGTGGCGTAGCTAAGTCATGACGAGCACCCCCACCGCTGCCGCTCCGGCCGTGTCCCCGCCGGGCGGCGCGGGTCAGCGCGACGCCCCGGCCCGCGCCGGCCCGGGCTCGTATACACAACTCCGACCCCACCAGACCGCTCAACATGGCGGATGG
>NZ_JALKFX010000052.1:11228-12352 GCF_023243045.1 Frankia sp. AgB32
GCGGGGGGGGGGGGCCCGCCCCCCCCCCCGGCCCCGCCGGGCCGGGCCGGCGCGGGCCGAAGGCTGGCAAGCGCGCTGGCCCGCCGACTGGCGGCGGCGCTCGCGGTCATGCTGGGCGCGGCGACCACCGCGTTCATCGCGTTGCAGCTGCTGCCCGGCGACCCGGTCGCGATCATCCTCGGTCCGTCGACGATGGCGTCGGCCGAGGTGCGGGCCCAGATCCGCGACGATCTCGGGCTCGACGAGCCGGTGGTGCTGCAGTACCTGCACTATCTCGGTCGGCTGCTGCACGGCGATCTCGGCTACTCCTACCAGCTCCAGCAGCCGGTGTCGGCGCTGATCGGCGACCAGCTCATGCCGACGGTGCAGCTCGCGCTCGCGGCGCTCGGGGTGGCGGTGGTGCTCGCCGTGCTGTCCGCGGTCGCGACCGCGGGGCGGCACCCGGCGTTGCGGGCGGTGGCGAGTTTCTGGGAGCTCCTGTCGGTGTCCACCCCGCCGTTCTGGCTGGGCATCCTGCTGCTCACCGTACTGTCCTTCAAGATCCAGATCTTCCCGGTGGCCGGGGCCAGCGGTTTCGCCGCGCTGGTGCTGCCCGCGCTCACCCTCGGCCTGCCGGTGGCGGGGATCCTCGGCCAGGTGCTGCGGGAAGGGCTGGAAGCCGCGCTGGAACAGCCGTTCGTCGTCACGGCGCGGGCCCGGGGGCTCAGCCGCACCGCGGTGCGCGCCCGGCACGCCCTGCGGCACGCGGCCATCCCGCTGGTCACCCTGTCCGGCTGGCTGGCCGGAACGCTGCTCGGCGGCGCGGTCCTCGTCGAGAAGGTGTTCGCCCGACCCGGCATCGGCGCGCTGACCCTGCAGGCCGTCAGCAGCCGCGACATGCCCGTGGTGATGAGTGTGGTGCTGCTGTCGGCGCTGGTGTTCGTCGCGATCTCCACCGCCGTGGACCTGCTCTACCTGCTGATCGACCCACGCCTGCGGACGGACGATGCGGCCGGGAGGGCTGGATCATGACGACGGTGGAGGCCACGGGCGGCGCGCCCCCCCCCCCCGGGGGGGTGGGAACCCCGGGGGGGGCCGCGGCCCGCCGGCGCCGCCCCCCCCCCCGCGCGGGCTCGTTTAAAAAA
>NZ_JALKFX010000052.1:12362-47473 GCF_023243045.1 Frankia sp. AgB32
GCCCGGCCGCCCGGCGCGGGGGGGGGCCCCCCCCCCCCCCCGCCCCCCCCCCCCCCCCCCCCCCCCCCCCCCCCCGCGACCGGTGGGTTCGCAACCCGGGTGCGGACCGCGGCCCGCGGGCGCCGCCCACCGCGGATCGGACTGGCACTCGCCGGCGGGGTGCTGCTCCTCGTCGTCGTCGCCGCCCTCGCGCCGAACCTGTTCTCCGGTCGCTCGCCGACCGACACGGTGTCGGTGGACGCCCTGCGCGGACCGAGCGGGGCGCACTGGTTCGGCACCGACCAGCTCGGCCGGGACGTGTTCACCCGGGTGGTGCACGGCGCGGGGCGGTCGTTGTCGATCGGGCTGGGCGCGACGGCGCTCGGCATCGCCGGGGGCGCGCTGCTGGGGCTGGCCGCAGCGCTCGGCGGCCGGCTCGCGGACACGGTGCTGATGCGGCTCGCCGACGTGCTGCTGGCACTGCCGCCGCTGCTGCTCGCCCTGCTCGCGATGACCGTGCTCGGCAACGGCGCGCTGAACCTGACCCTGGCCGTCGCGATCTCCAACGTTCCCGGGTACGCCCGGGTCGTCCGCTCGGAGGCGCTGGTGGTGCGACGTTCCGGCTACGTCGAGGCGGCCGTCGGCCTCGGGCTGCGCAGCCGGCTGCTCATCGGCCGGCACATCCTGCCGAACACGCTGGGACCACTGCTGGTGGTCGCGACCCTCGGCTTCGGCACGACGCTGATCGCGGTGTCGGGCCTGAGCTTCCTCGGCTTCGGCACGGAACCGCCCAACCCGGAGTGGGGGCTGATGCTCTCCGAAGGCCGCAACTACCTGTCCACCGCCTGGTGGGCCGGGGTGTTCCCGGGGGCGGCGATCACGGCGACGGTCATCGCGGTGAACGTCGTCGGGCGAGCCGCGCAGGCCCGCTACACGAGGAGAACCGCCCGATGAGCGACCCCGTCGCGATGACCATCCCGGTGGACCGCCCCGAGCCCGCGATGCCGGCCTCGTCCACCGAGCCGGCGTTGGTCGTGGACGGTCTGCGGGTGAGTTTCACCGGCCGCGGCCGCCCCGTGCACGCCGTGCGGGACGCCTCGTTCACCCTGGCGCGGGGTGAGTGCCTCGCCATCGTCGGCGAGTCCGGCTCGGGCAAGAGCGTCACCGCACGCACCCTCGTCGGCCTGGCCGGCGCGGGTGCGACGGTCAGCGCGCGCCGGCTGAGCTTCGACGGGCAGGACCTGCTCGGGATGCGGGAGTCGGCGTGGCGGCGCCTGCGCGGGCGACGCGTCGGACTGGTGCTGCAGGACGCGCTGGTCTCCCTCGACCCCCTGCGCACCGCCGGGGCGGAGATCGCCGAGCCGCTGCGCACCCACCGGGTCGTGCCCCGCGCCGAGATCCACGCCCGCGTCCAGCGCCTGCTCACCGACGTGGGCGTGCCCGAGCCCGAGCAGCGCGCCGCGCAGTACTCCCATCAGCTCTCCGGCGGCCTGCGTCAGCGCGCGTTGATCGCCTCCGCGCTCGCCGCGGGCCCGGAACTGCTGATCGCCGACGAGCCGACGACCGCCCTCGACGTCACGGTGCAGGCCCAGGTGCTCGCGCTGCTGCGCGAGCTCGCCGCCGACGGCATGGCGGTGCTGCTGATCAGTCACGACCTCGCGGTCGTCGCCGGCCTCGCGGACCGCATCATCGTGATGTACGCCGGGCTGGTCGTCGAGCAGGGGCCGGCCACCGAGGTCCTGGCCCGGCCCCGCCATCCCTACACCCAGGCCCTGCTCGCCGCGGTACCCGCGCTGCACGCGAAGGGCACCCGGCTGGCCGTGCCGGCGGCCGGGCTGCCCGCCGCCACCGGCGGCTGCCCGTACGCGGCCCGCTGCCCCCGCGGCGACGACCGCTGCCGCGCCGAACTGCCGGCCGGGGAGCATCAGGTGCTGTGCTGGCATCCGGGCCCGGCCGCCGCGGTGACGTCCAGCCGCCCCCGACCGCAGGCCGTGGACCCGGTGGCCGCATCCGCCGGGCCCCCCGGGACCGACGCCGTCCCGCTCCTCGAGGTGGACGGCGTCCACAAGCGGTTCCGCGCGCCCGACGGCGGCTGGCGGCACGCCGTACGGGACGTCTCGCTGGAGCTGTTCGCCGGCCAGACCCTCGGCGTCGTCGGCGAATCCGGCTCCGGGAAGACGACGGTGGCCCGGATCGTGCTGGGGGCGGTCGCGCCGGACCAGGGCACCGTGCGGTTCGCGGGCGAGCCGTGGAGCGGGCTGCCCGAACGCGAACGACGCGGCCGCCGGCTGCGGATCCAGGCGATTCACCAGGACCCGCTGGGGTCGTTCGACCCGCGGTTCAACACCGAGCGGATCGTCGGCGAGGCGCTGGGCGCGGCCGGGGTGCGCCGCGGGCGGACGCGCCGGGACCGGGTCGTCGAGCTGCTCGACCGCGTCGGTCTGGGCGCCGACCTGCTCCGGCGGCGCCCGATGGAGCTCTCCGGCGGTCAGCGCCAGCGGGTCGCCATCGCCCGGGCGCTGGCGCCGCAGCCCGCGGTGCTGGTCTGCGACGAGCCGGTCTCCGCGCTCGACGTCTCCGTCCAGGCGCAGATCCTCGACCTGCTGGCGGACCTGCGGCGCGATCTCGGGGTCGCCATGCTGTTCATCTCCCACGACCTCGGCGTCATCCATCACACGAGCGACCGGATGGTGGTGATGAAGGACGGCCGGGTCGTCGAAACCGGGGACGTCGCGGAGCTGTTCGACCATCCGCAGCAGGACTACACCCGGGCGCTGCTCGCCGCGGTGCCCCGGACCGACCAGCGTTGACGGGCGTGTCGGCGGGCGCCAGTCGCCGTTCCCCGTCCGTGCGGACGAAGGAACGCCGGCGGCTGCTGGCCGCCCTGGACGCGGTGGCGGACGGGGCCGCCCGGGTCGCGGAGGTCTCCGGTGAACCCGGCAGCGGCAAGACCCGGCTGCTGGGCGAACTGACCCGGCAGGCGGCTCGCCGGGGTCTGCCGGTGGTGACGGGTCGCTGCGCGCCGGCCGACCGTGACCTGCGCTTCGGCGTCTTTCACCGGTTGCTGTCGATCCGCCCGGCCGCGACGGCGACGCACGACGGGGACGGTTCCCTGCCCGGGGCGCTGCTCACGGCCCTGCTGGCCGGCGCGGACCCGGACCCCGGTGCCGTCGCGGCCGGCCTCGACGGCGCCGCCGTGTTCGACACGGCCCGCCTGCTGCTGGACCGGGTCGCCGGCGACGGGCTGGTCCTCGTCGTCGACGACCTGCACTGGTCGGACGAAGCGTCGATCCGGCTCGTCGACCATCTCATCCGATGGCCTGTGGACGCCCCGCTGCTGCTCGTCGTGGCTCACCGGCCGCGGCAGAGCGCCCCCCGGCTGCTCGACGCCTTCGCGCACGGCGAGGACCTGGGCACCATCGAGCGCATCGCCCTGCCGCCGCTGCACCTCGACCAGGCGGCCCGCCTGACGGGACTGGACGCGGATGACCCCCGACTGCGGGAACTACACCAGGCCAGCGAGGGCAACCCGCGCTACCTGCTGGGCCTCGCTTCCCCGCATCTTCCGGCCGCCCAGCAGCTCCCGGCCTCCCGGCCTCCCGGCGCCATCACCGCGGCCGCGGACAGCTCCTCGGCCGACAGCGGCGCGCATCAGCTCGTCGCGCCCGTGCTGGCCGAGCTCGCGGAGCTGGGCCCGGAGTGCTCGCGGGTGGCCTGGGCCGCCGCCGTGCTCGCGGAGCCGTTCGACCTGGACACCGTCGCGACCGTCGCCGACCTGGAGATCGACCCGGCCTGCACGGCCGTCGCCGCCCTCGTCGAACGTGATCTGCTCCGCCCCGTCCACGGCGAGGCCGCCTACCGGCTGCGGCACCGGATGCTGGCCGGACTGCTGTACACGACGCTCGACCCGGGCTGGCGGCGGGCGGCGCACCGCCGCGCGGCGAGCGCCCTCGCACTGGCCGGGGCGCCACCGGCCGTCCTCGCCGTGCACATCGAGCGTTTCCCCCGCGACTCGGGCCTGCACGAGGTGCACATGCTCGCCGACGCGGCGAAGGAGTCGCTGGCCTCGGCGCCCCTCGACGCGGTGCGCTGGCTGCGGCTGGCGCTGCGCATCCTCACCATCGCCGACATCGCCGACATCGCCGACGGTGGCGTCGACGTCGACGGCCCCACCCGACTCGATCGCCTGCGCGGCGAGCTGTCGCTGAGTCTCGCCTGGGCGTTCCACTCGGCCGGGATGCCCGCCGAGAGCCGCACCCAGATCCGGCAGACCATGCGGCTCGCCGCCGGACGCCCCGCGACGGACCGGGCCGGCATCGCGAGCCTGTGCGCGATGCTCGCATACGCGACCGGCCAGCACGCCGACGCCAAGGCGATCCTCGTCGCCGAGATCGACGCGGCCATCGGCGCACCACGCCCGGGCTCCACCGAGTCGCGAGGGCCCGGCGAGCCGAGGGGCGCGGGGCGCCCCGTGCCGCCGAGGGCACGGCCGGCCGTCATCGCCCTGCTGCTGAGCAAGGCCGTGATCGGACTGCTCGACGGGGCGCCGCCGAGCCCCGACGACCTCGGCCTGATGCTGCGACTCGCCCGCGCCGAGGGCGACCGCACCGCCGAGGTCGGGGCACTGGCCGTGCGCGCGGTCGTGGAGGCGTTCGACGGTGACGTCCCCGCCGCGGCGATGACCGTGACCCTGTGCATCGCCATCGCCGACCGACTGCCCGACGCCGCCCTCGCCGACCATCCCGAGCATCTGGCGCTGCTGGGCTGGGCGGACTCGGTCCTCGGTCGCCAGCTCGACGCCGAGCGGCACTTCAGCCGGGGCGCGGCCCTCGCCCACGCCTCCGGGCGCGGCGAGGTGATGCCGCTGCTGCTCAGCGGGCTCAGCGCGGTCTACCAACGGGTCGGCCGGCTGCCCGAGGCCCGCCGGATAGCCGCCGAGATGCAGCAGCTCATCCGTCATTCCCACCGCGGTCACCACACCAGCCTCGCCGAAGCCATCGAGGCGCTCGCCGGGGTCTGGATCGACGGCCACGGCAGCCGGCGGACCGCCGCTCTCGCCGAGGCCGCCGCGGTCGAACGGTCCACCGCCCGGCCGGCGGCCCGCCGCTCGTGGTGGGCGGATGTCGCCACGATCTGGACCGCCTATGCGGCCGCGGCCGACGGCGGCGACCCGCGCCGCACCGAGGCGCTGATCCTCGACACGGGCGGCGGCGAGTCCCTCGACCTGGTGTCACCCATCCTGCATCCGATGGCGTTCGAGGCGCTCGCCGCCGCGGCCGAACGGCTCGGGGCCGTCGAGGCCGCCGTGCACTGGGCGGAACTGGCCGAGCATGCCGCCGACCGGCTGGGCCTGGGCTATCAGCGCGGGCACGCGCTGGCCGCCCGGGCACACGCGCTGCGCGGCATGTCGCAGCCCGGTTCCGCGGCGCAGCTCTACCAGCGCTCCGCGGACCTGTTCGCCGCCGCCGGGATGCTGTCGCTGCGGACCCATCTGCTGGTGCAGTCCGGCCGGTGCTTCGCGGCGGCGGGTCAGCCCGCGGAGGCCGCCCGCCAGTTCACGGTGGCCGGCGATCTCGCGCGGCGGTGCGGCGCGAGCCGACTCGCCCGGCAGGCCCAGGCCGGGCTGCGCGCCCTGGAGCGGCGCGGCCAGACCGGCGACGCGCTCGGCGCCCTCACCCCACGCGAACGCCAGATCGCTGCCGCGGCGGCCAAGGGCGGGACGAGCCGGCAGATCGCCCTCGACCTGCGGCTGAGCCCGCGCACCGTGGACGCGCACCTCACCCGGATCTACCGCAAGCTCGGCGTCTCCTCCCGGGTGGCCCTGGTACGCCTCGCCGGCGAGACCGGCTCCCCCTGACCAATCGGCGTCACCCGCTCACCCGGTCAGCAGGTCGGCCGGGCGGGGCAACCCGAAGCGGTCGTCGTCGGCCAGGATCGCGCGCTGGATCTCGCGCAGCGGTCGGCCGGGTTCGAGACCGAGTTCATCGGCGAGGATCTGCCGGGCCCGCTGGTAGACGCGCAGCGCGTCGGCCTGCCGCTCGGAACGGTAGAGCGCGAGCATCAGCTGTCGGTAGAACGCCTCGCGCATCGGATGTTCCAGGGTGAGCTCGAACAGCTGGCCGATGAGCTCGCGGTGGCGCCCGCCGCTCAGCCCCGCCTCCATCATCATTTCCAGGCATTCCAGCCGGGCCTCCTCCAGCCGGGTGGCGAAGGCGTCGACGATCGCGCCGTCGCGCAGGTCGCCGAGGGCGGGTCCCCGCCACTGCGCGAGGGCCAGCGCGAACTGCTCGGCCGCCTGCTGGTGCCGGCCGTCGCGGGCCAGCTGCCGACCCTCGGCGACGGCCCGTTCGAACAGGTGCAGGTCGACCGCCTCGGCCTCGACGGCCAGCAGATATCCCGGGGGGCGGGTGAGGATCGGGCATACGGGGCGCAGCGGGCAGGTGAGCATCTTGCGGAGCTGGGAGACGTAGACCTGCAGGGTGGCGGTCGCGCGGCGAGGCGGGTCGGCCCGCCAGATCTCGCTGACGAGCTGGTCGCTCGCGACCACCTGCCGGCGCCGGGCCAACAACGCCGCCAGCAGCACCGTCATCTTCGGCGCGCTCAGTTGGACCCGTCGATCGCCGTCCATCACGCGCAAAGGTCCCAGGATCTCGTACCGCACCAGGATGCCCCTCAGACGAAGTAGACGTTGATGGCGCGGGCCGAGCGCCCCGGTTTCGGTTCCCGCCCCAGCACGGTCTCACGTGCGCTTCCGGATGCATATACGAGGACTCTCGTAGTGCCGCAGCGTGATGCCCAAAAAGACACACTTCGGCAATGACCCTGCACAGACATGACGCGCCCCACATCATCATCGAGCAGCGACGTCCCTGTGTCGACGACTCCATCCGGACCCGGATCACCCGCGCGGAACGGCCTATTTCGACAGGCGTCAATCATGAATGTGACACCGTGCCGTTCATGATCGTAGCTGGACCACGCCCTCGGCCTGCCGGGCGGCGATCTTCTCCGGCGGGTAGTCGAGCCACGCCAGCGACCCAGCACGGCGAGACTTCCGGTGTCGCGCCAACCGGGCGCAGCATCGACGCGACCAGCATCAACCTGATTACTTTCCGTGACCGACAGGTCGTCAGGCACTCTGTGCCGCCCAACCAGCGGGAAAGCCAGCCGACCACCGACGGCCCGACTGAGCGATCTGATCTCAGGTGGTCCCATACTCGCCGCCACAACCACGAAAATCATCCCGCCGGCCATGGTGGCCAGGAGTACCGCGACCATCGAGCCGAGCGAACCGTTGCCGACCATGTCGCGGACTCCGTGGGCCAGCACCGCCGCGACAACCGCACCCAGGCCGGCGCCGATCGCCGCAGCGATCGCCACCGTGCGCAGGAACCCCGACGCCCGCGACGCGATGGTCCCGATCGCCATCGTGCCGCTGGCGCGCCCGAGACTGGCGCCTTTCCTCTGGCTCCCGCCTTTGGCCCGTTGCCGGCGTCTGTGCCTCGACGCAGTCGACATGGCTCCCGGAGTGGGTCCGGGCTGTCCGGGAGAATATTTTTGGGCACTGAAAAATATGGGAGTAGATCTTTCTGTGTTATTTGGATTCCGGTCAACGCCTTTCGCGAGATTCCCCTTTTCTGCCGAATACCGCTACCTTGATGGCGAGTAGAGACAGGGCGGTGATGACTGGAAATATCTCGGATATCCATCCCGAGAGAAGTCTGACGCCAAGCAGTGAGATGGAGAAGAAGAGAATTAGGAAAATGAGCGTTTGACTCCCGCTACCCCTGCTATGTGGGTGTTTGAAGAATTTCATGCACATGCTTCTTTCGTGGCGTCCGACCTGGCCGTTCCCTGATTGCGACGGCCTGGATATCGACTTCAGTAGCACTCTTCAGGAGTCCCAGTAGGCGACCATTGCCATGATGCAGGTCACGCCAAATGCGCCGCGCTTCCCAATCGCTCCCCCTGGCGCAAGTACTGCCGCTCCGAATGACACCGCGCCGGTCATGATCGTGCCTGGACCACGCCCGCGGCCTGCAGGGCGGCAATCTTCTCCGGTGGGTAGTCGAGCCACGCGAGCACCTCGTCGGTGTGCTGGCCGAGCGACGGTACCGGGCCCATGGACGGCTCGGCGCTGTCGAAGTCGAACGGCGGGCGCAGGGCCCGGACCGGGCCGACCGGGGTCGCCACGGATCGCCAACGGTCCCGCGCCGTCAGCTGGGGATGGGTCAGCAGGTCGGCGACGGTGTTGAGGCGGCTGCTGGCGACGTCGATGGCGTCGAGACGCTCGATGACATCCGCCGCGAGCAGCGTCGCGGTCCGCCCGCCGACCAGGGCGTCGACGAGGCGCCGGTTGCGGACCCGGGCGACGTTGGTGGCCCAGTCCGGGTGTTCCGCGAGGTCCGGGCGGCCCAGGAACGCCGGCGCGAAGCGGGCCCATTCCCGGTCGTTCTGGATGCCGATCAGCACCTCGGCGCCGTCCGCCGTCGGATAGGCGTCGTAGGGGGCGATGCTGCCGTGGCTCAGGCCCGCGCGCGGCGGGACGATGCCGGTGGCCGAGGTGTAGTGGATCTGGTAGCCGAGCCACTCGGCGGTCGCGTCGAACAGGCTCGTCTCCACCGCGGCGCCCTGCCCGGTGCGTTCCCGGCCGAGCAGGGCGGCGAGCGCGCCGCTGAACGCGTACATGCCGGCGGCGATGTCGGAGGCGGGAATCCCCGTCTTCGCCGGCCGTTCGGGACCGCCGGTGACCGACGCCAGGCCCGTCTCGCTCTGCACGAGCATGTCGTAGGCCCGCCGGGTCGCCAGCGGGCCGCCGGTGCCGTAGCCGGACAGGCTGACCGTCACCAGCCTGGGATGGCGGGCGCGCAGCTCGGCGGCGCCGAACCCGAGCCGGCCGGCGACGCCGGGCGCCAGGTTCTGCAGGAAGACGTCGGCCCGGGCGATCAGATCGGCGAGGACCGCGGCACCGGCGGGGTTCTTCAGGTCGAGGGTGACCGACTCCTTGCCGCGGTTCAGCCAGACGAAGTGACTGCCCATCCCGGCGACGGCGGTGTCGTAACGGCGGGCGAAATCCCCGCCGTCCGGGCGCTCGACCTTGATGACGCGCGCACCCAGATCAGCCAGGTGACGGGTTGCGAGCGGCGCCGCCACCGCCTGCTCCAGGGCGACGACGGTGATTCCTCGCAGCATCGGCGGTGCGCTCACCGGATCCTCCTACGGGTCCACGACCGACAGATCCGCCGATACCGGCGATGAAGCGCCGCGAATATAGCGAACACATCGCGCCGACATCCGGTTTTCCCGCAATAGCGGGCTTACCGCACGAAGCCGGGCCAGCGTGCCGCGGCGAACAGCGCGGCGGCGGAGACGAGCGAGAGCAGGCTGCGCACGTGGTTGGCCACGCTCCACCGGCTCACGTAGTGCAACCAGACGGCGGCCGAGCTGGCGGCGTCGGGGTCCAGGCCGGCCAGGGCGTTGTTCTGCGGAATGTTGACCGCCGCGGTCACGACGAGCGAGGCGAGGCCGGCGACGGCCCCGACGCACAGCGCTGGCGCTGCTGGCCGCCGCCGAGCGGCTGATCGACTCGGGCGGCCCGGACGCGGCGTCCGTCCGTGCCGTCGCCGACGCGGTGGGCACCACCACCCGCGCCGTCTACAGCGTCTTCGGCTCCAAGGACGGCATGCTCGAAGCGCTCGCCACCCGGCTGTTCGACTTCCTGGTCGTCGCGATCGACGCCTGCGAGCGCACCGACGACCCGGTCGTCGACCTGGTCGAGGCGTCGGTCAGGGGATTCCGGCGCACGGCGCTGGACCATCCGGCGCTGTACTCGCTGGTGTTCCTGCGTGTGGTCCCCGACCTGCGGTTCGGCGCCGAGTTCGCCGAGATCGCGGAGCGCGCGTTCGGACGCCTGGAGGCGCTGGTGCAGCGCCTGAGTCAGGAGGGGCCGCTGGACGCGGCGGGCGCGGCGGACGCCTCTCTGGCGGTACACGCCCTCACCGAGGGGCTGGCCTCGATGGAGCTGCGCGGCGCCCTCGCCGACACGGGAGATCCCGAGGCGGTCTGGCGGACGTCCGTGCGCACCCTGCTCGACGGCTTCGCCGGGGCGCGCGACAGGCGCGTCGTTACCGGGCGGGCGGCCGATGACGGGTGTGGGTGAAGGCGTTGACACCCTTGCCGAACGCCAGGACCTTCGCCGTCCTGATCTCGTAGACGTGCGCCAGGCCGCCGCCACCGGCGTGGTGGAAGCCGTCGTCGCCGACCTCGTACCGCCAGCTACCGTCCCACCTGGCCCGCCAGGCGGCGGCGAGGCGGGTGAGCAGCTCCCGGTCGGTGACCCGGACCGCCTCACCCTCGACCATCACGTCGAGCCCGCGATCCCAGGTGTCCCGCCCGGTGGTCAGCACGACGTGGGGATTCTCGGCGAGGTTGACCGCCTTCTGCTCCGTCGGTCCGGTGCAGAAGTACGCCGCGTCGTCCACCCACACCGACACCAGCGGGGTGACATGCGGACGGCCGTCCGCTCGCACCGTGGACAGCCAGCTCAACTGGGCCGATTCGAGGGCCGCCCGGGCCGCCGCCCACGAGGTCGCCCGCGCGCCGGGGGCGCTGAACCGCCCGTCGATCTCGGTCACCGGATCAGCCATTGTCGCTCCGCTCATCGGACGCCACGTGCCCGCCGGCCGTTGCCTGCCCGGCGGTGGCGCCGGGAAACGCCTCGGCCACGATCCGGTCGACCTCGGCCGCGGCGGACACGGCGGCGGATGCTGGCGGGCGACCCGTTCCAGCGACGATTCCGGCACACCGAAACGGACCTGCCGAGCAGGAAGCCGAAGGTCTGCGCGTGGTAGCCGAAGCGCGTGCCGGGCGGCCACCACGGCTTCGTGTCCGCCAGCGCGGCGCACATGCGGTCGTTCCTGATCACAGCGCCACCATGCCCGCAGCGGGGCGCGGTCAAAAGCTCGGGCAGGCAACGGGCCCGCGGAGTGGGTCGCGTCGGGTCAGGGGTGTTCACCGACGGCGGGCAGCTCGCTTTCCGTCCGGGCCGCCGGGACGGCCGGCAGGGGCGGCGGGACGAGGCAGGGCCCGAGGACGTGCCGGACGACGGCCTCCAGGTCGGCCTGGACGTCGTCCAGGGTGCGGCGGCCGGTGACCCACTCGCGCAGGCCGCTGCTGAGCATCGCGTTGATCGCCATCCGGGCGGGCGCCGCGACCTGCGCCGGGATCTCCTCCAGCAGCGCGGCGAACACGCCGTCCTGGGCTCGGGTGACCTCGGCGATCGCCTCGCTGGCGAAGGGTTCCGCGGAACCCTGCACCATGACGACGAGCCGGGCGACGTTCGGGTGCCGGCGGAAGGAGCGCAGCTCCCGGCGCAGCAGCGAGAGCACGCCCTCGACCGGGGCGTCCCGACCGCGGACGTGATCCCGGACCAGCTCCGCCTGGGCCCGGCCGGCGAGGCGACCGTGCCAGTCCGCCCAGGCGGCCGCGAGAAGATGATCCTTGGAGGCGAAGTAGCGGTACATGGTGCCGAGGGCGACGCCGGAACGCTCCGCGACATCACGCATCTGCAGTTTTTCCGGGCCGATCTCCTCGACCAGCGCGATGACCGCCTCGGTCAGCACCCGTCGCCGCTCGCGCTGCCGCGGCGTCATACCGTCAACGGGCAGCGGGAGGGATTCGAGCTTCGCCACATCCGGATCATATCGTGAAACGTCATTCTAGCCCGGGGGTCCAGCCGGTAAGCCAGCAGTGAACCGCGACGCACCCTCTAACGCCGATAATTCGGAAATAAAACCCTAATATGGACAATATTGCCGGCAGTTTTCGCACCGGCGCCACCCGCCAGCCTCGGCCTGAATGATCCGAAACTCGGTTTCAATACCGGATGTTCTACCCTTCCGAGGGTCGGCCTGTCCCTGGCGTCGGTCCGGGGCATTCGCTACGTGGCGTGACGGGTTGCCTGGGAGGGAAGGCGGGTGGGTCCCTCGGGCGACACATCGGGCGCGAATCCGACCAGAGGGACCCACATCCCCGCCTCCCCACGCAGCCTCGCGGCAAGCCGCTACGCCCGCTCGATCGGTTCCTGAATCTCCGTCACCCAGCCGTCGACATCCGCCGGGCACGCCAGGGTCACCTCACGGCTCGGTCCCGCGACGCGGTAGCCGGCGTCCTCGATCCACCGGGCAAGCGCCTGATACGTGGACAGACAGTTGTCCATCGATCCCTGGTGCACCAGGACCGCCGCCCGCGCCGCGGGCAGGTCCACGACGGCGACGCCGTCGGCGCCGGCGACCGCGGCGACGGCCACCGGCAGGCCCGCGTGAACGATGACGTTCTCGCCGTCCCCGGCATCGCCGTAATAGGCGACCGCAGGCCCGACCGGGCTGACGCCAGCCCGGTCCAGGGCCGCGCCGAGCCGGTTGTACAGCCCGCGCACGACCGGGCCGATCGATGCCGGCTCCATGCTCCTGGCGACCCCGCTCAGCTCAGCGAGCCGAGCCGCCGGCACGGTCCTGATCGTCACCTCTGCGTCCGACATGATGCCCTCACTCCCAATCACGCGGAGTCTCGCCTGGATGTACCCCAGCCGGGCACTGTCCGCCTCGATCCGGGCGTGCAGCTCCGCCTGCCGCAACCGGAGCATGCCGCGCAGCTCCCCGGCCGTAACCTGGTCACCGAGCAACTCGCCCACCTGCTGCAGGCTGAAGCCGAGATCCTTGAGCGCCACGATCCGGTGCTACCGGTGTACGGCCTGACACCGTGTCACGGTCAAGGACCGCGCCGAGATCCGTCCGCGCCGCCGGATGATGCTGGACCGCGGGCGGATCGCGCACGGCTCCTGACGTCGGCGGCGCCACCTCCCCACCCACCGATCCCGGCCCGCTACCCACCGCGCGGCCCTGCCCTGTTCGAGGCTGTGACCATGGCTGACGCTGCCGACTCGACGTCGACACTGCCCCCTGGCTGTTCCTTCGACCCGGCCGACTGGACGATCCTCGCCCGGCACTGGTATCCGGTCGCGCTGTCCCGGGAGGTGCGCGACCAGCCGGTCACGGCCCGCCTGCTCGACGAGCGGCTCGTGCTCTACCGGGCCGGCGCGCAGGTCGTCGTCGCCCGCGACCTGTGCCCGCACCGCGGCCTGCCGTTGTCCATGGGCGCGGGCGACGGGCAGACCCTCGCCTGTGCCTACCACGGCCTGCGCTTCGGCGCCGGCGGCGACTGCGTGGCGATCCCCGCCCACCCGACCGCCAGGATCCCCGCCCGGATGACGCTGACCGCCTACCCCGCCGTCGAGCGCTACGGGCTGGTGTGGACCTGCCTGCGACCCGACGCCGATCAGCCCGCGGCACCGATCCCGCCGATGCCGCACTGGGACGACCCGGCGTTCCAGCAGGTGACGTGCCCCGGCTTCGACGTCGCCGCGTTCGCCGGCCGCCAGGTCGAGGGCTTCCTGGACGTCGCGCACTTCGCCTTCGTGCACACTGCCAGCTTCGCCGACCCGGACAACGCGGAGGTCCCCGACTACACGACCACCGCGACCGAGGGCGGCTTCACCGCCGACTACTGGAGCACCGTCGCGAACTACCCCCACGGCAGTGGGCTACGTGCCGAGCCTGGGTTCCGCTGGCTGCGCCGTTTCGACGCCCATCTGCCCTTCACCGCGACCCTCATCGTGCACTTTCCCGCCGACGGCCGGCTGTCGATCATGAACGCGGCCTCGCCGGTGTCCGCCCGCCAGACCCGGATGTTCGCGCCGATCGCGAAGAACTTCGCCACCGACCAGCCGGCCCAGGAGATCTACGACTTCAACCTGCGGATCTTCGAGGAGGACCGGGCCATCGTCGAGGCCCAGCGGCCCGAGAACCTCCCCCTCGATCCCCGCATCGAGGTCAACATCGCCGCCGACCGCAGCTCCGTCGCCTACCGCCGCGGCCTGCGCGCGATGGGCCTGAGCCACTTCTTCACCGCCTGAACAGAAGGGCCGTCCCAGCATGAGCTCCCACCCCACCTCCTTCGGTGTCAGCCTGCCCGCCTGGGTGGACGACGAGGTCCGGTCCGCGGGCACCGTGCTCCCCGAGGTCGAGGAGCGGATGCGCCTCGCGCACCGGCTCGCGGCGCGCAACCACCGGGAGGGCTGCGGCGGCCCGTTCGCCGCCGTGGTCGCCGACGCGGACACCGGCAGGATCCACGCGGCCGGGGTGAACCTCGTGCTCGCCAGCGGGCTGTCCGCGATGCACGCCGAGGTCGTCGCCCTGTCCGTCGCCCAGGCCCGGCTCGGTTCCTGGGACCTCAGCTCGGTCGGCACCGTCGAGCTCGTCGTCAACTGGCGGCCCTGCGTCATGTGCTACGGCGCCGTCATGTGGTCCGGCGTCCAGCTGCTCACGATCGCCGGCGAGGGAGACGAGGTCGAGCGGCTCACCGGCTTCGACGAAGGCCCGATGCGGGACGACTGGCAGGACCAGTTCGCCCGCCGTGGCATCACCGTGCGCACCGACATCCTGCGCGAGCAGGCCCTGGCTGTCTTCGCCGACTACGGCAGCCGCGACGACGTGACCGTCTACAACGCCCGCCGCGGAGCCGGCTCAGCCGCCTGAGACGGCCCCGGCCAGCTGATCGAGCCAGGTGTGGAAGACCACCCGGGCCCGCTCGGCGAGCCGCTCGCCGTGGCGGTGGGCGTCGGCCCGCAGCGCGGCGGGGTCCAGCCGGTGAGTGGCGAGCTCGTGGGCATGGCCGATCAGCCACCGCTCGATCCGGCTGTGCTCGGCTTCCAGGTGGAACTGCAGGCCCAGCACCGACGTCCCGTGCGCGAACGCCTGGTACGGAAACCCGGGTGTCTCCGCGAGCCCCGCGGCGCCCGCCGGGATCGCGAACTGGTCGCCGTGCCAGTGCAGCACCGGGGTGTCCCCCAGCGCGGCGAGCACGGAGTCCTGCCCGGCCGCGGTCAGCGTCAGGGGCGCGTACCCGATCTCCACCCGGCCGGTCGACGTCACCTCGGCACCAAGCGCGTGCGCGATGAGCTGCGCGCCGAGGCAGATGCCGAGCGTGGGCAGGCCGCGGGCGAGCCGGTCGGCGACCCCGCGGATCTCCCCGGCCAGGAACGGATAGCGGTCAACGTCGCCGACCCCGATGGGGCCGCCCAGGACCACCAGCAGGTCATCCTCGGCGAACGCGGCATCCGGCACGACGTCGACACCCGCGTCGACATACCGGACGCGATAGCCGCGGTCGGCCAGCAGCGGACCGAGGATGCCCAGGTCCTCGAAGGGCACGTGCCGGACGGCGACGGCGGTACGGGACGACACGACCCCAGTGAACCAGCCGCGCTCAGGCGTACATGCGGCACCTGCGGCGACGCCCGGGCCAACAGCTCACTGGTGTCGGTCATGTCCTCCGGACCTCCGGCGCGACGCCGCCCACCCACCCACGATCGAGTGACGTGGACAACACCAGCAAGTCTGACCGCGCGCTTCACCCGGTTCGTCGAGGTCCGGTCGCCTTCGGCGCCGGCGGGTCCGCGCCGTGCCGGCGGTCGGCCTGCCCCACGGGCGGCCGCCAGGTGTCGAGTCGCGCGGCGATCGCCTCCGTCGCCGGACGCCGACCGACACGGCGATGGGCCTCCGCGAGAAACCGGTGGGTGCGCCGCGACACCACCGCGTTCGGCCTGCGGGCGGAGATGTCCAGTGACTCGGTGACCAGTGTCTCCGCCCGGTCGACATCGCCGTGGTGCAGCTCGGCGGTGGCCGCGGCGATGCGCGCCATCGACTGCAGACCCGTCGCCCCCACGAGGTCCAGCTGGCGGATCGACGCCTCCGTGTAGACCCGTGCGGCGTCGGTCTGGCCCAGCTCGATGTACGCGGCGCTGGACAGCTCGGCGAGCGTCAACGCGTTGAGGGTGTCGATCGAGAAGCCCGGAGCGCCCTTCTGCTCGCGGGTCAGCAACCCCTCGATGTGCCACGCCCGGTTGATCGCCAGATGCACACCCGCCCGTTCCCCCATCGCGCCCAGCACGCGGGCCTCGATGGCCGCGGCCCGGGCCGCCGCCGGCGAGTGGTCACCGACCTGGGCGGCCGCATCCCGGGCGAGCTGGAGCGCGGTGTCCAGCCGGCCGCCCTTGCGGGCAAGAGAGGACTGCCACAACCGGACCCACGCCTGCAGCGAGCGGTCCTGTGCCTGGCCGGCGTGCTCGAAGGCGTCGAGATAGGCCTTCGCCGCGCCCGGGTCGTCGCCGAGATCGTGCCGGGTCGTCGCCCAGAGGGCGCACAGCCGTCCCACCGCTCGGTGCAGGCGGCGTTCCACCACGGCGCGATGCCCGCCGTCGGCGAGCGCCGCCCGCACGACCGGCAGATGGCGCCGCAGGTAGACGGCCGTCACCTCGATCGGCGTGCGTTCGTACGCCGCGGTGATCTGGCCGATCCGCGTGTCGATGTGGTCGAGCGCATCCTCCGGCGGGATCACCCCGTCGTCCCGGGCCACGAACAGGCCGTAGGGAGCGGCCGCGCCAGCGGCCAGCCCGAGGAGCCGTCGTCGGTTGATCTCGTCCATGCTGCACCCATGCCCCGGGAAGTCGCCTGCCCCCCGGAGGCATCGTGCGTCCGTGGACGGACCCTGACCGGGTCTTTGTCCATGTCGTGCCCCCGTTTGTCACCCGACCGCGCGCCTCGCCGGACGCCGGCCGGACAGTTCCACCAACCGGGCGCGACATTCGGTCAGGATGCGATCTCGTTGCGCCACCGAACGGTGGCGTCACCCGAGTTTCGGGCCTCCGACCGCCCTTTGGGCGTAGCCCTCCGTGGTCCGTTCGGCGGCTGCGGCGGATAATTCGCTGTCCTGTCCAGCTTTCTGGCCCTGCGCGGCTCGCTGGCGACAACCAGCTGTCAGCCGCCGCGCCGCTCGCCGGGACGGTCCGGCCCGGGCAGCGCGCATGCGGGGCTGCCACCGGGCAGGCGCTGGCGGTTGTTCGCGATCAGGCGGTACGACCCGGCTGCGATCCAGCTCACCGGCGGCATCCTCAGGACCCGTCCGACCATCCGCCACGGACGGGCGGCGCGGCCGAGCAGGCGGGCGAAGGCCGCCGCGCCACTCGCGCGCGTACCGTCCGGCCCAACCCACTGCACCGCCCGGGTCACCTCGTCGACGGTCAGGCCGACGGCGGTCAGGTCGAGCCGCTGCCATGCCTCGAAGTCCACGGCGGGTCTGATCCGTTCACGGATGACCCGGACCGACGTCGTGCAGAACCCACAGTCACCGTCGAAAACCACAAGCGGCCGTGCGGACGGACGGTGGGGCTGGGCCAGGATCGGCTGCGACATCGACGGCGCCTTCCGCCGGAACGGCAGGTCGACATCAAGACTCGCATACCTCGCGGCGACGCGCGCTCACAGGCCGACGACGAGTCAGCCGAGGAGAACAGTCGTCGGGTAGTTGTAGGACAGAGAGGTGATCTCCCCCGCCGCAGGCGCGTCTGACGGCGGGAGTCCATGGCCACCACCCCCAGGCGCTGGCTGTGACGCGCCGGGTGGCGGCCCGCCGACGCGCCATGAGAACGAGGACGACCAGGACGACCCCGCCCTCCACCTCGGCTCCGGGTGCGACGAGGTCGAGGCCGTCGAGGATCCGGCGGACTGCTGCGCGCCGCGGACAGCGCGATGTACGTGGCCAGGCGTCGCGGCGGCCACCGCTACAGGAGCTCGCCGATGAGCTTCTCGACGCGGGCGCGGATGTCGTCGCGGATGGGGCGGACCGCGTCGATGCCCTGCCCGGCGGGGTCGTCGAGTTTCCAGTCTTCGTAGCGTTTGCCGGGGAAGACGGGGCAGGCGTCACCGCAACCCATGGTGATGACCACGTCGGACGCCTGGACGGCCTCGACGGTGAGGATCTTCGGCGTTTCGGCGGTGATGTCGATACCGACCTCGGTCATCGCGGTGACGGCGGTCGGATTGATCTGCTCGGCGGGGATGGAGCCAGCCGAACGGACTTCGATCCGGCCGGCGGCGAGGTGGTTGAGCCAGCCGGCGGCCATCTGGGAACGGCCGGCGTTGTGCACGCAGACGAAGAGCACGGAGGGTTTCTCGGACATGAAAATAGGTCCTTTCGCCAGATGAGGTGCGCGGGCGGTCGGGGTCGGCGGGTAGAAAATCCGGACCAGCCCGTACCCGACCAGCCCCCCGGCGACCTGCACGGCGATGAACGCTGGCACGGAGGCGGGGGCGATCCCGGCGAAGGTGTCGGAGAACATCCGCCCGACGCTGATCGCCGGGTTCGCGAAACTGGTGGAGCTGGTGAACCAGTACGCCGCACCGATGTAGGCCCCGACCGCGGCCGGCGCCCGCTCACCCCGCCCGGAACGCACCAGCGCGAAGATCAGAAGGACGAGGCCGGCGGTCGCGACGACCTCCGCCAGCAGATGGGGCCCCGAGGCCCGGTGATGTGTGGAGATCGACACCGCCGACCGGTCGAACATCAGATTCGCCAGCACCGCCCCCGCGATACATCCGGCGACCTGCGCGGGCAGGTAGGCCGCCGCATCCCGCCACGACAACCCCCCGAACGCCGCAGCGACCGCGGTGACCACCGGATTGAAGTGCGCCCCGGACACCGGACCGACCATCAGGATGATCGCGTACAGGCCGGCTGCGGTCGCTGCGGCGTTCTCGACCAGTTGCAGGCCGATCTGGCCGGGGCTGAGCTGCTGCGCGGCAATGCCCGACCCGATGACCAGCGCGGCGAGCAGCGCGCTGCCCACCGTCTCGGCAGCCAGCCGCCGCACCAGCGGCGGCTGGCCCTCCCCGTTCTCCGACACTTCCGGGGTCAGCGGGTCGCGCCGGCCGAGGCCGGTTCGATCGTCAACGTGGGCGCGCACACCGGCCCGCAGTCACACGCCGACCCGGGGCCGTCGACCGGCTCGACGGTCCGCAGCTGCGTGCCGGTGCTCTCGGCGATGTCGGCAAGCACCGTGTAGATCTCCCACGGCGCGCCGTCCGGGTCATCCACCCATACCTTGTCCTGCAACGCATAACAGCAGGCGGTGTTCTCCTCCACCGCCGTCACCAGCCCCGAGGCCCGCAGCCGGCTCGCGGCGGCGGACACCTCCGCGGAGGACTCGATCTCCACCCCGAGGTGGTTCAGCGCCCCCGCCACCCCGGTGCCACGGGCGTCCGGGTTCTCGATCAGTACCAGCTTCAGCGGCGGGACGTCCACGGCAAAGTTCGCGTACCCCGGCCGACGCTTGGCGGGCTCGACCCCGAACAACTTCGTGTAGAACTCCACCGCCGCATCCACATCGGACACGTTCAACGCAAGCTGCACCCTGACCATCCCAACCACCCCTCGCATCGACACTCGTCTATGTCCTTGCCCGGCCCGAGGATGGACGAACACATAGACGGCTGTCAATGGCTGCGGCCCGCTGGCCCGCGCACCACCGTCCATTACGATCGTGTCGAGGAGGCTCGGTCACTCTTCGTCATCGCCGACCGGGAGCCTCTACGCGCACCCGTTGCGCTCGGCGGACCGCAGGGCAGCCGAGGCGGCGCCCACCGCGGTGCGCCGTGGGGACCACTCGGGTTCCAAAGATCGTGGATCCGACGACCGGCCGAGCGAAGCTCGGCACTCGGGGGGTTCGAGGGTCGTCCCCCCGGAAACATCGCGGCCCACCGGGAAGCCGATCAAAGATCGGCGACCACGGTGGGCCAGCTGGTGGACCTAACGCACCAAAACAAGAACCTCTTGATCTTGGTTCAGGGTCCCGAGATCACCGTCCGACCGGTCTCCACGAGGCTCCTGACGGGCAGCCTACCGAGACCGAACGAACGCCGGACGCGGCGTTCATCGATGTCACGACCGGCAAGCGCGTCTTCGCCGACCTGGGCCCGATTCCGTCACACCCGCTGCGCTCGACAGGCGTCGCCCCTCACGGTACCGGCTGGATCCACGGCTGGTCCGCCGGTACCGGGGTCTGCTGGTACACCACGCCTTTCCAGCCGCCGGCCTCGAGCCGGTAGGCCGTCGTCACCATCACGTCGCCCGACGGGTAGTGCGCCCGGTAGGTGACGACACCGCTCGCATCCGACAGCACGAACGCGCGGACGTCGTCAGTGCCGGTGCTCGCGAAGGCGGACGCCGGGGACGACATCTGCGCGACGATCGCCTCCTTGCCGAAGACGCCGTAGGGGGTGATCGCGATGGCGTCGGCGGCCAGGTAGCGATCGTAGAAACCGCCGTCGCGGCGCCTCGTGGCCTCGAGCGCCTCAGACTTCAGCCGTAGCAGTTGCTCCTCAATGCGACCCATGAGCGCACGGTACCGACGGACACCGACAGGTCTTCGCTCCCGCGAGCGCGGGCGCTGCGCCCCCGCCGTCCACTAACCGCGGGTGAGGACGGTCTTGCCGCGCAGGGCGGCCCAGGTCTGCGGTGCGGATTCCCAGTCGGCGACGGTTTCCACGGCTGGTCGCAGGTCGAGCCCGATGGCGAGAAGGTCGAGGACGTGGGGGATGTCGGCGCGAGCGTTGACGCGTCCGGTGACGAAGCGGATGCCGGTGCCGTAGAGATCGAAGATCGGCAGGTCGAAGGTGCCGCCGTAGTAGATGCCGGTGTCGGTGCAGACGCCGTAGGGCCAGGTCGCTTTCAGCGTCGCGGCGAGGCTGGCCGGGTTGGCTGACGTGCTGACGGTGACCGGGTACGGGTCTGCCTTCGGGTCGGGCAGTTTGGCGTCCACCGGGTTGGCGCCGAACTGCTCGGCGGCGGCGAGGCGTTGCGGGTCGGTGTCGACGTAGTCGACGTGGGCGCCGAGGGCGGCGAGTTCGTGGGCGTAGGGGCCGACCGTGCGCCACCCATCGGGAATGTTGTCCGACATCGACGCCACCGCGACCGGGTCCAGGGTCGCCGGCAGCGGTATCAGCATGGCGTCGGCGTACGGACCGAGACGAGGTCGGCGAGGAACCCGCCGGCGTCGAGACCGGCGATCGAACCCAGCCCGTACATCGCCCAGGGCGGGACGGTGCTGCAGCTTCCCGTGACGCCGCGGCGGCATTCGCGGCAGTGGCCGCAGTTGAGCTGGAACGGGACGACGACACGGTCGCCGGGCCGCAAAGTGGTGACGGCGCCGCCGACCGCGACGACCTCGGCCACGCCCTCGTGGCCCTGGGCGTAACCAGGAGGTAGCGGCGCGCGGGACTGGGCGACCGCAACATCGAGGTCACAGCAGGCGACAGCGACCGGACGCACGATCGCCTGCTCCGGTGCGGTCAGTTCGGGATCGGCGGCGTCATGCCAGCTGTAGCTGCCGGGAACGTCGAGGACGAGTTGGCGCATGGCGGTTCCTCGATTCGGTGAAGAAAACACGTGTCTGTCGGCCCGCGCGAGCCCCGTCAGCTCCAGCAGCAGCTGGCCGCCAAGGCGGTCCGCTTCGCTGGTGACATCGTTGATTGTGCAGAATCGCCACATGGCCGGACGCTGATCAAGGCCCGAATCGGAGACATGCCGCTCGACGAGCGGCGCCTACTCGAACTTGCCGAAGACGACCGGAGGGGTCCGGATCGAGATGGCCGGCGAACAGCCCGTGGCCTGGCCGGTTCCAGGCCAGGACGTCGCTGCGGCGGCCCAGGACGATGGCGGGTGTGCCCTCGATGGCTGCCAGCAACGCGCTGGTGGCCGAGGTGATCCGTTCGACCCGCGGACGGTCCGCGGGTCTCCCCCGTTGCGATGCACGGGCCAGGGCGTGTAGATGGGCACGCTCGGACTCATCTGATCGCATGGCATTCGCGATGGCGTCGAGCACCTCGCGCGAGGCGTTGCGTGACTGGCCCTGCTCCAGACGCGTGTAGTAGGGCGCACTGATGCCCGCGAGCATCGCGAGCTCCTCGCGCCGCAGCCCCGGCACCCGGCGCCGCTCACCGTAGGTCCGCAGCCCGACGTCCTCGGGCCACAGTTGGCCCCGGCGCGCCTGGGGAAGTCGGCGAGGTGCCCGTGCTTGTTCATGGAGCCGAGTATGCGCACCGCCGACGATCCACGCCTGACCCCGCTGGGGTGGGGATCCGCGGGGTCTGGTTCGCCCCGCCCCTGGTCTCCAGGGTGATCCGCACGGTGTGCGGCGCGGGCGGCGTCGCATGCCTCGGTCCGGGGCCGACGTAGGCCGCGAGGTGCTCGCCGGTGCGGGTGGAGCGAGCGGTGACGAGGGCGTCGTAGGCGGCGCGGTGGGGGCGGTGCTCGGCCGGGATGCCCTCGGCCAGGGCGAAGGCTTCGGTCAGGGCGCCGAGGCGAGTCGTGAACTGGGCCGTCAGGGCGTGCACCATCTCGTCGATCGGCGCGGCTACGCCCCAGGACGACTGACATGATCGATCAGCCCGAGCCCGCGGCGCAGCGCTCCTGGACTTCCGTGAAGAGCTCGACAAGATCGTCCCGCGTCAGGTCGGCGAGCATCGGCAGTCCGCCCGACCAGTGCCGCAACGCCCGTTCACCCACGCTTGCGGCGGTCACGTCGGCGGGCCAGCTCAGCCCCGGCAGCCGCCAGCGGCGCGTCAGGTCGTCAAGTCCGTCGGCCGGTACGTCCCGTAGTCCTGGGATGGTCCGGCGGATGACCGACCACGCCATCGTCAGCCTGTCCGCCTCGCCGAATCGCCTGTCGCCCGCCGTCAGCCTCGACCACACTGACGGCGTCAGCGCCGCGGTCGCCGTCATCTTGCTGACCCGGGTCGCGGCGGCGAGTTCGTTGGCACAGAACCAGGTCCTGGCCATAGCCGGCAGCCGGCCGGCCGCCCACGGTCCGAGCACGGTCCGGCAGGTCAACACTGCCGTGTCGAACCGTAGGCCGTCGTCCCGATCGCCTTGCGCGGCGGCATGTCCGCGGCGGGCGAGACTCGCCAGCAGCTCCAGTGCCTCGTCATCGGCCGCCTGAGACCAGCCAGAGCCAGGCTGTGCAATGAAGCTGTGCACTGTCCGCAACATCGACTCCACGATGCCGGTACGTAGCAGGGGGGACGGCAGGGTACGGGTCATCGTGGGATCGAGCGCGACGTCGTCCGCTGCGAGGTATGCGCCGTTGACCAGGCGCCGTCGTCCATCGCTGGTCATGACAACCGCAGCCGCGCTGACCTCAGCGGCGGTTCCGACCGTCGTGGGGATCGCGATCAGGCGCGGACCTCGCAGCCCGGCCGGGAGTGCTACCAGCCCGGATCGGCCGGCACCGAGCGCTCGGGCGAGCGCGGCGCAGGACGTCGGTCCCTCGGCTGCGAGCAGCGCCCGCACGAGGGCAGCCGCGTCCAGGACCGTGCCGCCGCCGACCGCCAGCACCGCGTCGACATCGCCGAGACGCGCGACGGCGGCATGGGCCGTTGCGACGAGGGTCGGCAGCCGAACCTCGTCCGGCCGAAGGCTCCATACCTGCAGGCGGCCGGGCCTCCCACGCAACCCGGACACGACGGAGTCCTGCAGTGCGTCGGGGAGCCCCGCGTCGAGGAGAACCGCAACCCGGCGACCCGCGGTGGCAGTTTCGATCATGTTGCGGGCGCTGCCGACGCCCAGCGCGATCCGGCTACGCGGCTCCCAGACGGCGTGCCTGGTGCCCCCGCTGTCGGGACCGGGTACGACGCCCGGGCCGGGGCCGATGTGTGTGTCGGGAACAGCGTCGGCGACGCTCATCCGGCCGGCTTGTCGGTGGTCGTTGGGTCGGTGTCCACAGCGCGCAGACCGTCGCGTACCGCACGAACGATGGTGTCGACGTCGTCGTCGGAGCAGGTCAGGGGAGGGACCAGCTGGATGCAGTTCGGACCTGGGTGGACCAGCACACCGTGGCGGCGGATGGCGCGGATGGTCCGTGTGACGATCCCGTCCGGCGTGTTGTCCGGACGCAGCTGCACCCCGCGGAAGCAGCCAGCACCGGTCAGCCGGGTCACGACGTTCGACTCCTGCGCCAGCTCCCGTAGCCCCGCGTCCAGGCGAGCGGCGACCCGCACGCCCGACGTCACCGCGTCGAGCGCGGCGAACCGCTCGATCGTGGCCAGCACGGCCGCGCAGCTCGGCGGCGACCCGGCCTGCGTCTCGCCGTGGATAACGGGCGAGTCGGCGTCGATGAACGGGCGCCAAGCGCGTTCGCCCAGCAGCACCGCAGCGGCGGCACACGTACCGTTTGTCATGCCCTTGGAGGCGACGAGCAGGTCAGGTGGTTCGGGCCAGTCATCGCTGGCGAAGCGGCGACCGGTACGGCCGAATCCGGTGGCCACCTCATCGCAGACGACAAGGAAGCCGTATTCGGCTCTGGCGGCGAGCACTGCGGTGACGAACTGTTCGGGCAACATGAACGCGCCCGACCCGAGCAGCGGTTCGATCACGACCGCCGCGGTTCGCCGGCCATGGCGCTCGGCGAACACGGCGAAGCCGTCCGGATCGAAGGGATCCACGTGCCGAACGTCGCGCACGTTCGCGCCGTAGGGACGCTGACCCAGGTCCTCGCCGGTGAGCGCGAGCGCTCCGTAGGTCAGACCATGGTAGGAACCGCGCAGCCCGGCGACGGTGCGCCGGTCAGCCGAATCGGTCAGCAACGCGTGCTGCCGGACGATCTTCATCACGAAGTCGTTCGCCGCGCCGCCGGAGGTCGCGAAGGCCACCTGCTGATAGCGCTCGCGACCAGCGAACTCCAGCAGCGCGTCGGCGGCCGCAGTGGCATACCTGTGGCCGTAGCGGAACATCGTCAGGTAGGAGGCGTCCCGAAGCGCGCCGCCGATGGCCTCGGCGATATGGCTGTCGCCATAGCCCAGGTTGACATTCCACAGCCCGGACGTCGCGTCCAGCAGACACGTCCCGTCGGCGAACCACAGCCGGGTACCGCGGGCACCGACCGCCTGCCGATCCGGCTGGTACCACTGCGACGGCGGACAGATCAGCTCCCACACCGGTCCCGGCGCAAGCGGCGCGGCGGTGGTCATGAGGGTGCCTCCGCCACCATCAGGACGTCATCGCCCAAGCCCAGGTGCGAGGGCAACGGCACCGACACCGTTGCGGTGACGCGCAGGCCCGCCGCGGTCAGCTCGGCCTGCAGGACGTCGGGTGGCACCGGGTGAACGGCCGAGGTGAACAGGCGCGGCGGGGCACCCGTGGGAACGTGGAAGGCGGTGATCCGCCGGCGCCCGTCGCCGAGGAGATGCTGGATCAGGGTGACGACCGAGTCCGCGAGCGCGGTGGTGACGACAATGTCCGGGCCATGCTGGCCCTGGTCGGCCGATCCGGCACCGGCCTCGTCGGTCGAGCGGGCCGTGGAGACGACGAAGCGGCCCCCGGGCAGCAGCAGGTCGTGCACCGCGCTGAACAACTCTCGTCGCTGCGCACCGTCGAGCAGCCGCACCGAGGTGGCGCCCAGCACGACGGCCTGATACCGCCGGTTCAACGGCAGCGCCAGAACGTCCGCCTCGACCAGAGCCACAGTGCCACGCAGACGGGCCGCGGTGGGTTCGGCAAGCCGGCCGGCCAGGATCCGTAGCAGTTCGGCCGAGCTGTCGACTCCGGTGACGTCATGGCCGGCGGCCACGAGCGGCAGGGTGAGCCGGCCGGAGCCACAGGCGAGCTCCAGCACCGGACCGGTCACGTCACCGAGCAGCCGTACAAGCTGGCCGATTTCCGCGGTGTCAGCAGCGGTCAACTCGTGATAAAGCCGGCTTCCGTGTTCGGAGTAGAGATCCTCGACGAGGAGGTCGGGGCCGAGCGCGCGGCAGATCCGCCCGGCGAGCCCCGGGAGCTGCCATCCCTGGCGTACCCCGACGGACGGCGACGCCGCGCTTGGATCTACCTGCGCCGAGAGCGAGGTGATCGGCGGTGCAGTCATCGTGCGCTTCCCGCGACGGTAGGCACCCGGCGGACCTCGGCCGCTGGGCGCGGCGCAGGCGGCGTGCAGCCGAGCTGCCGGAGCAGGCGGCGGTACAGCTCGTCGACCGTCGACGGGCTCAGCGACAGGGCCCGGGCAGCGACCTCGGCCGCCTGCGGGCCGCCCCCGAGCCCGTCCATGATCTCCAGCAGGACTCCCGCGTCACGGCCGATCCGGAAGGTGCGGAACTCGGGCAGCGTCACGGCGAGCACGTCCGTGCCCGTGCTGATGAGGACGGGACGCTCCGGGTCCTCCTGCGCGGTGTCGGAAGATGCTGGCGAGAGCCGGAAGTGAAAGCCGGACACAGCCGCGTCCACTCCGGCCGGCCCCAGCCGACGCAGCGCCTCCAGCGCAAGGACGTATCGAGACAACCAGGGGCGCCGGCTGGTCGCGGCGCCGATCGTCTCCGCGCCGACCAGCCCGGTCAGGGCTTCCACCGGATCCGGCATCTCGCTCACGCCGGGTTCGTCACCCTTCGCCGGCTTTCCGTCCACCCGGCAGGCCCCATCCGGGCCGATGACATACGTCGGGCGGGCACCCACCGCGGTGCGCACCATGCCGTCAGCCGAGAGGTGCAGCCGGGCCAGGCCAGGCCGGGCGAGTGCTGGAGCAAGCGCGGGCAGGTCGGCCAGCTGAAGGGTCTCGACCAGAAGATGACCAGGAAAACGGCCAGCGGTGAACGCCTGATCGGCGTCCTCAAGAAACGCCTGGTAGTCCTCGACCGAAGTGACGCGGACCGCAGCCGGTCCGGCCACCGCGAGATAAGGGGAGGACAGGTAGTCGAACGTCTCGACGTACAGGTCATCGGCCAGCCGAATCTCGTCCGGCACTGCGGTCACGCCGCCCTCGACCGGGACGACCAATGCGGGGCCCGACCCACTTTCTGTGAAGCCTGCGGCGAACACCATGGTTTCACCGTCCACCAGTTCGGAGGCCAGCAGATCCGACACGGGGCTGCCGGCCTCGGCAACGACGTCCACCGCCCGACCGGAGAGCGGCCGTGTGTACGGATACCCACGAAACCAGCGTTGCAGGCGTCCGATCTCCTGCCGGCGCCGTTCCTGCCCCGTCCCGTCGGAACCGTGAACCGTGGTGCGCTCGCTTGTATCGACCATTTCTCCTTCTTCTCGTTACGATGGACGCGGGCACCCCGGGCGCGTCAGTTCCACAGCAGTCGGGCGCCGGCGTCGGTCAGGGCGTCGAGGACCACGCCACGAAAGCGGTGGCGGCGAGCGCGCAGGACGCGGGTCGCGGCGGACAGCCAGCGGGACTCCGGTAGCGGTGTCCGCACGACGAGACGGGATGCCCGCGGCCCGGGCACCACCGCGAGTTCCTCCGCCGGGCTCGGTGTCGGCCAGGCCGCCGAACTCGGCGACTCGGTGTCCTGGGGCGCGCAGGCCGCCGCGGACAGCGCTGCCTCCAGCGTCATGTCGTCGGGGAGCACAAGCTCACCGCGGGCCGCCAGGTCGGCAAGCCACTCGGCGGCATCCGCGGCGATCGCAGCTGCGCACCGTTCGGCGAGTTCCGGCGTGGCCAGCGCGCGCATCGCGTCCGCGGGTGCGAGCTCGGTGAACTCGGCGATCGGCAGCCCGAACGGCGCGTGGATCTGGTGCCGGCGGGAGCCGGTGGAGAGCCTGGCGATGACGGTTCGGCTGGCGGTGGCCGTGGTGCGGACGCCTGCCGCGGACATTCGCAGCCACAACGCCCAGTCCTCGAATCCGGCCGGCAGGTCCGGCCAGGGCCCGTAGCGGCGGTACGCAGTCGCGGTATGGCCGGTCCGGGACGGCTCAGCGATAGGGTTGAGCAGCAGCAACTCGTGGTGCCAGGCCAGCTGGTGCGCCGCGGTGTGGCGGACGACGCCGGCGTCGACGTCCGGGTAACTGGCGCCGGTGACGGCCATGTCCGCCCCATCGGTGAGCAGGTCCCGCAATGCCGCGAGATGGCCGGGACGCCACTCGTCATCATGATCGAGATAGGCGAGCAGCGAGCCAGCCGCGGCAGCGCAACCTACCTGACGGGCGTGGCCCGGACCGCGCTGCGTCGGGGTGCCGCACACCACGACGCGCGGATCCGGCCACTGCCGCCGAAGTTGGTCGCCGCGCCCCTCGGTATCGCCATCGACAATCACTCGCAGCTCCCAGTCCGACTCCGACTGCCGGAACACGCTGTCGATGGCCGTCGTCAGCGTGGCCGGGCAATCATGTGTCGGCAGAATCACGGTGAAAACTGGCACCGGTTTCACTCCACGCGTGTCGACGACGGGATTCGATGGCCGGGCACTGCGAGCGTTCCCGCCGCGGCCACTACCTGCGGGCTCGAGCGATGAGGTAGCCCAGCAGGACGAACAGGCCGCCACCGACGACGAAGCCCGCGATCTCGGCCGCGGTCACCCATGCTCCATCAAGATAATCATTCGAGTCGGAGATGGCGAGGAAGCATACGACAAGGCCCAGCGAAACAGTGACGATTCCGGGCACGAACCGGGTCGCCTCGCGCTCCACCACAATAAGCTCCGATCATTCGAAGGAACGTCGTTCAGGTAATGGTCAGAATACTTCATGCCATGGTTCGACGAGAAAGCTCCGGACGATCCAGCGAGCGATTGTCGGATGGCCGACGGAGATGAGCGCCGTTCCCTGGGGCACGCCAGGATCGGCGCCATGGGTGCTGGCGAACAGCACCGAGTTCTCGGCATGAACGGGCGCGCGGACTACCAGTCCCAGATCCACCGCGGCCCGGCCCCGCGACGTTTCGCCGCTCAGTACGACCCGGCCGAGTCTCGCGTGGTCGAGCACGCCGGCGCGGTACAGGGTGACACTGCGCCCCGCCAGCAGTTCTTCGGCGTGGGCGGGATTGGCCACGACGAGGATCTGCCCGTCGCGCACCATGAACACCGCGGGCAATGTTTCGGTCACCCGCTGGCTGCCGGCCAGCACGCCGAACGCGGCCAGCAGCAGGCAGGCGACCGCAACCCGCCATGGTCGCGGCGCCGCTGCCCGCACGCTGCGCGTCCACCGCGACAGCGACCGCACGATCAGCAGTCCGACCAGCAGGGCCAGCGCGATGCGCAGCAGCGCGCCCACCAGGCCGAACATCCCGAGGATGCTTCGGTAGTTGATCAGTGTGGTGGCGACCAGCACCGTGGGGAACAGCGCCGCCGCCGTCCCAAAAATGATCATCCTGCGGCTACCCGCGCTCCGCCGCCCGCCGACCAGCAGGTAGCGCCACCAGTCCAGGGCGGCGGTGATGCTCTTGTCGCGCAGGTGCGACCGGTCAAGGTAGCTGGCGAGCGCGATGTAACCGTCCAACTTGACCAGCGGGCAGGCATTGACCACGCCCATCGCCAGCACGGCCAGGGTGGCCAGCAGCACCGCGTCACGGGTGCCGCCAGAGGTCGCCGGGGCCACCAGCGCGAGCAGCGAACCCATCACGATCTGCACCACCGGGCCGGCCGCCGCCACCGCGGCGCGCTGTCGCCGGTCAGCCAGCCGCCATGCGTCGGACACATCGCAGAACAACGCGGGCGCGCCATAGAAGATCATGAAGCCGATCCGGCGGGGTTGGCCGCCGAAGTGCCGCAACACCGCTCCGTGCATGAACTCGTGCACGACGGTCGTCGCGAAAATGATCAGAGCGGCCAGGGCCACCGAGGTGATGGTGACCGGCCGGCGCGCAAGATCACGAAGATGCGGCCAGGTCACTCCGAGGCTCACACCGGCCGCCAGTACGAGCGCCGCGCCGATCAGCGCGCCATACCAGGAGATGGCCAGCCGGGCGAGAACGACAAAGGGCTTCAGCGTCGCCCGCGGCTCGACGATGTCCACCTTCAGCACCAGTGGCGGGACGATGCGGACGCGAGTGCGGGCCGGCTGGGCGCGCTGCCTGCGCCGGCCGCGCGCCTTCAGGTCGTCGGCCGATATCGCAGCCGGATCGACCACCAACCCGAGATCGATGAATCGGCTCACCAGGCTGACGATCTGATCCCGCGCCTCGGGGCGGCCCAACGACGCGCAGACGTCGGCGACGGTTCGGGTGCCGTCGAGGTTGGCCAGCACAGCCGCCGCCGCCGGCGCCAGGCGCAGGTAGCGCCCGGACTGCGGCTCGTACGCGATCTGGCCCCGCCCCGAGCCGCCATCCTGGATGTCGACTCCCGGTGCCAGACGTGGCTGCGGGCCGGCAGTGACAGTGCTCATCCGGCGGCCAGCGCGGGTCGGCGCCGCAGGGACAACACCGCGAGCACAGCCGCGGCGACCAGCCAGCCAACCAGCAGCGTCACGCCGCCCACCGGACCAAGCCGATCCGGCAGATCCGGGTCAGCGACTATCGCTGCCTGCGCGCCACCGGGCAGCCAACGCCCGACAGCCGGCAGCAGGGCAATGAGCCCGCCCTCCAGACCGACACTCCACACTACCAGGCCGGCGAGGGTCAGCGCGTGCTTCCGGATGAGCGCGCCCAGCAGGACGCCCCAGGCTCCACCGAAGGCTCCCAGCAGAACGATGCCGGCCGCCAGCCACCACAGCCTGCTGGACGCCGAGCCCAGCGAGCCCCCCGCAGGAGACAGCGCGGCATACGCGACCGCCATGGCCAGGGCCGTCGAAAACAGACCGAACACCACGCCGAGAATCGCCGCGGCCAGTGCCTTGACACTCAGGATCTGTGGCCAGGACGGCCTGGCCAGATAGAGCAGCGAACTTACCCGGTCACGAAGTTGGCGGGTAACCATCTGTGCTCCGCACAGCGACGCGAAGAGGGCGACGACGAATGCCTGGCCGACACACTCGCGCAGCGCGGTGTCGGCCCCGATGACGTGCGATTTCAGATCACCCCGAGCCTCATTTGCCATGCCGTAGACGGCGATGGCGACAAGCGCAAGATTCACCAGGAGAACGCCAGCGTTCATTCGCCGGAAGACGGCCAGATGCAACTCCGCCCCGAGCGCCGCGGCAAACCTTTTGGGCGTCATAAGGCGCCTTCCGACACAAGTGACTGGAACATGTCCTCGAGAGCTTCCGTGGAAGTGATGTCGGCCAGCGGTCCGGCGAAGCGAACGGACCGGTTCAGCATGACAATGTGGTCCGCCGACTGATTTATCTCCGCCAGCAGGTGGCTGGCGACAAGTATTGCACCACCCGCCTCGGAAAACTGCCGCATAAATCCGCGGAGCCAGCGCATCCCGTCGGGATCAAGGCCGTTGTGTGGCTCATCGAGAACAAGGCAGCGTGGCTCGCCGAGCAGGGCGGAGGCGAGCATAACCCGCTGCCGCATACCGGTCGAAAGGGAACCGATGCGCTTGTCGCGGTAGCCCTCTGCCGCGGTGCTCGCGAGCACGGCGTCAACCCTTTTGTAAGGCAGCCCGGCCCAGGCGCAGAGGTAGCGCAGAAACGCGCGCGGTGTTATCGCTGGGTCGGCGTTCACGGCGTCGGTGACCACCCCGAGCAGACGCATGGGGTCGGGATGATCGGGAAGGCTCCGGCCGAACACCGTCGCGCTACCGGAATCGGGCCGCCGCAGACCGAGGATCACCTGGGTCAGCGTGCTCTTGCCCGCGCCGTTGGGACCGACCAGCCCCGTGATGGTGCCCGGCGCCACCTCGAACGTGACATCGTCGAGCACGGTCGTCTCCCCGAAGGACACATTGACACCCCGCACGCTGATGGCGAGCGCGCCATCAGCCTCGAGGTCAATCATGAAAAGCGCCTTTCGTCAGCTGGAGCGGAGTTCTCGAGGACGTTCACCCAGTGGCCCGCTGGTGTGGAGCGGCGATATGGCAGACAGCTGGCGGTTCTGGTCCCTGCACCTCGAGTTGCAGGGACCAGAACCCGCATCACAGAGCTGCCAGCGAACCCGGCTCCCGGGCGCGGTGTCAGCCGAGCGAGCGCCCGGCTAGGTGATCGCGGCTCCGATGCCGACTCCCAGCGCCACGGCCGTGCCCGCGCCGAACGCCGCGGCGGAGCCGGACTTGAAACCGCTGCTGAAGTCCTTCCACCAACCGGCTGCGACCAGCTCCTCGAGTTCTTCGACGTCCAGGGCCATCGCGTCGAGCCGGGCGTTCGACTCGTGTTGTTTCAGCACGTCCATCGCCGCATCCTTTCCTGTTCCTTGTGTTCGGAGAACGCCGGTCAGGTGATTGCGACGCCGGTGCCGATGTAGACACCGCCGTAGATCAGGCCGCCAGTGACTCCCGCGCCGGCCACGAAGCCGACGACCTTCCAGAATCCCGGCGACTCCAGCTCCTCAAGCTCCTCGACCGAGAAGTCGAGTGCTCCCGGAAGGAGCTCGGCCGCGGGAATCACAACCATCTCTGCCATTGGATCACCTCCTGTGTTCGACATGGTCGGACGGTCGCGACACAATGTGGTTCAGCCCCAGACCGACTGTTGAAGCAGTGGTTCGCCCGCTGGACGGCCGGATGGAAGCCATCCGGCCTGTTTGTTTCGAGTGCAACGAGTTGCGGACTCAGCCAGTCGGGACCAAGGTCCCGCGGTGGGCGCGATACGGATTTTCCGACTTTCCGTCCATGCACGGCGAACGTAGATGGCAGCAACGCTCTGGGTCAAGCCGACCACAGAAGGTGTCGCCTTCCATACACCAGTCGACTGGCCTTGCTATACGCCACCAAATAGTTTCACGAATGGCCTGGCGTTGTTCCGTCGGTGGGCGAAAGGGGACGCGTGCTGGGGTAGACGCACGAGGTAGCACCGAGCAGGTCTGCAGGGCTTCGGCGAGATAGTCCGCCGTTACCCTCGGTGACCTTGGCGTAGTCGTGCCGGCGGCTGCTTCCCGCGGGCGGACCCTTGGCGGATCGTTCCGAGAGACGCGCGTCCGCTGCGGGCTGAGCAGGGTTTGCCCGCATATCGACAGACCCTCGGCCGGCGTCTCGCACAATAGCCGGAACGGGTCTTCTGGCGGCCTTGACACGCCGTCGTCCGTGTTGTGATAAGCGTTTTGGTGGAAGTGGTCTCTCGTGCGGGCAGCGAAAGCGCCGACCGGCGTTTTCGGCAAAACAGAAGGTCGCTGCGCGCCAGCGTGCCAGCCTGGCTCCGATATGCTCACCGATCCGTTCAATCCCGAGCGGTAAGACATCTCCGGCCTGCTCACGATGCTGCGCCCGGTTTCCGACCCTCGCGACCCGCGGGGAAAAATCTACCGTCTGTCTTTCGTTCTGGCGGTGACGCCTGTCGCGAGGCTGGCGGGCGCGAAATGCCTGCGCGAGCTCGGCGGCAGAATCGCGGACCTGCCGCAGCCGCTACTCGCCCGCCTGGGCGCGCCTTTCGACCACTTTTGCGAGATCCACAAGACAGTCCGTCTGCTCCTGGAGACGATCGACGTGGACGCGCTCGACGGATCCTTTGGCGCCTGGTCGTTCGCGCAGACGACACCGAGGCCGGGCGACCAGCTCACCCGTCGCGATCGCCGGCAAGGTCCTACGCGGCGCCCCCGGTCCAGCAGGAACACACAGGTCAGGCTCACTGTCCGCGATGCTCCAAGGAACCGACACCGTCGGCGCGCAGATCCGTGTCCCCGATGACACCAGCGAGATCACACAGATCAAAGAACCGATCGAGAAGCTCCCGGACCTGCCCGGCCGCCCAGTCGCGACCCTGGACACCATCCACACCCAATACGACACCACCGACGTCATCGTGAAGGCAGGCCTCGACCACATGATGACGATAAAAGGAAACCGGCGGATATTGACAAGAAAGACGTTTGAGTGAATCTTTCCCCTGCTCCAGGAGTCACCCCGTCACGAAGTCGGGCAACGCGTCCACGGACGGATCAGGAACTGGCAAACGTTGATCACGGCAGGCTACGGCATCGACTTCCCACCCGCCTCTACTACCGCCGCCGTCATCCGCCGCGACGAGTGCGACCCGAAAGGAGTCTGCGTCAGCCGCGAACATGACCTCATCCTCACCAGCGCCTCACTGACCGCGCCACCACCAGCTATCTCCATACCCGCATCCGCGGCCACTGGGAGATCGAAAGCGAAATCCACCACACAGGCGACACCACCTGGCGTGAGGATGCCAGCCCCACCTACACCGGAAACACCAGCGACACCCTCGCAAGTTTCAGGAACCTGGCCCTCGGAATAATCCGCCTCAATAGAACCGGAAGATGAAGGAAACTCGTGAGCGCGTCGCCGCAGGCCACTATCGAGCACTCTCGCTCCTCGTCACAGCATGTTACAGATCGGCGTGATGCGCTACATCGCCGAGGCCTGGGTCAGCTGCAGAAACGCTCAGGATAAGCCTTTTACCTGGGCGGACTGCTTCCCGCAAACCAGTTTTGCCATTCGCTCACACGAAAGAACCACCCCGGATTCGCTGCCGGCCACGAGACGGCCCCCGAACTACTCCACACGGGGGCCGGGTAGCCCGGGGGACCTGGGGCAGGTCGATCTCCTCCAGACCTTGGGCGGCGGCAAAGCGGGCCGTGCTCCTCCTGCTCCAGGTGATCGGTCTCTTTCGGGAGGCGACCGCCTGCGGCGTGATCTCCATCGACGCTCCTCAGCTGCCAACCGCGAAATCCACGCCAGCATCGCACGCGACATGCCTCTCAGCCTGCCCAGCCGATTGGGTGGAGTCAGAGCCGTAGGCCGTGCCGGGCGGGGGTGCGGTGGGTCCGCTCGTCGGTCGGCGTGGCGGTGGGGCGCCGGTTGCCGAGGCATGCCTGGTTGATGTCGGTTGACGGCCGACCGAGCAGGTAGCCCTGGCCATAGCCGATCCCGGTGTCCACGACCGCATCGAGTTCCGCGGTCGACTCGATCCCTTCGGCCACGACATGTCCGCCGATCTCGGCCGCGAGCTTGGCCAGCCCGGAAGCCACGATCTGCCGTGCAGGATCAAGCTCGATGTCCCGGATTATAAGACAATCGATCTTGATGATTTCCGGTCGCAGTTTCAGGAGCTCTTCAAGCCCCGAATAACAACTTCCGACGTCGTCCACCGCGATGTGGGTTCCACGACCCCGGAGCTCATCAACGGCGAGCAGCACCTCGTGGTCGCCACAGATCTCTTCGCGTTCGGTGATCTCGACTGCCACGCGCTGTGGTGTTCCTGTATTGACGACCAGGTCGATCAGCTCGCTGGTCACCGTGGCAGGCGACGCGTTCACCGAGAGGATGACGTCGGGCGGCAACTGCGGCAGTACGCGCAGCGCGTTGCGGACGGCCGCCAGTTCCAGTTCGCGGCCCAGCCCCGCGCGTAAACATTCACGTGGTTTGGTGATCTTGCTGTGAGTTGCTGGCGGGTCAGCCGGGTGTGGATGTTGTTCGGCG
>NZ_JALKFX010000074.1 GCF_023243045.1 Frankia sp. AgB32
TGGGGCGCGAGATCAGCCATTCCGCGGTCGCCTCGGTCCTGCGCGGGCAGGGTTTCAGTCTGCAGCAGATGTTCAAGTGCGCGCCGTCGGCGCCGCCGTCGGGGTCGGCTTCTGGTTGTTCCTGCTGAACCTGCTGGTTCTCGTCGGTTACAGCCTCGCGCTGCGGTTCGACGAACGGGGTGGCCGGCCGTGGGCGGACCCCCGGGCCAGGGCCGACGTCAGAGTCAGAGGCCGACATCAGAGTCAGGGACGAACAGCCGCTTCGCGCCGAGGGGGATTCTCGGCGCGAAGCGGAGTGGTGGTGGCCGCCGGGCCCTCAGGCGGTCAGGCGGTCAGGGCAGCGGGGCCGACGGCGTTGCTGGTGTCGATGAAGGAGTCGGGCACCGGGTAGTCGCCGGCGATGAAGCTCAGGATGGCCGCGTGCATCGCCTCCACCGGGGCGATCGTCGCGGCGGTCGCGATGCCGCCGCTGCCCGTCACGTTGGTCATGGCGTACAGGTAGGTGTGGGCCGCGGCGTTCTCCAGGTTGAGGGCGAAGGCGGCGAGTTCGGGGACGGACTTCGTCGCCTTCAGCTTCGCGACCTCGCTCGCGGCGATCGTCAGCGGCGTGCCGGTGATCGTCGGCAGCTTGGCGCCGGACAGCACCCCGTTCCACGCCTTCGCGTGATCGGTGTGCTGCGAGCGGGCGAGGGTCGCGAACTCCCCGACCGCGGCGGGAACAGTGCCGTAGTCGCCGGCCTTCGCCTTCGCCAGTGCCATCGTGTACGCCGCGACGGCGAGGTTCTCCAGGGCCACGGCCAGCGCGACGACCCGCAGGTCCCCGGTGTACGGGCTGGCCTTGCCGGTCGGCGTCGCGCCGGCGGCGTACTGGCTGCCGCCGCTGTCCGAGCCGCCACCACAGGCCGCGAGCAGGCCCGCGCCGGCCGCCGCGATGCCACCGAGGAGCACGCCGCGGCGGCTGGTCGGGGGGGGGGGGGGGCCCCCCGGGGGGCCCCCCCCCCCCCCGGGGGGGGGGGGGGCCGCCCCCGGCGCCGCCCGCCTCCCGCCGGTGGTGTCGCGAAGCTCCTCCAGCGCCGCCGGGAACGTGTCCCGGTGCAGCGCGTCGAGGTCGCCTGTCAGCAGGCGCAGCTCCGCGTCGCCAATGCCCGGCTCGGCGCGCCGTACGACACGCCGGCGAGCCTGGTCACGCCTGGTCATCACAGGGCTCCTTCAGTGGCCGGGGAGGCCATCGAGGTGGGGTAGAAGGCGACGGGGAAGCCGACGCTGCCGGCGGCCTTCGGGAGCTTCGCCGCGTCGGGCGGCAGCGCGATCAGGTCGGCGGCACCGCCGCTGAGCAGCGCGGAGACGGCGAGCAGGATGGCCCGGTGCTGTGCCTCCACCGCGGCGACGCTGCCGAACAGCTGGCGCAGCATCGAGCTGCCGACCTGGCTGACGTTCTTCGTGTAGGTCTGCGCCGCGACGTCCTCCAGGGTGATCGCGAGCGACACGACGTCACCCGGCCCCTTGATTGTCGGCACGGCCGCCTGGACGACCTTCGCGTACTTCGGGTCCGGGGCGGTCTGGGCCTTGCCGCCGAGGCGGACCGCCGCCGCGTTGAACGCGGCGGCATGCTCGGTGTGCTGCGTCATCGTCTTCATCGAGAATGCCTTGACGACACCGTTCGCCTCGGCGCCGCCGACGAACGGCAGCGTCAGGGCGGTCTGGTAGGTGCTGACCGCGAGGTTCTCGATGGACGCGGCGGTCTGGAGAATCGCCACGTCGTTCGTCGCCGCGCAGGCGCGGGAACCCATCGCGAGCACGCCCGCGCCGGCCAGGCCGGCGGCGACCGCCGCGCCGCGGGCGGCGAACAACGGACGGGTGCCGGACGGGGTCGCCTCGACATAGTCGGCGACGGCCGCGCGGTTGGCCCGCATGGAGTCGCTGTGCAGATCCTCGGACGCCTCGCTCAGTTCCCGCAGGCGCCGTTCGTCAACGGTGTCAGACACCGCATCCTCCTGTGGCCGATGGTGCTCGCTGTCGGGGTGGTCACTGTCGGAGTGCTCGTCGGTGACCCGTGTCCCCGACTCCGCCGAGCGGCCGCACCGGCGGTGGACGACGAGGATTCGGAGCTGTCGGCCAGCCGGATGGGTCCGAGTCGCGGAAAGTTCCGGCCGGCGGCGAGATTCCCTGGCCCGGCGGCAATCCGACGGTTCGCTCGCTCCGAAGAACGAAGCAGCACCGCTGGCGCCAGCGCCACCGGTGATCGACCTGACGGCGACGCGGCGCCCGACGACGGTGCCCCCACCCCCGGCGCAGCCGGGCCGATCCCCCGCACTGGAGGTCCCGCCTGATGCAACGACGAACCGATGACGACGACGGGCGCGCGCTACGCGCCGTCGCCGATCACGACCCCACGCTGGACGCCGGCAACGGCACGTCCAGCGTGGACAGCGCCCTGCTGCGCGCCGGCCGCGGCGACACCCGCGCGTTCGCCGTCGTCTACGACCAGCTCGCCGCCCGGGTCTACGGACTGGTCCGCCGGGTCGTCCGGGACCCGGCGCAGGCCGAGGAGGTCACCCAGGAGGTCTTCGTCGAGGTCTGGCGGCAGGCGAACCGGTTCGACCCGGCCCGCGGGAACGCCACGGGGTGGATCTGCACCCTCGCGCACCGCCGCGCGGTCGACCGGGTGCGTTCCGCGCAGGCCGCGACGGACCGGGAGCGGCGGGCCGGCCCCATGGATGCGCGCGGCGGCGAGACCGGCTACGACGAGGTCGTCGAACAGGTGGAGCTGCGGATGGAGTACGAGCGGCTGCGCCGCTGCCTGCACGGCCTCACCGACCTGCAACGGGAGTCGATCTCCCTGGCCTACTACAGCGGTTACACCTACCGGGAGGTCGCGGAGATGCTCTCGACCCCGGTGCCGACCGTGAAGACCCGCATGCGCGACGGACTGATCCGGCTGCGCGACTGCCTGGGGGTGACCGCGTGACCTCGCCGGAGGCACACACGCTGATCGGCGCCTACGCCCTCGACGCGCTGGACGACGCCGAGCGCGCCAGGCTGGAGTCCCATCTCGCCGCCTGCCCCGAGTGCGCCACGGAGCTGCGGGAGCTGCGCGCGGTCGCGACCACGATGGGCGGCGCGGTTCCGAGGACACCGCCGGCGTCGCTGCGCGCGGCGGTCCTGCGGGAGATCGAAACGACGCCGCAGCTGCCGCCCCGGCTCGCCGACCGCCGTTCCCGCGGGCAGCGGCGGGCGACCTTCGCCGCGATCGCCTCAGGGGTCGCCGCGGTCGTCGCTTTCGTGGCGCTCGGTGTCGTCGGCACGTTGACGATCAACCAGCGTCATCAGCTCGCCGACGTCCGGGCCCAGGCGGCGGATCTCGAAGCGGTCGCGTCGGAGGTGGCGGCCCGGTCGGCGCAGCCGATGGCCGGCGGGGGCCGGCTCGCGGTCGTCGCCGTCGCGGGCCGGGCGTTCGTCGACATCCGCGACCTGCCTGACCTGCCGGCCAACCGGGTGTATCAGCTCTGGGCGGCGAGCGCGAAGGGCGTCGAGTCCGCCGGCATCGTCGGCGGCAACGTCGGACGGGCACACCGGCTCCTCGCGCTCGGCAAGGAGGCGACGGCCGTGAAGGTGACGGTCGAGCCAGCCGGCGGCTCCAAGCAGCCGACCAGCGCGGTCATCGGCTCGGCCCCCCTGCCGGGCTGACGCGGCCGGCCCGGGGCACGACGCGAGACGCGGCGCCGACGGCGGGCGCGCGGACATCCGGCCCTGACTCCCGCGGCGACCTCACACACCGCCGCCTACCCGCTCTGCCTGCGAACTCCCTCCTCCGCGCCATCCAGGTGGTCCGCTGAGCGGAACAGGGCGCTTGCCGACGGTGATCGACACCCAAATAATCGATCAGTGACCGGATCCATCGTGCGGTCAGGTCGGGACGGTGCCGGGGGCGGCGAACTCGGCCTGACGCGATCACGCGGGTGGAAGAGCCGTCCCTGGGCGATCGCCGGGTCTGCCGGCCCCGGCGTCCCGGTGCTCGCCGTGGCCGGGGCGGTTTTCGGCGCGGTCGTGCTCGTGCTGTCCGACTCGGGCCGGGATCCGAACACGACCACGGCCCTGTTCTCCGGCCTGGTCGGCGGGCTGTACCTGGTCACCGGCCTGGTCACGCATCTGCGCCGGCCGGGACGCCTCGGCCTGCGGATGGTGACGGTCGGGATCGCCTGGTTCGCCGAGGACCTGCAGATCTCCAGCGACCCGGGGCCGCACACCGCCGGGATGTTCCTGCGGTCGGCGGCCTCAGGATGCCTGGTGCACCTCCTGCTGGCCTTCCCGGACGGGCGGCTGCGCACCCGCGTCGAACGGATCCTGACCGGCGTGGTCTACGTGATCGTGGGCGTCCTCGTGCCGCTGGGGGTGCCGTTCTATCGGTCGGTGACGCCGAACCTGCTGTTCGTCGCCGATCTGTCCCGGCCGCAGAACACGCTGTTCGATGGCGCGCAGGTGGTCGTCGCCGTGGCCGTCGTCGCGCTGCTGGTCCGGCGCTGGATCGTCGCCACCCCGCCCGCGCGACGGGTGCTCGCGCCGGTGTACGGCGTCGGGCTCGTCGGGAGCATCGCGGCGATCCTGGACTCGGCGCTGGCGGAGTCCGGCGCGTCGTCGCTCAACGCGGTCGCCCACCTGGCGACCCTGGGGCTGCCGGTGGCGTTCCTGGCGGGGGCGCTACGGGTCCGGCTGGGCCGCACGGCGGTCGCGGACCTCCTGCTCGACCTGCCCCGGACACCGCATGCGGACCTGCGGGACCTGCTGGCCCGTGCGCTCGGCGACCCGACACTGCGCATCGCCTACCACCACCCGGACGAGACGGGCTCCCCCGACAGCTACGTGGACGGCGCCGGGCAGCCCGTCACGCCCGGCCCGTACGACGCGATCACACCGGTCCGGCGCGACGAGCGGGTGGTCGCCGTGTTCCTGCACGACCCCGCGCTGCGCGCCGACCGGCATGTCCTGCACGCGGTGAGCGCCGCCGCGGCCCTGGAGCTGGACAACCAGCGGCTCGCCGCGACGGTGCGGGCCCAGCTCGCCGAGGTCCGCGCGTCCCGGGTCCGTATCGTCGCCGCCGCCGACGAGCAGCGCCGCCGGATCGAGCGGGACCTGCACGACGGCGCCCAGCAGCAGCTCGTCACCACCGCGCTCGTGCTGCGCCTCGCCCGCGACCGGCTCGATCCCGAAGGGACCGACCGGGAGCTCGACGCCCTGCTCCGGCGGGCCGCCGACGGGCTGGAGGCGGGACTGACGGAGCTGCGCGAACTCGCCCGCGGTATCCATCCCGCCGTGCTGACGGAGGCCGGGCTGCTCCCCGCGCTGCGGGCGCTCGCCGCCCGCTCCGCCTCGCCGGTACGGGTCGTCGACGGCCCCGCACTGCCGCCGCTGGCGGCCCGGGTCGCCGCGACGGTCTACTTCGTCGCCGCGGAGGCCGTGACGAACGCGGCGAAACACGCCCGCGCCAGCGCGGTCCACGTGCACGTCCGGGCGTCCGGGAACCGGCTGCTCGTCACCGTCGCCGACGACGGCGTCGGCGGGGCCGACCTGTCGGCGGGCACCGGTCTGCTCGGCCTGCGTGACCGGGTCGCCGCGCTCGACGGCACCCTGGTCGTGCGCAGCTTCCCCGGCGCCGGAACGTCCGTCCACGCCGATCTCCCCCTGGAGGGACCGTGACCATCGCCGCCACCCCTGCCACCCCTGCCACGACCACCGCCACCACCGCCACCACCACCACCGCGTCGACGACGGGGGTGACGCGGGTCGTGCTCGCTGACGACTCGGCGTTGTTCCGGGTGGCGCTCGTCGAACTCCTGGAAGGCAACGGGTGCCGGGTCGTCGCGCAGGCCGGCGATGCGGAGCGGCTCCTCGACGCGGTCGAGCGGGAGCGCCCGGACCTCGCGGTGGTCGATATCCGGATGCCGCCCACCCAGCACCTGGAGGGGCTGCGCGCGGCCGTGCTGCTGCGGCGGCGCCACCCCGTGACGGGAACGCTGCTGCTGTCCCAGCATCTGGAGGTCGCGCATCTCGACGAGCTCGTCGGACGCACCGCGCGGGGCGTCGGCTACCTGCTCAAGGACCGGGTCACCGGGCCGGACTTCCTCGACGCCGTCCGCCGGGTGGCCGCCGGCGGCTGCGCGTTCGATCCCGAGGTCGTCCCGCTGCTCGCCGGCGGCCGGGGCAGACGCGACGAGCTGGCCGAACTCAGCCCCCGGGAACGGCAGGTCCTCGGGCTGATGGCGCAGGGCCGGTCCAACGCGGCGATCGCCGACGAGCTGCACCTGACGACCCGCACCGTCGAGACGCACGTCCGCAACATCTTCGTCCGGCTCGCGCTGCCCGACGAGACCGAGCACAACCGCCGCGTCCTCGCGGTGCTGACCTACCTGCGCTCGGCCTGACGCGCCACCAGCAACGCCAGCGCCGCCGCCGACAACGCCGACTTGGGCAGGAACCCGGCCGCGGTGGAACGCTCGACCGCGTCGCCGTAGTGCTCGGCGTCGCGCACCGAGCAGAACACCACCGTCGCGTCGGGCGCCGCGCTTCGCAGCTCCCGGCAGACGCTGAACCCGTCGGTGTCCGGCAGGGCGACGTCCAGCAGCACGATGTCGGGGCCCGCCGCGGGCACGCCGGCCAGCGCCTCGGCTCCGGTCGCGGCGTCCCCGACGACCTCGTAGCCGCCGCTTTCCAGCAGCGCCCGGGCGACGGCGCGAAACGGCGCGTTGTCGTCGACGATGAAGACGCGCCCCACCGCCACCCGGTCCATCCGCCGGACGGTAGCACCGCGGCCGGCCCATGCCATCAGTGTCATCACTGACGCGTCTCGCCGTGGAATGTCCGTGCTGGCACCGATGTGCCGGCGGCCGAACCACCCGAGACTTCCGGGCATGAAGCCTGTGCTGGCCGTGCTCGGACGCGCGCTCGCCGCGATCGGAGGTGGTCCCGGAGGCAGCTCGGGGGGTGGCTCCGGAACCATCCAGCAGCCGGGATGACCCGGCCCCGCGCGCCGTGGCAGCACCCGGCGCTGGCACCCGTGTACGCGGCGGTGGTCGCGTTCGGCGTCGTCTTCCTGGTGCACCTGTTCGGAGCCGTCACCGCGGACGTCACCGTCACCGTGTCGGTCACGCCGTCCGCTGCGTCCGCCTCGTCCACCGCGTCCGCCCGGGCGACGACGACCGTCTGCCTGCGACCTCCGGGCGGTTGGCACCTCGTCGACCCGAAACCGCAGGCCACCCCCGACCCGGCCGCGGCTGCCCAGGATCCCGCCGCCCCGGACCCAGCGGCCGGCCGGGGATGCCGGCCGGTTGTCGGGACGACCGGCGCGCCGTTCCGCCTCCGGGCGGACGGGCCGTGAGCGGGCGGGCCGCGCCGGGACGGAGCAACGGGGAGCCGGTCCCGCGATACGTGATCATGGTTGTCACCGTGGCGGGGGCGCTCGTCGCGGCCCTGGGTGGCTGGATGCTGTGGCTGCCCGCCCGGCCGGTCTGGTGGGCCCCGCTCGCCGTCGTCCTCGGGTCCGCCATCGGCGGCGTGCTGCTCGCGTGGCTGGTGGTGCTACCGGCACGCCCGGACGAACCGGCGCCGGAACCGGCTCACCGGCGGCCGACCGAGCCGGAGGGCCGCCACGCTGGTCGGCGCGCCCTCGACGCGGGTCCGCGGACCGTGCGGGACCCGGACGTCGAGCGACCGACACAGGTGATACTGCCGGTCGAGCGGCCGCCCGGCGCCCCGGCCGCGGGCCGGTGGTGGAACCAGGGTGCCCCGCCGCCCGCCGTCGGCAGGGGTGAGTCCGCGGCGCCCGACCGCCCGGCCACCCACGACCCCATCCAGGTACCCGAGGCGCCCCGCGTGGTGCAGTGCCCGCGTTGCGGCGCGTTCCGCGTCGACGTCGGGCACACGTCGGCCGGATACGCGTTCCGCTGCCGCGTCGACGCCCACGAGTGGACGTGGCGGCCCGGGACCGCGTGGCCGCCCACCGTCGTCGCGAGCCGTCGGCGCCGAGCCCCCTGACGACCTGGCGACCGACGACGAGCTCGCACGACGCCGACCGCGCCCCGACCAGGCGCGGACGGTTGACCAGCACGAATGGACGATCAGGACGGACGACGAGATGTACGAGCAGACCTTCTCCCGCGCTAACCCCGGCTGCATCGTGTTCCTGCTGGACCGATCCGACTCGATGAAGCAGCCGTGGCAGTCCAGCGGGGGCACGCTCGCCGAGGGCGCCGCCCGCGCCGTGAACAAGATCCTGCTCGACCTGTGCGTGAAGTCGGCGAAGGAGGTCGGTGGCCGGGCCCGGCACTACTTCGACGTCGGCGTCTTCGGTTACGGTGCCTGCCCGACGGCGGGCGGCGAGGGGGTCGAGCCCGCGCTCGGCGGCGGGCCGATCGTGCCGATCCCGCAGGTGTTCGACAGCCCGCTGCGGGTCGAGCCGCTGCGCGGTGGCCCCGACGATCCGACCGTCGACGCGGTCGCCGGCTCCCGGCTGCCCGTCTGGGTCGAGCCCGTGTTCGGCTACCGCACGCCGATGTGCCAGGCCATCGCGGCGGCCGGCGAGCACGTGTACGAGTGGGCGGCGAACCATCCCGACTCGTTCCCGCCGATCGTCATCAACATCACCGACGGGATGGTCACCGACAGCCCGTTCGACGGCGCCGACCTCGCCGAATGGGCCGCCCGGCTCACCTCGATCGAGACCCGGGACGGCGGGACGCTGCTGTTCAACATCTTCCTGTCGCCGACGATCGCGCCCGAGGTGCTGTTCCCCGTCACGGGTGCCGGGCTGCCCGCGCCGGGACCCGACCTGTTCGCGATCTCCAGCGCGCTGCCGGCGTCGATGGTCGCGAACGCACGGGGCGCCCGGGTGGAGATCGCCGACGGTGCCCGCGGGTTCGTGTTCAACGCGGGCCTGGCCACCCTCGTGTGGTTCCTGGAGATCGGCACCCGGGTCGCCGCCGTCCGGGACCGGTGAGGAGACGCGGATGATCCTCGCCCGCTCCACCTGTTTCGCCCTGGAGAAGCAGGGCAGCGCCGCGCTGGAATGGGAGGACGCCGCCGCGTACGACGACGGCGATCCGGCCGCGGGCACAGTGCCCCGCTATGTGGTCGTGGACGGGGCGACCGAGGCGTACGACGCGATCCGCTGGGTGGAACACCTTGTCGGTTCGTTCGTCGCCCGGCCTGGTCCCGTCCTCACCCCCGACGGGCTGGGGGCCTGGTTCGAGCAGGTCCAGCGGCTGTGGGTGGCCGAGGCGCCGACCAGGTTCGCGACGGTCATCGAGGAGCACAAGTTCCGCGCGGAGGGCTCGTTCGCGACGTTCCTGGGCTGCCGGCTGGCCGACCTCGACGGCCCGCGGGCCCGCTGGGAGGCCGCCGCGCTCGGCGACACCGTGCTGTTCCACATCCGTGCCGGGCGGCTGCTCACCCACTTCCCGCCGATCGGCGTCGACGAGTTCGGCCTGTCCCCCGACGGCATCAGCACCCACCCGCGGGCGCTCGGCCCGATGGTGCGTGGCCTGGGCCTGGCCGCCGGCGAGGTCCGCGCCGGCGACGTGCTGTTCATCGCCACCGACGCGCTGGCCGCCTGGCTGCTCGCACAGGCGGCGCACGACGAGGCGGCACTGTGGCCGGTACTCGTCGAGCTGGCGCACGACGCGACGTTCGCGGCCCTCGTCGCCGACCAACGCGCCACAGGCCGGCTGCACAACGACGACGTCACCCTGCTGCGCGTCCGGCTCGTCACCGACGAGCCCGCCGACCTGGTCGTGAACCTGTGACCGCGTATCCCTCCGCGGAGGACTACATCCGCGCCGTGCAGCAGCCCGCGGTCGTGTTCGACCGGCCCGAGCTGGTCGCGGCCCGCTTCGACGAGCATCCGATGCTGGGCATTCCCGTTCCCGCGTCGGGTTCCACGGCGGTGGTGTTCCGGGCGACGGTCGGCGGCAGCGCGCAGGCGCTGCGGTTCTTCACCCGTGACGACGCCGCCACCGAGGTGCGTTACACGGCGCTCAACGCCTGGTTCACCGAGCGGAACCTCACCGGGGACGTCGCCGTCTGCCACTGGGTGGAGCAGGCGATCCTGGTCAACGGGCGGCGCTGGCCGATGGTCCAGATGGAATGGGTCGAGGGGCGGACCCTCGACCAGCACGTCGAGGACCTTGCCGAGGCCGACGACCGGGCGGCGCTGACGGCGCTCGCCGACTCCTGGCGCGACCTGCTGCGCCGCACCCAGGCCGCCCGCTTCGCGCACGGCGACCTGCAGCACGGCAACGTGCTCGTCGACCCCGCCGGCCGGCTGCGCCTGGTCGACTTCGACAGCTCCTGGATCGCCCCGTTCGCCGGCTCACCGGCGCCGACGGAGGTGGGGCACCGCAACTACCAGCCCGAGAACCGCCGCTGGGGCCCGTGGATGGACACGTTCCCCGGCCTCGTCATCTACCTGTCGCTGCTGGCCCTCGCCCGCGATCCGGCGCAGTGGGAGCAGCTCAACGACGGCGAGAACCTGCTCCTGCGCGACCAGGACTACCAGCCGCCGCACCAGACCCGGGCCTGGTCCTCGCTGGAGCGGCTCCACGACCCGCGGATCGACCGGCTCGCCGCCCGGCTGCGGGCCTGCTGCGCGCCCGGCTGGACGGCCGCCGGCGACCTCGAAGGACTGCTCGCTCAACCCCTGCCCTGGTGGACCCGCTCGGAGACCACGCACCCGCCGGTCGCCGCGCCGCCCGGGTTCACCGGGCCCACCACGGTGCCGGCACATCCCCAGCCGCGGCCTGGCTCCCGGCCGACGGGTCAGACCACCTGGTGGCAGCAGCCGGCCGAGGCCGCCCAGCCCGCGCCGAGCCCCGCCCCGCCCGAGCAGCCGCGGCCGGCGACCGGCGACCGGCGGCGGCTGCGCACCGCCGGCAAGGTGCTGGGCGCCGCGGCCAAGGGAGCCCTGACCGCGTTCTTCTGCCTGCTCCTCTTCAGTCTCCTGGCTCCGGCCGGCGTGCCGCCGGCCCCGCGCGTCCTGCTCGCCGCCCTGCCAGCGCTGCTCGTCCTCATCCGTATGCGCCGGCGACGTCAGCGGAAACAACCACCGGGGAAGTCATGATGGCAGAGCGGATGTTCGGGCCGTACCGCATCGAGGCGGTGCTGGGACGCGGCGGTATGGGCGAGGTCTACCGCGCCTACGACACGGCGCAGCAGCGGATGGTGGCGCTCAAGCTGCTGCTGCCGAGCCTGGCCGGCGACCGGCAGTTCACCGAGCGGTTCCGCCGGGAAGCCGAGATCGCGGCGCAGCTGCGCGAGCCGCACGTGATCCCGATCCACCGCCACGGCGAGATCGACGGCCAGCTCTTCCTCGACATGCGGCTGGTGGAGGGCGACCATCTCGGCCGGGTCCTGCGCGACGGGCCGCTCGACCCGCTGATCGCCGTCAGCGTCGCCGAACAGGTCGCGGCCGCGTTGGACGCCGCGCACGCCGACGGGCTGATCCACCGTGACGTCAAGCCGTCCAACGTGCTGTGCGCCGGCGGCGGCCGGCCGACGGACTTCGTCTACCTCGTCGACTTCGGGATCGCCCGGTCCGTCGACGGCGCCGGCCTGACCACCACCGGCGCGATGATCGGCACGCTCGACTACATGGCGCCCGAACGGTTCGGGCCGGGGCGGGTCGACCACCGCACGGACGTCTACTCGCTGGCCTGCCTGTTCTTCGAGTGCCTGACCGCACGCCGGCCGTTCGAGGCCCCCGAGCGGCTCGGCCTGATCCGGGCGCACCTACAGGACCCGCCGCCCGCGCTCACCGCCGTGCGCCCCGGGCTGCCCGCGGCCCTGGACGCCGTGATCGCGCGGGGCATGGCGAAGGACCCCGCCGACCGGCATCCGTCCGCGTCCGCCTTCGCCGCCGCGATCCGCGCCGCCCTCACCCCCGCCGCCCCGGCGGCCCCGGTTCCGCCACCCGCCGCCCCGGCCCCCGCAGGTGCCTGGTGGACGCGCGGTCACGGCGCCGCCCAGACGCCGCCCAACCCAGCGCCACCTCCCACCCCACAGAACCCGCCCACCCCACAGAACCCGCCCACCCCGCAGAACCCGTCCATCCCGCAGGGCCCGCCCGCCCCGCCATCACCGCCTGCCCAGCCCTCCGTCACACCGGCCGCCGCGGCGCCGCCAACCCCGGCCGCACCGCCGAGGGCGTCCGGGACCGGCTGGTGGCAGACGCCCCGCCCGCCCTCGACACCACCCGCCCCCGCACCGACACCACCCGCCCCATCGGCGGCTGGGCCGCCTCCGCCCAAGGCACCACCGGCCCCACCCAAGGCCCCACCAGCCGCACCGCCGACGCCACCAGCCCCACCGCGGCCTGTCCCCCCGGCCGTGCCAACCACCCGGGTCGCCGCCGGGAGCCACTCCTGGAAACGACCGGCACCAGCCGCACCGCCGGCCACGTTCCCGGCAGCCGGGCCGGGCGGCGGCGGGCCACCCGCATCCGGTCGAAGCGGAACCTGGTGGGGGCGCGGCGCCACGGCGCTGCATCCGGTCGGGGCGGCGACGGTCGTCATCGGCCGCGGGCCCGAGTGTGACGTGGTGCTCGCCGAACCGCTCGTCTCGCGGCGGCACGCGGAGCTGCGTCAGGTCGGGTCGGAGTGGCACCTCGTCGACCTCGGCAGTTGGAACGGGACGTTCGTGAACGGCCGCCGGGTCGGCCAGGCGACGATCGGCCCTGACGACATCGTCGGCATCGGGCACGCGCTGCTGCGGCTGCAGGGCGGCACGCTCGTCGAGTACACCGACTCCGGCGACATCTCGTTCGAGGCCGACAACCTGGTTGTCACCCGCTCGGGCCGGCGCCTGCTCGACGGGGTCGGGTTCGCGTTGGGGCAGCGCAGCCTGCTGGCCGTCGTCGGGCCCAGCGGCGCCGGGAAGTCGACGCTGCTCGGCGCGCTGACCGGGCAGCGTCCCGCCGACTCCGGCGAGGTCCGCTACGCCGGCCGCGACCTGTATGCCGCCTACGACGAGCTGCGCCAGCGCATCGGGCTGGTCCCGCAGGACGACATCCTGCACCCGCAGCTCACCGTCCGCCGGGCCCTGCGCTACGCCGCCGAACTGCGCTTCCCCGCCGACACCCCGGCGGCCGAACGCAACGCCCGGGTCGAGGAGGTCATCGGCGAGCTGGGACTCACCGACCAGGCGGCGCAGCGGATCAGCACCCTGTCCGGCGGGCAGCGCAAACGCACCAGCGTGGCCCTGGAGCTGCTCACCCGCCCGTCGCTGCTCTTCCTCGACGAGCCGACGTCCGGCCTGGACCCGGGCATGGACAAGTCGGTGATGCAGACCCTGCGCACGCTGGCCGACGACGGCCGGACGGTCGTCGTCGTCACCCACTCGCCGGCCCAGCTCGACCTGTGCGACCGACTGCTGGTGCTCGCGTCGGGCGGCAAGCTCGCCTACTTCGGGCCGCCCGGCGAGGCGCTCGCGTACTTCGGCCAGCACGACTTCGCCGACATGTTCCTGCTGCTCGACCGTTCCCGCGAGGTCGACTGGACGGCCCGGTTCAAGGCCTCGCCGCAGTACGCGAAGTACGGGACGCCGAGCGCCCCGGCGCCGCCGGCCGCGGCTCCGGCGCGGGCCGTGCCGGACGCGCCGCCGCGCCAGCAGCCGGCGCTGCGCCAGTTCTCCGCGCTCGCCCGCCGCTACCTCGCGGTGATCGCGGCCGACCGGGCCTACGCCGTGTTCCTCCTGGCGCTGCCGCTGGTCCTGAGCCTCTTCGCGCAGCTGCTGCCCGGCGATGCCGGGCTGTCGTGGCGGAGCCTGCAGGTCGGCCCGGGCGGGGGTCCCGGCGGTGGGCCTGGTCCCGGCGCGGATCGCACGGACATCGCGCCGCTCATGCTCGTGCTCATCCTCGGCTGTGCGTTCACGGGGTTCGCCGGATCGTTCCGCGAGCTGGTCAAGGAGCGCTCGGTCTTCCAGCGGGAGCAGGCGATCGGGCTGTCCCGCGGCGCCTACCTCTGGTCGAAGCTCGCCGTCCTCGGCCTGATCACCTGCGTGCAGGCCGTGATCCTGGCCGTCGTGGGGCTGGCCGGCCAGCCGGGGCCGGACCACCCGCTGGTCCTGGGCGACGGGGTCACCGAGATCGCCGCCGCCATGACCGCCGTGACGCTGGCCGCGATGGTGCAGGGGCTGCTGGTCTCCGCGCTGATCGCGAACGCCGACCGCGGCATGCCGATCCTCGTCGTCATCCTGCTGCTGCAGTTCCTGCTGTGCGGGCTGCTCGTACCGCTGAACCACAGGCCGCCGCTGGAACAGGTGGCGTACCTGATGCCCGCCAGGTGGGGCTTCGCGCTGGTCGCGGCGACGACCGGCTATCAACACGGTCCCGATGACCCCCTGTGGCATGACCAGGCCGGCACCTGGACGTTCGATCTCGCCGCCCTGCTGCTGCTGACCGCCGCCCTCGCCGGGGCCATCTGGCTCGCGCTGCGCCGCGGGTCGACCTCGCGCCGCGGCCGGTGACCGCCGCCATCAGTACCTCTGAGAGCCTGTCCATCGCCCGCGTCGCGTCATGCCGCAGGGGCTGTTGGTGTCTTTCTGAACAATGACGCTCGAAGGTTGAGAATTATATTTCCCGAAGAGCGCCGATCTGTCGTTGCATACCCCTACCGAGGCCCTCGGCTAGCGGGCGGTGGACACGCAGCGGCGCGGTGTCGTCGGGGGTACCGGGTGCGGGTCCCGCACGCGAGATTCGTGCGACGATCACCCCTGTGGCACGACCGGCCGTGGGACGGCGATTCGCTGGAATCCCCGGCCTCGGCACGCCACGGCGGCGGCCTGCCGTCACGAAGCAGGTCGCGGCGCTGGTGCGGGCGTGTCATCCGGAGCCGACGGCGGCGGTGACGCTGTTCGCGGCGGCGCTCGCGGGGTCCAGCCGGCGGACGGCGGGCGGGGTGGGGCTGGTGGCGTCGGCGGTGCTGGCCGGGCAGCTCTCGGTGGGGTGGAGCAACGATCTCGTCGACCGGCACCGGGACGCGGCCGGGGGCCGGGGGGACAAACCGCTCGTCGCCGACGGGCTCGCGGCGGGGACGGTGGCGGCGGCCACGGCGTCGGCGCTGGTCGCGTGTGTGCCGTTGTCGCTGGCGTCGGGGCGGCGGGCCGGGCTCACCCACCTAGCGGCGGTCGCGAGCGCCTGGGGTTACAACCTCGGGCTGAAGGCGACGCCGCTGTCCGTCGTCCCGTACGCGGTGTCGTTCGCGCTGCTGCCCACGTTCGTCGTGCGGGGGCTGCCCGGCAGTCCCGAGCCGCCGTGGTGGCTGCCGGCGGCGGCGGCGCTGCTCGGCGCGGGCGCGCACTTCGCCAACGTGCTGCCCGACCTCGACGCCGATGCCCGCACCGGCGTGCGCGGCCTGCCCCAGCGCCTCGGGGCGGACGGTTCGCGCGGATCGGCCGCGCTGCTGCTCGCCGCCGGCTCCGCGGTGGCGGTGCTCGGGCCGGCTCGGCCGTCGCCCTGGCGGGTGAGCGTGCTGACCGCGGTGGGCGTGCTGACCGGCGTCGGCCTGCGCCGCGACGACGAGACCGCGTTTCGCACCGCGATGGCCGTCGCCGCGATCGACGTCGCGCTCGTCGTCGCCGCCGGTACCCGGCTGGACTGACCGGCGGCTCACCGCCGCCGGCGCGCCCGTGCCCACCAGCCGCCGGCCTGCCGCCAGCCGCCGGCCTGCCGCCGGCCACCGGCTGTCGGCGGAGGCGGGCCTGCTCGCGCCACGTCCGGCCCGGTCGAACGTGTACCGCCATTGTGTCGATGGTGGGAATGGGTTGGGCCTACCATTACCTTGAGATCGGTTACACCGCAGATCGTGCCGGGGAGATACCGGTTCGGTCGCCGGCCGACGGATCCGACGCCCAACCGGGAGACCCGTGAACGCTCCCCCGCTGCCGCGGCCCGCATCTCGCCGGCCCGCCCCTCGCCGGCCCGCCCCTCGCCGGCCCAGGAACGATCCCGCCCAGTACGACGACCTCACCGACGAGTGGTGGGGGACGCACGGGCAGTTCGCCGCGCTGCGCTGGCTCGCCGAGGCCCGGGGGCGACTCATCCCGGATCCGCCTCGTCCGGGCGCGCCGCTGCTCGACCTCGCCTGCGGCGCCGGGCTGCTGTCGGTGGCGCTCACCGGCCGGCTCGCCGGCTGGCGCCACGTCGGCGTCGACCTGTCGGCGCCCGCGCTGCGCCAGGCCGCCGGGCACGGGGTCGCGGCGATCCGCGCCGACGTGCACCACCTGCCGTTTCCCGACGCGCGGTTCTCCTGCGTCGTCGCCGGTGAGCTGTTCGAGCATCTCGCCGACCTCGACGGTGCCTGCGCGGAGATCGGCCGGGTGCTCGCGCCGGGCGGCACCGTCGTCATCGACACGCTCGCCGACACCCTGTTCTGCCGGCTCGCCCTCATCCGCGTCGCCGAGCATCTGCCCGGCGGGCCGCCGCGGCGACTGCATGACCCGAAGCTGCTCGTCTCGCCCGACCGGTTGGCCCGCGCGCTCGGCCGCGCCGGGATCGAGATGACCGTCGTCGGCGGGCTGCGCCCGTCGCTCGTCGACTACGCCCGGTGGCTGGCGCGCCGCGCCGATGCGGTCCGGATGCTGCCGACCGGTTCCACCGCCGGGGTCTACCAGGCGGTGGGCGTCCGATCCGTGACCGGAAAGGACCACCTGTGAACGCCCCGATCCCGTCGCCCCGCACTCTCGCCACTCACGACGACGCCAACGGCACCGAACCGGCCCACGTCGACGTCGACGGCGACGAACTCGCCGTCCGCGACGTCGATGGCGCCGCGCTCGCCCGCGGTGCCGTCGACGGCCTGGCCGGGCGGGCCGCCGAGGCCGACCGCGACGGCGAGCTGCCCGCCGCCGACCTCGACGAGCTGCGCGGCGCCGGGCTGCTGGGCCTGCTCGTGCCGAAGCGGCTCGGCGGGTCCGGCGGTGGTTTCGCCGACTGGGCGGACGCCGCGCGTGTCCTCGCCGCGGGCAGCGGCGCGACCGCGCTGGTCCTGAACATGCACACCTCGGTCGTCGGGGCGATGGCCAGGACGCCCGACGACCTCGCCCGGGCGATGGGCGCGCCGGAGTCGTTCTTCGCCGCCCGGGACCGGACGCTGGCGGACGCCGCGGCCGGGACGTTCATCGCCGTCGCGATGAGCGAACGGGGTGCCGGCTCCCGGCTGTCCGAGCTGCGGACCAGCTATCAGCCCGACGGCGAGGGCTACCGGATCACCGGCACGAAGTCGTTCTGCTCGGGGGCGTCGCACGCCGACGTCTTCTTCGTCGCCGCCCGCGCCGCCGAATCCGACCCGTCGGCCCCCGCGACGGTCAGTCATTTTCTCGTCCCGCGCGGACCCGGGGTGAGCGTCGAACCGAACTGGGACACCCTCGGCATGCGCGGCACCGGCAGCCACGACGTGCACCTCGACGTGTGGGTGCCGGCGGACGCGCTGGTCGGTGGTGTCGCCGGGCTGAGCCTGCTGGTCGCGCAGGTCATGCCGCAGTGGCTCGTCGCCTCCTACGCCGCCGTCTACGCCGGTGTGGGCCGGGCCGTGTTCGACGCCGGGATCACCCATGCCCGCGGCCGCGCCGGCACCGGGCTGGCCCGGGGACTCGCCGGGCTGCCCGCCGTGCGCGCCCGGTTCGGCCAGGCCGATGCCGCGCTCGCCGCACTCGACGCCGTCGTCGACGAATGCGCCCGCCGCGTGGATGCCGACCCGGGGTCGCCGTCCACGAACCAGTGGGTGTGGCGGGCGAAGCTGCTCGCCGGGCGTACCGCGCAGGACGTCGCCGCCTCGATCGTCGAGGCCTGCGGAACGTCGGTCACCCGCCGCGGGCATCCACTCGAACGGCTCTACCGCGATGCCCGGTGCGGCTCACTGCAACCCGCGACGAGTGACGTCTGCGCGGACTGGCTGGGCATCGCGGCGCTCGGCGGCGACCCGGAGGCCGACGCGGACGTGGCTCGGTGGTGAGCGCGGCGCCCGCCGCCGCGGTCATCACCGGCCTGGGTTCGGCCTTCCCCGACGTCTATGACCAGCAGGAGCTCTGGGACGACTACTTCACCCACCGGTACCGGGGGGACGCGCTGTCCCGCCGGCTGTTCCTCGGCTCCGGTGTCCGCACCCGCCATGGTGTGGTGAATCCGCGTCGAGAGGACGTCAGCGACTGGTCGACGGCGGCCCGGATGCGCCGCTACCTCGACGAGGCGCCGCCCCTGGGCCACCGGGCGGCGAGCGAGGCGCTGGCCGACGCCGGGATCAGCGCCGCCGACGTCGGGCTGTTCGTCGTCGTGTCCTGCACCGGTTACGCGACGCCGGGCCTGGACATCCGGCTCGCCCGCGAGCTCGGCATGGCGCCGACCGTGCGCCGGCTGCTCGTCGGCCACATGGGCTGCTACGCCGCGATTCCCGGGCTGGGGGCGGCGGCGGACTTCGTGCGGGCCCGCGGGCTGCCCGCGCTCGTGCTCTGCGTGGAGCTGACGTCGCTGCACGTCCAGCCCGCGCAGGAACATCGCGACCTGGAGCAGGTCGTCGCGCACGCGCTGTTCGGCGACGCCGCCGCCGCGGTCGTCGTCGTCCCCGACGCCGCCCACGGCCTGGAGGTCCTCGACACCACCGCCGTGACCGCGCCCGCCAGCGAGGACCTGATGAGCTGGCACGTCACCGACCACGGCTTCCGGATGGGCCTGTCGCCGCGGGTGCCGGGGGTGCTCGCCAAGCACGTCGAGGAGGCGACGGGGGCGTTGCTCGCGTCGACCGGCGCGGACATCACCGACGTCGGCGGGTGGGCCGTGCATCCCGGCGGCCCGCGCATCGTCGACGTCGTCGAGGAACGCCTGGGCCTCACCCCCGCGCAGACCGCGGCGACCCGCGGCGTCCTCGACACCCGGGGCAACTGCTCGTCGGGCACGGTCCTGCTCGTCCTCGACCAGCTCCGCCGGGGCCTCGCAGCCGACGCGACCGTCGTCGCGATGGCCTTCGGTCCCGGCCTGACGCTCTGCCTGGCGCTGCTACGCCACCGCTGACCGGCCGTTCCCCCGACGCCGGCGGATCATTTGTCGCCGTCGCGGTACCGCTCGACCTCCGCGCGGTTCGGCATTCTTCCCGCGGTGACGAAAAGTACGTTCTCGGTCAGCATGAAAGGCGAGTTCCCGTTTGCCAGCCCGGCGCCGGTGAGCGCGTCCGCGATGCGCCGCCGTACCGGGTCGTCCGCCCCGCGAAAATCCGCGATCACCACGCCGTGCTCGCGGAGCGCGGCGATGGCCTCAACCACGTTCTCGTAGCCGTCGACCACAAACGTAGGGGCTTCACCTGCGGAGTTCGTGCCTTCGCTCATGGAGCACATCCTTCTCCGGCGGGGACTACCCGGCTCGGGACTCGCGGTGCGCTGCCGCGCGGGGCGTTACAGGCGCGGCGGTCACCAGTCGTCATGGTCGAGAGAGGAGATCAGCCGACCCTGTGCGGCCGCGCAGCCGGCCCGCCGGGCCTGACCCGGCCCGCGCCGGACCGGCGTGGCCAGCGCTCTCACCCGCGGATCGGGAGCCGCCGAGAGGAGCAGGAAAGCGTGGTCCGTCGAGTTCCGACTACCGTCGGACCTGCTGAACAAGAACCCCGAGGAGAACCAGAAAGACGCCACCAATGGCCATTCCCACGATCTGGGCGGCGACAATCCAGGGCCCGCTGAGGACACGGCTGGAGCCGAAGATGGCGAGAGTACACAGCATGAGCACGAGACTCACCCCGATCGTCTCGGGTGCGAAACGGCCCGGCTGGTTCTCCATGGCTTTTTGCTCCTTCGCGAATCTGGTCACGGATCGGTCGGCTTTCATAGTAGATCCCGCCAGGGATCAACGGCGAAGTTCCGCAGCATCCACAGCGCGAGTGGCACGCGGTCGACGGTGACGACCGCGGTCCCTTCGACGGTTTCGGCGCCGGACCCAGCGTCGCGGTCGGCAGCACAGTGTGTTCGGCCCTCATCCTCGCCCTGGCCCAGCAGCTCGACGGCCCGGGCTTCACCGATTTCCACACCACCGCGCCTGGTTCCCAGGCCGGAAACCTGCCACCAGGCAGCGAATGAGGTTCGACAGGTCGGATCTTCCGGCCACATTCCAGCCAGGAATCATGGGAAACTGTGGGGTTGTCGCGCTCCTACCGCGTCGCGGACTCTCCACGGGGGGTATGGCCCGCAATGATCGAGTTGCCGCACTCTGCCGCGCTGCGCCCTCCGCTGGTGTCCGAGCCGGCCGAGAGGTCGCCGGAGCTGCGGATCCGGCGTGATGATGCCGCTTCGGCGGCGAGACCGGGTGCGTCCGACGGTGGGCTGCCGGCCCGAGGGGATGGCAGCCGGGGACGGGGCGTGCTCGAGGGTGCCGTGGACGTCCTCGACGCGCTGTCGCGCTTCGAGGCGGTGGGGCTGTCGGACCTTACCCGGCTGATCGGGCTGCCGAAGACGACCGTCCACCGGCTGCTCGAGCAGATGACCGCGTTGGACCTTGTCGACCGGACCGACGACGGCAGTTACCGGATCGGCGGCGGGCTGCGCCGGTTGGCGGCGCCGGACCGGGCCCTGCACGGCCTGACCCGGATCGGTCGGCCGCCGGTCACGTCGCTGAGCGCGAGCACCCGCTCGGCGATCACGCTGGTCGTCCTGCGGGAGCGGACGCTGATGATGGCCGCCGTCGCCGCGCCCGAGCGGGGCATCGACCTGCGTGAGTCGCGGACCTCGTTTCGGCTCGACACCGCCGTGGGCCAGGTTCTGCTCGCCGCGGCGCCGGAGTCCGAACCGCCGCCGAGCATGTCGCCGCGGCAGTGGCAACGGGCGCGGGCGGCCATCCGACGCGAGGGCGCCGCGCTCGACCGCCAGGATCTCGCCGACGGGGTCTGCTGTGCGGCGGTACCCGTGCGGAACCAGGACGGTGCGGTGGTGGCCGCACTGGCATCCGTCATGATCGCCAGCCAGATACCCGCCGGCCTGGTCGAACAGCTCCGGCGTACCGCCACCCAGCTCGGTCGGCGGATCCCCGGTTCACCGACCGGGCCGGTGGCGCTCGTGGAGCGCCGCTGATTCCCGCGCCACGCGCGGAAGATCGACCTATCCCCTCGTATATCGTCACTCTCCGACGTCTGGGCATCATTCATCGCGGTGGCAGCGGGGAGCGGACAGGTGCCTTTCACGTTGAGCCACCCGGCGGCGGTGCTGCCGCTGCGGCGACTGGGCCTGCCGATGAGCGCGCTGGTGGCCGGGTCGATGGTGCCGGACATCCCGGTGTTCTTCAGCTGGCCGGGGGTCTACGGGTTCACCCACAGCCCGCTCGGGGTGGTGACCGCCGACCCGGTGCTGGCCGTGGCCGCCCTGGCCCTCTGGTTCTGCCTGATCCGCGATGCCGTCGTCGACCTGAGCCCCGATCCGGTCAGGTCGCGACTCACGGCCCGCGCCCGGCCCACGCGCCGTCAGTGGCTGCTGGCGCCGGTCGCCGCGGCCGTGGGGGCGATGACGCACGTCGGCTGGGATGCCTTCACCCATCATGACCGGTGGGGCGTGCGCCAAGTGCCGTGGCTGGCCGCCGACCATGGCGGCCTGGCGGGCCACGCGTGGCTCCAGTACGGGTCCAGCGTGTTCGGGTTCGCTGTCGTCGGGGCGGCCAGCGTCGCCTGGCTGCGCGCGGCGCCGCGCGGGCCGCTACGGCCGCCGCGGCACGCGTCGGGGCCGGCCGTGCTCGCGGGCATCGGCGCGATCGCCGTGGCAGCGAGCGCCGCCGCGGCGCTGGCGAACCTGCCGGACGGGGTGCGCACCGCCGCGTATCACGGCATCGTCACCGCCGTCATGACGCTGGCGACCGGCCTGCTCCTGATCGCCGTCGGATGGCGGGTGGCGCGGTGGCGACGGCCGCTCGCCGGGCCGGACCCCACCTGATCCACCGGAGCCGACCACGCACGGTCATCCCACCGCTTAGCGGCGGCGCCTCAGGGGGACGACGGGTCGGCGTGCGGCTGGGTGGTGGTGGTTGCCGTCGTACCTGCGGTGGTGGCGGCGCGGCGCAGGCGGATGATCGCGGTGGCGTCGAGCTGGCCCTCGCCGCGGGCCTGGGAGGCGGCGAAATCGCGTTCGGCGAGGTCCGCGAGGGGCACCGGGATGCCGCGCCGGGCCGCTTCGGCGAGGCAGATCCGCAGGTCCTTGCGCATCCAGTCGACGGCGAAACCGAAGTCGAACTCGTCGCGGATCATCGTCTCGGCACGGTTGTTCAGATACCAGGAGCTGGCGGCGCCGCCGGTGACCGCGGGGAGCACCACGGCCGGGTCGAGGCCGGCGGCGACGGCGAAGTTCAGCGCCTCCGCCGCGCCCTCGATCGCCGCGGCGACGAGGATCTGGTTGACCATCTTGGTGAGCTGACCGCTGCCGACCGGCCCGATCCGCGTGATCGTCGCACCGTAGCTGGCCAGCACCGGACGGACCCGTTCGAGGACATCCGGGTCGGCGCCGCACATGATGCTGAGCTTCCCCGCCTCCGCGCCGGCCTGCCCGCCGGACACCGGCGCGTCGACGAACCCGACACCGCGCTTGGCCGCCTCGGCGGCGATCTCGGTGGCCAGCTCGGCGGACGTCGTCGTGTGGTCGACGATCGTCGCGCCCGGCGCCAGCGCGCCCAGCACACCGTCCGGGCCGGTGACGACGGCGCGGACGTCGTCGTCTGCGCCCACGCACAGGCAGACCACGTCGGTGCCCGCCGCCGCTGCCGCCGGGGTCCGACCCACCGTGCCCTGATGCTGCTCGGCCCACCGCTGCGCCGTGGCCGGCGTGCGGTTGAAGACCGCCGCCTGGAACCCTGCCCCCGCGATGTGGCCGGCCATCGGAAAGCCCATCTTCCCGAGACCGATGAAGGCAACCCGCATCAGCGCGCACTCCCGTTTCATGGATGTTGCCGGTCTACCGGTAGCCGTTGCCGAACGACTCGCGAACGGTATTCGATCCGAAAAGCATCGTCGACCACACGGTCGCGGCGGCGGTGCACTGGTCGCCGACCGGGGTGTGGACGCCACGCGGGCCGATCACCTGGTGTGCACTCCGGCGATCTCAGGATGGGGTATCTCGGCTGGAGCGGAAACCAGCGTGGTCTGCGCTGGTACCGTGCGGCCGCGTACCGACGGGCCGCTGTAACGTCGCTGGCATGCTGCCAGGTGAGCTGCGGGCCATCGACCGCGTCCGGCTGCGGGCCGTCGTGGGAGACCTCACCTACAAACGCGCGCTGCAGTACACCCAGCAGGGCGCCGTCAGCGCGGTGTCCTGGCAACGGGCGACGAACGCGATCACGGGCCGGGTGAAGGGAAGCCACGGCGAGGTCTACCTGACCACCGCGTTCCTCACGGACGGCGACCATCCGCAGCCGTGGCAGTTCGGCAGCGGCGAGTGCAGCTGTCCGGTGAGTGTCGACTGCAAGCACGCCGCCGCGCTCGTGCTGACGGCGGCCCAGCAGGCGACCGGGGCCGCCACCGGCCGCCGCGGGACGTCCGCTCCCACCTGGGCTTCCACCCTGTCGGATCTGCTCGGCGACGGGCCGGGCGAGGACGGGCCGGCGCAGGCGACGCCGCTGGCGATCGAGCTGACGCTGTCCGCCGAGGCGCCGACGGGACGGGCCGGACGCGGCAAACCGTCCCTGCGCGTGCTGGCGCGCATCGTGAAGCCCGGAAAATCCGGCTGGGTGGCGGCGCTCCCCTGGTCGAAACTGATGTCGCCGTACGGGCACCATCAGCGGGAGGCATATCTTCCGGCGCACCTGCGGATCCTGCGGGAGATGTACGCCGTCCACCAGGCCGGCGAGGAGGTGCCGGCGTACGGCCAGTATTCCTATGGCTACGCCGACGTGAAGCACCTCGACCTCTGCGCGTTCGCGAGTGCGCGGCTGTGGCCGCTGCTCGACGAGGCCGCGGCCGCGGGAATGCCGCTGGTGCACCGCCGCAAGAGCGTGGGGACCGTCGAGCCATACGGGTCGGCGGAGCTGTGCCTTGACATCGCCGACTCCGCCGCGGCGCTCACCGTCCGGCCGGTGCTGCGGTTCGTCGAGGCGCAGCGGGACGGCGAGGCGCAGCGGGACGTCGCGCCGTTCGCCTTCCTCGGTGGTCACGGCGTCGTCGGGGTCGATCGCGCCGAGATCCAGGCGACGGACCAGCACGAGAGCTGGCACCTCAGGCTGGCCCGGCTGACGGCGCCGGTGCCGCCCGCACTGGTCCGGATCGCCGTGGAGAACAGCAGTCTGCGGATTCCGGCCGCCGAGCGGCCGCGGTTCCTCGCCGACTACTACCCGCGCCTGACCCGACTGGCCAGGATCGTTTCCCACGACGGGTCGTTCGAACCGCCGGTGATCGCGCCGCCCGCCCTCGTCGCCCGGGCGGACTACGGCCCCGACCACACCGTCGACCTGCGCTGGGAGTGGGACTACGCGGTCGGCGACACCCGCCGGCGCGCCCCCCTGTACGACGACGGACCGGACCCGGCCGCGGCCGCCCACCGGGACCGGGCCGCCGAGGCCGAGATCCTGACCAGCCTGAACCTGCCGGCCGACGCCGGTCGGCTCCTCGCGCCCGGCGGCGACGGGGCAGCGGGCCTGGCCGCGTCCGTCCGGCTGCGCGGCGTCGACACGATGCGGTTCACGACCGAACTGCTGCCGCGCCTGGCCGCGGACGACCGGATCGCCGTCGAGGTCGGTGGCCGGCCTGCCGACTACCGCGAGGCCGGGGACGCGCTGCGGATCGAGGTGTCGACCGACGACGTGCCGAACGAACCGGACTGGTTCGATCTCGGGATCACCCTGCGCCTCGACGGGCATGAGATCCCTTTCTCGTCCGTCTTCCTGGCCCTGGGCCGGGACGAGTCGCACCTGCTGCTCGACGACGGCGCCTACTTCAGCCTCGACAAACCCGAGCTGCGGCAGCTACGCGCGCTGATCGAGGAGGCACGGGCGCTGCAGGACACCGCCGGCGGGACGCTGCGCCTGAGCCGGTTCCAGGCCGGGCTGTGGGAGGAACTGGTCGAACTCGGCGTCGTCACCCGCCAGTCGCGGGCCTGGCAGCGGCAGGTCGAGGCCCTGCTGTCCGTCGACACGGCCGGCGCGCAGCAGCCGCCGGACACCCTGCGGGCCGGCCTTCGGCCCTACCAGGTCGACGGTTTCCGCTGGCTGAGCCGGCTGTGGGACTGCCAGCTCGGCGGGATCCTCGCGGACGACATGGGCCTCGGCAAGACGCTGCAGTCACTCGCGCTGATCTGCCACGCCCACGCGCGCGACCCGGATCTGCCGCCGTTCCTCATCGTCGCGCCGACGAGCGTCGTGGCGAACTGGGCCGCCGAATCCGCCCGGTTCGCCCCACACCTGCGGATCACCGCCATCGCCGACACGCTGCGGCGCCGGGGTGAGACCCTCGACGAGGTGCGCGCTGCCGCCGACGTCATCGTGACGTCCTACACGCTTTTCCGACTCGACGCCGACGCGTATTCCGCGGCCGACTGGGCCGGGCTGGTTCTCGACGAGGCGCAGGTCGTCAAGAACCACCAGTCGAAGGCCTACCAGTGCGCGCGGCTGCTGGCCGCGCCGTTCAAACTGGCGGTCACCGGAACGCCGCTCGAGAACAACGTGATGGAGCTGTGGTCGCTTTTGTCGATCACCGCGCCGGGGCTGTTCCCGAACCGGACGCGATTTCAGGACTACTACGCCCGCCCCATCGAGAAACTCGGTGACGCCGAACTCCTCGACCGGTTGCGGCGGCGGATCAGGCCACTGGTCATCCGGCGGACCAAGGAACAGGTCGCGCCGGACCTCCCCGCCAAGCAGGAACAGGTCATCGACGTCGACCTGCACCCCCGGCACCGCCGCGTCTACCAGACCCGGCTCCAGCGCGAACGACAGAAGGTCCTGGGCCTGATCGACGACATGAACCGCAACCGCTTCACCATCCTGCGGTCCCTGACGACGATGCGCCAGCTCAGCCTGCACGCGGGGCTCGTCGACGAGGCGCACGACGACCTGCCCAGCGCGAAGATAGACGTCCTGCTCGAACATCTGCACGACGTCGTCGACGGCGGGCACCGCGCGCTCGTGTTCAGCCAGTTCACCAGATTCCTCGGCCGGGTGCGGGAAACCCTCGACGCCGCCGGCATCGACTACTGCTATCTCGACGGCGCGACCCGCAACCGGCCGGCGGTCCTGCGCCGTTTCAAGGAGGGCACCGCCCCGGTCTTCCTCATCAGTCTCAAGGCCGGCGGCTCCGGTCTGAACCTGACCGAGGCGGACTACTGCTTCCTGCTCGACCCGTGGTGGAATCCCGCCACCGAGGCCCAGGCGGTCGACCGTACCCACCGCATCGGCCAGACCCGCAATGTCATGGTGTACCGCCTCGTCGCCAGGGACACCATCGAGGAAAAGGTTATGGCGTTGAAGGCACGCAAGGCGGAACTGTTCGCCAGCGTCCTGGACGGCGGCGAGTTCGTCGACACCACCCTCGACGCCGACGACATCCGCCAACTGCTGTCCTGACGCTCCCCGACCGCAGCGGCCGCGCGCGGAACGTCCGGCGCGCAGGAGCGTGATGGCGCGGCCGCGGGGCTGGTGACGGTGGTGGTGACAGTCCTGATCACTTTCTCACAGCCGGCTAACAGGAAGCGGTGGGAGACTCATGCTCGGCGTCACCCCGCTGTGACCACCCACGGTCCGCAGGTCGATCTCCTGGACGACCCGCTCCAAGGTCCAGTTCCGGGCCAGCCGGACCTGGCGCAGCGGCGTGAGCGGCCGCGGCGGCCCCGAAGAACGCTCAGGCATATCCCCATCACCATCCACACCCGAGGCACCGCCGCGATCGCGGCGCCGGCATCAGTGATGATGCGCTACCGCCACGCCCAATACAGGCATCGCAGCGCACGCTCGAAAGTTCACGAACAGTCCGATCAGGTGCGGTCAGTGTCCGCGGAGCGCGAGCGGTGTCAGCGCGGCAGGGGGTAGGTGACGGCGGTGATGCGTTCGGATTCGGTCCACAGCAGGCGGCGGCGGGTGTGGTCGCGGGTGACGCGACCGGCGCGGGCGGGTGCCGGGTGGCCGGTGCCGCCGAACAGGCCGTCGGGGCCGTAGTAGTCGCCGCCGCGCACCGTCGGGTCGACCGTCGCGCGGATCGGCGACAGGGCGCCGGCCTGCGAGCTGTGGATGAGCCAGCCCATCGCCGGTGCGAGGCGTCCCGTGACGAACGCGCGGGCGAACGGTGGGAGCTCTCGGACCAGGTCGGTGCGGGCGATGCCGGGGTGGGCGGCCACCGCGATCGTCTCGGCGCCCGCCGCTGCGAGGCGCCGCTGCAGCTCGTGGCTGAACAGCAGGTTGGCGAGTTTCGAGCTCGGATACGGCAGTCGCATCCGCGGGGCGCTGGGCGTGTCGTCCGCGCTGCGCCGAGGGCGGGGCAGGTAGCCGAGGACGCGGGCCGCGTCGGCGGGGCGGCCGATGATCGCGGCGGCCGGTTCGGCCCGTGCCGGTACGCGGGACAGCACGTCGGCGCGCAGGCGGCCGCAGAGGTGCGCGAGGCTGCTGACGGTGACGATCCGCGACCCGGGGGTGGGCAGCAGCCGGTCGAGCAGCAGGCCGGTGAAGGCGAAGTGCCCGAGGTGGTTGACCCCGAACGTCGCGTCGAAACCGTCCTCGGTATGGCTGGCGGTCGGGCGCATCACGCCGGCGTTGTTGACCAGCAGGTCCAGGCGGGGATGCGCGGCGCGGATCGCGTCGGCGGCCGCGTCGACGGACGCGAGGCGGGCCAGGTCGAGGCGTTGGATGCGGACGTCCGCGCCCGACGGGCCGGCGTCGGCCCGGATGCGGTCGGCGGCCCGCTCAGCCAGATCCAGGTCGCGGCAGGCCATGACGACGGTCGCGCCGCTGCCGGCGAGGACCCGGGCGATCTCGAAGCCGATGCCGGAGTCGGCGCCGGTGACGACGGCCGTCCGGCCATCCTGGTCGGGCACGTCGGCGAGGGTCCACGGCTGGCGGTCGGAACGGGTCCTCCTCCGGAGTGCGCCGCGGCGCACCCCGAACATCCCCGGTTGTCGCACCCTCCGGGCACCGTCCAGGCGAAGCGTCATGTCACCGGCTCCAGCAGAACCAGCGGGATCAGCCGTTCCGTCCTGCGTTCATAGCCGCGGTACCAGCGGTTGTCGGCGACGATGCGGGGCCACAGGCGGTCCCGCTCCTCCTGGGTGGCTGTCCGCGCACGCATCGCCTGCCAGTCCTTTCCGGTGGGCCGCACCTGCACGTCGGGGTTGGCGCAGACGTTGAAGTACCAGTCCGGGTTGCGGTCGTCCCCGCCGCGGGAGGCGACCAGGACGATGGTCGAGCCCTCCTGGATCGGGGAGGTCAGCCGCAGCGTGTGGGCACGCCCGCTGCGCCGGCCCGTCGTGGTCAGCTCCAGCACGGGCATCCCGCCGGCCCGACCGCCGAGCCGCCCTCGGGTCACCCGCAGGAGAACGCCGTGCGCGGCGTTCATCGCCTTGAACATCCGGTCCCTCGCCACCCGCCAACTCTCCCCTGTCCGGAGCCTCCCCGCTGGGGTCCGGCGAACGCCGTGTTCCTCACGGCCAGGGAGGGCGCACACCGGATCGCTGCCCGATGCTGGCACATCCTCGATGCACCGCGCCCGGATTGTCTTGTTCGCGCCACCGGGGTACCCCCGTCGCACACCACCCGCGAGAAGGCCCATCGGAGCACGTCAGCCGCCGGCGTGGGTCCCGTCGCGATCCACCGATGCCCACGAACCAGGTGTGCCGCAGCACATGGCGCGCCGCCAGGTGCGCCGCCGCGCACTGTGCCGTGTACGGCGCACCGCTGTCGGCCGGCGTGCCGGGGACCCGCGTGCACCCGTAGCGACGCGCTGCGGTGCGCGAGATCCACCGCCTCGCGGCCGTCGGTGGACGGTCGGCGCGATCCTGGAGAGACGGTCGTAGTGGTCGGCGAGGTTGTAGAAGTTCGTGGCGAGGATCAGGTCGGGGTGCAGACCTGCGATCGGTTCCAGGTTGAGGTCGCCGCTGGTGTCGAGCGCGGTGCTCTTCGACAGGTCGATCCTGCCCTGGAGCCAGGGGAAGACGCCGTCGACCCTAGCGCGTCCGGACGGACTCCACCCGCGGCGGGCGCCGAACAGCGATGCGCGCCACCACGCGACGAACCACGTCAACCCAACACCGGGCCGTACTACGACAATTACATCGGGTGACGCGATGGAACTCGCATTCAGAAAAGCCGCTCCGTGTTGCATTGTTATAGGCGACGGCTAATTCTGGAGAGTGACCCAATGAATTATGTGGATCCCGTCACCATGGCGGGTACAGAAGCCGACTTAGGTATTGACCTACCTCGTCAGCAGTCCCGGGCCGGCGGCGAGAACCCCGGCCGACCGGACCGGAACGTCACCCGCGTCCACGCGGCGCTTAGCCAAGCCGACCAGCCACTTCGCGCCCGAACGCTGGCCCACGTCCTCGGCCTTCCCGCCGCCGAGGTGACCGCGGCGCTGCGGCGCCTGCAGGACGCCGGCGCGGCTGTTTCCCACGACCGTCGCTGGAGCGCGGTCACCGAGGGGTAGCCCCACCGGGCCGCTGGCCGCACCTCGGCCACGGACGTCGAGGCCGCGAGCCGGGCCGCAGCCGGCTCGCCTCGCCTCGCCGCCGCCGCCGCCGGGCTGTTATCCCGTCGTATTTCCAGCCCGAGTGTTGCTGAAAGATGTCGCATTGCTGACCGGGCACCCCCGCCTGTTCGGCGAATCCGTTCGGCTCGGGCGACGATGCCCGCGCCGGCCGACAGCGACGGCCCGTCAGGACGCCTTGATGGGCTGGGCCGCCAGCCAGGCGGCCACCCGGGCGCGGGAACGCATGCCGAGTTTGTTGAGGATCTGCTGGACGTGGGACTCCGCGGTGCGCGGGGAGATCACCAGAGCGGCCGCGATCTCCCGGTTGCTCAGCCCGCGGCCGAGCAGCTCGGCGACCTCGAGTTCCCGTCGAGTCAACGGCTCCACCGCGGGGGAACCGGCGCCGCTCACCGCGCAGGCACGGGCCTCCGCCAGGTCAAGGGTGGTGCCCCGGGCCCAGGCTGCCTCGAACGCGCGGGCCCCCGGCGCTCGCCGGGCGGCCGTCTCCGCCCGGCGACGACACGCGAACAGGCCGGGCAGCGCCGCGGTCGACGTCCCCATCCGTTCCCACCCCCGATCCGCCGCGCCCAGCAGCACGGCGGCCGTGGTGTGCTCGCCGAGGCTGCTCTCGAACCAGGCCGCCGCGTCGAGCTGCAGCGCGACACCCAGTTCGCCCGGCCGTCCGCCGTCGTGGTCGGCGGCCGCGGCGAGCGTCGCACAGGAGATCTTCCGGGCCCGCGCGGCATCGCCCCCGCGCCAGGTCGCGATGGAGTACGCCCAGTCCGCGTACGTCCGAAGCTGGGGCGCGGCGAGCCGCTCCGCGATGGAAAGCCACTCCCGCTGGTAGCGCTCGACGCGGCCCGGGTCGGCGCCGAACGCCGCCGCGAGCATCAGCAGCGACAGGGTCCTCAACTGGTGGTCGACGTTGCCGTCGCGGCGGAACGCGGCCAGGGCCGGTTCGAGCACCTCGGCGGCGCCGGGGCTGCCCGCGTAGAGCGCACCGAGCCCAGCGAGCTGCGCGACGAGCGCACGGCGTCCGTCCGGCCCGTCCCGTCCCGTCAGGCCGTCCAGTCCGGCGCGGCCGCCCGTGCGGTCCAGTCCGGGCCGGGCGGTGGCGGCGAGCGCCGCTCCGTCGTGACGGAGCCGGGCCGCGGCGTCCCGGTCGCCGTGCAGGGTGGCGAGCCAGCCCGCGGCGTGCAGGGCGTCGAGCCGGTCCCGGTCGTCGCCGTCGGTCTGGTCGAGGAACCGGGTCAGCCAGCGCTGGCCCTGCGCGAACCGGCCGTCGACCAGCCAGAACCGGTGCAGCGAACCAGCCAGGGTGAGGCCCGCCCGGCCCTCACCCGCCTCGGCACAGAACCGCAGGGCCTCGTGGAGATTCGCGTCGTCGCGGCGCAGCCGACCCAGCCAGCCGGACCAGTCGGCGCCGCCGGCCTCGCGGGTGGCCCGGGCGGCCATCGCGGCATACCAGTCGCGGTGCCGGCGGCGCAGCGCGGCGGCCTCACCGGGGTGGCGGGCGAGCGTCGCGAGGCCGTAGCGGCGATGCGCCTGCGGCAGCCGGAAGCGGCCGCGCACCGGCCCGGGCCCGACGGTGAGAACGGACTTGTCCACCAGCGCGAACATCAGCTCCAGTGGCGACCCGTCGAGGTCCGGGCCGACGATCGCCGCGGCCGCGTCGAGGTCGAACTCACCGGGGAACACCGACAGGCTCGCCCACAGCCGCTGCTCCAGCCGGGTGCACAGGTCGTGGCTCCATCCGGCGCTGTCGTGCGGGGTGCGCTGGCGGGCGGTGACCCGCCGGCCGTCCTGGCGCAGGATCTCGGGGTCGCCGTCGTCGAGGTGGGCGAGGATCTCCGCGGGAGCGAGCGCCCGGGTGCGCCGCGCGGCCAGCTCGATCGCGAGCGGCATGCCCTCCAGCCGGCGGCAGATCTCCCGCACGGCGGGGCGGTTGGCGTCGGTGACCGCGAAGTCGGACCGGACCGCGCGGGCCCGTTCGACGAACAGGCTGACCGCGTCGTGATCCGCCGTGGGACTCTCCCGGCCCGGGCCCGAGCCCGAGCCCGCGACCGGGAACGGCCGCAGCACGTACACCGCCTCCCCGTCGACGCGGACCGACTCCCGGCTCGTGACCAGGAACCGCAGCTCGGCGCAGGCGTCCAGGAGCGCGTCGACCAGCGCGGCGCAGGCGCCCACGAGATGTTCGCAGCACCGGCTGCCCGCTCAACGACGACCCCCTCGACGGCTGCCGCTGCCCGGCGCCGCGCGGCTCCATCGTGACGGTGCGGCCCCGTTTCATCCTCGGCAGCCGGCGCGGGCGGCGTCAACCGACCTGGCGGCGACCCGCCTCGGGTACGTTGGTGCCGTCTCGGGATGCTGTCACTTACGCTCCGAACGGACCGGCGAGCTACGCGCGACCCACCGGCGGGGCGGGTTCCGCCCGTGCGCCGATGCTCGAAGGGAATCCCCCCGCATGCTCACGCCGTTCGACGACTACCCCGTGCACCAGACGTCCCTGCCGGTCGCCCACGTCGGCAACGGACACCCCGACCACTTCGACCGGTTCTGGTTCAACGGTTACAGCGAGGACATGTTCTTCGCGCTCGCGATGGGCGTCTACCCGAACCGCGGCATCATCGACGCGGCGTTCTCCGTGGTCCACGAGGACGTCCAGCGGTCGGTGTTCGCCTCCGGCCGGGTCCCGCTCGACCGGACCCGGACCCGGATCGGCCCGATCAGCGTGGAGATCGTGGAGCCGCTGCGGATCACCCGGATCCGCGTCGACGCGCCGGAGCACGGGCTGGTCGCCGACCTGACCGCGACCGCCCGCACCGCTGCCTTCGAGGAGCCGCGCCAGACCCTGTACGACGGCGCCTACCCGCTGATGGACAACACCCGCGCCACCCAGATGGTGAGCTGGACCGGCGAGATCACCGCCGGCGGCCAGTCCGTTCCGGTCACGACGTCCGGCGGCCAGCCGGTCGTCGGCTCGAAGGACCGGTCCTGGGGGCTGCGCGGCCTCGGCGACCGTATTCGGATGGCGCCGCGGCCGATGAAGCCACAGACGTTCTTCCTCTGGGCGCCGCTGAACTTCGCCGACGAGTGCCTGCACTTCATGTCGATGGAGGACGAGCTCGGCCGGCCGCGCCAGCGGACCGCCGCGGTGCTGCCCGTGATCGCCGAGGGTGGCCCGGTGTTCGGTCCCGACACCGGCACGCGGTGGCTCGGCGAATCCCACCACGACGTGCGGTGGGCCCCCGGCCTGCGCCGCTCCGAGGGCGCGACCCTGCACCTCGGCGACGCCGGTGCGGTGGAGCTTGAGCCGATCCGCACGTTCCGGATGAAGGGCGTCGGCTACCAGCACCCGGTCTGGGGGCACGGCAAGTGGCATGACGAGCTCGTCGTCGGCGGCGAGGTGCACAAGTCCGCCGAGCTGGACACGCTCTCGTTCGACTGCATCCACGTCCAGCAGGTCATGCGGGCCAGCTGGGGCGAGCGCCGCGGCCTCGGGGTGATGGAGCAGCTCATCATCGGCCCCTACGCGCCCGGCGGCTTCCGCGAACTGTTCGACGGCGCCCCGGCGCGGCCCGCCAGCTGACCGTCTTATCACCGTCCCTTCTGATCAACCTCCCATCTGGTCACCGTCGCCGCACCGGGACGTCACGGTGCGGACAACGGCTGTTCGCACCGGTCGGTGATGCTTTGCGGATGCGCGGGGCCGCTTTCGCCGCCGGGGCGGACGCACGCCGGTGCTCGCTGGAGGACGTGTGAGCACCCCCTCGGTCGTCATCACCGGCGCGGCGTCCGGGATCGGACGCGCCTGTGTACGGCTGTTCGCCGAGCGGGGTTTCGGCGTGGTCGCCGTCGACGTCGACGAGGCCGGCCTGGCGGCGCTGGCCGGCCCCGGCGGGACGGACGCCGGCCCGGCGGCGTCGATCGTCCCGCTGGTCGGGGACGTCGCCCGCAAGGCGACCGGAACGGCGATGGTCCAGGCCGCGCTGGAGCGGTTCGGCCGGCTCGACGTCGCGGTGCTCAACGCCGGGATCGGCGGCACGCTGCCGTGGGCGCACGAGGACGCCATCGACCGGCTCGACCGGATCCTCGCCGTGAACGTGCGCGGCGTCGCGATCGGGATCCGGTCGGTCGTGCCCGCGATACGCTCCGGCGGCGGCGGGTCGATCGTGGTGACCGCGTCCAGCGCCGGGCTGGCGGCGGACGCCGGGAACTGGGCCTACAACGCCTCGAAGGGCGCCGTGATCAACCTGGTCCGGGCCGCCGCGCTCGACCACGCCGCTGAGGGCATCCGGGTCAACGCGATCGCCCCCGGCCTCACCGACACCCCCCTGATGGCCCGCCACCGCACCGATCCCCACGTGGTCGACGCGGTCGGCCGCCGCATCCCGCTGCAACGCTGGGGACGCGCCGAGGAACACGCCGCCGCGATCTTCTTCCTCGCCTCCCCCGACGCCTCCTACGTCACCGGCGCCACCCTCGCCGCCGACGGCGGCCTCACCGCCATGCACGGCGCCGTCCCCCCACCGGCCCGCCCGGAAATCTGACAGCTCCGGCGTGCCGCCGGGCTCCCCCCCGGTAATCGCGATCAATGGTCCCTCTGTACGGCAAAAAGGACACGGAACCGTACAGAGGGACCAGGATCTGCGCTCAGTACAAAAGCCGGTCCGCCTGGAATCGCAGCGATAGGATCATGTGTATGGCCGGGGGGTTGTGGGAGCGGGTTAGGGGCTGGTTCGGGGCGGACGCGGAGCATGTGACGACGTGTTTCCTGCCCGAGCCCGGGTCGGCGCCGATCTGGCCGGCGCAGGGATACGTGCGGCTGTGGCTCGCCGAGGGGTTTCTCGCCCGGGCCCGCGGCTGGGGGCAGGATCGTTTCCCGGTGCTGCACGCGGGCGCCTCGCTGGACTTCGGGACGTCCGGGCAGGTCGCGTTCACGAGCTTCTCCCGACCGGCGGTCGCGTGGGCGGCGCCCGGCGACCAGGTCGATTTTTCCGTCACCCCGCTGCTGCCGTTCAACGGTGGGATCATCGAGATCGAGGCCGCCGTCTACGAGGCGACCGCCGGCGGCCCGCTGGGCACGGCGTTGCAGCTGGTCAGCGGGTTCGCGGAGCTGCTCGGACCGCCGCTGGCGACCGCGGCGTCGGTCGCCAAAGCCGTCTCGACCGGCCTCGACACGCTGATCGGCGCCGCCGGTGACAAGCCGGTTCTCGGCGTCCACCACGCGCTGACAAGCCCTGGCGGCGGGGGGCAACCGGTGCGGGCCGGCCACCTCGCCGTGGTGCACGCGGCGCCCGGCTCACTGCCCGGCGAACTCACGATCGACGCCGACGGCCGCCTCGCACTGCTCGTCGACGGTTCGACCCGCCGCCTGATCGGCGTCGACTACCTCGTCGTACGCGTCGAGACCCGCACGGAGCACGACGTCTGGCTCTCCCCCGCGCTCCTGGCCCTGGTCACCCAGGCCCGCCTGGCCCGGGCGCACGGACGGCTGGCCGCCTTCGCCGACTATCGCGCCGAGGCCCTCACCCTGGCCTGGACGTCCGGCGACTACGTCGAGTCCGACCGGGCCCGGATCGCCACGGCCATCGCCGCCGCCCTCGACCCGGGCGAACAGGGCGCCGGCGCCGACCCGGACGTCGCCCTCACCGACGAGGTGCTCGCCCACCTCCCCGCCCAGGGCGACCCGGCCCTCGCCGGCCTCACCCTGCCCGACCTCCTCGCCCGGTGACGGCTCAGCCCAGGAACAACAGGACATCGTCGCCCGCGCGGAGATCGGTGGCCGGTTCCCCGGACGCCGCTCGCAGCCCGGCGTAGATCGCCGCCTTCGCCTCGCGGACGGCGATGACTGGCAGGACGTCGCCGCTGCGCGCACCGCGATCCGCGCCCGGCCGCACGGCTCTGGCGGCCACCCAAATCGCCTCCGCCGCCGCGGCCGCGAGCGCGTCCGGCAGGGGCGGGAGCACGATGACGGCGAGTGATCCCGCGTCGAGCGCCGCGATCGCCAGGTCGACGAAGCCGCGCCGATCCTCGTCCAGCGGCGCGGCACCGCCGTCGACCGGATCGGCCTGCAACACGGTCAGCCCGCTGCCATGCACGTCGAGATCCTCGATGCCCAGCAGCATTCCGCCTCGTGGGCCCTCGGGTTCGGCGTCGCCGTCCGCGACGCGCAGACGTATGCCCGACGAGGTACGCACCGGAGTGCCGATCACGTGGGTCAGCCCGGGGACCGTGATCGGCGCGCCGGCGGCGTCCGTCGGCCGTAGGTGTGGCGGGCCGTGGAAGTCCGCGGCGCCGGAAGGTCTCCGGCCGAAGCGCAGGTACCCCCTCAGCGTGCCCGGCCTCAATCGTGCGAACACCACGCACTGGCTGGCCTCGGGGGACACGACCTCGGCGAGGCGTCGCTCCCAGTCGCCGCCGTCCTCCAGCCTGTCGACCTCCAGCACCACGAGTCGCAGCTCGGGTTGAGACCTGGGAGCCCGCCCCGCCCGCGCCCGACCGCTGCCCCGGATTCGACCATCCCTGAGGTCCCACAGCGAGCGGCCGGACAGCAGACGTGGACCTAGCGACCTGACGAGCTTCGCCAACCAGTCCACCGCGATGGCAGGAAGCGTCAACGACGGGTGTATGAGCCGATCGCGCGCCGGCCTGCGCGGCTCAGCGGGACGCACTCTCCCATCCACGCCCACGGAGAACCATCCGCCGCGGCGAACCCGGTACGGTCCGAACCGGCGCGGTGGCAGCGGGTTCAGCAGCTGCGCCGGCAGCCGCCCGCGATGGCGCTGCTCCGCCCAGTCCCAGGTAAAGATCGCCATCAGTCCCGCGCTGCCAACGATCGGAACGGCCGCCAGCACCAGCAGAGCGACCTGCACCGCCCGCGGCAGGTCGATCGACGTCGCCACGATGATCAGCGGAACCGACATCAGGAGCCACGCGCCCCCCAGAACGCGTCGCGCGAGCAGGCCAGACCCCGTGACGGGGCCTCCTCGGCGGACCGCTGTCCGCCTGTCAGGCGATGACTTCACGCTCCCGGGGGGGTTATGGCGCAGCACCGGAATGGCCGACATGACATCGGCAGGCTCGGCGCGGCGAGCCGGCGCCAGGCCACCGGCTTCCCCGACGGTGGATCTCTCACCGGGCTGTCGGCGGACGCCCGGTTGAGCGCCCCACCCGTCCAGGTCCATGCTCGGCGGCGGCACCACCTCGCCGGACATCTCGACGGACGCCTCCGTCGTGGTCAGCTGGACCTGCGCACCGTCGGCCAGGACGGCCAGGCGAGCCCGTTGCGCCCACGCCGGCCAGCCCGCGAGGGCGGTCGCAGCTCGCCCTACCTCGGCACGGTCGTCAACGGGTAGTCCGGCCCGCTGCCGGATCCGCGCACGCAGGATCGTTGCGGCGGCGGCTCCGAACACGTCACCCGCCGAGCGGAGTGCTTCAGAACTCCGCCGGGACCAACGGCCGGGGGAGTCGATCAGCGCCAGCGCCTCGCGTGGCAGACGCTGGTTGAGCTCCTCAGCGACACGTACCGCCGCGCGTGTGCCCGCCAGGGGAGGCAGCCCATCCAACAGATCCTGCACCTCGTCGGGCCAGGAGTCGGGTTCGGTGGCGCGCAGGGCGGCCCATCGCAGCCACAGGTGTGGGTCCCACGGGTTTCCGCCCGGCATGGCATGATCGTCCGAGGAGGCTGGCAGGCCACGCAGACGGGCCCACTCGGCGTTGTCGACGTCCGCCGTCCGTGCCGGCCAGCGGGCGTCGGGGGACGTCAGTTGGGGTTCCATCCAGCGTGCCGCGTCGCCCTGGGTGAGCGAGTAATAGTCCTGGCAGCGCCACCAGCCGTGCCAGCTGCCGGCCTCGGTGGGAGTCTCGGGACGACTGCCCTCGACAAGCGTCAGCACGAGCCATGCCTCGGCCCGCACGCGCGGCGGCCCCTCTCTGGCCAGCTGGCGGATGGAGGGGCAGAACTCGGTTGTCCGGTAGCGCCGGCACAGGTCCAACAACGCCAGGTCACATTCTTCGACGGCGCCGGGATCGGCACCGGTTGCCCGCGCGTCCTCCCGGTAGACGGTGAGGATGAAGGCGGCCCGGTGCGGTTCGTCGAGCAGCGCCCAGGCATCGGCGACCTCGGCGGCCAGCGACCGCGTCTGACGGTGCGACCAGGCCGTGGGCACGCGTCCCGGCATGTAGGTGACGTGCTGGTCGAACCGGCTCAGGATCTCCCTGGGCACGACCCGATGCTCAAGGGCCAGCCGGAGCGCCGTCGCGGCGTGCCGTTCGGCGTCGATGTCCTCGACGCGGGCAAGCACGCCGTCGACCCAGCCGCCGGTGAGGTCGGGCGGATCGCTCGACGTGAGCGCGCTGGACCGCATCAGCAGAACGACGGCGTGGGTGCGATCGACCAGGCCCGGTGGGGCCGCCCAGTCCGCCCAGGATGTCCGGGCCTCCCGGCTGGTCCGCTCGAAGGTGTCAACGGAGGCCAGCAACCGCGGAACCGTCCCCCACGCGGGCTGAGCACCGGCACGCATTCCCAGGACGGCTCCGGCCAGCTCGGCGGCCAGCCGGACGGTGGAATCGTTGTGGTCGCGCAGCCGGGCGAGATCCTCTTCCCACTCGGCGCCTGACCGTGCGAAGACGGACGGGTCGTCGTCGGGTGGCTCCTCGTTGACGACGGCGTCCAGGGCGCCGAGAACCGAGCCCGCCGGCACGCCCGGCACGGAGCCGGCGAGGACGAGCTGGTCCCCGATGACCCCGGCCGAGACACGGCCGACAGGCAGACCCGGGAACCGCTCGTCGCGACCGCCCCCGGCGGCGATGCGTCCCAGCAGCCCGCGCGTGGCCAGGCACCTGCCCTCGGCGGGGCGCGGATGGCGGGGTGCGTGGTCGGACACCGCGTTCCACAGCGGGAGCGTGTCGGCGCGATGGCCGGTGTGGATGCGGGCTGCGGCCTGGGTGGCGAGGATCGCCGCCGTGATCGTGACGTTCCCCGCCGGTGGTGCGGGGCTTCGCCGTTGCGTGGCGGCCTCCGAGTCGGTGCCGACTTCGGCGGCTTCGGCGGCTTCGGCGGCTTCGGCGGCTTCGGCGGCCTCGGCGGCCTCGGCGGCTTCGGCGGCCTCGGCGCGGGGGCGTTCCGCGGCGGCGGCGCGGGCCGTGATCTGGGCGGCCCAGGCCCACTCGCCGGTCGCGACGATCCGCGCCTCCAGCCTCGACCAGAAGTCGGCGCCCTCGTCGGGGGGGGAGCAGCCGGACGGCGGCGACGACGGCCTCGGCGCGAACCTCGGCGAGCGGGCCGGCGTCGACGAGGGCGGCGGCGTCGCGGCCGAGGGCGGCGCGGTCCATCGGGTAGCCGGCCGGGTCGGCGGCGATGACGGTCCGGATCCGTTCCCGCAGCGGCTCGTCGATCTCCAGCAACGATGGACGGCCGTCGGCACCGACGGCCGCCACCTGGACCCATTCCTGGGCGGCGAGGCCGTCGAAGGCGGCCCCGGGGTCGAGGCCGACGCGGCGCAGCGCGGGCGCGATCATGGCGTGGTCGAAGCGGCCGAGCTCGACGGCGACGCCGAGGGCGCCGCGGGTGTCGTCGTCGGCGAGGCGCTGGATGATGCGGCGCTCGACGAGCGGGTCACCGGAGTCCCGCAGCACCTCGGGGCGCAGGTCGGGTTCGCGGGTGATCCAGTCGCGGTAGGCGGCCAGCTCGAACGGGTTGTACCGGGCCTCCTCCGGTGTCGGCGCGGGCATCCGGGCCAGGTCCAGCAGCGCCGCGCGCAGATCGGCGCTCGGGCCGGGGTGGACCGGCGCGTCGGGGCTGTCCACCGCGGCGAGTCCCGCGTCGAGGAAGCTCTCGGCCTCGTCGGCGGTGAAACCGGTGACGGGGACGACGCGCAGGTAGTCGCGATGGTGCAGCCGTGGTCCGGCGGCCCGGGCGTTCGCGTCGGCGGGCGGTGTCAGCGGCCGGCGGCCGGCGAGGACGATCCGCACGTCCGGCATCTCGCCGTGGAGGCGTTCGAGCAGGTCGAAGGTGCGGTCGATGGCGGGGGCGGGCGCTCCCGGCACATACAGCTTGGACAGTTCCTCGCAGGTGTCGAGGACCAGGACGACCCGCGGACGGCCGAGTTCCCGCAGCACCTTGGCGAAGGCGCGCACCACCTCGGCGAACAGGACCTGGAGGGTCTGCGCGGCGGCGGCCCGGATCGCGCCGATGGTGGATCGGGTGGGGCCGTGCGACGGGTAGAGGGCGCTGCCGTACACCTGCTCGGGCCGGCCGGACGCCGGGTCCGGCCCGCGCTCGGCCTCGTCCCGGCCGAGATGCTCGTGCAGGGCGCCGGCGGCGTCGCAGAACCGCCGGTAGGCGTAGGACCAGGCCCGGCTCCGGCCGTAGCCGGTCAGCTCGTCGGCGAGAGCGAGGAGCACCTCCGCCGGCCGGTGTTCGGGGTAACGCGGGTCGAGATGGTCGAAGTCGACGCGCGCCACGGGGAACGGCGGCAGGTCCCGGGCGGCGGCGTACCGCCCCGAGGCCAGGTAGCGCAGCAGCATCGTCTTGCCGATGCCGCCGGCGCCGAGCAGATGCAGTGCCCAGGGTGAGCCGGGGCCCGCACCGTCGATGATCGCGGCGAGCGCGTCCTCGACGTCGGCACGGCTCTGGTAGTCCCGCAGGTAGTCGGCGTCCTGGGCGTCCCGGTGGGCACGGTCGAGCCGCCAGCCGGCGCGGCGCGCCGCCTCGGCGAGTGTGCCGCCGCTGATCACGCCGATGGTCCGCGCGGCGGCGACCAACCGCGTCGCGGCGGCCAGCCCGGTCTCCCCGGCCAGCAGGTCGTCGACGCGCTCGTACAGGACGCTGCCGGAGCGGTCGTAGCGATGTTCGGTGGCGACCTCCAGCCACGGCGCGAGCTCGGCGGCCAGCACCCGGTTGGCCTCGCCGGGCAGGCGGATCGCCGCGACGACGGCCTCGGCGAATCTGGAGATCTCGAGGTCCACTGGCAGGTCGAGCTCGCGCAGGTAGCGGCCGACCTCGTCGCGGCGGGACAGGCGGAGCCAGAACACCCGGATGGCGGCTCCGCGCGGGCCGGTCGACGAGCGGTGGTCGACGAGCCCGGCCCGGTCGAGCCGGGCATGCAGGTCCGGGAGGTCCTCGGCGCTGGCGAGGCCGAAGCGGACGGCGGTGTCGTCCGTCCATTCCGGGAGCAGGGCGAACCGGCACAGCTGGGCCGGGTCGAAGCCGGCCAGCGACTCCCGCCGGGCCCGCGCGAGCAGCGCGGCGAGGTCCAGCGGCTCCCCGGCGGCCGCGGGGGAGCCGGTCGCCCGGTCCGCCGGCGTGTTCACTGGAACTGCTCCTCGTAGATCCGCAGTGCCTGCTCGTCGTCAGCGCCGACGAGGATCCCACCTATTTCCATCGACGCGGCTATCAGGTAGAGCGATTCCCGCACCGCGGTCGGCATCCGCCTCAGCAGCCCGATGTTCCGCTCGATCTGCTCCCGGGAGGCACCGCGGGCCGCGGCGTAGACCAGCGGAAAATCCGGGCGCCACGGGTGCAGAAGAATCCACTGGAATCCCAGTATCGCGCTCGCCGGCGACAGCGGGGCCAGTTCGGGGAAAAGGTATCCGGGCTGGCCGGCGAGTGCGTCCCGCCGGCGTTTGAGCACCTCGCCCGCGCCGCCGACGAGCGAGGCCGTGACCACCACGGGCACCGGACGGCCGGGTTCGCCCAGCCCATCACGGTTGATCAGGGCCAGGAGCGGCGCGAGCGCGCCAGCCCACCGGTGCACCTCGTCGCCGAGCACGACCACCCGGGATTCCGGGCCGAACGGCTCGCCCAGCGCGGCCGCCGCGCCGGCGAAGGCCGCCAGATCGATTCTCAGCAGGGCCCGCAGCGTCTCCGGACCATACGGCGAGGGACTGGCTGCGAATCGGTCGACCGCGCCCTGCAATCTAGCGATGCGCAACAGCCGGGCATGTTCGTCCAGCGCTGGCGGATACCCGCCGGCGACGTTTCCGGGCGGCGTTTCCGCCGGGTCGGCGCCCAGCACGGTCAGGGAACTCGGATCCATTCTCAGCGCGCTGGCGACCGAAATCATCTTCGCGAGTATCTGGACGACCACCGCGCCCACGTCCTGCGGCGCGGCGCCGTCCCCGAACGGCCCGACGAGCAGTGGCAGGTGACCGCGCCGCAGCAGCCGCAGTCCGGTCTCCCGCAGCAGCCGGGTGCCGCCGAGCCCCCTGATCGAGCGCTCCGCCACCGCGGCGAGCAGGCCCGGACCGCCGCCGACCGCCGGGCCGGCGAGATCCTCCACGGCGTCGAGGATCGCCTCGTGCCCGATGAACATCGGTGCGTGGCGCAGTTCGAGGCTCTCCGCGACGTGGCGCAACCGGGCGACCGGTTCGGGATCGACGAGCCGCAGATCCGGCGGGACGTTCTCGGCGAGCAGCAGCGTCGGCATCGCCCAGTCCAGGTAGCCGCTGGGCGGGTCGCCGTGCAGCAGGGCCGCCCGCCGGCCGGCCGTCGCGGCGGCGACCACCGACGCCCCCTCGTGCACGGCCCGGACGAAGCCCCGGGCGAACATCCGGCTGGCCTGCTCGCTGACCTCACCGGACATCGCGACGACGATCGGCACGCCGCGCTCGACGAGCTCCGCGGCCATCGACCGGCCAGCCACCCGCGCGACACCGCCGCTGCCACCGGCGTCGGCGCCGCCCGCCGGAGCGGGCAGGGCGCTGCCGCAGGCGCTGAGGACCACCACGGCGGGCATGCCGGCCGGCCCGCGCAGCGCGAGAGCCAGCGCCTCGGCATCGACGTACCGCGAGCCGGTCGGTGGGTCACCCCGACGCGCGCCCACCGGTTTGTCCGCGAGGCGGATGACCGGACGGTCGCGGGCGGCATGCTCGCCGGCGTCATCCCAGCCCTCGCCGTCGCCGTGGGCGACATCCCCGTGGGCGACATCCCCGTGGGCGACATCCCCGTGGGCGACGAGGTGCACGACGTCTGGTGCGTGCCGGGCGCAGGCCTCGCCGAGCTCGGTGATCGTCACCCGGTCCAGCAGCCGTGACACGCACAGCCCCTCGGCCTCGAAGGCGCGGACCAGCCCCATGAACATCGCGCCGGGACGGATCACCGCCTCGTCCAACGCGGAGCCGGCCGCGAACAGCACCCGCGGCACGCGCCGGATCGTGGCCGGCGCGGGCGTCGTGGCCGGCACGACCCGCGTGACGGCGATGAGGATCAGCGGGTGTCCGAGCAGCGGCGCGGCGCCGTCGTGCATCGACTCCCACACCAGGCTGTCGAGCGCGCGGTCACCCGCCGGCCACCGCAACGCCAGCTCCACCCCGTGGCCGTGCCCAGGGCCGTGGCCGCCGGCCGCGCGCAGGATCGCCGGCCAGACCGGGGCGAGCAGGCATTCGAACAGCCAGCGCCCGTAGAGCTCCGCGTCTCCTGGCCGCAGGTCGAGCCCGGCGACCCGGACGAGCAGCCCGTGGACCGCCTCGGCGTCGCCACGACACAGGCTCGCCAGGGACGCGGGCAGGTCGCCGGCGAGCTGGCCGAGCCGCACCGCCGGCACGGCCGGCACCTGCCGCGGTGAGTCGTCGACGTCCGTCACCATGACGGCGGCCATCTCGTGTTCCGACCGGACGTCGACGGGATCAACACCCGCCGGCGGTCCGTCGCCGTATCCGTGGACCCGCACGGCCCATCCGTCGCCGCGACGCGCCACGTCCACCAGGATCCGCGGGATCGTCACCGTCCCTCGCGTTCCCGGTCCGGACCAGCCGTCAGCGTGCCGCCCAGCAGCCGCGTGGTCAGGCGGGTGGCCAGGTCGGCCAGGTCGCCGGCTGGCACCGGCGGCGGGGCGAGGGTGCCCTCCGGGCCGGCGGCGCGCATGACCGTGACCAGCCTGCCGTGCAGACCGGCGAGGTCGCCGGGGGACGCGGTGAGCTGGGCCGCAACGCCGGCCTGAACCGCGAGCCGGGCCGCCGGACGCCCCCGCAGCGCCGAGGGGGTGATCGGCACCGGATCACGGCGCAGTGCCGAGGACCAGCCGTCGACTCGCCCGTGCGGGCTGTACCATGCCTGGTCGACAGCGCCGAGGTCGAGCAGCCTCTGACCGCCCAAGGGCAGCGCGAGCAGGGCGTCGGCGACCGCGGGAACGACGGCCAGGTGCCGGCGCAGCTCCGCGGTGCCGGCGTCGGTGCCCAGCCATGCTTCGGCCTCGGCAACCCCGCCCGCCGCAGCCGCCGCCTGGGTTGGGTCCGCGCCGCGGACTCGGCGGGCGAGCTCACCGAGCAGCGCCCGGCGAACCAGCGGCGGCGGGTACGGGTAGCCCGGCGCGGACAGGGCCGCGAGCCGGTCCGGGCCGCCGTGCTCCAGCTCGTCGACCGCCCAGGCCGCCGCGTCGGCGATCATCACCGCCGAGAAGGCGTCCGCGAACAGTTCGCCGTGCCAGCTCGACCACTGTTCGGCCAGGTCGGGGCGGCCATCGTCAGCTGCATGCACGGTCTCCGCGAGGACCGACCGGGTCACGTCGGCGAGGCCGCGGCCCGATCCGGACCCATCGAGGTCCAGTGCGTCGATCTCCCGGGCGACGAGGTGGCCGGTCTCGTGGGCGGCGACGGCGAGCCACCACGCCTCCCGCGTCACCCATTCCGGCAGCGCGATTGTCGCGACGGGTAACTCGCGCAGCAGCGCGTGCACCGCGCCGTCCACGGCGTCGGTCCGGGCGGGCGGTCGCAGCTCCACCGGCACCGCCGCGCGGGTGAGGGCGAAGGCGTTGAAACGCGGGTCGACGTAGGCGAGCGGTCCCTGCGGGGGCGTCCGTCGCAGCGCGACGAACGGCTGCGTCCAGCAGGAGCGGACGAGTTCGTCGGCGGCGAGCAGGACCGGGCCGAGCCGAGGATCGACGCGCTGGTCGTAACGGTCGCGGTACCAGGCGAAGGTTCGGCGGACGACGGTGAGCATCGTCTCGACGGCACGGCAGTCGTCGTAGGTCCGGCCGAGCTCCGGTCCCAGCTCGCGCAGGCGCCCGTCGAGAGCCGCCAGCATCCTGCCGAGCACCACGTCGAGGACGCGCAGCTGGGGGCCGAAGCGGACGAAGCGGGGATCGTCGGTGCGCTCGGCGAACCAGGCGACGACCTCCCGACGGGCCTGGCCGACCGCCGCCGCCGAACGATCGACCCGCCTGCCACCGCGCTCGGATCCTAGATCCACCCCCACGGCCGTAAGAGTACCCAGTTGGCCACAGTACGTCCCATCTGCTGTCGTCGGCCTGACCGCTATCCGCCCCTGGGGGCTTTCGACGCCGGAGCGAACAGAATCACGCCGCTGCGGAGGCCGGCCATCACGGCCCGCCGCCGGCTCCGGCCGCGCCTGCCACCGGAAAACAGTGCAACGGCAAGGTGCGGGGCCGCACCAAGTTGTTGCGGTCTGTTCCTGATGCGCCCAGCACGGTGTGATGTGTCCACCGGCGGACGCGCAGCCCGCGTCCCAGCATCCGTAGGCGAGGAGGACACCTGGTGAGAGCGACGGGGTCCACCTCCTGGGACAGCGGATTCCGCCGAGGGTTGCTGCCCCACCCGCATCCGACAACCCATTGCCGAGGGCGAGTCGCCACGCGGGCCTTCATGGGCGGTGAGGCACACCGGGAGAGGACCTTGGGCATCGCATGCAGGGGTCCTCTCCCGGACCCTGTTTCCACGAGTTCGCGGCGGCTGGCAACCGCCACCACCTCCACTCCTGTTTCTTCGACCATCTACGTTCCTACCGCCGGTCCCCTTCACACCACCCACCTTCACACCACCCGCCCCAGCACCACCCGCCACATCGCGGCGGCCAGCTCGGTTTCCACCGGGCCGTCCGCTTCCGGTGACCACCCCCGCCGCTCGGCGGGGCCTGGTCGTGCGGCGGACGGCGACGCGGAGGCCACGGGCCAGTCCACGCCGCGCCCGAACGAGAACGGCGCCGCCGCGGGCGGTGCGCGGGACGGACAGGGCCCGCCGGTCGTGGCGGTGCCGCCGCGGTGGCGCCGACCGGCGTGCGCTCCCGGGCTCCGGTTCGCCCGCCACCAGGCCGAGGTGATCATTCGCTACCGGTATGCCGGTCGGACCCGGGAGCTGCGGGTCCCCACCGCGCTGTGGTCGCCCTTCGTCGAGGAGGTGCGCCGCGGCCGGTTGGACCGGCTCGCGCCGTCGGATGCCCCGGGCGGCTGGACCCCCTGGGGCGCCGGCGGCGGCGAGGTCGCCCGGGCCCTGCCCGACGAGGTGATCATCCGGCACGGCGCGGCGCAGGCGCGGCTGGAGAGCCGCCTGCCGGCGATCATCTGGGATCAGATCCTGGTCGCCGTCCGGGCACACGCGGTCGACGACCTCGACGCCCGCGGGGACGCCGACAGTGTCGAACGGCGCCCGAGCGGGTTCCGGACCATGCACGGCAGCGCACTGAAACCGGTGCGTCCCCGGGACGACGGCCCCGACCGCTCCCGGGCCGTCCCGCCGCGCCCCCGCCTGCCGCGCCCGACCGGATAGCCGGCTCGTCGCGGTCCGTGGAGGGCGGACCGCGCCGGGCCCCAGCGATGGCCTGCGCGGATCGGACTTCCCTGGTTCACCGCGTCGGACCTGCGGGCTGCCCGCCGCACCCCTCACGGCGGGCAGCCCGCCACACCGAACCCCCAGTCCCGAGTCGGCCCGCCCTGGTCGACTCGCCCCAGACCGGCTGCCCGCCGTGCCCCCACGCGCCGGCGCGCGACCCCGACCGGTGCCTCCACCGGCAGGCCCCGGGTCCGCCGAGACGCCGACCGGCGGGCAGCCACCCCCCGTCCCGACGACCAGCCCGCCCCGCACCCACTGCTCCGACCACCCTCCGGTGGCCACCTGCCCGCTCTCCGCCCGCGGCCGGCCGGGGGGCCCCCCACCCCCCCCCCCCCCCCCCCCGGCGGCCGCGCCCGCCGCCTGGAACTGCGCCCCGAGGTGCTCGGCGCCACCGGCGATCCCCAGCTCGGCGGCAACTACATCACCCTGC
>NZ_JALKFX010000075.1 GCF_023243045.1 Frankia sp. AgB32
ACCGCCTCGTCGCCGCCGCCCACGCAATCACCACCGACCCTGCCACCCAACGCGACACCCGCCGCCTCACCCTCCGCGCCGAACCCAACGGCATGGTCCGCCTCACCGCCGTCCTACCCCCCGACGACGCCGGCCTCATCCTCACCGCCCTCGACGCCGCCGCCACCAGCCTCGACACCACCACCCCACCCACCAATCCCCCCGACACCGACAACACCGACCCGAAACCCGCAGACCAACATCCCCTGGCCGACGGAACGCCTCTGCCAGGACCCCGCCACCGCACCCGCGACGCCGACGCCCTCGTTGCCCTCGCCGACGCCTTCCTCCACCACGGCGCCCCCACCCTGACCGACCCCCACCACACCCTCAACATCCACATCACCGCTGATCCCGCACCCCCCGCCGCACCCGGCTCACCCACCAGCGGCGATCATGGTGTTCCGCCGCGCACCGCCCCGACAGGCGGGCTACCCGCCGGGACCGGGACCATCGGCGGCTGGACCCTCGGCCTACCCGCCGCCGTCATCCGCCGCCTCGGCTGCGACGGACACCTCCGCGCCCTGTTCACCGACCTCCATCACAACCCCCTGCGTCTCGGCCGCCGACGACGACTCCCCAGCCGCAGCCTCCGCGACGCCATCTACACCCGCGACCACGGCCGCTGTCAGTACCCCACCTGCGACCACACCCGATGGCTGCATATTCATCACCTGACCCCCTGGGAGCAGGGCGGCGCCACGGACATCGACAACCTGCTCCTCGTCTGCGGCACCCACCACCGCGCCCTCCACGACCACGACCTCACCCTCACCCGAACACCCGACGGCACCGTCACCGTCCACAATCGCCACGGCGACACCATCCTCACCAGCACCCCGCCACCGCCCGGTCCCAGCCGCACGACCGCGGACCTCACCACCGCCACCGACCACATCACCCCCACCACCATCCACACCCGCGACGGCGGACCCTTCAGCCTCGACGAATCACTCTTCGTCCTCTTCCAACGGTGGTCGCCTGGGGGGTGACGGGGACGGAGTGGCGCCACGCCTGGCGGGGCGGGCCCGGAAAGATCCCGGACCCGCCTGCCGCGTCTATGGCCGCAGGACGAGGAGCAGGTCGCCGACCTCGACGGAGTCGCCGCTGGTGCGGACGAGCTCCGCGACGGTGCCGGCAACCGGGCTGGTGACGGCGGCCTCCATCTTCATCGCCTCGACGACGGCGAGCTTCTGGCCGGCGGCGACGGTGTCACCGGGGGCGACGACGAAGGTGACGATGCCGGGCAGGCCGGCGCCGATCTGGTTCGGGTCGCCCGCGTCGGCGCGCCGGGCCGCGGTGGTGGTCGCGGTGATCGACGCGTCGCGGACCCGCACCGGCCGGGGCTGGCCGTTGACTCGCAGGTAGAGGGTCCGCATGGCGGTGTCGTCCGGCTCGGACAGGGTCTCCAGCTCGACCATGATCTCGACGCCGGTTTCGAGGGTGACGCCGACGGGCTGCCCGGGGCGCAGGCCGTACAGGTAGCCCTCTGTCGGGATCACCGACGAGTCGCCGTAGCTGTCGACGGCGCCGAGGTAGTCCTTCCACGGGCCGGGGAACAGCAGCCGGGACAGCGCGGCGCGCCGGCGGGTGCCACCGGCGGCGAGCTCGTCGGCGTCGGCGGCGTCCAGCGCGGCGTTCGGTGGGGCCGGGTGGCGCCCGGCGAGCGCCCGCTCGCGGAACGGCTCGGCGAAGCCGGCGGGCGGGGTGCCGAGCTCCCCGGCGAGGTAGCCGAGCACGCTGGCGGGCAGGTCGTAGCGTTCGGGGAACTCGCGCAGCGTGTCGACGTCCACCGAGCCGCCGACCAGGAACAGCGCGAGGTCGCCGACGACCTTGCTGGTCGGCGTAACCTTGATCGGCTTGCCGAGCAGCTCGTTGGCGACCGCGTAGGCCTCCTGGACAGCCGGCCAGCGGTCGCCGAGGCCGAGGGCGATCGCCTGCTGGCGCAGGTTCGTGAGCTGCCCGCCGGGGATCTCGTGGCGGTAGACGGCGCCGGTGGGCGCCCGCAGCCCGGCCTCGAACGGCGCGTACAGGTCGCGGACGGCCTCCCAGTAGGCCTCCATCGACGACAGCGCCGACAGGGCGATGCCCGTGGCCCGCGGGGTGTGGTCGGTCGCGGCGACCAAAGCCGACATGTTCACCTGGCTGGTGCCGCCGGACATCGGAGCGGCGCAGGCGTCGACGGCGTCGACCCCGGCTGCCGAGGCCGCGAGCAGGGTGGCGAGCTGACCGCCGGCGGTGTCATGGGTGTGCAGGTGGACGGGCAGGTCGAACCGCTCGCGCAGCGCCGTGACCAGCGTCGACGCGGCGGTGGGACGCAGCAGCCCGGCCATGTCCTTGATCGTGAACACGTGCACGCCGGCGGTGGCGAGCTGGTCGGCGAGGCGCAGGTAGTAGTCGAGGGTGTAGATCTGCTCGCCGGGGTCGGACAGGTCGCCGGTGTAGCAGAGGGTGCCCTCGGCGATCGCCGTGCCGGTCTCCAGAACGGCCTCGATCGCCGGGCGCATCTGCTCGAAATCGTTCAGCGCGTCGAAGATCCGGAAGATGTCGACGCCGGTGGCGGCGGCCTCGGCGACGAACGACCGCACCACGTCATCCGGGTACGGGGTGTAGCCGACGGCGTTGCGGCCGCGCAGCAGCATCTGCAGGCACATGTTCGGTGCGGCGGAGCGCAGCGCCGCCAACCGCTCCCACGGGTCCTCGGCGAGGAAGCGCAGCGCCACGTCGTACGTCGCCCCGCCCCACGCCTCCAGGCTGAGCAGGTTCGGGGTGAGCGCCGCGAACGTCGGCGCGGCCGCCAGAATGTCGAAGCTGCGCAGCCGGGTCGCGAGCAGCGACTGGTGGGCGTCACGCAGGGTGGTGTCGGTGACGGCCAACGTCTCCTGCGCACGCAGCCGGGCCGCCCAGCCGGCCGGCCCGAGCTCCGCGAGCAGCTGGCGCGAGCCGGCCGGCACGGCCAGTCCGGCGCCGACCGGCGCGCCCGATCCGACCTCCACGGTCGTGGCCACGCCAGCCGCCGGCGACGGCAGTTCGGGCAGGCGGATCCGCGGGTCGACCAGCGGCGTCGCCGGGCGGGCGAAGCCGTTGACGGTGCTCTGCGCGAGCCGGGCGAGCATGCGGCTGGTGCGGTCGGTGCCGCGGCCGGGCGCGAGCAGCTCAGGCCGCTCGTCGATGAACGACGTGGTCACCCCGCCGTCGAGGAAGTCGGGGTCGGCCAGCAGCATCGACAGGAAGTCGATGTTCGTCCGGACGCCGCGGATGCGGAACTCGCCCAGCGCCCGACGGGCACGGCGGGCGGCCTTCTCCAGGGTGCCGCCGCGGCAGGTCAGCTTCACCAGCAGCGAGTCGAAGTACGGGCTGACCTCGGCGCCGGCATACGTCGCCCCGTCGAGGCGGACGCCGGGGCCGCCTGGCGACTGGTAGAAGCTGATCGTGCCGGTGTCGGGCCGGAAGCCGTCCGAGGGGTCCTCGGTGGTCACCCGGCACTGGATCGCGGTGCCACGCAGGGTGATCCGTTCCTGCGCCAGGTCGAGGTCGGCGAGGCTCTCCCCGTTGGCGACGCGCAGCTGCGCCGCGACGATGTCGACGCCGGTGACCTCCTCGGTCACCGTGTGCTCGACCTGGATGCGGGGGTTCATCTCCATGAAGGTGTAGCTGCCGTCGGCGCCGAGGAGGAACTCGACGGTGCCGGCGTTGACGTAGCCGACGTGCCGGGCGAAGCGGACCGCGTCGGCGCAGATGCTGGCGCGCAGGGCCTCGTCGAGGCGCGGCGCCGGGGCGATCTCGACGACCTTCTGGTGGCGGCGCTGCACCGAGCAGTCCCGCTCGTACAGATGGATGATGTTGCCGTAGCCGTCGGCGAACACCTGGACCTCGATGTGCCGGGGCCGGGTGACCGCCTGCTCCAGGAACACGGTGCCGTCGCCGAACGCCGCGGCGGCCTCCCGGGACGCGCTGCCCACCGCGTCGGCGAGGTCCGCGGGCCGCTCGACCCGGCGCAGACCGCGCCCACCGCCGCCGGCGGACGCCTTCACGAACAGCGGGAATCCGACCTGCTCGGCCGCCTCGGCGGCGCCGGCTCCGTCGGGCAGCGGCGCGGACGCCCGCAGCACCGGCAGTCCGGCCGCCATCGCCGCGTCGCGGGCCGCCACCTTGTCCCCGGTCAGGCGCAGCACCGCCGGCGGCGGGCCGACGAAGGTGATGCCCGCCGCCGCGCACGCCTCGGCGAGCACCGCCGACTCGGAGAGGAACCCGTAGCCGGGGTGCAGCGCGTCCACCTCGGCCTGCTTGGCCACGGCGAGCAGGGCGTCGATGTCGAGGTAGCCCCGGACGGGATGCCCTGGACCGCCGATCTCATATGCTTCGGAGGCCTTCGTCCGGTGCAGGGCGGAGACGTCCTCCGGGGTGTAGACGGCGACCGTGCGCAGGCCCAGTTCGTGGGCTGCTCGGAAGACGCGGACGGCGATTTCGCTACGGTTGGCGACCAGAACCTTGTGCACACGCGGCTCCTCGGACGGGTGCGCCTCATTGTGGGGTCGTGACGCGCACACGCGCCAAAGTAACGTGACTGGGGTCACTCGTGCCGGCGTGGGACGAACATCTCCTGCTTCGACGCCCACCGGCGCACCTCGGCGGGCCCGGAACGCGGGCCCACTCAGTACCGCCAGCGGGTCGTGGCGACGAGGGCCTCGGCGTCGACGGCGGCGAACCGGTCGATCTCGGCCCGCCTGATGGTGGCGATCGTGTCGTGCAGCGCGGTGCCGCACGCCGCCCGCAGGACATCGTCGGCCTCGAACGCGCCGACGGCGGCGGCGAGACTCGTGGGGAGCCGTCGGACGCCGCGCCGGTCCAGCTCGGCCGGGTCCAGCGCGGCCGGGTCGACGTCGACGGGCGGCGGCAGCCGGGCGTCCGCGGCGAGTCCGGCCTGCCCGGCGGCGAGCAGGCCGGCCGTGACCAGGTACGGGTTGGCCGCCAGGTCGAAACACCGCACCTCGACGTTCGCCGCGCGCCCCCCGGCCGCCGGCGGCCCGGGGATCATCCGCACCGCGGCCTCCCGGTTCTCCCGCCCCCAGCAGGCATACGGGCCGGCCCACCGGGACGGGGAAAGCCGCAGATAGGAGGCCACCGTCGGGGCACCCAGCGCCATCAGCGCGGGCAGCCGGGCGAGGATGCCCGCGGCGAACGCCTCGCCGACCGCCGTCAGCCCGACCGGGCCGCCGTCGCCGCCGCCCATCAGGTTCGCGTCGGAACGCTCGTCCCAGAGGCTCAGATGGACATGGCCGCCGTTGCCCACCTCGCCCGCGACGACCTGCGGCGCGAACGAGGCGCGCAGGCCGTGGCGCAGGCTGACGCCGCGCACGGTTTCCTTGACCAGCACACAGGTGTCCGCGGCTTCGAGCGGATCCTGGGCGGCGACCGAGACCTCGAACTGGCCGGCGGCGTACTCGGGGTGGATCTGCTCGACGGCCAGGCCCTCCTCGGTCAGCGCGGTGACCACGTCCCGCAGGTAGTCGCCGAGCTCGACGACCCGGGTCATCCCGTAGGCGGGACCCCGCGTGGCCGGGACGAACCCGGTTTCGGCCGCGGGGGCGACCACCCATTCGATCTCGAAGGCCATGACGACGCGCAGGCCGCGCGTGGCGAGGCGGTTCCGTTGGACCCGGACGAGCTCCCGACTGTCCTGGGGATGCGGCGCGCCGTCCTGGTCGCATCGGTCCGCCGGCGCCCAGGCCCAGCCAGGCTGGGCGGCGAGCACGACCAGCCGGCTCAGGTCCGGGTGCAGCCGCAGGTCGCCGACGGGGCCGCCGGCGAAGCGGCCGGCGGTGATCCAGTCGTCGGCGAGGAACGCGTCGAAGACCGGCGAGGCGCCGATCCCCCAGAGCACGGCCGCGTCCAGCCGGCCGACCGGGACCGCCTTGACCCGGCTGATCCCGCTGTTGTCGACGAAGGTGCAGGCCACGCAGACCACCCCACGGACCGCGAGGTCCGTCGCCGCGTTCTGGGCCGCCGCGGCGAGCCGCTCGCGCTCCCGCCCGCCGCCCGGGGTGCCGTTCATCCATCGCCTCCCGCGGATGCCGTCTGGCCGTCATGGTTGCGCGCCCGCGGGCAGTCCGCCGCGCGGGACGCGCGAGCAGACGCCAGCTCGACCCCGACGGCTGTCACGGAATGTCGCGACAGAGGCGCATCACTCTGCCCGTAACCGTGCGTCACGCCCGTTGCGAAGCCGGGTTTTCCACAGTTGTCTTCCCAACAAGAAAGTATGAGAACACGCCAACATCACGGGTTATCGTTCCGACTGTCCCCAGGGAGACCGTAGTCATCCACAGGTTATCCACAAGTCATGTGCACAAACATAGATGACTCTCCGTTGCCAAGGCTGCGAGGCATGAGCGGCCCCTCCAGGGGGATCTCCCAAGGATGGAGCGCCTCGGACTCGCCGATCATCCACTCGTCGGCCACCCGCTGGTCGATCATCCGCTGGTCGACCACCACTGTCATGGACTCGTCCAGCGCGACCTGACCCGCCCGGAGTTCGAGAGCATGCTCACCGAGGCCGACGCCCCCGGCCCGGCCGGGACGACCGTGTTCGACAGCCAGGTCGGGTTCGCCCTGCGCCGCTGGTGCGCGCCGGTCCTGGACCTCCCGCCGCACGCCGACCCGGAGACCTACCTGGAACGCCGGGCCGAACTCGGCTACGAGGAGGTCCACCGCCGGCTGCTCACCGCCGCGGGCATCGCCATCTTCTGCGTGGACACCGGCTTCCAACCCGAGCCGCTGACCAGCGCCACCGAGCTCGCCGCGTTCACCGGTGGCCGTGGGCGTGACGTCCTGCGACTCGAACGGGTCGCCGAGCTCGCCGCCGTCGACGTGCTCACCGGCCAGATCGGCCTCAGCCACCTCGCCGACACGGTACGCGACCGAATAGCCGCCCGTAGCCCGTCGACGGTCGCGGTGAAGTCCGTCGCCGCGTACCGCGCCGGGCTGGACCTGCCGGCGCGGCGGCCCAGCGAGCGAGCGGTCGCCGCCGCCACCCGCACCTGGATCAACGAGATCCGGGCCGGTGCGCCGATCCGCCTCCACGACCCGCTGCTGCACTCGTTCCTCATCTGGTGCGGTGTCGACGCCGGACTGCCGGTGCAGATCCACGCCGGCTACGGCGACAGCGACCTCGACCTCGCCCGCGGCAACCCGCTGCTGCTCACCGGCCTGCTGCGGGCTATCGCCCCGACCGGCGTCGGCGTGCTGCTGCTGCACTGCTACCCGTACCACCGGGAGGCGGCATATCTCGCGCAGGTCTTCGGGAACGTGCACCTGGACCTCGGCCTCGCGGTACACAACACCGGCCGCGGTTCCGCCGCGCTCATCGCGCAGGCCCTCGAACTCGCCCCGTTCGCCAAGTTCCTGTTCTCCACCGACGCCTTCGCCCTCGCCGAACTGTTCCTCCTCGGTGCCGTCCTGTTCCGCCGCGGCCTGGGCACCTTCCTCAACGACGGCATCGACGACGACGCCTGGACCCCCGCCGACGCCACCCGCATCGCCAGAATGATCTGCACGGACAACGCCCACCGCGTCTACGGCCTGTCCTGACCACCCGATACCGGCGAACCGGCAGCAGTGGGATCATCACTGGCAGTCTCAGTAACCGGAGGACCGCCATGACCGACGCCCCTGCCGAGAGCCAGCCCGACCCCGACCCGTCCGCCGACGACTCCGCCGCGGACCAGTCCACACCGACCCCCAAGCCCGACCCCCCGCTGCGCCCGGTCGACTGGGACGGCTCGTTCAGCCACGCCTCGAACGCCCGGATGGACGAGGAATGGTCCCAACAACGCGCCGCCCGGCAGGAAGCGGAATGGGGTCAGCAGTTGCTCGACCGCATAAACCGGGAGTTGATCGACAAGCTGCTGGCAGAGCGGGAGGCAGCCGGACGGAGCAGCGAGACCGACTCGCGAGAGGATGCGGATCGCCAGACGGACGCGCGGCCGGCAGGAGACGGCGGCAGGCAGAGCCTCTTCGACCGGCTGGAGAACTTCGGTCGGCCTACCGAGGACGATGACACGCCTTCGCGGCCAGACGGTTCCGGCGACCCGCGCTGACCCACGCGCGGCCGGCCGTCACGGGCCGGGGTGCAGACGACCGGGCTCTGCCGGCGGCGTGCGCTCGGGCAGGGCCGGCCGTTCGAGGCCCGCTGACCGCTCGCCCCGGGCCTGCTCCGCGCTGTCGGCAACGGTGCGGCGGGCCCCGATCGTGTCGGGATGCATGGGTCCCTCCTCGCGCATCGCGTCGTTGAGGGCCTGCCGGTAGAGCGGGACGGCGTCCGCGGCCCGGCCGGCCTGCCGGTAGGTGCCGGCGAGGGCGTCGCGGCTGACGCGGGTGTCGGGGTGGCGGGGGCCGAGAGTCTGCTCGCGGATGGCGTGAGCGCGTTCCCGCAGGTCGACGGCCTGGGGCAGCCGGCCGGTCTGGCCGTGGACCTCGGCGAGCTGATCCACGGCGCGCAGGGTCCGGGCATCGGCCACCCCATGGGTTCGGGCGCGTTCACTCACTTGTCGTTCGAGATGGTGGCGGGCTGACTCGGGCCGCCCCGCGTTCCGGTAGATGTTCGCGATCTCGTCCCTGGCCGCCAGCGTCGACGGATGTGCCGCGCCGAGCACCCGCTCGTGGCGGTCGAGCACGCGCTCGTAGTGCGGCGTCGCGTCGTCCGGCCGGCCGCTCGCCAGGTAGGCGGTGCCGAGGCCACGTCGACTCTCGGTGGTCTCCGGGTGGTCGGGGCCAAGGTCGCGCTCGCGGCCGGCCAGGGCACGGTCGAACAGGGCAACGGCCGCCTCCGGCCGCCGGGCGTCGAGGTGGGCGCGGGCGAGGGCGTTTGCGGAGTCGAGCGTGCGGGGGTGGTCGGGCCCTAGGACATGCTCGCGGCCGGTGAGGGCTTCGTCGAGTTCCCGAGCCGCTTCGTCTGCGCGGTCGGCCTGGTGATACGTCATGCCGAGCTGGTGGCGGGTGTTCAGGGTGTCGGGATGGTTCGGGCCGAGGACGCGTTCGCGGGCGGCCAGGGTCTGGTCGAACAGGGGCGCGGCGTCGCCGGTCGCTCCGATCTTGCGGTAGGCGAGCGCGAGATCGTGACGTCCGCGGAGGGTGTCCGGGTGGTCGGCTCCGAGGATGCGATCACGCGCGGTCATGGTCGAACGCAGGATCCGGGTGGCGTCGTCGCTGCGGCCGACGTCGTCGAGAACGGCCCCGAGTCGATGGCGACTCTCCAGCGTGGCGGGATGTTCGTTGCCGAGGACTCGTACCCGGTCGGCGAGGTTGGCCTGGAAGCGGGCGCCCGCGTGGTCGAGCCGGCCGGCCTGCTGGTAGGCCCTGGCCAGGGAATCGCGGCTGGTGAGGGTGTCCGGGTGGTCGGGGCCGAGGACGCGTTCGCGGTCGGTGGCGTTGCGGGCGGCCAGCGGGCCGGCTTCGTCGACGCGGCCGGCTTCGAGGGCGACGCGGATGTGGGTTTCGCGGGCGGTGAGGGTGTCCGGGTGGTCGGGGCCGTCGAGGCGCTCGTGGGCGGCGGCCGCCCGCGTGGCGAGGGGGACGGCCCGGTCGGGATGGCCCTGCTCCGCGAGGTAGGCGGCGGTGTGTTCGGCCAGCCAGGCGGTGCGCGGGGTGTCGGCGGACGGTTCGGTCGCCTCCAGGGTCGCGAGGGCGTGCGGGAGCAGTTCGCGCCAGGTCGGCCAGGCGGCCGGGTTGCCGGCGATGTTCTCCGGCAGGGCGGCGTGCAGCAGCCGGCCGAGCGTGTCGACGTACCGGTCGGCCTGGTCAGGGCCGGTGTCGGCGCGGACGGCGGTGCGGACCAGGGTGTGCAGGGCCAGGCTGGAGCCGTCGCGGTGGGCGAGGCCGGCGCGTTCCAGGGCGGCGACCGAACCGGCCAGCTCCAGCGGGTCGGAATCGATCACCGACAGTGGCAGGGGGGTGTCGTCGGCGTGTGCGGCGACGCGCAGCAGCTCGCTGGCCGCGGGATGTTCGGCGGCCACCTGACGGATCGGCTCGTCCCACAGGGTGGCGACGGTGACCCCGGGCCGTCCGGGTACGTCTCCCTCGCCGAGCACCCGCTCCGGGGTGTCGCGCAGGACCGCCAGGTAGAGGTCGGCCGGGAGGCGGTCCTGGCCCATCCGGCGGGCCGCCTGTTCCAGGGCCAGCGGATGATCCCCGAGGCGCTGCGCGATCAGGGCGGCCCCGGACCGGTCGACGGTGGGGACCCGATCGGCGAGCAGTGCCACCGATTCCGTCCGTTCCAACGGCTCGAGCGCGACGACCTCGCCGACCTGGTCCCAGTCGGGGTTGCGTGACGTCACGAGGATCCGGCCGGAGTCGGCCGGCCGCAGCCAGCCGGGCAGCTCGGCCGGGTCCGCCGCGTCCTCGAGGATGAGCAGCCATCGGCAGCCGGTCCGGTCGAGCTGGGCGAGCACGGCCGCGGGTTCGGCGCGGGACGGCAGGTCCAGCCGCGGGGCGAGTTCGCGGACCCGGTCCCCGATCAGCTCGCCGCGCCCCGCGTCAGCCCACCAGACCACGTCAAGGTCGGCGCGGTGCCGGTGCGCGTAGTCGGCGACCAGCCGGGTCTTCCCGATTCCCGCGATCCCGGTCACCGCGGTCATCGGCGCGGCGGCCACCGCCGCGTCGAGCCGAGCACTGGCCGCTTCCCGGCCGACGAGACGCCCGGCCGTCCGCGGTACCTCCCACGCGACCGGCCCCAGGGCGAGGCCCGCCGCCGGCCCGTCAAGCCCCTGGCCGCCCGCGCCCGACCCGTCGGCGGCGGCGGCCGCCGAGGTGGACCGCAGCTGGTCCGGGTTCAGTTGGCGCGCCGCTGCCAGCAGCCGCGCCCGGCCACCGGTCAGGATGCCGTTCGACAGCTCGGTCGATACCGTCGACCAGAACTCCATCGAGTTCGGCGACTCCCACGGGTGCCGCTCGACGGGGATACCGGCCGTGATCAGGACCAGCCGCGCCGACGCCTGCCGCGAGAACGCCGCAGCGAACGCATCGATCTCCGCGCGGGACAGACCGTCCGCCACCGGCCCACCCCCTGGAAAAAGAGCCCGCTCGAGTCAGCGATACGCCGTAAACGGTCATATCCTCTCACCGCTCCGATCCGGAAGAGTGATGGGGCGGACACAAATCGGCACACGGTCGGTCGCGACGTCACGCCGCGCTGTTGCCGCCCCAATTTCGGTTAGGTGCGGAACGCAATCCCTCCTAGGCTCGGTGATGCCGAGGACGCGACGACGACCTGGAGGGCACCCGATGACCACCGCGACGAGCACGACGAGCCAGCCGCACGCCCCGGCCAGCGACAGCGAGCGGACGGAGCTGCTGACCACCCTCGCCGGGCGCCGCGCGTTCCTCCGCCACACCGTGCGCGACCTGGACGACGAGCAGGCCACCCGGCGGCCGACCGTCAGCGCCCTGAACCTCGCCGGCCTCGTCAAGCACGTCACCTTCGTCGAGGAACTCTGGCTGGGCTTCGTGCTCGCCGGCCCGACCGCGTTCGCCGGCGCGAGCGACGACCGTGAGAAGCAGTTCGATCTGCAGCCGGGCGAGACGCTCGCCGGCGTGCTCGCGCGCTACGACGAGGTCGCCCGCCGCACCGAGCGGATCATCACCGAGCAGGTCGCGAGCCTCGACGACGCGCATCCCCTGCCCCCGGCCCCCTGGTTCGAGCCGGGCGCGCGGTGGTCGGTCCGGCAGGTCCTGCTGCACCTCATCGGCGAGACCGCCCAGCACAGCGGCCACGCCGACATCCTGCGCGAGACGATCGACGGCAGCCGCACCATGGGCTGACTGCCCCGAGATGACCGAGCTGATTGCGGTCAGGTTCTGACCTCAATTACTCCTAGGGTCGGTGACGACGAGGACGCGACAACCCTGGGAGGCACCCGATGACCACCGCGACGAGCACGACGACCGAGACGCCCGCGCCGACCACCGACCCGGAGCGGGCCGTACTTCTGGAGACCCTGGCCACCCGCCGCGCCTTCCTGCTCGAAACCGTGGAGGGCCTGGACGACGAGCAGGCCAGCCGGCGGCCGACGGTCAGCGCCCTGAACCTCGCCGGCATCGTCAAGCACGTCGCCCTCGTCGAGGAGCGCTGGCTGTCCTTCGTGCTCAGCGGCCCGGAGGCGTTCGAGGACGACCTGGCGACCCGCGCGGATGAGTTCGACCTGCTGCCGGGCGAGACGCTGGTCGGCGTGCTCGCGTACTACGAGGCGGTCGCCCGCCGTACCGAGCGGATCGTGACCGAGGAGGTCGCGAGCCTCGATGACACCCACCTGCTGCCCGCGCGCCCCTGGTTCCAGCCGGGAGCGTACCGGTCGGCCCGGGGCGTCCTGGTGCACCTGATCGGGGAGACCGCCCAGCACAGCGGCCACGCCGACATCCTGCGCGAGACGATCGACGGCCGCCGCACCATGGGCTGAGGCCAACCGCCGATCACGTCCCGCCCCGCTGGTCAGCCGGCCTGCGCCGGCTCGGCGGGGGCGGGCGGGCAGAGGCAGAACGGGTGGCCGGCCGGGTCCAGCATCACCCGCCACCGCTCGCCGCCGGGCTGGTGGTCCGCCTGGGTGGCGCCGAGCCGCTCCGCCAGGCCGACCGCCGCCGCCAGGTCGGCGACCCGGAAGTCCAGGTGGAACTGCTGCGGCGCGTCCGGGCTCGGCCAGCGCGGCGGCCGATAGTCCGCCACCTGCTGGAAGGCGATCATGATCTCCGTCCCGGGCGGCGTCAGGTAGGCCCAGGGGCCGTCGCCGTCGGCGGCGCCCGCGACGCCCCAGCCGGTGAGCTCGCCGTAGAAGGTGGCCAGCGCCCTGGCATCCGGACAGTCCAACATCAGGCCAGCCCAGGTAGCCGTCGCCACGGTCTCCGTCGCACCCATAGTGATCCTCTTTCCGGTCTGGCGAGTCGCTGACCTGACCCATCCTCGACCGGAAACCTGACTTCTCCTGTCAGGATTGCTGCGCGAGAATCAGCCCCATGCGCGCCAGCCGGCTGCTTTCCGTCCTGATGCTGCTGCAGACCCGCGGCAAGCTGACTGCGCGCCAGATCGCCGAGGAGCTGGCGGTCTCCGTCCGCACGGTCCACCGTGACCTGGAGTCCCTGGCCGAGGCCGGGGTTCCGGTCGTGGCCGACCGCGGCGCCGCCGGCGGCTACCGGCTGCTCGCCGGCTACCGCACCCGCCTCACCGGCCTGACCGCCGACGAGGCCGACTCGCTGTTCCTCGCCGGCCTGCCGACCGCCGCCGACGACCTCGGCCTCGGCGCGCTCGCCGCGACCGCCGAACTGAAGCTCCTGGCAGCGCTCCCGGAGCCGCTGCGCGAGCGGGCCGGCCGAGCCCGCGCACGCTTCCACCTCGACGCGCCCGGCTGGTTCCGCGGCACCGAGGACACCCCCGCACTCGCCGACGTGGCCGCCGCGGTGTGGTCGCAGCGTCGCGTCCGGGTCGTCTACCAGCGCTGGCGAACGCCGCGGGAGGTGGAACGGCTCCTCGAACCGCTCGGCGTGGTCCTCAAGAGCGGCACCTGGTACCTGGTGGCCGCCGCCAGCCCGGCCGCCCCGCCGGACGGGAGTTCCACGGAACCGCGGACGTACCGCGTCGGGAGGATCCTGTCGCTGACAATGACCGACGATCGGTTCGACCGCCCCGCCGACTTCGACCTCGCCGCCTACTGGACCACCTGGACCGCGCGCTACGAGGCTGGCGTCTACCGAGCCCAGGCAACGATCCGACTGTCGCCGACCGGCCTGGCAATGGCGCCGTACCGATTGCCCCCGGCGGTCAGCCGCGCCATTGCGGACACCGCGGGTAAACCCGAGCCGGACGGCTGGGTCCGCGCCCACATCCCGATCGAATCAGTCCGCCACGCCACTGGCGAGCTGCTAACCCTGGGCCCCGATCTGGAAGTCCTCGACCCACCCGACCTGCGCGCCGCCCTCATCCACGCCGCCAGGGCCCTCGCCACCCTTTATGGGGCGCCGGCTTCGAATCAGGAACCGCTGGCAGAAGCGGACGGCTGCGCCCGTGGGTGCGGCGATCCCGCGGTCGGTGTCGTGGCCAGATCGATCACAGTGGGGCCGTAGGTCCCGATGACGCTCTGCTGCATGTCGGTGATGTGTCTGCGCATCTCGCGGCTGGCCCGATCGCCGTTGCCGGCGTCGATCGCGGCGATGAGGCGTCGGTGTGACGTGACGGCCCGTCTGCGCATCCTCAGCACGTCCGACTGGTCCGGCCGGTCCTCGGCGTCGAGGGTGACCCGGGCGACCCGGGACTCCTGGAAGCTCCAGACGGCTTCCAACGTGCCCGCGAGCAGCGTCATGGTCGTGTTTCCACACAGCTCGGTCAGCCGAAGGTGAAACGCCTGGGCTGCCGCGGTGAACGCCGAGATCGAGGGCAGGGTTTCGCTCTCGTCGACGAGGCGGGTGAGCTCATCGACGACGGTCCGTCGATCGGACAGCTCTGCCGCCAACGCGGCGCAGCTGGGCTCGATCGCCAGCCGGGCGGTGGCCAGGTCCTGATGCGTGACCGAGTTGGCCCTGAGGGTCAGGGCCAGGTGGTAGGCGGCGGTGGTGACGGTCGGGCGTCTGACCACGCCGCCACCGATCTTCCCGCGACGGATGCGGACAAGGCCCTCGGTCTCGAGGATTCGCAGTGCCTCGCGCAGACTCGGACGGCTGACGCCGAACTCCTCCTGCATGTCCGACTCTCGCGGAAGCTCGGCACCTTCGCGAAGCTCGCCGCCGACGATCCGGCGACGGAACTCGGCGGCGACGAGCTCCGCCACCTTCGGCACATGGACGTGCGGCGCACGCTGATCAACGATCAACTGCCGTTCCTCTCGCCCCATAGGACTGGAACCGTAGCAGCACGCGCCCCGCCATCCGAATGATTGAGATGTTCGTTGCGTCGCAAATGATCAATCTATATGATTTAGCCTGTTGGGCGAGTCGACTAGGACGGACTCGCCGGGAGCCGGGCGTGTCGCGGTCCGGGGTCCGTGCGTCCCCAGTACGAGGACACCGGATGCGACGGATGCTCAGGAGATGCCGGAGGAGGGCCGTGGCTGATCGGGAGATCGAGATCAACGGCGGGGTCGTCGTGTACGAGTTCGTCGGCCCGAAGGAGGGCGAAATCGTTGTCCTCACCCCGGGAGGCCGCTTCGGCAAGGATGCCGGCGGCCTGCACGAACTCGCGTATGCGCTGGCCGAGGGCGGCAAGCGCGTCCTGCTGTGGGACCGGCCGAACTGCGGGAAGTCCGACGTCCAGCTGTACGGGCGTTCGGAGTCCCACATGCGGGCCGAGACCCTGGGCCTGATGCTGCGGGCGCTCGACCTGAAGCAGGTCCTGGTGGCCGGGGGCTCCGGGGGCGCGCGCGACTCGATCATCTTCGCCATGATGTGGCCTCAGCTGGTTCGCAGGCTCGCGGTGTGGTCGATCGTCGGGGGCACGTTCAGCACCATGTCGCTCGCGCAGGTGTACGTCCTCGACGAGCTGCGGACCGTCCGGGCCAAAGGGATCGAGGGCATCCTGAAGATGTCCGGTGCCGCGGGCGGGTGGGCCGACGCCATCGCCGTTAACCCGCGCAACACTGACCGGCTACTCGCGCTGGGCAGTGCGAGGTTCGAACGGGTGATGAACCGCTGGCTGGACGCCTTCGTTCCGAAACCCAACGAGCCCATCCCGGGAGTGAGTGACTGGGAGTTCGACCAGATCAAGGTCCCCGCTTTGATCATCCGTGGTGGTGAGAAGGACTACGATCATCCGAAGCGGACGTCTCTGGAGGTGCACTCCCTCATCGAGGGATCCCGCCTGGTCGAGCCGCCCTGGCCCGAGAATGCCTGGGAGCGCGCCCTCGTCGCCGCGAGCGAGGGCACTGGCGACCTGTTCGGTCCATGGGTGCTGGCAGCCCCCCTTCTCCTGGAGTTCTTCGACGAAGCCTGACAGGCCGAGCGAAGGTCCGGTCTGGTCAAACCGACCTTCCAACGCGCCGCCCAGAGGGCGCTGCACGGTTTTGCCGCGCGTTCCGAATAACTTTTCGGCGCGCCATCAGCCATGATTTTCCAGGACCTGCGGAGCCGTTGTTCCATGTCAGTCAGAGACAATTGCGCGCCGCTCGGCGGGCAGTTAGCATCGGCACCCATGACGAGTAACGGTCTCTTCGTGGTCGACTCGGACTCACACTGGTCCGAACCACCCGATCTTTTTACCAAGCGCGCACCGGCCCAGTTCCGCGACCGGGTTCCACGCGTGGAGAAAATCGACGGCCAGCAGATGTGGGTCTTCGACGGGAAGCCGGTCGGCATCTACAGCGCCGGTGGCGTGATCGGCCGCGACGGCAAGAAGGAGAGCGCCAACAAGGCGCTGTTCGAATGGACGATCGACGAGATACACGTCGGAGCCCACGACCCGAGCGTCCGGCTCCAGGTGCTGGACGAGTGCGGCATCGACGCCCAGATCATCTTCCCGAGCACCATCGGTCTCGGCGGCCAGGACCTCGGCCTGTCGGACGACCCCGCCCTCACCAGGCTCTCCATCGAGATCTACAACGACGCGATGGCGGAGATCCAGAGCGAGTCGAACAACCGGTTGCTGCCGCTGCCACTGATGCCCGCATGGGACGTCGACCTGTGCGTCAACGAGGCGAAGCGGGTCGCCGCGCTGGGGGCTCGCGGCGTCAACATGACCTCCGACCCGCAGGATCTGGGATCACCGGACCTGGCGAACCGGGCATGGGACCCGTTCTGGGAGGTCTGCGCCGAGCTGCGGCTTCCGGTGCACTTCCACATCGGCGCCAGCATCACCGGCATGACGTTCTACGGGAAGTACCCGTGGGAGTCCCACGGGCCGAACACCAAGCTCGCGATCGGTGGCACGCTGCTCTTCATCGGTAACGCACGGGTAGTGACGAACCTGATCCTCGCGGGTATCTTCGACCGCCACCCAGACCTGCAGACCGTGTCGGTGGAAAGCGGCGTCGGCTGGATCCCGTTCATTCTTGAGGCGCTCGACTACGAGATGGCCGAAAACGCACCCGACGAGCTGGCCCAGCTGAAGAAGATGCCTTCGGACTACTTCCGCAGCAACATCTACGCCACCTTCTGGTTCGAGAACAACCGAAACAAGCTACCGGCCCTCATCGAGGCGGTCGGCGAGGACAGAATCCTGTTCGAGACCGACTTCCCGCACCCGACCTGCCTCTACCCGAACCCGCTGCAGAGCGTCGAGGCGAAGCTGGCGACGCTGTCTGGCGAGGCCCGCGCGAAGATCCTCGGCGAAAACGCGAGGAAGCTCTACCGGCTCTGAGCGCCGGCGCCGAGTGCCGGCCAGCCGGTGACACATCTCCCCGTTGCCGCCCCGTCCCTGCCGGCAGCGGGCAGGCCGGTGCCCCGTTGAGCGCAGTCAGGAGCGACGAGTCATGAAGACGTTGGGACACTGGATCGATGGCCGGCCCGTGCTCTCGGTATCGGGTCACTTCGGGCCGGTGTACGACCCGGCCCGGGGCGTACAGATCGGCCAGGTCCACCTCGCCTCCCAGGCGGTGGTCGACGAGGCGGTGAAAGCCGCCGTGCACGCCGCGGTGGGCTGGGCGGACTCGTCGCTGAGCCGGCGTGCGGCCCTGCTGTTCCGGCTGCGCGAGCTACTCGACGGCCACCGCGACGAGCTCGCCAGACTCGTCAGCGGCGAACACGGCAAGGTCCACACCGACGCGTTGGGCGAGGTCGCTCGCGGGCTGGAGTGCGTGGAGTTCGCCTGCGGCATCCCGCACCTGTTGAAGGGCTCGCACAGTACGGAGGCCTCCCGCGGGATCGACGTCCACACCGAGCTGCATCCCGTCGGCGTCGTCGCTGGCATCACACCGTTCAACTTCCCGGTCATGGTGCCGCTGTGGATGATGGCCAATGCCCTCGCCTGCGGTAACGCCTTCATCCTCAAGCCGTCGGAGAAGGATCCCTCGGCCTCGCTGCTGCTCGCCGAGCTCGTGCGGCGCGCCGGCTTCCCCGACGGCGTGTTCAACGTGCTGCAAGGCGGCGCTACCGCGGTCAACGCGCTCCTGGGCCACCCGGATGTCGACGCCGTGTCGTTCGTCGGCAGCACACCGGTAGCCCGCCACATCTACGAGACCGGGACCCGCGCGGGCAAGCGGGTCCAGGCCCTCGGCGGAGCCAAGAACCACCTGGTCGTGTTGCCCGACGCGGACATAGCGGCCGCCGCCGACGCGGCGGTCTCCGCCGGATACGGATCAGCCGGCGAGCGGTGTATGGCAATTTCGGTCGTGGTCGCTGTCGGAGCTGTCGCCGATCCGCTCGTCGCGGCGATCGCCGCCCGGATCCCCGACGTCGTCGTCGGTCCCGCCGTTGACGACGCGTCCATGATGGGCCCCCTCATCACCCGCGAACATCGGGACCGCGTCCGTTCCTACATAGACGCGGCCGCGGACAACGGGGCTCTGGTCGTCGTGGACGGCGCGACCGATCAGGGTGACGGATTCTTCGTAGGCTGCGCTCTGCTCGACCAGGTCCGGCCCGGCATGCCGGTCTACGACGACGAGATCTTCGGCCCTGTGCTCAGCGTCGTCCGCGTCGACACGTACGAGGAGGCCGTGGCCCTGGTCAACGCCAACCCGTACGGCAACGGCGTTGCCGTGTTCACCCGCGACGGTGGCGCGGCACGGCGCTTCTCCCGCGATGTCGAGGTGGGGATGGTCGGCATCAACGTCCCCGTGCCCGTTCCGGTCGCCTGGCACTCCTTCGGCGGTTGGAAGGCCTCCCTGTTCGGGGACGCGCCCATCTACGGGCCGGAAGGAATCCGCTTCTACACCCGTCCCAAGGTCATCACCACGAGGTGGCCCGATGCCACCCCGAGCCTTGTCGACCTCGGCTTCCCCACGAACCGGTAACTCGCGGCCCCGTAGGCGGGGCGCCCACGAACGCCGTCGGCACGCCCGCAACTGAAAGATCGAAGGAGAGCGCGATGCCCGACTGGACTACGATCGACTTCTTCAACGACAAGTCCCTCGTCGAAGACCCCTATCCGTATTTCGAGTCGCTGCGGGCGCAGTGTCCGGTGCTGCCGCTGCCGCATCTCGGCGTCGTGGCGGTATCTGGATACGACGAGGCCAACGACGTGTACCGCAACGTCGACACCTTCTCCTCGTGCAACTCGTTCGCGGGTCCCTACGCGACGTTCCCTGTCCCCCTCGAGGGTGACGACGTCAGTGACCTCGTCGATCGTTACCGAGACCAGCTGCCGATGAGCGAGCACATGGTCACGATGGACCCGCCCGACCACACCCGCGAACGGGCTTTGCTGATGCGGCTGCTCACGCCGGCACGCCTCAAGGAGAACGAGTCGTTCATCCTGGCGCTGGCCGACCGGCAGCTCGACGAGTTCCTGGCCAGCGGGCGGTGTGAGTTCGTCCGGGAGTACTCGCAGCCGTTCGCGATGCTCACCGTCGCCGACGTGCTCGGCGTGCCGGCGGAGCATCACCAGCGGTTCCGCGACGGTTTCGGCCTCAGTCCCAAACCCGCCGAGATCGGCAACGAGAACCACGGCGACAAAGACCGGGACGCATTGGGCTGGCTGGAGACGTGGTTCACCCAGTACATCGAGGACCGCCGGCGCGAGCCACGCGAGGACGTCCTGACCAAGATGGCGCTAGCGACCTACCCCGACGGTTCCACCCCGGAGGTCATCTCCGTCGTCCGTGCGGCGACGTTCCTGTTCGCCGCCGGCCAGGAGACGACCGCCAGGCTGCTCGCGTCCGCGCTGAAGTACCTCGCCGAGCACCCGGAGGCGCAGGACGAACTGCGAGCGCGTCCCGACGGCATTCCGGAACTGATCGAGGAGACGCTTCGCCTCGAAAGCCCGGTCAAGGTCGACTTCCGCCTCGCCCGACGCAGCACCACCATCGGCGGCGTCGAAGTAGCGGCGGGCACCCCAGTCATGCTGCTCAACGGCGCGGCGAACCGCGATCCGCGCCGTTTCGAATGCCCCGCCGAGTTCCGCGTCGACCGGGACAACGTCCGCCAGCACCTCGCCTTCGGCCGGGGCGTCCACACCTGCCCCGGCGGCCCCCTGGCCCGCGTCGAAGGCCGCATCACTCTCGAGCGCATCCTCGACCGCACCCGCGATATCCGGCTCTCCGAACAACACCACGGGCCAGCAGGCAACCGGCAGTTCGCCTACGAACCGACCTGGCTACTACGGGGCCTGAGCGAACTGCACCTGGAATTCACACCGGTCGCCTAGGGTGTGTATCGCACTCGCGTCGGCGCCGGATGCGTCGTCGTTCTGTCCGTCCGGGATCGTCATCGACGATCTGTCCGTCTCAGGTACTGGCAGGGCCGGTCCGCATCAAGACGCGAAGGGTTCCATACCAGTGCCGGGCAGCAGGACGCGGAAGGCGGTTCCCGTGCCGACGATGCTGGTGACCTCGACGAGGCCGCCGTGGGCCCGCGCCGTCGCGTCGACGATCGACAGTCCGAGGCCGCTGCCGCCCCGGCCACTCGCCCGACTGTCCGGCGCGCGGTAGAAGCGGTCGAAAACGTGCTCGGCGACCTCGGGCGGCATGCCCGGGCCGCGGTCGATGACGTCGAGCACGGCCCCCAGAGCAGGCGGAACGGGCTGCGGCGACGGCGACGGCCCGGCGGCGACAGCCGGGTTCGTCGCCGCCGGTGGGATCGGGCGCAGGCGGATCTCGACCGAGGCGTCGGGTGGGGTGTGGACGCGGGCGTTGGTCAGCAGGTTGCCGACCAGCTGGCGCAGCGCGTCGGCGTCACCGAGGACGAGGCAGGTCGCGGGGAGGTCCGCGTGCACCGGGCGATCGGGGGCGGCGGCGCGCAGGTCGGCGACCGCGTCCCGGACGATGGCAGCGAGGTCGAGCTCGGTGCGCCGCGGCGGGTCCGCAGTGCGCCGCGGCGCACTGCGCCCCGACGGATCGGGCTCCGACGGGTGGGCCAGTTCGTCCAGGTGGGCCAGTTCGTCCAGGTGAGCCAGTTCGTCCAGGTGGGCCAGTTCGTCCAGGTGGGCAAGGTAGAGCAGGCCGTCTACCAGGGTGCCCATCCGGACCGCCTCCTCCTGGATGCGCCGCAGGGCGGTGTCGGCGTCGGCCGGTGGGGCCATGCCGGACCGCAGCAGGTCGGCGTAGCCGCGGATGGAGGTCAGCGGGGTGCGCAGTTCGTGGGCCGCGTCGGCGGCGAAGCGGCGTTCCTGTTCCTGGGAGGCGATCCGGTCGGCGAAGGCGGTCTGGATCTGGCCGAGCATCGCGTTGAGGGCGGCGGCGAGCTGGCCGGTCTCGGAGCGCGCCGGGCCCGGGGGGACCCGCAGGTCGAGGTCGCCGGCGGCGATCGCGGACGCGGTGCCGATCATCTGCCGCAACGGGCGCAGGCCGCGGCTGAGCCAGAACCAGGCCAGCACCGCCATGATCACCAGGACGGCGCCGCCGACCGCGGTCTCGACCCGCACCAGTCGGCGCACGGTCTCCGTGACCGGACGCAGCGGCAGCGCGACGAGCACCCGGGTGCTGTCCGGCAGTGTGCGCTGCACCGCCCGGTAGCGGTCGCCGCTGGCCACGACGGTGAAGGGCGCCGAGAGCCCGGACGCCCCGGGCCGGCTCTGGCCGGCGCTCGCCGCCGCGTCCAGCAGCCAGGTGCTCGGCGGCGGCGGACTGGCCGAACCGGTCACCCGCAGCATCCGGCCGTCCGCGCCGCGAACCTCCACGAGATAGTCGGTGGGGCCGGCGGCGCGTTCGAGCCGGGCCTGTTGCAGCGCCCCCGCCCGGGCGATCAGCGTCGCCAACGGCATACCGCCCACCAGTTCGCGGCGGGTGAGCTGCTGGTCGACCCGGTCGTACAGGTAGGAGCGCAGCGCGAAGGCGCTGGCCGCGCTGGCGGCGGCGAGGCCCAGTGCGCACAGGGCCACCAGGCCCGCCATGAGCTTCAGCCGCAGCGTCATCGTCCCGCCCCGGCCGACCGCGGCGGCGACGCCGGCGGCGGCGGCGACGCCGGCGGCGGCGGCGGCAGGCGCAGGGCGTAGCCGAAGCCGCGCTGGGTGTGGATGAGGGCGGGGCCATGCCGGCCGAGCTTGCGGCGCAGATAGCTGACGTACTGGTCGACGACCGTCGGCTCACCCGCGAAGTCGGGGCTCCACACCGCGTCGAGGATCTGCAGGCGGGAGAGCACCCGGTTGGGATTGGTCAGGAAGTACCGCAGCAGCAAGAACTCCGTCGGCGACAGCTCGACCGCCTCGCCGGCGCGGGTGACGAGATGGGTGTCGGGGTCGAGCTCGACGTCGGCGAAACGCAGCGTCCCGGACTCGCCGGGGCCCTCGTCGGTGTCCGGCGGGCTGGTCCGGCGCAGCACCGCCCGCACCCGGGCGACCAGCTCGTCGATGGCGAACGGCTTGGTGACGTAGTCGTCGCCGCCGTAGGTCAGCCCGGCGATCTTGTCCCGGTGGGCGTCCCGGGCGGTCAGGTAGACGACGGGCACCGCCTGGCCGCCGGCGCGCAGCAGGCGGCACACCTCGAAGCCGTCCACGTCTGGCAGCATCACGTCGAGGACGACGAGGTCCGGCGCCTCCTCGACGGCGAGGCGCAGCGCCGCCCGGCCGGTGCCGGCCGTCAGCACGTCGAAGCCGTGGAAGCGCAGCGCCATCCGGAGCAGGTCGACGATGTTCGGCTCGTCGTCGACGACGAGCACCCGCGGGGTTCGCGCCATGTCGGCCTCCTGTCGGGGTCGTCTCCCGCCGAGACGGTGCGGCGCCTGGCCCCGAAGTCCATCGGAGCAGCATGAGAGTTTCATGTGAGCGCCGGGGCGCAGTGCGCCGACTGATCCCGCGGAACAGTCCGGCGATCGGGAATCCACACCCGGTGGCCATGGTTGGGAGCCTGCTGTTCTGGAACTGTTTCCCAATGAGTTCCCCCACGGACCTGGATCTGCTCCGCGAGCTGGAGCCCGTCGCCGAGGCCAACGTCAACCGGCACCTCAGCGTGGCTCAGGAGTGGATGCCGCACGAGTACGTCCCCTGGAGCCTGGGCCGGGACTTCGACGTCCTGCCCTGGGAGCCCGGGCAGTCGGAGCTGCCGGCGGCCGCGCGGATCGCCTTCGAGCTCAACCTCCTCACCGAGGACAACCTCCCGAGCTACCACCGGCTGATCGCGGAGGGCTTCGGCAAGGAGGGCGCCTGGGGAACCTGGGTGCACCGCTGGACGGCGGAGGAGGGTCGCCACGCGATCGCGATGCGCGACTACCTGATGGTCACCCGCGGCGCCGACCCGATCGGCCTCGAGCGGGACCGGATGTTCGCGATGAGCCAGGGCTTCGACCGGGAGGAGGCCTTCGCGCTGCGGGAGATGGCCTACGTGTCGTTCCAGGAGCTCGCGACCCGGGTGAGCCACCGCAACACCGGCCGGGCCTGCGCGGAGCCGTTCGCCGAGAAGCTGCTCACCCGCGTGGCCACCGACGAGAACCTGCACATGATCTTTTACCGGAACATGGTCGCGGCCGCGCTGGAGCTCGAACCGTCCCGGACGGTGCGGGCGATCCGCGACGAGATCCTCGACTTCCAGATGCCCGGGGTCGGGATCCGCGACTTCCGCCGCAAGGCCATCCAGATCGCCCGCGCCGGCATCTACAACCTGCGCATCCACCATGACGACGTGGTCACGCCGATCCTGCGCCAGTGGCGGTTCTTCGAGCTCGACGGGCTGGACGCCGACGGCGAGCAGGCCCGTGACGACGTCGCGGCGTTCCTCGCCGGCCTGGACGCGGCGGCCACCCAGCAGCAGGAGAAGCTCGACCGGACCGTGGCGCGGGCCGAGCGGCGGTCCGAGGCGCTGGCCTCGGCCTGACCTGCGGGCCTGACCTGCGGTCGCGGTCAGGCGCACGCCGGGCCGGCCCGGATCGTTCCGGCGCCTGTCCGTAGTGTCCTGTTACTGCAGAGTGTCCTGGTGTAGCCCATGCGTGCTACGGTCCGGCCGTCGCGATCGTCGACGGATGGAGCCTCGGTGAGCCTGCATCGCCGCAACGGACAACCCGGACTCAGCTTCCCGCAACTCGGGTTGGGGATCGTCGCCATCGCCGCGGTCACGATCGCAGTGCTGATCAATCAGCCGAACGGGTCCCCGGCCGCCGACGACACCGGCGGGGCCGGTACCACGGCCACGGCCACCTCGGCCGGCACCGCCGGCAGCCGGACCGCCGGTGCGGCGTCGGGCTCGACCGCGAGCCCGGGCCGGGCGACGGCCGCCGCGACGCCCCCGAGCACCGGGCGCAAGGACTCCGCGTCGGGGGCCGGGCCCGTGCCGGCGGACACCGCCGTCCGGCCGACCCCGGCTCCCACCGTCGCCATGGTGGCGCCGCGACAGTTCTCCCTGCCGCGCCGCCACCCGTCGGCCTCCCCCAGCACCGGCCTGCGGCTGCCGCCGGTCACCCTGCCGACCTGCGTCCTCGACTGCTGAGTGCGGACACTCCTGACGGCCGGACGCCGTCAGCGCCGGCGCGACGCAGCGCGCGCGGCCAGCCACTCCTCGATGGACGCCACGCCCGACTCCCGGTTGACGACCAGCCACGGGCAGACCCAGTTCCGCGCGGCAAGATCGGCGTACATCCGGGCGCACCGGGCCTGCAGGCCGTCGTCGACCTCGAACACGTCCCGCGCCCGCGCCGGGTCGCCGTCGGCCCGCGCGGCGGCGTCCGCCCGCGCCCGGGCAACCGGAACCTGCAGCAGGACCTGCAGGTCGGGCGCGGGAAGGGCCAGCGACCCGAGCTCCAGCTCGGCGACCCACGCCGGGAAGTCGGCGCGCTCGGCGAGCGGCAGCCGGGCCGCGCCGTAGGCGGCGTTCGACGCGACATACCGGTCGAGCAGCACCACGTCGTTGGCCGCGGTCAGGGCGTCGAGCTCGGGTCGCGACGCCGCCCGGTCCAGGGCGAACATCATCGCCGTCGCCCGGGGCGCCGCGGCGAGGGCCGCGAGCCGCGCGTCGCCGGCCAGCAGATCGCGCAGGGCCGGGCCGAGCGGCGCCACCGTGTACCGCGGGTAGGCGAGGGTGGCGACCCGGTGGCCCGCGTCGGTGAGCCGCGCGACGAGCCGGCGGGTCAGCGTGTACTTCCCCGCTCCGTCGACCCCCTCGATCGCGATGATCATCCGACCACCGGCTGTCGCCGGAAGTGCTCGGCAACCGCGTCCGACCAGCTCAGCAGGCGACCGGCGAGCGTCGGCGACACCCCGGCCCAGGCGGCCGCGGCCTCGACGCGGGCGAAACGCAGGTCGGCCGGCAGCAGCGCCACCGCCGCCGCCTTGCCCTGGAAGCTCGCCCACAGGCCGGTCAGCACCCGGGCCTCGACCGGCGGGATCCCGGCGGCGGCCGTCCCGAGCACGGGCCGCGACCACCAGCCGTCCCCGCGGATGACCGCCGACGCCGCCGGCTCGCCGCGCACCACGTCCAGACCCCCGACGACCACGTTGTTGACATTGCGGACCGCGACCAGGGGATGCCGGTACTCCAGCCGGTCACCCCGCTCGGCCAGGCAGGCGGCGAGGTACCACAGGGACAGCATCGTCGGGGGCGTTCCCGACAGCAGCATGCGACCTCCTCGGCACCCGGCGCCCGCCCAGATCCGTCAGGAGACTAGCAAGACGGACGCGCCTACGCGGTCCGCCGTAGGCCGGGTACGTCCCGGGACGGATGCCGTCACCGCCCTCGCCCGCTACCGTCGCGAGATGACCTGGTCCGGCTGCGGCGGGCGGCGCGCCGCCGCCCGGGACGCGGCAGTGCTGCTCGGCGCCGCCGCGGTGACCATCGGGGGCTCGCACGGCGCCGCGCACGAGCAGGTGCCGCCCGCGCACCCGCTGGACGCCCCGGCCTTCGTGCTGCTCGTGCTGCTCACCGCCACGGTGGCGCTGCGGCGGCGGTCCCCGCTGGGAGCGCTGGCGGCGGCCAGCCTGCTGCTCGCCGCGTTCACGGCCGCCGGCTACCCGCACGGGCCGTCGTTCGTGCCGCTGGTGATCGCCTCGATGGCCGTCGGGCTGCGGCACGGCCGGCGGACGGCCTGGCGGGCCGCGTCCGCCGCCGGGCTGGTCATCGCGGCCGGCTGGACGGTCGCCGCCGTCCGGGGCTACACGCCGACCGGCTGGGCGACGCCGTTCGAGGCCGCCGGGCTGATCCTGCTGTGCGGGGTGCCGGCCCTCGTCGGCACCCTCGTCCGCAGCAACCGCGTCACCGCCGCCCAGGCCGAGGAGGAGGCCACCCGGCGGCGGATCGAGCAGGAGCGACTGCGGCTGGCCCGCGAGGTGCACGACGTCGTCGGGCACAGCCTGTCCGTCATCTCGCTGCGGGCCGCCGTCGCCCTGCACGTCCTCGACCGCCGGCCCGAACAGGCCCAGCTCGCCCTGGAGGCGATCCGGCGGGCCAGCGTCGACGCCCTGGACGAGCTGCGTTCCACCCTGGCCCTCACCCGCACCGACCCGCCGGAACCAGCATCCACGACACCTCTCGGCGAACCGGCCGCTCCCCCACCGCCGGCACCGCCCGCGCCGCCGCTGACCGGCCTGCGCCGCCTGCCGTCCCTCCTGCGTGAGGTACGGATGTGCGGCATCCCCATCGAGCTGATCATCGACGGCGACCAGGAGCGGCTCGCCGAACTGCCCGCGGACGTCGACCTCGCGGCGTTCCGGATCGTCCAGGAGTCCCTGACGAACGTGCTGCGCCACGCCCGGCGAGGCGACACCCGGGTCCGGGCCGAACTGACGATCACGCCCGACCGGCTCACCGTCCGCATCGTCGACAGCCCCGACCCGATCGCCTCTCTCGCCCCGGTGCCAGAGCCGGTGACGCCCGAGCCAGCGACGCCGGACGGCCCGGTCACGGGCCGCGGTCTGGCCGGCCTGCGCGAACGCGCCACCGAGCTCGGCGGCACCCTGACCGCGGGCCCGGCCGGCGGCGGCTGGCAGGTCCGCGCCGACCTGCCCGTCCCGGCAGACGACCCGCGACAGTCCGAACGTCCACGGCAGTCCGACCGTCCCGCACCAGCCGACCCTTCCGGACCCGCGGCGGCCCGCCGGTGATCCGGGTGGTGATCGCCGACGACCAGCCGCTGGTGCGCCTGGGGCTGCGGGTGCTCATCGAGACCGAGGACGACCTGGAGCTCGTCGGCGAGGCCGAGGACGGCCGGGCCGCGGTCGACACCGTCCGGGCCACCCGCCCCGACGTCGCGCTCCTCGACATCCGGATGCCGGTGCTCGACGGTCTGGCGGCGCTGCGGACGATCGCCGCCGATCCGGACCTCGCCGCGACCCGAGTCGTCATGGTCACCACCTTCGAGGTGGACGAGTACGTCTTCGCGGCGCTGCGCGGCGGCGCGTCCGGCTTCGTACTCAAGGACGCGGAGCCGGCGGACCTGCTGCGCGCGATCCGGGTGGTCGCCGCGGGCGAATCCCTGCTGTCCCCCACGGTGACCCGCCTGGTCATCGACACCTTCGCCCGCCGCCCGGCGCTCGACGCCCCCGACCTGGACGCCCTCACCGTCCGCGAACGGGAGGTGATGGGCCTCGTCGGCCGCGGCCTGTCCAACGACGAGATCGCCGCCCGGCTGGTCATCAGCCCGGCGACCGCCCGCACCCACGTCAGCCGGGTGATGGTGAAACTCGCCGCCCGCGACCGCGCCCAGCTGGCCGTCCTCGCCCACCAGGCCGGCCTCGCCTAGCACGCCACAGCCTGGCGTGAGAATGTGCGGCTTGCTACGCCTCGATGCGGCGGCCGGACTGCGTCCGGCTGCGTAGCCGGATGCCGCCTGGGGACGGACGACGGGCGGTCCGCCGGCCGGGACGCTGATCGGCATGACGACAACGACCGGCCGCCGCCCCGCGGTGGCCGCCCATCCCATCCCGCCGCCCGAGCGCGTCGCCATCGACGTGCGCGGCCTGACGAAGCGGTACGGGCGGCGGACCGTTGTCCGTGGCCTGGACATCACGATTCCCGAGGGGGCGGTCGCGGGCTTCGTCGGGCCCAACGGCGCAGGCAAGACGACGACGCTGCGGATGCTGCTCGGCCTGGTCCGGCCCAGCGGCGGGCAGGGCAGTGTCCTCGGCGAGCCGCTGCGGTCGCCGGTGGCCTACCTGCCGCGGGTCGGCGCGCTGATCGAGAGCCCGGCGCTCTACCCGGCGCTATCCGGCCGGCGTAACCTCGCCGCCCTCGCTGCCCTCGCCGGGCTGGACCGCGGCCAGGCGTCGGCGCGCGTCGAGGCGATCCTGGACCAGGTCGGGCTCGCCGGTCGCGGCGACGACCGGGTGCGGTCCTACTCCCTGGGGATGAAGCAGCGCCTGGCCATCGGCGCGGCCCTGCTCACCGACCCGGACCTGCTCATTCTCGACGAGCCGACGAACGGCCTGGACCCGATCGGGATCCGGCAGATGCGGGAACTGATCCGCTCGCTCGCGACCCGGCCCGGGCCTGACGCGGCCGAGCCGACCGCCGACGCGCGGGCGGACCGCGGCCGGACCGTGCTCGTCTCCTCCCACCTGCTCGCCGAGGTGGAGCAGATCTGCGACTGGCTGATCGTCGTCGAGGGCGGCCGGCTGGCCTACCAGGGGCCGACCGACCGGCTGATGGCGAGCCAGACCGTCGAGGTCGTCCTGCGCCCGGAGCATGACGAGGACGTCGCCCCACTCGCCGATCTGCTCGCGGGCCTGGACCTGCCGGCGGTCCGCCGGGCGGACGCCGTGGTGGCCGGTCTCGCCACGGACCCGGACGACCCCCGGGCGTACACCCGGCTGCTCGCCGCCGTGAACCGGGCCGCAGCCTCCCGCGGGATCACCCTGATCGAGATGACGCCACACCGCCACAGCCTCGAGGACCGCTACGAGGGTCTGGTCGCCCAGGCCGCCGCCGAGCCCCGCGGCACCGATCAGGAGACCAGCCGATGAACCTCGTCCTGGCCGTGCGACGCTCGTTCCGGGCCGAACTGATCAAGCTGTGGCGCCCCAGCACGGTGGTGGGGATGGGTCTGCTGGGCGCGCTCACCGTGCTCTCGACGGTCCTGATCGTCAGCCTGGCCGATCCGGCCCGGCCCCGCACCCGGCCGGTCGAGGGTCCGGCCGGGTTCGCCGTCACGACCGACCAGCTCGCCACGGCAACCGGGATCGCCCGTGGCTTCACCGGCGGCAGCACCTTCACCGGACTACTGATCTTCCTGGTCTTCGCGATCACCATCACCCTCGAGTACAGCCAGGGGACGCTGCGGACGGTGTTCCTGCGCGAACCCCGCCGGCTCGGCTGGCTCGCCGGCCGGCTGGCGGTGATGTTGACGCTGGTCGCGGTCGCGCTGGCGGCGGCGCTCGCGCTCAGCGTCGGCGTGGCATACGCCGTCGCGCGGATCCGCGGCATCGACACGGGCGCCTGGTGGAGTGCCGACGGCGCCGCCGCGCTCGGGTCGGGGTACGGCAACGTCCTGCTGGCGTCGACGTTCTTCGGGGTGGCCGGCACCGTGCTCGGGCTCGTGCTGCGCTCCACCGCGCTCACGCTGGCGGTCGGCGTGGCCTGGCTGTTCCCGCTCGAACACATCGTTCAGGGCTCGTGGCGCGGCGCGACCCACGTGTTTCCGGGTCTCGTCTTCGACGCGGTGGGGCAGGGCGGCATCGCCGACGCGAGCTACGGGACGGCACTGACCGTCAGCCTGGCCTACGCGCTTGGAGCTGCGGCGTTGGGCGCGGTCACGCTGACACGCCGAGACGTCACCGCGTGAGATCAAGGCCACACGAAGCCGGGTAATCACACACGTTCCGGCTAGGATCTAGCACCCAGAGTATCCGTCTGGTGGCAAGGGAGATCCAACGATGGCCGCTGGACGTTCACCACGGTGAGCCCGTACGATCGGTTGCTTCGCGAGCTCGGCGACTCCGACGCGTACGACGTGCTCGGAGTGAGCCGCCGAGCGGACCGCGCCGAGATCCGCCGGGCCTACCGGGCGAAGGTCCGCGCCCACCACCCGGACAGCCCCGTCAGCCGGGGCCCCGAGTCGGTCCGCACGATCCAGCTCGTCACCGCCAGCCGTGAACTGCTGGAGAAATGGCGGGACGACTACGACGCGCGCCCAGTCGTCCCGCCGCCAGCCGAGCCAGGCCAGACCCGACTCGGAGCGACCGCGCGCCACCACCCGGTCCCCCCTCCTCCCCGGACAACGGCCTGCCTCTGGACGGTGCCCACCCAGCACTTCCCGCAGGCCCAGCACTCCCCGCCAACCCGAAACGCCGAGCCCGCCGCGGCGGATCCGTCACCCCGCCCGCACAGCCACCGGGCGCCGCGGGTGCACGACCACCTGGTGCTCTCGATCGTCGCCACGATCCTGTGCGCGCCGATCGGCGCGGTCGGCCTGGTGCACGCGATCCGGACGGCCGACCTGCTCACCCACGGCGATCTCGAGGCTGCCCGGCGGCGCTCGCGGCTCGGCCGGACCTGGTCGCTGACCGGCACCGTGGTCGGGGCGATCCTCGTCAGCGTGCTGAGCTACGCCGGCGGCCACGCCCCCGGCTGACATCCGGGCCGCGGGCGCACGACCCCGGGACGACCCGGCGCCCGAGGCTTCACCGACCCGGATGATTCACTGACAAGGTGACATCAGAGGGCTCGCCGGTCGGACGTCGCGTCGTGCTCGGGATGCTCACCCTGGGCGCCGTCGGCGTCGCGTTCGGCGGGCGCGCCGAGCAGGCGGCCGAACGGGTCATCGCCCCGATCCGGCGCGGGGACCCGACGGGGCTCACCGACCTCGTGCCGGTGGGCGGATTCCGGTATTACTCGGTGACCTCCAGTGTGCCGAAGCTTGGACCCGCCGACTACCGGCTGCGCGTCCACGGCCTGGTCGACCAGGCCCGCACGCTGTCGCTGGCCGATCTCAGCGGGATGCGGCAGACCACCCTCGTCCGTGACTTCCAGTGCGTCACGGGCTGGCGGGTGGACCACGTGCGCTGGTCCGGGGTGCTGCTGAGCGACCTGCTCGCCGCGGTCGGCGTCCAGCCCTCGGCGCGGGCACTGACACTGCGCTCCTTCGACGGCAGCTACACCGAGAGCCTCACCCTGCCCCAGGCCACCCGGCCGGACGTGCTGGTGGCGCTGCGGATGCTGGACGCGCCGGTGACCTATGACCACGGCGGGCCGGTCCGGCTGTACGTGGCACCGATGTACGGCTACAAGTCGATCAAATGGCTGGGCGAGATCGAAGCCGTGGGGGCGGTCGAGCCCGGTTACTGGGAACGTCGCGGCTACGACGTCGACGGTTGGATCGGGCGCTCGAACGGCCGCGACGATGACCCGGCCTGAGCCGACCCGGCCTGACCCGCGCGCGTCCGGCCTGGTCCACCGGTTCGGCCGGGTGCCGCGCCTGGTGCACTGGTGCACGGCGGCGCTGCTCGGCTGCTGCCTGCTCACCGGCGCCGTGCTCTACCTTCCGGCGCTGTCCCAACTGGTGGGGCGCCGCCGGTTGGTCGAGACCGTGCACCTGTACGCGGGCCTCGCGTTGCCGGTGCCGATGCTGGCGGCCGTCGGCTCGGCCGCCTACCGCCGCGAGGCGCGCGCGCTCAACCGGTTCACCGCCGCGGACGGGGCGTGGCTGCGGGCCAACGTCCGGTTCGGCGCCTGGCGGCGGGCCCGGGAGCGGGCGCGGGTCGCCGGTGCGGTCGGGAAGTTCAACGCCGGGCAGAAGCTCTACGCCGCGTTCGTCGCCGGCGGCATCCTGGTCATGCTCGGCACCGGCGTGATCATGCAATGGGGTGCCGGCCCGCTGGGCGCGCTGCCGGTCGCCTACCGCACCGGGGCCACGTTCGTGCACGACCTGCTCGCGTACGGCCTGCTGTTCGGCGTGCTCGGCCATCTGTGGATGGCGGCGGCGGACCCGTCGGCCCGGCTCGGCATCCGCACCGGCCTGGTCCCCGCCTGGTGGGCCGCCCAGGAACACCCTGCCTGGCTGGCCGCGCCGGCCGAGCAGCCGCCGGACCGACCGGTCAGCTCCGATGCTGCGCGACCGCCACGATGATCACAACGGCGACGAGGTAGAGCAGCAGCACCGCGACGAACGCGACGAGCGAGACGCCGCACCAGCGCCGGGCCCGCGCCGAGTACTGCCGGGCCCCCGCGAGATCGCCGGACTGCAACCGGTTCTGCGCGATCGACGCGTGGACGAGCGCGACGGCTCCGGTCGGCAGGCAGCACAACAGTGTCGCGACGAGGGACTGCCACAGGTAGGTCCGCACGGGCAGCTCCGCGTCGGCTGCGGCGTCGCGCGGGACCAGCTCCGCGGGTGGCGTTCCCTGGATCCAGGCCCGTCCCCGCTCCAGCCAGAGCGCCCCGCGGGAGCCCGGGGACAGCGGGCCCCGCGGCTCACCGGGCGGGCTCGACACGGCGGCTCAGACGGAGACGGGTCCGAGCGTCGAGTACGACGAGCTCGAACTGCTGCTCGTGCTGAACCCGCCGGAAACGCCCACAACAATCAGAATGATCAGGGGCACGAGCGCGGCGACAGCCGAGATGATGCACCACAGGCGCGCCTTCCTGGATGCGTCGAGGGCGCCGTCAACGTCGCCCACCGCCCGGCGGCCGTCGACCTTGGTGGCATAGATGATGGCGACGACACCGGCCGGCAGGCAGCACAGGACCGTCACCACGATCGACTGCCACAGGTAGTTCGGGACGGGCTGGCCGTACGGCGGCGGCGGGCCGAACCCGCCCGGGCCGCCGTAGTTCGGTGCCCCGTAGCTCTGCGGCGCACCGTAACCACCCGGGGGCGGGCCGTACCCCTGCGGAGCGCCGTACCCTCCCTGGCCATAACCGCCCTGGCCCTGGTCGTAACCACCCTGGGGATATCCGCCCGGCGGGTACTCGGGTGGCTGGGACATACGGCGGGCTCCTGGAGATGCGGCGGGGCGGGCGCGGGCCGGACGAGGCCCACGCGGTCACGGATGTGTACCTCGCGGCGGCGCCCGGACCGCGCACATTGTGGCACAACCAACGCTGTCCCACGCCGTCCGGCGGAAGCTCGGCGGCGCGGTCAGCTGCACGCTCCCGGGGTCCGTGGCGGCCCGTGGCCGGTCGGCCCGGTCGGTTCGGCCGGGCCGGACGTGCACTCACGGGGAACCCCTCATGACCGTTGGACGGCGAAACCCACCAATAGAACAAGGACCACACATCGCTCACGGATCGATGACTAGGGCAAATCGTGCATAACTCTCATGCCAGGACGGCAGCATGAAAATCGTCCGTGTAATGTCTGGTCACATCTGACCAGGAAAACGGTCGGGAGACCGAGGGGGTATCCCGACCACACACCCACATCTCTGGCCGCTGCGCGACATGGAGGTCATGAGCTTCGATCTCGAAGCCCGGGACCCGGGGGGGTTCTGACGCCGACACGCCACGCACGGAGGGATACCGCGGTGAAACACCGAGTGGAGCGTCCGCCCAACTCGCCTACCGCCCGCGCCGGCTCCCGTCGCCGCCGCCGCCGCCCGCAACACCCTGCCTGGATCGCCTCGCTCGGCGTGCTCGCCCTGTTGGCCGCGGGACTGGGTTGGACCCTCGTCCCGACCGACGAGACCAGCGACGGCTCCGCCACCGTGGAGGCCGCCGCCGCCCGGATCCGGCCGCATCACAACACGCCCACCCCGAAGCCCAGCACGACGGCACGGGCCGGCACCCCCACCACCATCCCCACCGCCAGCGCGACCCCGGGAGACCCACGGGCGACGGGCACTGGCAGCCAACCCGTCACGACCACGACCACGCGGCCGGCTACCTCGCCGGCCCCCACCACCCGGGCCGCGCAGGCCCCGACGGTGCCCGCGGCCCCCGCCGTGCCGGCCGGTGGTGGCGGCGGCTCGGTGCCCGGTGGCATGAGCGGCGTGGCCGCCGGTTCGCTGAAGCAGCTGCAGGCATGGGAGGCCTTCCGCGGTTCGCCGGCCTCCGTCGTGATGACCTTCGCCGACCGGAGCAGCTGGCAGACCATCACCAATCCGTGGGTCGGCAGCGGACCGGACAAGTTCTCCACGTTCAGCGGCACCTGGGTGATCTCGCAGCCGTTCTTCCCCACCGGCGGCGGCGACATGAACTCCTGCGCGAGCGGCGCCTACTCCAGCCACTGGGCCGACTACGGCCGCTGGCTGGTCAGCAAGGGCCGGCCAGCCACCATCACCCGGCTCGCCTGGGAGTTCAACGGCAACTGGTTCCCCTGGTCGGTGTCCAGGACCAACGCGACCACCTGGGTCAACTGCTTCCGGCAGGTCGTCAGCGCGATCCGCTCGACCGACCCGCAGGCCCGTATCGACTGGGCGCTCAACGCCCACAGCGGCGGCGCCTGGTCGGTCTACCCGGGTGACGCCTACGTCGACATCATCGGCATCGACAGCTACGACCAGTGGCCGGCGAGCACCACCGACGTCGCGTTCGCCTCGCAGTGCGCCCAGGACACCGGGCTGTGCTCGGTGATCGCGTTCGCGCGCGTGCACGGCAAGCAGTTCTCGGTGCCGGAATGGGGCCTGGTCGGGAAGTCCGACACCGGCGCGGGCAAGGCCGGGCAGGCCGGCGGCGACAACCCCGTCTACATCCGCGACATGTACAACACGTTCAAGGCGAACAAGGACGTGCTGGCCTACGAGTCGTACTTCAACGACTCCGCGGCGGGCAACGTGCACTCGTCGCTGATCAACCCGACCGAGAACCCGAGCGGCGCCGCCACCTACGCCTCGCTGTGGTGAGCCCGGCCCGCCGGCGCGGCCCCGTCCTACAGACGGATCGGCCGCGCCGGCGGGCCGGACCGCAGCCACCCCTCGACCAGCCCGGCCAGGGCGGTCGGGTACACCGTCTCCGCCGTGGCCCGCAGCTCCGGCATGGTCCACCAGGCCCAGCGGAGCATCGATCGACGCTCGGTCTCCGTCCAGGACGAGGCGTCGAGCTCGATACGGTGCGGCACCCGGGCGACGAAGAACGTCTCCGCCTGCCGGTAGTCCCGGCCCAGGTAGGTGAAGGACGAGCGGCGGGTGGCGACCGCCGGGCCGGGCTCGGCGAGCCGGTAGCCGACCTCCTCGAACACCTCCCGGACCGCGGCCTGCTCGGCGGTCTCCCCCGGGTCGAGACCGCCCCCGGGCACGTGCCACCAGCGGGGCGCCGCGGCGAGGGTCGGATCGTGCGATTCGAGCAGCAGGATCGCGTCGGCGGGGTCGACCAGCACGACGCGCGCGGCCAACCGGGACTTCAGGGGCATACCCACCAGCCTCGCAGCCGGCGGCCGTGGCCGTGGCCGTGGCTAAAGGCCGACCGGAGTGTCCCGCAGGCGCTCGACCTCGGTCTCGGCGCCGCGCAGCTCGACCTGGGCAACGGTCGTCCGACCGAACGCGTACAGCACCAGTTCCTCCGGCATGCCGACGATCTCCACACCGGGCTCACCGGAGCGCAGGACACGCCGACCCGGCCGGTCGACGCGCTCGGCGACCACGCCGACACCCGCCCGGCGGAACCCGGCGAAACCGATCAGCCGCAGCGCCGCCCACATCGCGCCCCGGCCCGTCTCGTCGAGTTCCCGCGGCTTCCACCCCGGGACGGCGCGGCGGACGTCCTCGGTGTGGACGAAGTACTCCACGAAGTTCGTCGCGTCGTCGAACAGCCCGATACGGGTCGGCTGCCACCAGGGCGGCCCGGCGCGGAAGGTCTCGACCAGCTCGGGGTAGGTGTGCGAGCGCATGGTGGCCCGCTCGGCCCGCTCGGTGAGGCCGTGCAGGCCACCGATCACCAGGCCCGGGGCGGCCCAGGGCACATGTTCGCGGGTGACGAGGTGAGCGACCAGATCATGGTTGGTCCAGCCGGCGCACAGGGTGGGATGCCCCGGGCCGAGCTCGGTGAGCAGCTCGGCCAGTGCCTGCCGCTGCACGCGCGCCCGCCGCGGAGCGGGTTGCGATCCGGTCGCCATGTCCGCACTCTAGGCGATGGATCGGCCGCCGCCGCGGCAGGTGGCACTACTGACCGGGGAGCCGGGCGACAGTCACGAAGAACTCGTCGATGTGGCGGACCACGGCCACGAACCGCTCGAAGTCCACCGGCTTCGTGATGTACGCGTTGGCGTGCAGGTCATAGCTGCGCAGCACGTCCTCCTCCGCCTCGGAGGTGGTGAGCACCACGATGGGGATCCGCCGCAGCCGCTCGTCCCCCTTGACCTCGCGCAGGACCTCCCGGCCGTCGCGCCGCGGCAGGTTGAGGTCGAGCAGGATCAGGTCGGGGCGGGTGGCCCCGGCGTACTGCCCCTCGCCGCGCAGGTAGGCGAGCGCTTCCACCCCGTCGCTGACCACGTTCAGGTGGTTGCGCAGCTTGTGGTCCTCGAAGGCCTCCCGGGTCATCAGGACGTCGCCAGGGTCATCCTCGACGAGCAGCACCTCGACAGGGACGATCGGTTCGGTCACGGGGATCCTCCGGGTGAGCTGGTGATCGGGGCGACCTCGCTGGCGCTGGCGGCGGCGGCCAGGACGTCGACGGGGGCGACGGGCTCCACCGCGGCGGCGAGCGCCGTCTGGCGCGGCAGCGTGAAGCGGAACGTCGTGCCCGGGCGGGCGTCGGCGCCCAGCCAGATCCGGCCGCCGTGGAACTCGAGGATCTTTCGGCAGAGGGCCAGCCCGATGCCCGTGCCCTCGTACACCTCACGACCGTGCAGTCGCTGGAAGATGACGAAGATCTTCTCCGCGTACTCGGCGTCGATGCCGATGCCGTTGTCCTGGCAGGTGAACTCCCAGTGATCCGGCTGCTCGGTCACGCCGAGGTGCACCCGCGGCGCATCGTCACCGTGGAACTTCAGCGCGTTGCCGATCAGGTTCGTCAGCAGCTGGGTGAGCAGCACCGGGTCGCCGCGCACCACGGGCAGCTCGTCCGCGGTGACCTCGGCCCGCAGGCCCTCGATCGTCAGCGACAGGGTGGTGGTGGCCCGGCCGAACAGGTCCCCGAGCGGCACCTCGACGAAGCTCTCCGTGGTGCGGCCGACCCGGGAGAACGCCAGCAGGTCGTTGATGAGCTGCTGCATCCGCTTCGCGCCGTCGACGGCGAAGGCGATGTACTGGGTGCCGCGCTCGTCGAGCTTGTCGCCGTAGCGCCGTTCCAGCAGCTGGCAGAAGCTCGCCACCTTGCGCAGCGGCTCCTGCAGGTCGTGCGAGGCGACGTAGGCGAACTGCTCCAGGTCGCGGTTGGACCGCGCCAGCGCGTCGGCCTGCGTCTCCACCGCGACCCGGGCGGCCTGCGCCACCCCGAGCTCGCCGTGGAGCTGCTGGCGCATCGACTCGACGTCTGCGGCGAGCGCGGCGAGATCCGGCGGGCCGGCGGGTTCGACGACGTGGTCGAGCTCGCCGGCGGCGACCGTGCGGGCATCCCGGCCGATCCGCTCGATCGGCCGGGTCACCCAGGTCCGCAACGCCCAGGCGATCGCCGCGAACAGCGCGATCAGCACGGCCGCGCCGATCGACAGCGCGACCACCAGGGACCGCGTCGCGCCGGTGACGTTGTGGCGGGCGATCACCGCCCGCGTGCGCAAGGCCGTGCCCAGGTCGTCGGCCGCGGCCCGGACCTGGTCGAACAGCATCTTGCCGCGCAGCAGCGGCACCTGTTTCGCGGCCGCCGTGCCGCGGGCGCGCACCGCGGCGATCGCGGAGTCGGCGTACTCGGTGTGCCAGGCGTGGGTGCGCTGGTTCAGCGCCGTGACCTCGGCCAGCAGATCAGGCCGACCGGCGAGGCGCTGACGCAGCTCGGCGAGGTAGACCGGCTCCTGCCGCCGCCCGTTGTTGTACGGCTCGAGGTAGTCCTCGGTGCCCTGCAGCAGGTAGCCGCGCATGCCGGTCTCCTGGTCGACCAGGCTGCTCACGAGCTGCGTGGAACTCAGCAGCGCGGGCGCGAGCTCGTCGCTGCGCGTGTGGATCGCGTCCTCGAGCCGGACCAGTGACCACGCGACCGTCCCGGCGATGGCGAGCAGCACCACCGCCGCGACCGCGTAGGTCACCCCGAGGCGACGGCGCAGCAGCCAGCCGCGCGGCGGCGCCCCGGCCGGGGATGCCTGTCCCGCCGGCGAGGCCAGCTCCGGCGCCGCGGTCATCAGTCGTCCCCCCACAGCAGAAGAAGGAGAGCGACGTCGTCGGTGAGCGGACCGCCGTTGCGGGCCTCGACCCGGTCGATGAGGCTGTCGAGCAGGTGGTCCGGGCCGCCGTCCGGCCACAGGCGGGAGATCTCGGGCAGCACGCCCTCCCAGCCGAGGGGTTCCCCGCCCGGGCCGTCGCGCCCCTCCAGCAGACCGTCGGTGGCGAGCAGCACCGCCCAGCGGGAGCCGAGCTCGACGTGGACCTCCTCGGTCAGGTCCTCGTCGAGGATGCCGAGGGCGGGGCCGACAACGGCGCCCGGCAGGGCGGCGAGCCGCGGGTGCAGCAGGGCCGGCGGCGGGTGGCCGGCGAGGCGCATCCGCGCGCTCTCCCGGTCGGGCGCGACCGACAGCGCGCAGACCGTCGCGAAGATCTCGTCGTGGAGACGCTCGCTGACCAGCACGCGTTGCAGGTAGCCGAGCCGGTCGGCCTCGGGGACCCCCGCGAGCACGAGGGTGCGCCAGGCGATGCGCAGGCTCACCCCGAGGGCGGCCTCGTCCGGCCCGTGCCCGCACACGTCGCCGAGCAGGACGTGCACCGTGCCGTCCGGAGTCGACACCATGTCGTAGAAGTCGCCGCCGAGCAGCGACTGGCGCCGGCCCGGGCGGTAGCGGGCGGTGTGCCGAAGCCGGCGGTCGTCGTAGAGGGGGCGCGGAAGCAGGCCGCGTTCGAGGCGGGCCCGCTCGTTGGCGCGCAGCTCCGACTCGCGCAGCGCCCGGGCGGCGGTGTCGGCCCGCTTGCGCTCGATGGCGTAGCGCACGGCGCGCACCAGGTCACGACCATTCACCTGGCCCTTGACCAGGTAGTCCTGGGCGCCGCCGGCCACCGCCTCGGCGCCTCGGTACTCGTCGACGAGACCGGTGAGCACCACCACCGGCGCGCCGGACTCGACCGCCAGCAGCCGGCGCAGCGCCGACAGGCCCTCGCTGTCCGGCAGGCCCAGGTCCAGCAGGACGCAGGCGCTGCCCGCACTGCCGCGTACCGCTTCGGCCACGGTACGTACCCGGGTTACCTCGACCGGCGCCGCGGCCTCGTCGAGCAGTTCTGACACCAGATAGGCATCAGCGTCGTCATCCTCGACGAGAAGGATCGGCCAGATCACGTTCGCCGGATCGGACTCCGACGCGCGGACCGCGGCGCTCTCGGTTGCTGACACTCTCTCCTCGGCAGTGCGATGCGCGGGCCATTTTGGCCCATCATGGACCCGAAGCATGGCATGTCGAAGGGCGATCGCGCGGACGGGAGCACCGAACGGGCAGCCCGGCGGACCGCGGTCAGCAATCTTTCACCATCAGGTCAGGGCATATCGGCCTTGGTCCGTCGGGGATCTGTGCCTTGTCCGGCCGGCTCCGCGCTGGTCCCGGGCATCTCCGACGCCGACGACTCCGACGCCGGCCACTCCGGGGCCACGGACGTCGGGCGGCCCAGCAGGTACCAGCCCCACAGCCCGGCGGGCGCGGGCTCCCGGACGGGCGCGCCGGCCACCTCGCGGGCGTCCATCACGTCCAGCAGGTGATCGACGGTGCCCAGCAGGCGAAGAGCCAGGCTGCCGCGCCCGGCGCCGCCGTGGCCGAGGTGCGGGTGGGGGCGGGTCGGGGCGTGGCGCATGGCGGCGGCGAAGCGTCCGAGCAGGCGGTCCCGCTCCGGGTCGGTCAGGCGTGCATCGAACTCCCGGAGCAGGTCGTCCTCGGCCCGGGTGTGCGCTTCGAGCAGCCCGGCGAGGTCGTGGCGAAGGCTCGCGACGCTGTCCGCCGGGTGTTTCAGATCACCCTGCACGTACTGCTCGATCCCCCGCATCACCGACGAGCAGCGCCGCGCCAGCCGGCCGAGCTCGGCGACCCGCGCCCGGCTGCCCGGCACCCGGTGGGCCAGCTCCGGGTAGACCACCGCCTCCATCACACCGAGGTGGGCGGAGATCGCCGCGACGGCGGCGTCACTGGCGTGCAGGGCCTGCCGCGGGTCGGACGCGGGTCCCTCCGACGGACCGGCCGCGGCACCGAGGCCGTCGGCCATCCCGACGAGGCGGGCGGCATCGGAGTGCGCCGCGTCCACCAGGGTCATCAACGCCTCAGCCATGGTCACCTCGCCGGTAAGAGACAGATTCCTTACGGAAAGTCGCCGATACCTCGAAGTTACGCCCCACCGACCAGGAGCGCATCCCGACCAGCCTCACGTATTGCAATCCCCTCGTCAACGAACCGTGCCAGACTCCCGCCGGGATGCCTACCCTGCGACAGCTTTCGACTACTATCGCACCCATGGCTGCCAGCAATGTCCCCCTAGCCCGGGACCAGGCGATATTCGCCGCTCGCTCGCGTCTTGCCGACATTCGCCGCCGGTTCCTCGGCCATGACCTTCCGCCGCTGGGCAGCCTGATCGTCCGACATCAGGTGGCGATCCCGGACGGGGCCGAAGCCGAATGGCCCTGGGCGCGGGTGTCCAGCTGGCCGAGTCCGGCCCTGCTGCGCGGGCGCAGCCTGAACGACGGCGCCCACCCGTCGCTGGCCCACATCCGGATGGGCGCGCTACTGCGGATCCCCAGCGCCGACATCATCGACTGGGCGATCATCGACGCCCGCGGGGAGATCGCCGAGGGCGCCTGGACCCGCGGGCTGCGCTGCCCCGCGGACGCGGCCGGCTGAGTCCGGAACCGACCTCGGCCCGCGGCCGGCCCAGGCCGCGGCGCCGCCGCCGCCGGCGCGGGCTCAGCCGGCGAGGAGCTCGTCCAGATCGTCGATGAGCCGCGTCTCGTCCTCGACGACGAGGCCGCCGACGTCCACGAAGCCGGCCGGCCCGGGCGCGGCCAGCACGACCGACCCGACCCCGTGACGGATCTCCAACCGCCGGTCCAGCGCGGCGGCCAGCAGCATCGACGCCGACCCGCAGGCCTCGTCCTCGGCGACCCCGTGCCGCTCGCCGAACGCCCGGGCCCGCACACGCCCGGCCGGCTCGGCCAGCCAGGCCCAGACCTGGCGCAGGTCCTCCCCGGCCGGGCGCGGCAGCGTGAGCGCGTCGACCTCGGCCGGGGAGGCCACCTGGTGATGCGTCCAGCCGGGCAGTCCGGCCAGCGCCGCACGCACCCACACCCGACCGTTCTCCTGCCAGCTCACCGCGTCACCGCCGGCCGGCCGCAGGACCGCCGGATGCCCGCCAAGCAGCCGGCCCAGCAACCAGGCCGCGCCGACGAGGGCGTCACCCGCCGTCGGCAGTTGCCGTCCGGGGGTGTAGACCTCCAGCTCGGCGAGCTCCACGTCGTCGACGAAGACCGTGGCGACGGCACCGAGGCGCCGCGCGACCACCGCCCGCTCCCGGGCATCGGGAAGCAGCTTCACGGCATCGAGCACGACGTCGAGCAGACTGCCCGCGGCACCGGTCTCGTCGGTGAAAACCCGAAGTCTGCGTACCTCGATCTCCGTCACCTTCGCCTCCCATCAGCCCGTCAGCACGCTGACCCGGGTGATTCCGGCAGCCCGGGCCAGTCCGTCAGCTCTGCCTGTACGCGAGTTCTGCCAGTACGCACCAGACGGACCACCGCCACCGGTTTCCGTCCACGCTGACACAGTCAACCTGACCATGTGGTCAGGGTGCGGGGATCGCCCTCTGACCACGGTCGCCGCGTTGCCACCATGGGACGTCACCATGGGACGGGCCCGACATGGGCGGCCGCCGCCGCCCGGAACCGGACCGGCCGGACCCGGCATTCCGAATCTCAGGCTTGCCGAATCTCAGGCTTGCCGAATCTCAGGGAGGACGCGATGACGCGAGACGACGCGGCGGTACCGCGGGCAGCGGAACCGGGCGGCCCCAGGCGCCACGAGGCGGAGCATCCCGTGCTGGACGCCCTGGAGCATGCCTCGGTGAACGCGCACCGGCTCGCCGGCGCGCTGAGCCGTCCGGCGGTGTCGCTGGTCCGGGTCGGGCGCAAGCGCCGCCGGCCCCGGTCGGCGCCTATCCCGACCGCGCCCGACGGCAGGGTGATGGCCTGCGGCGTGTACAGCCACGGGCGGCGCGTGACGATGGACGTCGACCACTGCGACGCGCTGCGGCTGGCCCGGTCCGAGCGGGCCGGTTTCGCCTGGCTCGGCCTGTTCGAGCCGACCTACGAGCAGCTCGCCACGATCGCCGAGGAGTACGGCCTGGACAAGCTCGCCGTGGAGGACGCCGTGACCGGCGGCCAGCGGCCCAAGCTGGAGCAGTACGAGAACCACTTGTTCATGGTGTTGAAGACCGCCACCTACGTGGCGCACCAGGAGCTCACGGGCACGTCGGAGGTGGTCACCACCGGCGAGATCATGATCTTCCTGGGCGAGGACTTCGTCGTCACCGTGCGGCACGGCAGCCACGGCGAGATGACGAGGCTGCGCGGCGAGCTGGAGGCAGCGCCCGAGATGCTGCGGCACGGTCCGACCGCCGTGCTGTACGCGATCTGCGACCGCATCGTCGACGACTACGTGGACACCGTCGAGAGAATCCAGGCGGACGTCGACCAGATCGAGGCCGGCGTGTTCCGGCGCGAGCGGAACCCGGCCACCGAGAGCGCCTACCAGATGAAGCGGGAGCTGCTCGAGCTCAAGCACGCCGTCCAGCCGCTCGCCGGTCCGCTGCGCACGCTCCTCTCGGACAGCCCACGGCTGGTCGAGCCGGCGATGCGGCGCTACTTCCGCGACGTCGCCGACCACCTGGAACAGGTCAGCGAGCGGATCGGGCACTTCGACGAGCTGCTGTCCTCGGTGCTGCAGGCCACGCTCACCCAGCTCGCCATCGAGCAGAACGAGGACATGCGCCGGATCAGCGCCTGGGTGGCGATAGCGGCCGTGCCGACCGCGCTCGCCGGAATCTACGGAATGAACTTCGACCACATGCCCGAGCTGCATCAGGTATGGGGATATCCCGCGGTTCTCACAGTGATGGCCACCGCCTGCGTTTGCCTGTATCGGGCCTTCAAACGCAACGGCTGGTTGTAAGCCGGACCCGGGAGGCATCGAGACCGGCCGGGTGTGACGGAAGGTGACGGCCGACGGGGGGCGAACGTCCGGACAGCCGCCCCCGACCGGGTATCGCGGCCAACATCCTGGTGCGCCCGACCGGTGGGAGCCGAGGCCGACGACCCCGTTTGCCGTACCGGAGCCGGCACGGTGGGTACCGCGGCAGCCCGCGTCCCGCAGCCTGATCACGCAAACGAACCGGACGGACGATGAACTCGGAGCATGCGCCACCGACAGAGGGTCCATAGCTCTTTATTGCTATTACTTGACAGTCCCGACGAATCCGTACGATGGGTTACACCCGGGCGCCCCTGTCGGTTACCGTAACCAACCGTGTCGGAGCAGCCGGGTCGCGTACCCGTCGCTCGGTGCGGTCACCCCCCGATCCCGCCACCCGCCAGGGGAGTACATGCCCTCGTCTGACCCCAAGCGGCGCGAGACCGCCACGCTGCCCGACCGGGACGACCTGATGGTCGAACTGGCCGGCCGGCTCGAGGTCCTCGACGGGCTGCTCAACCGACTGGAGGACGCCGAACGCCAGGCCGCCGACGCCAGCGAGCACATCCTGCGAACCCGTCGCTGGCAGGAGGACACCGTGCGCACCATCCAGGAGGAGCGGGCCCGGATGCGCCAGCGGCAGCGTGCCCTCGACGAACTGGCCGACCACGCGCGCGCCGCCCTGACCGCGCTGGCCCACCAGCGCTCACTGCCGCCGGAGGTTCACGAGCTCGCCGTCGAACTCCAGGTGCTCGACGCCGCGGGCTTCCTGACCCGCCGCGGTCGGGGTCGCTGAGCAGCCGGTACCACCGCCGTTCACGCGGGCACCTTCCGCAACCGGCTGCGCCGGGACCCCCGCGGGACACCGGGGGACCACCTCCGTCCTAATCGGCGACGGGCTCCCCGCCGCTCACCCTTCGTTCGCCGGAAATCGCAGCACAGGAGGGGTTTTTCGGAACGGAGCGGCGGCCACGGTGGCCGCGCCACCCCCGGGGGACAGCCCCGGGGCGGGTGGCACTTCGGTGCACACTGCCTGTAGTTGGGAAGGACTAGTGTTTACCCGCCCCATCCGAGTGGACTAGTCTCACTGCCGACGTCACGAAACAACACCGGGCCGAACGCCGAATCCTGCCCCCGGCCCAGGTGTCCCCTCCGAGTCGTCACTTGGGGCAGGAGCGGGGGACCCACCTCCACCGGCCGGCACCGATCCGCGGTGCTGGTCTCGGGGTGAAGTCCGAGTGCGTGAAGGCCACGCCTCGGACCGGGCAGCCCAGCCCGAACCCGACAGCTCACTTCGCAGGCGTACGGGAAGGAATACTTGTTGTCCGCGCAAAGCCTGGAGCTCGACGAAGATTCGCGAGTTGCCGGTCGCGGCCGTCACCGCGCCCCGTCACCTCAGCCGGCCGCCCGTAGTCGGGCCCGTGCACGCGCCTTCGCCGCGATGACCACCGGGACCGTCGCCGTCGCCGGTGTTGGCCTCGCCGGTTGCGCCACCGACACCCACGCCGACACGGTGCGGGACGAGTCGTCGAACACGGCCCCGGTCGCTCTCGCCACCCAGATCGGTTCCCGCGCCGCCCTCGGCGGCAGCATCGCCGCAGCCGCCGTCAGCTCGCACGGCACCGGCGCCGCTCTCGGGACGTCCATCGGGCTCGAGGCCCCGCCGCTGGCCGGCAAGGCCCAGGTCGGCCTGCGGGTCACCAACCCGGACCTCCACGTCGCCGCGAACCAGCCGGTCGAAGTCGGCTTCTCGCTGTTCAACGAGGCCACCCACGAGCCGCTGGCGGACCAGCTCGTCAAGGTGCAGGTGAAGCTCCCCACCGGGTGGGCCACCTTCAAGCACCTCCAGACGAACGCCCAGGGCTACGCCTCCTACACGGCGCGGGTACTCACCACCACGAACGTCACCGCGATCTTCGACGGTACGGACGCCCTGCAGTCGGCCCACTCGGCCAACGACGCCACCCTCACCGTGCAGACCCCGAGCGCCGCTCAGGTCGCCGGAGCGGCGGCCGCGGGAATCGGCGCGATCGCCGCCATCCCGTCGGTGAACGTCAACGTGCCCCTGCCCGCCAGCGGCCTCGGTGCCAAGGCGGTCTACCTGGCCTCCCTACAGGCCGGCAAGCCGTACGTCTACGGCGCCGATGGCCCGAGCTCGTTCGACTGCTCCGGGCTCGTCCAGTACGTCTACAAGCAGCTCGGCAAGACGCTGCCGCGGACGACGGACGCCCAGTTCGCCGCGACCACCCGGGTCTCGATGTACAACAAGCAGCCCGGTGACCTGATCTTCCTCGGCACGCCCGGCAACATCTACCACGTCGGCATCTACGCCGGCGACGGCATGATGTGGGTCGCGCCGCACACCGGCAGCGTCGTCAAGCTGCAGGCCATCTACACGACCTCGTACTACGTCGGGCGAGTCTAGAACCTTCCCGCGCGCCACCCGAGCGTGCCAGGGCGCCCACGATGCCGCCTCGGGCTTCGGTTTGCTGAGCACTGTCGTCTGCTGACGACTGTGTCGGTTGACCGTCCACGTCCAGCAGGCCCTGGGTAGCTCCGTTCGCGACCTCCCCCCTTCGGTCGCGAACGGAGCCCCCCCACCCCGCCTTGTTTCGCGGCGAACCGACTGACCCTCGGTCGCGCGCTCCCGCCTTCGTCGGCTGCTGTCCTTCCGACCGGACGGACGTCAGCTGGGCCCCCCATCTGCCGTCCCTCCGGCCGGCAGGCCCCCGCCCGCCCCCCCGCCCTC
>NZ_JALKFX010000076.1 GCF_023243045.1 Frankia sp. AgB32
CGACATCAACACCCACAAACCCCACACAACCGTGTGAGACCCACGAGCATCGTGTCCAAAGGAATCCCTCACAACCACAACCAGCCACACCCCCACAAACCGTGGAAGCACAACCAGTCAGGCCATGAACGGGGTCAAACATATTTGGCACTGACAATCGGCACGCTGTTGAGTTCTCAAGGAGCAGGCGCAACCAGCTCGCTGCCGTTTTGGCTTTGCTCTGGCGCTTCTTTAATTTACCGGCCGTTTCGGTCGGTGTCAAATCGCTGTTTTGTCTGCGATGTAGACCCGGTCGAGCTGGCTTTTTGCTTTGTTATGGTGCTTCTTTAACTTACCGGCCGTTTCGGTTGGTGTCAAATCGCCGTGTTGTGTGCGATATGGACCCAGTCGATGTGGCGTTTTGTTGCGCGCTCGAATCAACATGGTATTTCATGTTGATTTCGTGCGATGTCGCCAAGTTACAGGCTTTGGCTTGATTGTGTCAAATCGTCCCAGCCGCTGGATTTCTCCGAAGGAGGCTGATGATTGCCACTTTCACACCTTATCGCACCGTCCGCGGCCCGTTTCCTCGGGGGGTCTGTGCCCCCTCGGAGGAGATTTGGTCCTGCGCGACATCGAGCTCGAAAGCTCAGTGGGCGACGAAGGAGAACTATACACGAGAAGAGCCGCTGCGCACGGGCGCAGGGCGATAACTTTCCGCCACCATCGATGAACGGTGGGCCACGGGCCCGGCAGGATGCGCCGTGGACCGTGTTCCGGTCTTGCCCACCCACACCGAGGTGAGCCGCTACCACCAGGTCCAACGCCTCGTTGGCCGGCGCCGTTCCCGCTGCTGGAGCCCGTCCGCTGGCGAGCCCTGGTTACTGTTCTTCCCGCCCTCGCCGGCGCCAAACATCTCGATGCCCGGCAGTGCGCGGCACGGGGGCGCGGACACAGGTGCCGGCGCGGGAGGGCTGTCGACGCGACGCGGGCGCGCCCCGGTCCCTGTGCCGGACTCCGTTCCGTGCGGCACCGGTGGCGGCGCGGGCCCCCACCCCTGCTACCGCGCCAGGCAGGCCCCACGGCAGGAGCAGGAGGTGTCGACCAGGCCGGCACCACCGTGCTGGGATGGGTTCACTCCTCGGCCGGCAGCCGCGGTGAGCGACGGCCGACACGGCGGGGGGCGGACCACGTGGTGACTCTCGGCCGGGCCGCCTGGCCGGACCTCGCCGGCGCACGACCCGTCCTCGTCCTGCCACTCGGCAGCACGGAGCAGCACGGCCCGCACCTGCCTCTGGACACCGACACCCGGATCGCCGACGCGGTCGCCCTGGGGCTCGCCGAACGACTGGCCCCCCTGCTGGTCGCGCCCGCGCTGGCGTTCGGTGCCAGTGGGGAGCACGCCGGCTTCCCCGGCACGCTGTCGCTGGGCACCGAGGTGCTCGGCCGGGCGCTCGTCGAACTCGTCCGGTCGGCCGACGACACGGCGGCCGGCGTGTTCGTGGTCAACGGACACGGCGGGAACGCGGACGCGCTGCGCGCGGCCGGCCGGGTGCTGGCGGCGGAGGGCCGACCCCTGCGGGTGTGGACGCCCACCGTGGCGCTCTCGCGGACCGCCGGCGTGCCCGGCGCCGCCGGTGACCTGCACGCCGGCCGCGCGGAGACGTCCCTGCTGCTCCACCTCGCCCCCGACCTGGTGCGGCTGGACCAGGCGCGGGCCGGGCCCATGCCGGCGCTCGCCGATCTCGTCGCCCGGGGCGTCGCCGCGCTCAGCCCGTCGGGGATCCTCGGCGACCCGACCGGCGCGTCCGCCGCCGAGGGCGCCCGCCTGCTCGACGCCTACCTGCGCGACGCCACCGAGCACCTGCGGCGCTGGGCCGGACACCTGGGCCCGTGCGCGCCGCGACCCATCGCCCAGCCAGCCGTCGTCCAGCCAGCAGAGGGCCCGCAAGCCGAGGACTCGCCGGTTGAGGATCCGCCGGTTGATCCGCGGGCGGCGGCGACCCGGCCCACTCCCCCGTCGACCGAGAGGTTCGCATGACGCCCGGCCCCGACACACCGGCCGAAGCCGCCCCCGTTGCCCTGGTGACCGGCGCCGCCCGCGGGCTCGGCGCGGCGGTCGCCGCCGCCCTCGACGCGGCCGGCCACCGCCTCGTCCTCGTCGACCGGGCGCTGCCCGGCACACCCGCCGCGGGGTACCCCTACTCGACCGCGCGGGAGCTCGACGCCGTCGCCGGCCGCTGCCGGGACGCGATCGCGGTGCCGGCGGACGTGGGTCGGCAGGCCGACGTGGACGCGGCCGTCGCCGCCGCCCTCGAGCGTTACGGCCGGCTCGACGTCGCCGTCGCCGCCGCCGGGATCATCGCGGGCGGCCCGCCGGTCTGGGAGACCGACGACGAAAGCTGGCAGGCCCTGCTCGGCGCCAACCTCACGGGTGTGTTCCACGTCATCCGGGCCGCGGTCCCGCACCTGCTCGCGGCGAGGGCCGGACGGTTCGTCGCCGTCTCCTCGGCCGCCGGGACCCGTCCGCTGCCGCGACTGGCGGCCTACTCCGCGAGCAAGCACGGTGTCGTGGGTCTCGTGCGCAGCCTGGCCGCCGACCTCACCGGCACGTCGGTGACCGCGAACGTCGTCTGCCCCGGGTCGATGGACACCACCATGCTGCTCGAGTCGGCCCGGATCTACGACCTGGCGGACGCCGGCGACTTCGCCGGCCACGCGTACCTGCGGCGACTGCTGCGGCCCGAGGAGGTCGCGGCGGCCGTCGCCTTCCTGTGTTCCCCCGCCGCCAGCGCGATGACCGGCTCGGTCCTGGCCGTCGACGGGGGTTTCACCGGCTGAGCTGCCCCGGCCGCGGACAGCCGCCGCCGTCCGGGGAACCACTTGTGCCGGGAGCGCTCCCCGCACGGGTGACACCCCCGCGCCGGCGGGGTCCGGTCAGACCGGGTCGTCGTCCGACCAGCCGTACCGGTCCGGCGCCAGGACGAAGGCCGCGGCGCCGCGCAGCGCGCCGCCGGCCGGGTCGGCGCTGGGCATGATCCGCAGCCGACGGGCGAACGCCAGTCCCGCATGGCGCCGGAACGACCCGCCGACGGCCTCCCAGAAGATCGGGCCGGACTGGGCGAACCCGCCCGCCACAACCGCGGCGTCCAGATCGAGCAGGCTCGCGCAGGACGCGAGGCCGGCGCCGACCGCCGCACCGGCCCGGACCAGCTCCGCGCGGGCCACCGCGTCGCCGGCGGCAGCGGAGCGGGCCAGCGCCTGGCCGTCGGCGATCTCACCCGGCGCCGGGTTCCAGCCGGCCGCCAGGGCGCGCCGCACGGAGTGCGGGCCCGCGGCGATGGCCTCGACGCAGCCCTGGCCGCCGCAGGGACACGGCGGCCCGTCGGCCTCGACCACCACGTGACCGATGTGCCCCGCGTTGCCGGAACCCCCGTGCAGCAGCCGGTCGCCCAGCACCAGCCCGCCGCCGACCCCGGTCGAGACGGTGACGGCGAGCAGGTTGCGCACGCCTCGCCCGGCCCCGGACCAGTGCTCGCCGGCGGCGAGTGCGATCCCGTCGTTGTGCACCCGCACGGGCAGGTCGGCGTAGAGCTCCCCCAGCCGGGCCCGCAGCGGGAAGTCCCGCCACGCGGGGATGTTCAGCGGCGACACCTCGCCCACCGGCCAACGCATCGGCCCCGCGCAGCCGCAGCCGATCCCCGCCAGCTCCGCGCCAGTCATCCCGGCCGCGGCCAGGGCCTGCTCGGCGCAGTCCCGCACCGCCCCGAACACCGCCTCCGCGGAGGGCTCCCCCGCCGCCACGGCATCCGCGGGGGGGGCGGGCACGGGGCGGCGCGCCGTACCCCGCAGCGTTCCGGTCACGTCGACGACGGCAGCCGCGATCTTGGTTCCGCCGATGTCGAGCGCGAGCGCGCACGCCGACGCGGACAGGCGCGGGGAGTCCGCGGAGTCCGCGGGAGCCGCTGACACCGGCGGCGGAGACGACATCGCTATCTGAACACCTTTCGCTGACTAATCAGGCGCCGGCGCCGGCGCTGTCCGGCCCGCGACCGCGACCTCGAACTGACAACGGCCGGGCTCCAGCCTCGTCCGGGGACGGGTGGAGTCCGGCCGTGGTACAGCCAGGCGAGCCTGCTCAGCCGGCCTGTCTGGTCAGCCGGCCTGTCTGGTCAGCCGGCCTGTCTGGTCAGCCGGCCTGTCTGGTCAGCCAGCCTTGTGCTTACCGATCTCCTCGGTGAGCTGCGGGACGACGTTGAACAGGTCACCGACCAGGCCGTAGTCCGCGAACTCGAAGATCGGCGCCTCGGGGTCCTTGTTGACCGCGACGATCGTCTTGGACGTCTGCATACCGGCCCGGTGCTGGATGGCGCCGGAGATGCCGACCGCGATGTAGAGCTGCGGCGAGACGGTCTTGCCGGTCTGGCCGACCTGGTTCTGGTGCGGGTACCAGCCGGCGTCGGTCGCGGCGCGCGACGCTCCGACGGCGGCACCGAGGGTGTCGGCCAGCTTCTCCACCAGCGCGAAGTGCTCGGCGGCACCGAGTCCACGGCCGCCGGAGACGACGACCTGCGCCTCGGTGAGGTCCGGGCGACCGGACTTCGCCTCGACCACCCGGTCGACGATCTTCGCGCCCTTGGCGGCGTCGCTGACCGCGACGTCGACGATCTGCTCGGCCGGCGTGCCCGGCGCGGCCTCGGGGGCGGTGGAGTTCGGCCGCACGACGACGACCGGGACGCCCTTGGTGACCTTGGACGTGACGATCGTCGAACCGCCGAAGATGCCCTGGGTGGCGACGAGGTCGGCGCTCAGTGCGGTGGCGTCCCAGATGAGACCGGAGTCGATCCGGGCCGCGACCCGGGCGGCGATCTCCCGGGAGTCCGCCGTCGCGGCGACCAGGACGGCGACCGGCGACGCCGCACCGACGAGGTTCGCGAGCACCTCGGCGGCGGGGCCGCCGCCGTACCCGGCGATGTCGTCGGACTCCGCGACGTACACCTTGGCGGCCCCGTACGTGGCCAGGTACTCCTTCGCCTTGGCGTAGGTGCCCGGCGCGCCGAGGAACACCGCCGCCGGCTCGCCGAACGCGCGGGCGAGCGTCAGCAACTCGGCGGTGACCTTCTTCGGCTCGCCGTCGGCGTGCTCGACGAGAACGAGAACTTCAGCCATCGAACAAACCCCTCAGATGAGCTTCTGCGCGGCGAGGAAGCCGGCGATCTTCGTTCCGCCGTCGCCCTCGTCCTTGACGATCGTTCCGCTGGACCGGGGCGGCGCGGGCACGGCCGTCACGACCGAGGTGGCGGCGCCGGCGAGACCGACCGAGGCGGCGTCGAGGCCGGCGTCGGCGGCGGACAGGGTCGTCAGCGGCTTCTTCTTCGCCGCCATGATGCCCTTGAACGAGGGGTACCGCGGCTGGTTGATCTTCTCGACGACGCTGACCACGGCGGGCAGGCTCGCCTCGACGAGGGCGTAGCCGTTGTCGGCCTGCCGCTCGATCGTGACCTTGCTCGCGGCCGGGTCGACCGTCACCTTGCGGGCCTGGGTGAGCTGCGGCAGGCCGAGCCGCTCCGCCAGCAGGGCACCGATGACGCCGCCACGGGCGTCCGATGCCTCGGAGGAGGTGATGACGAGGTCCGGGGACAGCGTCGAAATCACCTTGGCGAGCGCCGCGGAGGTGGCCAGCGCGTCCGACCCGTGCAGCGAGTCGTCCGTGAGGTGCACGGCCTTGTCGGCGCCCATCGACAGCGCCTTGCGGATCGTCTCGACCGCCTTGGCCGGCCCCATGGTGACGACGGTGACCTCACCGCCGTGGGCTTCCTTGATCTTCAGGGCCTCTTCGACCCCGTACTCGTCCATCTCGTTCATGACGTTGTCGACGCTCTTGCGGTCGACTGTCTTGTCCGCGGCATCGAGCTTCTTTTCCGCCCAGGTATCGGGAACCTGCTTGACGGTAACGACGATGTTCACGCCTAGGGGCCTCCGTAGCCAACATCGGATGTCAGTGCTCTTGACATCGTCGCATCTGGGGCGCTTGCGCGCCCGATGATCGGTGGCGTGACGAGGGCCGCACCGAGCCCCTGACCTGGACGGTCGGACCGGACACCGACAGCAACTACACGCCGTCACCGAGGCTAGTCCGTGCACCTCGCCGGAGCCATCCCCAGTGACCGGGGTATCACCCCGCCCTCCGGGGCTCCCCCGCGGCGACCCGCGTCCCTCGAACGGCCGGACGTGGCTGCACGTGCAGAATATCCTGCATAGGCGAGTGCAAATGAGCCGGCCGACTCGATAGCGTGTTCCTGCGGAAAAGGGAACCAATCATCACGCTAGAACAAGAGTCCGGAGTCCCGGACGAGGCGTGCATTCCGTCCTCCTTGTGCACACCCTCTTCCCCTGTTCACGGCGCACCAACTACTTTCTGCCTTATGCGGTGAACATTGCGCAACCACCGCTACTCAGGTCGCTCATACTTCGACGGGGGAAAGATGTCGAACACGCCACCGGAAGATCCTTCAGTAAGTACGATGTTCGCCCGCCTTCTCCGCGAGGCCGGAGTCTCCGACACCCGCTTCGCCTGCCTGGTCAACGCCCGTGCGCGGCAGCAGCGCCAGGTCGAGCTGGGCCTCGCCCGCACCACGGTCGGTCACTGGCGGCGCGGCATGCGCCCACGAGATCCAATGGTCGCCGAACTCGCGGCCGCCGAGATGTCGGCCGCGCTGGGTTATCCCGTCCTTCCGGCCGACCTCGGTTGGCGCGGAGAGTCGTACCGCAATGACGACCTGGGGCTCACTGGCGCAAATGCCCCTGTTGAGACACTACGGACACTTACTGGCCTTTCGGGACGAGACATGCGTCGACGTGACCTTTTGCAGGAGGGAACCGCTTTCATCGCAACCGCTTTCGCCGACCCGGTTCTGTCCAGCCTCACCGGCGTCGTCGACCGGATCGGCCGGACCGAGCAGCCGGCGGTCGGCGGCGGAGCCCTCGTCCGCGATGTCACCGCGACCTTCCGCACCCTCGACGCCAAGTTCGGCAGCGCGGAGATCCGCCCGCAGGTCATCAGCTTCCTGCACGACCAGACCCGGGCGGCCCGCGACCGCCGCCCCGACCCGGACCTGTTCAGCGCCCTGGCCGAGCTCACCCAGTTCAGCGGCTGGCTCGCCCAGGACAGCAAACGCCACGCGCTCGCGCAGCGCTACTACATCCAGGCGCTCAGCCTCGCCGAGCACGCCGGAGACCACATGCTCGCCGGCCGCGTGCTGTCGGGGATGAGCGACCAGGCCGCCCAGCTCAAGCACCCCCGTCAGAGCCTGGCGCTGGCCCGCGCCGCGCTGAACCGTTCCCACCGGCACTCCACCAACACCGTGCGGGCGATGCTCTACGACAAGCACGCCTGGGCGTTGGCCCGCAACGGGGACGAGGCCGGCTGCCGGCAGGCCCTGGACCTGATGGACGACGCGATCGACAGCAGCGACGGGGAGGAGTCCCCGTCCTGGGCGGGCCACTACAACCGGGGTGACGCCGCGGAATGCCGCGGGCACTGCCTGCTGCTGCTCCAGCGCTCCCAGGAAGCCACCACGAACCTGCTGGCGGCTCGCGCCCTGCAGGGCGACGCCCGGGCCCGGACCCGCAGCTACGCCGAGGCGGACCTGGCCCTGACCTATCTGCTCGGTCCCAGCCCGGATCTGGAGGGCGCGCTGGAGGCCGGCTACCGGGCGGTCGGCGTCGCCGGGCAGATCACCTCGCAGCGCATCACCGACAAGCTGACACAGCTCGACCAGGAGCTCGGCAGCCACCACACCGTGGCCGTGCGGGAGTGGCGGGAGCGGACCCGGCCACTGCTCGCCGCCACCGCGGCCAGCCCTGTCTGACCCGCCCCGACCCGGGCTGACGTCGGCCCGTCCGTGGCCCCGGCCGGCGGCAACGGTGCGCGCCACCGGCGCCACCGTTGCCGCCGGCGCCACCGTGCCGCCCCGGGGTCCCCCGCCGGCCGTCCGACCCGGCCGGCCAGGCACTCTGGAACGGTGACCTCCGCGCAGGATTCGGGGCAGACCGCACCGGACACCCCACCCCGGATCGGACCGGGCGACATCCCGGTCGCCCCCGTCGAACCCCGGCACCGCACGCTTCCACGGCCCGCGGCGGTCATCACGGCCGTCGCGCGGGTCGTCGCGGTCGGCCTGGCCCTCCTGGCGCTGGGCCGGCTGGTCCACCTCGACGACGCGTTCGACTGGCCCTACTCGGCGATCAACGCGCTGACGCCGCTGCTGTACCTGCCGGCGTACGTCACCCTGGCGGTGTCCTTCGCGCGGCGGCGCAACCTGCTGTTGATCCTGTCGGCCGCACTGATCGTCATGCACCTGTTCTGGTCACTGCCCGAGGTGCTGCCCGGCAGCGCCGAGAACGCGGCGCCCGGCTCCGCCCGGCTGCGGGTGATGTCGGCGAACCTGTACTACGACAACGCGCACGCCGACCGGCTCGGCGCGCAGATCCGCGCGGCGAACCCCGACGTCCTGGTCCTCCTCGAGCTCTCCCCGCTCACCCTGGCGCGGGTGAGCGCCTCCGGCGCGCTGGGCGCCTTCCGCTACCACGAGGTCCGCGTCCGCGACGGGGCGTTCGGCGCCGCCCTCTACTCGCGGCTGCCACTGCGGGACGCGGCCGCGCCGATCGTCGGCGGCTCGATGTCGCTGCGGGCCACCGTCGAGGTCGACGAGCAGCGGCGTTTCGTGATGTACGCGGTGCACACCATCTCCCCGACGACCGGGCCGTACACCAGCCGGTGGCGCACCCAGCTCAGCGCGCTGCGCCAGGAGGCCCGCACGGCGACGCTGCCCGTGGTCATGGCCGGTGACTTCAACGCCACCCGCGACCACCGGCCACTGCGCCGCCTCATCGACGCCGGGGTGCGCGACGCCCATGACGTCGTCGGCGCCGGCTGGGACCCGACCTGGAGCGCCCGCGCGGTGCTGGTGCCGCCGGTGCTGCGCCTCGACCACGTGCTCGCCTCGCCTGCCTTCGCCGTCACCGGCTTCCAGGTCGGCGGGGACTTCGGCAGCGACCACCTACCGGTGATCGCCGACCTCGCGATGCGCTGAGCCGGGGTCCGGCTCGGGCGGGGCGTGCGCTCAGCGGCCGAGGAAGGTCGCCTTGCCCGGGCCGTCGGCGAGGAACGACTCCATCCCGATCCGGCGGTCCTCGCTCGCCCACAGGCCGGCGAACAGCGCGGCCTCCAGCCGCAGCGCCTCGGACAGGCCGACCTCGGCGCCGTCGTCGATCGCCTGCTTCGCCGCCGCCAGCGCCATCGCCGGCCCGGCGGCGTAGCTCCGCGCGATCTCCGTGGCCCGCTCGTAGGTCTGCTCGGCGGGGACGACGACGTCGACCAGGCCGATCCGCTCGGCCTCGTCGGCGCGGACCTGCCGGCCGCTGAAGACGAGGTCCTTCGCCCGTGACGGGCCGATCAGCCGCGGCAACCGCTGCGTGCCGCCGGCGCCCGGGATCACCCCCAGCAGGCTCTCCGGCTGGCCGACCTTCGCGTTCCGCGCGAGGACCCGGACGTCGGCGCACAGCGCCAGCTCCAGGCCGCCGCCGAGCGCGTAGCCGGTCACCGCCGCGATGACGGGCTTCGGGATGCGGGCGATCAGCTCGAACGTCGAGCTGAGGTCGCGGACCCAGGCGGTGGCCTCGGCGAAGTCCATCGGCGCCATCTCCTTGATGTCGGCGCCTGCGGCGAAGACCTTCTCGCCGCCGTAGAGCACGACCGACCGGATCGCCGGGTCGGTCGTGGCCCGCACGGCGGCCTCGCGCAGCCCCGCGGCGACCTCGGCGTTCAGCGCGTTCATCGGCGGCCGGTCCAGCCTGATGGTGCCCACGCCCCCGTCAACATCCAGCCGCACGACGCTCATCGCTGTCCTCCCGCCGCCTGGCCCCGCACTGGTCGGCGGGGCCTCCTGCCCGTCCGTCACGATAGGGCGGCAGGAGCTGATCTTCATCGGAGTCGACGATCCGCTGCCGGCCATGGGGCCGACGGGGCCGCGGATCGGCCGACGGCGCGTCGACGACTCGATTAGCGTCAGTGGGGTGTCAGACCCTGGCGGCCGTGTCCGCGCATCCGACCGGTCGGCGTCCGCCGGCGCCCACTCGGGCCTCGCCGACGCCGACGGCCCCGGTCCGGGGGCGGCCTGGCCGCTCGGGGTGAGCTGGGACGGCAGCGGGGTGAACGTCGCCGTCGCGGCGCCGGGGGCGGACGCGGTCGAGCTGTGCCTGTTCGACGCCGCCGGCGCGGAGACCCGCCATCGCCTGCCGGAACGTGACGGCGCGGTGTGGCATGGCCGCCTGCCCGGGATCAGGCCCGGGCAGCGGTACGGACTGCGCGCGCACGGCCCGTACGATCCCGAGCGCGGCCAGCGGTTCAACCCGGCGAAGCTGCTGATGGACCCGTATGCCCGGTTGGTCATCGGTACCCTGCGGGCGGACCCGGCGATCTACGGCTTCGCCGACGGCGACCCGTACGGCCGGGAGCCCGACGGCCGCGACTCGGCGCCGTTCGTGCCCCGCTGTGTCGTGACCGGTCCGGGCGGGCGGCTCGGCGACGGTTACCGGCCCGCCGCCGGGGATCACGGCCATCCGGCGGCCAACCGCCCGGGCATCCCGTGGGAGCGCAGCGTCGTGTACGAGGCGCACGTGCGCGGCCTCACCCGCTGCCACCCCGGCCTGCCCCCCGAGCTGCGTGGCACCTACGCCGGCCTGGGCCACCCGGTGATCGTCGACTACCTCCGCCAGCTCGGGATCACCGCGATCGAGCTGCTCCCGGTGCACGCCTCGGTCTCGGAGACGACGCTGCTGGCCCGGTCGACGTCGAACTACTGGGGCTACAACAGCCTGTGCTTCCTCGCCCCGCACGCCGCGTACGCGGCCACCGACGACCCGGCCGGTGAGTTCCAGGCGATGGTCGCCGCGCTGCACGCCGCCGGCATCGAGGTGATCCTCGACGTCGTCTTCAACCACAGCGCCGAGGGCAGCGAACGTGGGCCGACGCTGTCGCTGCGCGGCCTGGACAACACCGCTTACTACCGGGTGGAACCCACCGACGCGCGGCGCTACCGGGACGTCACCGGCTGCGGGAACACGCTGAACATGACCAGCCCGCACGTGGTCCGGCTGATCTGCGACTCGCTGCGGCACTGGGTGGCCGAGATGGGCGTCGACGGCTTCCGGTTCGACCTGGCCACGGCGCTCGCCCGCAATCCCGACGCGTTCGACCCCGCGGCGCCGCTGCTCACGGCGATCCACGCGGACCCGCTGCTGTCGTCGGTGAAGCTGATCGCCGAGCCGTGGGATGTCGGCTGGGGCGGCTACCAGGTCGGGTCGTTCCCGGCGCCGTGGGCGGAGTGGAACGGCCGGTTCCGCGACACCGCGCGCGACGTGTGGAACGGCCGCACCAGCGGGGTCGCCGACCTCGGCTACCGGCTGACCGGGTCGTCGGACCTGTTCCAGCACTCCGGGCGGCGGCCGTGGGCGTCGGTGAACTTCGTCACCTCGCATGACGGCTTCCCGCTGGCCGACCTCGTCTCCTACGCGGACAAACACAACGAGGCCAACGGCGAGGGCAACCGGGACGGCGAGTCGGACAACCGGTCGGCGAACCACGGCGTCGAGGGCCCGACCGACGACCCGGCGATCCTCGCGACCCGCCGCCGGGTCCGTCGCGGCCTGCTCGCCACCCTGCTGCTGTCGGCCGGCGTGCCGATGCTGCTCGCCGGCGACGAGTTCGGCCGCTCGCAGGGCGGCAACAACAACGCCTACTGCCAGGACAACGAGGTGTCCTGGCTGGCCTGGCCGACGGGCGACCAGGCCGGCGCCGCAGCCGATCCCGCCGGGCCGGATCCGGCCCTGCCCGGCCTGGTCCGCGGGCTGCTGGCGCTGCGCCGCGACACCCCGGCGCTGCGCGGGGACCGGTTCTTCCGGGGCGGTGAGTCGGCCCCGGGCCGGCTCGCGGACATCACCTGGCTGCGCGCGGACGGTCAGGTGATGTCCCAGGCGGACTGGAACGCCTCCCGGCTGGACACCGTCGTCGCCGTCCTTGCCGGCGAGGACGGTGGGCCCGGCCTGGTCTACGTCCTGCATCCCGACGACGCCGACGCCGCGATCGTCCTGCCCGGCGCGCCGTGGGCAGCCCGGCTCGACCTGCTGCTCGACACCACCGACGACGACCTCGCCGGCTTCCCGGCCAGCCTCGCCGAACCGGGCCGGGTGCTGCCCGGCGGCGCGGACCTGACGGTGCGCGCCCGCAGCGTCATCCTGCTGCGGGCGCATCCCCTGGGCTGACGGACCGTGCCGACCCCACGTGCGCCGGCACGGCCCGGGACGGCCTACGGGTTGGCGACCAGGCCGAGCTCGGCGACGCTCGCGGTCAGCCGGTGGCGCGGCAGCACCCGCACGGTGTAGCCGAACGCGCCGGTGTGGCCGAGCGGGATGGTGCCCTCGTAGCGCAGGGCGCCCTCGCTGTCCCCCACCGCCTGCAGCGACAGCGTCGCCGGGGCGGCGATCCGGTCGGACTGGTCGACCCGACCATAGGAGGCGAGGACAGCGACGTCCTCGGGGGCGAGCCCGCCGAGCTCGACTGTCGCCCGGACCACCAGCGACTGTCCCGCCTGGGGGGTGTCGCCGAGACCGGCGGAGTCGACGTTGAGCACCCGCACGCCCGACCAGGCGGCGCGGACCCGGTTCTTCCACGCCGAGAGGTCGCGGGCGCCGGCGAGGTCGTCGGCGGCGGCGGTCCGGGCCGAGACGGCGGCCGGGACGTAGTACCGCTCGACGTACTCCTGCACCATCCGGCTGGCGAGCACCTGAGGCCCGAGGGTCGACAGGGTGTGCTTGACCATCGCCGTCCAGCGCGGCGGCGGCCCGCCGGCCGGGCGGTCGTAGAACCGCGTGGTGACGGTGTTCTCCAGCAGTTCGTACAGGGCGACCGACTCGAGGTCGTCGCGGCGGTCGGGGTCCTCGACGCCGTCGGCGGTCGGGATCGCCCAGCCGTTCTGGCCGTCGTACATCTCGTCCCACCACCCGTCCCGGATGGACAGGTTCAGGCAGCCGTTGAGCGCCGCCTTCATCCCGGACGTGCCGCACGCCTCCAGCGGGCGCAGCGGGTTGTTCAGCCACACGTCCGAGCCGGAGTACAGGAACCGGGCCATGCCGATGTCGTAGTCGGGCAGGAACACGATCCGCGCGCGCACGGACGGGTCGTCGGCGAACTGGACGATCTGCTGGACGAGCAGCTTGCCGCCGTCGTCGGCGGGATGCGCCTTGCCGGCGATCACCATCTGGATCGGCCGCTCGGGGTGCAGCAGCAGGCGGCGCAGCCGGTCACGGTCGCGCAGCATCAGCGTGAGGCGCTTGTAGGACGGCACCCGGCGGGCGAACCCGATGGTCAGCACGTCCGCGTCGAACACCGACTCGACCCAGTCCAGCTCGCCGGGGGCGGCGCCGCGCTCCAGCCAGGACGCCCGGACCCGGCGGCGGACCTCGGCGACGAGCCGTTCCCGCAGCTGGCGCCGCATGCTCCAGACGACGTCGTCGGGCAGCGTGGAGATCTTCGCGAAGCCGGCGGCGTCGTCGGAGAGCAGGCTCGGGCCGGGTTCACGGTCGGTGAGTTCCAGCACGGCGCGCGAGACCCAGGTGGGGGCGTGCACGCCGTTGGTCACCGAACCGATCGGTACCTCGGCGGCGTCGAAGCCGGGCCACAGCCCGGAGAACATCTCCCGGCTGACGATGCCGTGCAGCTTGCTGACCCCGTTGGACCGCTGCGCGAGGCGCAGGCCCATGTGCGCCATGTTGAACACGTTCGGGTCGGGCTCGACGCCGAGTTCCAGGATCCGCTCGACGGGCACGCCCGGCCAGGAGTTGTCTCCGCCGAAGTGGCGGGCGACGATGTCGCGGGGGAAGCGGTCGATGCCGGCGGGCACCGGGGTGTGCGTGGTGAACAGGGTGCCGGCGCGGGCGGCCTCGAGCGCCTCGTCGAAGCTCAGCCCGGTCTCGACGAGCTCGCGGATGCGCTCCAGGCCGAGGAAGCCGGCGTGCCCCTCGTTGGTGTGGTAGACCTCCGGCGCCGGGTTGCCCGTCACGGCCGCGTAGGCGCGCAGCGCCCGCACCCCGCCGATGCCCAGCAGCATCTCCTGCAGCAGCCGGTGGTCGGTGCCACCGCCGTAGAGGCGGTCGGTGACGCCGCGCTCGGCCGGCTGGTTGTCCTCGACGTCCGAGTCGAGCAGCAGCAGCGGAACCCGCCCGACCTGCGCCTTCCAGATCTGCGCGTGCAGGGTGCGCCCCTCCGGCAGCCCGACCGCGACCTTCACCGGGCGACCGCCTGCGTCGGTGAGCTGGGTCAGCGGCAGACCGTGCGGGTCGATGCCGGGGTAGCGCTCCTGCTGCCAGCCGTCGCGGGAGAGCGACTGGACGAAGTAGCCCGCCCGGTACAGCAGCCCGACCCCGATGATCGGCACGCCGAGGTCGCTGGCGGTCTTGAGGTGGTCGCCGGCGAGGATGCCGAGGCCGCCGGAGTACTGCGGGAGCACCTCGGTGATGCCGAACTCCGGCGAGAAGTACGCGATCGCCGACGGCGCGCCCGCCAGGTTCGCCCGCTGGTACCACAGGTCCGCGGCGAGGTAGTCGGCGAGATCGTCGGCGACGTCGGTGAGCCGGCGCACGAACCGTCGGTCGGCGGCGAGTGCGGTGAGCCGGTCGTGGTCGACCTCGCCGAGCAGGCGGACCGGATCCCCCTTGGTGGTCCGCCAGAGCTCGGGATCGACCGACTCGAAGAGATCGAGTGTCTCCGGGTGCCACGACCAGCGGAGATTGAGAACAAGTTCCCCCAGCGGAGCGAGCTGCTCCGGGAGCTGCGCACGGACGGTGAACCGTCGTAGGGCTCTCACGAAGAGGTGAGCCTAGACAGTGTTGGTGACAACTACGCAGCCGGGTTCGACCGGCGGGTTACGTTCCCCGAACATCTCGCCGTCGGACCGGGGCGAAGGGCCCCGATCCTCCGGAAATGCCTGCTCTCCACGGTCAGATCGCAGTGCGCGGCGGGCCGGATCGCGCTGCGCGGCCGGTCGGATCGGGCTGTCCGACCGGTCGCGGGTCGGCGCTCCTACTCGTCGTCGTGGGCCGCCCGCACCGCCTCGGTGATGACCGCCATGACGGCCGGATCGCGCAGGGTCGTGACATCGCCGAGCTCCCGGCCCGCGGCGACGTCGCGCAGCAGCCGGCGCATGATCTTGCCGGAGCGGGTCTTCGGCAGGTCGTCCGCCCAGATGATCCGCCGCGGGCGGGCCAGCTTGCCGATCCGGCGGGCGACGTGCTCGCGCAGCTCGGCCTCGGTGGCCGCGTCGCCGGCGCGGTTGCCGGTCAGGGTCACGAAGGCGACGATCGCCTGCCCGGTCTGCTCGTCGGGCTCCGCGACGACCGCGGCCTCGGCGACGGCCTCGTGGGCGACGATCGCCGACTCGACCTCCGCGGTGGACAGCCGGTGCCCCGACACGTTGATCACGTCGTCGATCCGGCCGATGATCCAGAAGTAGCCGTCGGCGTCGAGCCGGGCCGCGTCGCCGACCACGTACGTCGTCGGCCCGAACCGGGAGAAGTACGTCTCGACGAAGCGGTCGTCGTCCTTGTAGAGGGTGCGCAGCATCGACGGCCACGGCTTGGTGATCACCAGGATGCCGGTGCCCTCGGTGACCGGCTCGCCGTCCTCGCTGAGCAGCGCCGGGCTGATCCCCGGCAGCGGCTTCGTCGCCGAGCCCGGCCTGGTCGGCGTCACCCCGGCCAGCGGCGAGATCAGCACCGAGCCGGTCTCGGTCTGCCACCAGGTGTCCACGATCGGGCAACGGCCGCCGCCGATCACCAGGTGGTACCACAGCCAGGCCTTCGGGTTGATCGGCTCGCCGACCGTGCCGAGCACCCGCAGTGACGACAGGTCGTGGCGGCCCGGGTACTCGGCGCCCCACTTGATGCAGGACCGGATCGCGGTGGGCGCCGTGTAGAACACCGTGACCCGATATTCCTCGACGATCCGCCACCAGATGTCGTGGTCCGGGTAGTCCGGCGCGCCCTCGTACATCACGCTCGTCGCGCCGTTCGAGAGCGGACCGTACACGATGTAGGAATGGCCGGTGATCCAGCCGACGTCCGCGGAGCACCAGTACACGTCGGTGTCCGGATCGATGTCGAACACCATCCGGTGGGTGTACGTCGCACCGAGCAGATAGCCGGCGGTGGAGTGCAGGATGCCCTTCGGCTTCGCCGTCGACCCGGAGCTGTACAGGATGAAAAGCGGATGCTCCGCGGGCAGCGGGATCGCCGGGCAGTCCGGGTCCGCGCCGGCGAGCAGCTCGTCGAACCAGACGTCACGCCCGGGAGTCATCGGCACCTCGCCGGGGTTCTCCCCCGGACCGCGCACCACGACGATGTGCTCCAGCGCCGGCAGTTCGCCGAGCTCGGCGTCGACGGCGGCCTTCACCGGGGCGCGCCGGCCCTTGCGCCGCGCGCCGTCGACGGTGATGAGCACCTTCGCGTCGGAGACCTCCATCCGCTCCCGCACCGCGGACGGCGCGAACCCGCCGAAGACCACGTTGTGCACCGCGCCGATCCGGGCGCAGGCCAGCATCGCGACCGCCACCTCGGGAATCATCGGCAGGAAGATGCCGACGACGTCGCCGGCGCGCACCCCGAGCGCACTGAGCCCGTTGGCGAGGCGCTGGGTGTCGGCGAGCAGGTCCGCGTAGGTCACGTCGCGGCGCTCGCCCTCCTCCCCACGCCAGTGGAACGCGACCCGTTCGCCGCGGCCGGCGGCGACATGGCGGTCCAGGCAGTTGGCGGACAGGTTCAGCTCGCCGTCGGCGAACCAGGTGTAGAAGGGCGCCTTCGTGTCGTCGAGGACCTGGGTGAACGGCTTGTCCCAGGTCAGCAGCTCGCGGGCGGCGTCGGCCCAGAACGCCTGCGGGTCGGCGTCGGCGGCGGCGCGGTCGGCGTCGACCGGCCGGCGCCGGGTGAACCCGGCCGGCGGGTCGAAGCTCTCCACGGCCAGCAGGTCTTCGAGCGTCGCCGCCAGGTCCGCCACGGTTCCTCCCACGTCGATGTGTCCGGGACCGATTCGGTCACCGATGATCACCGGTCTACCACGAACGCGGGCCCGCGCGCAGTCCTCAGCCGGCCGCGTCGGCGGCCGGTTCGGCCCGTCTGGCCGGTGGGTCGCGGCGCGGGCCCGGGCGAGCAGGGCCGTGACCAGTTCCTCGCCGGCGAGCGCGCCGGCCGCGGCGGTGACCGTGACGCGCGGCGCCGACCAGCCCAGCTCGTGCAGCTCGCCGTGCGCGGGCCGCACGGCGGCGTCGGCGGCCAGCAGCATCGGGATGTCCAGCACCGAGTCCCCGGCGGCGAGCAGCAGGCCCGTGCCGGCCCGGCGCCGCACCTCGTCGACGGCGCGCTGTTTGGTCAGCACCGACGGCACCAGGTACACCTTGCGCCCCTGGGCGGAGACCTCCCAGCCGGCCGCCAGCGCGTCCGCCGCGAACCCGGTGAGATCCGGGATGTCCGGCCGGGCGTGGGCGACGAGGTAGACGAACAGGTCGTCGGCGGCGCGCACGACGCGGGCCCAGCCACCGGCGGCGAACCGTTCGGCGAGGGCGCGCATCTCGGCGAGCGGGGCGCAGGCGGCGGTCACGTCGGCGGCCACCGCCGCGGCCCACGCCGGATCGGGTTCGCCGTCGACAAGCAGATGCCCGCCGTTCGCCGCGATCGCGTACCGGGGCCGGAGCCGCAGGTCGACCCGGCGGTACTGGGCGAGCGTGCGGGTCGTCACCGGGACGACGACGGCAACGCGGTCCAGCTCGGCGAGCAGCGCCAGCTCCCGGGCCGTGGCGAACGACAGCGGCGCGCCGTCGAGGCGTTCCACCTCGACGAGCTCGCCCCCGCCCCCGTCCGCGGGCAGCCGCGCCGAGCGGGCCGAGAAGATCAGCGTCTTGTCGAGGTCGAGCGCCGCCAGCGGTCGGGCCGGGCCGCCGGTGCCGCCGCCAGCCCCGCCGCCGGCGTCGTCGGCCGGGGTCCCGGCGGCGGTCACGAGGCCTCCGGGCGCCAGCGGGCGCCCGGGGTGTGGAACGTCGGGTTGGCGCCGAGCGGGCGCACCAGGCCGACGCAGGAGAACGGCAGGTCGGCCATCTCCTCGACGGGAACCCCGCGGTCCTCCGCGAGCGCCAGGACGTGGGCCAGTTCGTCGAGCCGGTCCGGGGCGACGAGGATCCGCCACGGCACCCGGCGCAGCAGCACCCGGGTGGTCTCACCGACACCCGGCTTCACCATGACGACGTCCGGGATGTCGTAGGCGGCGGCGATACGTTCCACCGCCGCCCAGCCGGCCCACGTCGGCGCCCGGTCGGCCGCCCACAGTCGCGGCCAGGTCGCCGCGACCTCGTCCGCGACGGCGTCGAACTGCGCGACGACCGTCTCGATGAAGTGCCGGGACAGGTCGTGCGGGGCGAGTTCGGCGTAGAACTTGGCGCCGTGGAAGTCATCCGGGCCGATGTGCTCGGCGTTCAGCACCGTCCGGCTGACCAGGCCGCTGACCGTCGAGTTCAGGCAGGCGCTCGGGATGAGGAAGTCGTCGCGGGTGCCGTAGAGCGGCACGCAGTGGGCCGGGTCGGCGAGCACGGCGAGGGTGTCGTCCAGCCCGAGGGGGGCGACGGCCTCGGTGAGCACCCGGGTCATCACGCCCTTGCCGGTCCAGCCGTCGACGAACTGGATCGCCGCCGGGTCGAACCGCTCGGTCAGGTAGCGCACGGCGTTCATGTCGACGCCGCGATCCTTGATCACCGAGATGGCGTGGTGCGGCGTGTCGAGCCCGTGCCGCCAGCCGTACCAGCGGCGCATGAGAATCCCGACCGGGGTGCCGGCGCGGGCGATGGAGACCAGCACCGGCTCGGGCCTGGTGACCCGCACCAACTCGGCGACCACGCCGGTGGCCAGCGCCACCCGCCGGGCCGAACGCTCCAACGCCTGGTGGTAAAGCCGCAGGTAGGAGGCGTCGGGCTGGTACTCGACCGGAAGATCCTCGGAGTAGTGGCGGCCGGCCTGCATCGCCTCCTCGCGGTCCTCCGTGGGGCGTTCCAGAGCCACGTCACTCAGGTCGGTCAGCAGGAACGTGACGTCGGCGGGATCGTACGAACCCGCGCCGATCGTCCGCGGCGCCGTCGGACCCGGCACCGCCGCACCCACCGGCTCGGCACTACCCACCGGGACAGCACTACCCACCGGGACGGACTCGCTCATGGGGTGGCTCCACTCGTGGGGGCGGCGGGGCGGGGGGCCGGTCGGTAGGAGGGGACGGTGAGCACGGTCACCGGGGCACAGCGGCGCAGGTGGGCGACGAGGCCGGTCGGATCGGCCAGCGCGGACGGCGATCCGGCGTCGGCGCCCGAGTCGACGGCCACGACGATGTCGTCGTAGCGGTCCGGACCGACGTTGTACACATGGCTGACCCGGCGGGGGTCGTCCGGCGCCGGGAAGGTCAGCGCGGCGCGGATGGCATAGCCGTCGACATCGACCGGGTGGACGGGCGAACGGGTCGTCGACTGGTAGCGCACCTCGCCCGGACCGCCGCGGGCCAGCTCGGCCGCGATCCGCATCGGCACGTACATGAACTCCTCGGTGCCCAGCACGAGCGTGCGACCCGCCGGCCGGGTCAGCGCGGACCGGACCGTGGTGGCCAGGGAGGCGAGGAGGTCCTCGAGTCGGCGCCGGTGCTGCGCCGACCACCCGTGCCGCCCGCCGTCGGGCAGGTCGGCCGGCCAGGCGGCGGTCAGCCACCGCACGCTCCCCTCCGCGGCGGTGCCGGCCCGGTCGATGCCGGCCCGGTCGGTGCCGGCCGCGGGGGTGAACCGGGCGCGGATCGCCGCGGCCCGCTCGGCGATCTCCGGGGGGACGGTGACCGTGGCGGCGACGAGGGCGACGACGTCGATCCGCACGCCGAGTTCGGCGGCGAGGTCGTCGAACGCCGCCCGGGCCGCCGTCGGCCGGGCGTCCACCAGGGCGGCCACGACGTAGTGCCCGCGGGGGACGTGCTCGTGCAGGATGCGGATGGTGCCGAGCGCCGTGCGCCCGGTCGACAGCTCGTCGTCGACGAGCACGATCGGCTCGTCGGTCGCCAGGATCGACGGGTCCTCGGGGACGAGCCAGTGGTGCGAGGCGTGCGAGTGCGACTCGGTGAACTCCAGCACCGGCGGCACGCCGGGCAGGTCCCGACGGGTGGTGTGCAGGTAGTGGCTGCCTGGCAGGCCGTCGGCGACCGTGTGGCCCAGCGCCGTGGCCGTCTCGCAGTAGCCGATGACGAGCCCGCCGACGCCCGGATAGCCGGGCAGGTCCCGGACCAGCCCGGCCAGGGCCGCGCCCACCTCCAGCCCGGCGGCCGGCGCGACCGGCAGGTGCTTGCCGAGAACGCGGCTGACCAGCAGGTGGGCCCGGCGCGGGTTGCGCCGCAGCGCGAGCCCCACCAGCGCGTCCAGACCGCCGCCACCCACGTCGGCGGTCACGTCGACGGTGAGCCCGAGCTCCGTCCACAGCCACCCCGCGTCCGCCGGGGATCGAGCGCCGCGGCCGGCTGCCCCGGTGGCCGTGGTCACCGGGGCACCCGTGCGTTTTCGAGAGCGGTCCGGGTCGCGGCGAGAACCTCGACGAACGTGTCGCCCTCGCGCAGCACGCCGAACGCCCGCGCCCGGCGCAGCACCGCCTCGGCCCAGGCCCGGTGCGGGCCCAGCTCGTTCATCTTGTTGGCGTAGCTGCTCGGCCGCACCCCGCCGGCACTGCCGGCAATGATCGACTCGGCGTCCGCGTACTCCTCCTGGCTGACGACCTGCAGCGCGTGCACCGCCGGGACATGACTGGGATGGATCACCGTCTTGCCGTTCAGCCCGTTGGCCTTGTCCAGGACGACCTCCCGGATCAGCCGGTCGAGATCGGCGGAGACCAGGGCGTTGCGCATCCGGATGGCGGACTGCCCACCGTCCGCCAGGTCGGCCTGCGCGAACGGGCCGACCCGCAGCGAGCTGACGAACAGCCGCTCCGGCTGGGCGAAGTACTCCCAGACAGGGCCGGTGACGATGTGCTCGCCGCCGCGGGCGCAGATGTTCACGATGTCGGCGATGCAGTCACGCACCACCGCGATGTCGTAGATCGTCAGGTCACGGTCGCGGCGCAGGCCGAACAGGCCGCACAGGTCGGTGGCCCCGAGGCGGATCGCCAGCACCTGGTCGGCGTGCTTGTCGACCAGGCGGCGCACCGCGGTCAGCGCGTCGATCCGGGTCTCCCGGTTGATCACGGGCGGGCTCTCCAGCACCGGCATCGCCCACAGCGGCCGACCGGCCGTCTCCCCGGCGCGCAGCACCGCGTCGAGGGCCGCCGCGCCGCTCTCCTCGGTGAACTTGGGCAGGACGAAGCCGGACAGGCTGGCCGTCCCCCGCGGGCCCAGCCGGGCGACGATGTCCGGAATCTGGCCGGTGGCCCGGACCCGGACGAACAGCAGCGGTGGCCCGCCGCCGTGGTCGGGCGGTTCCTCCGCCAGCCCGCGCAGCGCGGCGATCACGTTCGACTCGGCATCGGCGACGTCGGTGTCGGCGATCGAGTCCTCCAGGCACAGCACCATGGACGTCACCCCGGCCGCGGTCTGCCTGCGCACATCGTTCGCCAGCCGGGGCCGGGTGCCGGGCGCGTAGAGGGTGGCGCCCAGTGCGGTGGCCAGCAACCTGCGGTCGCCGGCCGGATCGATCGTCTCCGGCGGCCGGTGGAACAGTGCTTCGGCGGCGTGTGGGTCGAGGAAGGCGAAATGGCGCAAGCGACGGTCCCCTCGTTCTCCAGCGGCGGCGTCGCGCGACCCGGGTCCCGGGCCCCTGCCCGGCCGGGGCCGGGAAACCGGACCTGCCGACCGAACAAGGCAAGATCGTGAAACGTCGCCTTTGGGGTGACGGTACCCGCCCGGGGGTGCCTGACGACAGACAATGACGCGGGTCGGCCTACCGACACCCAGGCGTCACCGCGGGGCCACCGTCAGGCCGCCTACCTGCGACTTTGCCGACGCATCGGCGTCACCCCGGGAACGGGTCGAGGCGCGACGAAGGGCCGGGACGTGGTGATCCGTCCCGGCCCTTCGCCGCGTGCTGCCGCCGGTGTTACGCCTTGCCGAAGAGCTGCTTGTACTCGGCCGCCGCCTTCGGGTTCTGGCCACCGTTCGTGATCGTCGAACAGACGTTGCCGGGCGTCGGATCGCTGAAGTAGGCGTCGTATCCCATCACGTCGCCGGCCGCCTTGAACGTCTCGAACATCTTCTGGATGTAGAACGGGTTGTCGCCGCCGCCGTCACCGGAGCAGGAGGCGACCCCCCACTCGCCGACGCCGACCTTCTTCCCGTGCTCCCGGGCGAACCGGATCACGTAGCACAGCCCGTTGACGTCCTCGCACTGCTTGTTCCACGTCGCCTCGTCCTTGGACGGCGGGTAGTGGTCGTACGCGTCGATGCCGACGTAGTCGACGTACTCGTCGCCGGGGTAGGCGCTCCAGGGGCTGTTGCCGCTGGGCACCGGCGAGTTGTGCGCGTTGAACGTCCAGTCGATCAGGACCTGCGGGTCGGTGGACCGGATCGCGGTGGCGATCTTCTGGAAGCAGGTCCTGAAGACCGTCGGGTCGGCATCGGTGTGCCAGTACATGAAGGTCCCGTTGAACTCCCAGCCGATCCGGACGATCGAGTCGGCCCGGCTGTGGGCCACCAGGAACGAGCCGAGCTTCTTCCACTGGTCGTCGTAGGCGCCCTTGGCGCAGTCGCTGTTGCTGCCGCCGCTCCTCGGGTAGGTCGGCTCACTGATCAGCAGCTTGCCGGCGAAGCCCTTGAACAGGTCGACCGGCCAGGTCGGCTCGACCAGCCCGCCCCAGCCGGACGTGCGGTCGGTGTAGACGTGGACGAGGTCGTTGGGACGGCCCCGCCAGCTTCCGAACTCGGTCAGCTGGGCGACCTGGTGGGACTGGAAACCGGACAGCCAGGGCAGGCCGGACTGCGGGCCGCCGGCGTCGATGTCAGCGGTGCCGCCGGCCGCCGGGGCGGGCTTGGCTGCCGGGGCGGTCGGGGTCGCCGGTGTCGCCGAGGAGTCGGTGACCGACGGGAGGGGCGCGACCGTGGTCGACGGCGACGGGCTGGTCCCACCGCGCCGGCGTGGCGTCGCGGTCGGGGTCAGCGGGGTCGTGGGCGCGGCGGTCGGGCGCAGCGACGTCGGTGTCGGGAAGGGGGTCGTGGACACCTCGGGGCTGCTGGGCGTGGGCGAGAGACTCGACGAGGTCCCGGCGCCGGTATCCGTCGTGGCGCCGCTGCCGACCGGCAGGTCGGGCAGCGGCGGCGCCGCCTTGAACTCCTGGGCGGCGGCCTCGGGCCCGGTGACGTCGAGGGAGTTGCCGACGGCCTTGCCGCCCTGGGTCGCCCGGATGTTCACCGCGCCCTTGAAGTCGGCCGGCACCCGGAAACCAAGGATGAACCGTCCGTCGCCGTCCGCCTTGATCAGCGCGCTGCCGCCCAGGTCGGTGGTCTGCGCGGCGACCGTGACGTCGTCGCTGGGAGTGAAGTTGCGCCCACCGACCAGCACGATGTCCTGGTCGAACAGCACCATCGTGATGCTGCTGTTGGTCTGCGGGGTCATCGTCGTCAACGGCACCCCGGGCTGGGGGCTCGGCGTCTGCCCGGCGGCGTTGGCGACCGGGGTGAGCGCTCCCAGGGCGCCGAGGACAAACACGGACACGAGGCCGAGCCGGACGCTGGTACGGGCCGGGCCGCGGCGACGGCCGACCCGCGGTCGGCCCGGCCCGCCGCGAGGTCGGGACAGGGGTGAAACCGGACGGCCGACCGGAGGGGTTGGTCGGCCACGAGAGGTCGAGGCCATGCTCGCGCGTTGCCTTTCGACGTGGGCGTGAGACACCTGCCGCCCACAGCACCGACCGCCGGCGGGGCAGGCCGCATCACGAGCGCCCGATGAGACGTCCCCTCCGCGCGGGCCGCGGATGTGCGGCCGCTCAGCGTTCCATCAGGCTCGACGACACCGCGCCGGGTCGTCGATCGGGCGGCGCGAGGGCCGCCCGTTCGTGATGCCACCGACCCCGACCTCGCGGTCGGGACGGACCGACAGGTGCCCCGACCTGACGGCAAACACCCATCAGGCCGGTACTGGAACTACGCGTGACGGAACCAATCGTAAACGGAGCACCCGGGGCGAGGAACAGCGCCGGGGTGAATACTTTCCGTGGTAGTGACATTCTTGCCGATCTGATCGCATATCACCCCACAAGAGCAGCACAAGGCCAACATTCCGCCAATGGATCGTCGGGGCGGCGCTCCCCCGTACGGGCAGTGGTCACTCCCCCGTCCGGGGGTCAGCGGACGACCAGGTCCTCGTCGGCCGGATGCGCGACGGTCCAGCCGACCGGATTCATCGACGCCGGCAGCAGCCGCACTCCCCAGGGCAGCTGGGCCCCGTCCAGGGTCACGTCGATGGTCCGCGTCACCGCCTGGTCCACCGGCGCCAGCCGGGACAGTTCATGCGCCTCTACGGCGGCCCGCGGCGGCGCGGTGCCCGGCCGGGCGAACAGGATCAGCTCGCCGACCGGACCGGAGGTGCGGACCTGCACCCGCATCGTCCGCCGCCGCCACCCGGAACGGCTCACCGAATAGCTCACCGTCGGCCGCCGCGCAGCGGACTCACCGCGCTGACCACCCTCGTGGGGACCAGCGTCGTGCGGACCAGCATCGTACGGACCAGCATCGTGCGGACCAGTGGTCGCGGTGCGCCCCGGGCCGGTGCCGTCGGCCGTGCCCGGGCCGTCGGCACCGACGGCCAGCGGCCCCGTGACACCCGCCGGCGCACCGGCGTCCGCGGGAAAGACCCCTTCCCCGTCCCCGGGTGCCCGGTGGGGGGGCCGACCCACCCCGAACGGCATTCCCCCCGTGGGTGGACCCACCGGGCCGCCAGCGGGCACGACGGGCCCCTCCGCGGGGTGACCGACCGGCGCGACCAGCGGGTTTGGCGGTGCGTTGTGGCGCGCCAACGGGTTCGTCGCCGGGGTGGGACCGGTCCGTCCCGCCCGGGCGAGCGTCGCACCCGGGCCGCTCTGGCCCACCCCGACCGGAACGGGCAGCGGACAGGCCCCGCTGGGCGGGTGGGCCGGGCCGCCCCGCGGAGGCGGGGCGGTGATCGAGTCCTGGCCGCCCCGCGGCCCGGCGCCCGGGCGCGCTCCCGCGGCCCCGGGCGCGGCCGCGGCGACATGCCCGATGACGGGGGCCCCGGTGCTCGGGGAGATGGCCGCGGGGACGCCGGCCGGCGGCGGGTCGGCGCGGGTGGCGGCGCGGGCCAGCACGGAGGCACCGGCCCCCGCGATCCGGGCGATCCCACCGACCCGGTACACCGGGTAGGCCGCGACGTGGTAGGCCCAGCCGTCGGCGGGTGCCGCGAGATGCCAGCCGCCCTTGATCTCCAGGCTGGCGTTCGTCACCCTCGCGCTGGCGGCGAGCGGGTCGTCCGGACCCGTGGGCGGTCGGTCCCGCCGCCAGAACACCCGGGCCTCGTTCACCCCGGGCGGCATCTGGAACGACAGGATGATCGACTCGCCGCGGTCGTCGGCCCGCAGGTCACGCACCGGCTCGATGACGACGTGCCGCACGGCCCGGCCGACCACGGCCCTGGCCCCGTGGACCGTCACCGGGGTGTAGACGGCCTCGCCGACCGGCGCGGACTCGACCGCCTGGCCGGCGCGGCTCGCCGCCACCAGCCGGACGGGGCCGGTGATCGCGTCGAGCGCCACCTCGTCGCCCTCCACGCCGAGCCCGCCCAGCGGCAGTGGACCGGAGCCGGGCATGACCAGCGGACCGGAGCCGGGCGTCGGCAGCGGCACCGGCAGCGCGCCGCGGCCGGCGCCCGGGCCGGGCTGGGCGGACGTCGCGTAGATCCGCACCTCCCAGCCGGGCGGCGGCGTCCACCGCAGGGTGGTCCGCCCACCGGCGGTGACCGCCGCGAGATCCCGCACGGGCCGCGGCCGGGCGATCACCTCGATGTCCGCCGTGGCCCCGGGCGTGCGGGCCGGCTGCCCGGTCACGTCGTGGTACTCGACGAAGACGTGGTAGCGGTAGGAGACCCCGACGGCGACGTCGGTGTCGTGGAACACGCCGCCGGTCACCCGGGCGCGCCGGGGCGGCTGGGCCGCCGCGGACAGGTCGGTCCGCTCGACCGTGACGACCGAGGTCGCCCCGTCCAGGCGCCATTCCAGCCGCACGCCGCTGGCGCTGCGCTCGGCGCGCAGGTCGGCGAGGTCGCGGGTGCACACCACCGGCGCGGTGACCACCGGCTCGGACCGGCGTTCGCCGCAGACCGCGGTGATCTCATGACGCACCGGGGTCCACGCCGGGGCACCGGCGTCATACAGCTCGGTGGCCCGGGTGGTGCCCAGGCCGCGCCGGCCCAGGGTCGCGCCTCCATCCTCGACCAGGACCACCCGCTCGACCCGGTACGACACCGGTCCGCAGACCGACGGCGAGGGCCGCCAGCGCAACTGCACCGAGCCGTCGGCGCCGGCCACGGCGGTGAGCTCACCGGGCGGGGCGAGCGGCAGTGCGGCGAGGGCGGCGAGAGCCTCCCGGTTGTCCGCGGCGGTGGCGAGAACAGCGGCCAGCGCCGCTTCCTGCGCCTCCGCCGGCAGGACCCGCGCCGCCTCGACCCGGCGGCGGATGACGGCCTGCGCGGCGACGAGTTCGGCGAGGACCTCGGCCGGGCCGCGGCCGTCGGGGCCGGGCACGTCGGCCGCCTGCGCGGTGAGCCAGCGGGCGTCGTCGAGCGCGGCGTCGGCCCGGCTGGCCGCGCGGGCCTCGGCCAGGGCGCGCCAGCCGGCGTCGGCCGCGCCGCGCGCGGCCGCCACCCGGGCGCCGCGTTCCTCGGCGGCGCCGGCGACCGGCCCGCCGACGGCCGCCAGCACCGGACGCGCGGCGGCCAGGAGGTCCCCGGCGGAACGGGGATGCCCGCTCTCCAGCGCGCGTCGCACCGCCGCGAGTGCCTCTGCCGCCTCCCGCGCCTGGCGCAGGCTGTGGCCGCAGTGGCGGCACACGACCGCGGCGGCCTCGGTCATCGACCCGCAGGACGGGCAGCCGGTGTACAGGTCGGTGTCGCAGTACCGGCACTGGCGGGCCGCGCCCGCTGCCTCCGGCCGCCCGCAGCCCGGGCAGACCACATAGTCGACGACGCCGCCGACGTTCACCGCCGCGCCGAGTTCCCGGGCGACCCCCAGCACCACGGCCTTTGCCTGCGCCGCGGTGAGGCCGCGGCCGGTGGCGAGCGCCGCGCGCACGAGGCCCTCGAAGGCGACGGCGGTGAGCTCGCCGTCGAGCACGACGTGTTCCTCGACGGCGGGGCGCAGCTCGTCGGCGGCGTCGGCGAGCAGGCCGACGGTGTACGCGGCCGGGTCGCCCTCGATGAGCCGGGCCGAGACCAGCGCCAGCAGGTCGGCGGTGACCGTCTTCTCCCGGTCGTGCGGACGGCGGTTGTTGGCCGCGCCCGCCGCCGCGTAGGCGGCGCTGAGCCGTGCCGGCGAGGCGTCGGGGGCGAGACCGAGGAAGGCCCACAGCGAGGCGGTGGACACCCGGTCGCCGCCGCGCAGCGCGCGCAGCTCGCCGAGCCGTTCGGCGATCTGCCGGCGAACCTCGCTCGGCAACGGTTTCACCCCGCCACCGACGCCGTCGATGATGATCTGCTCGCGGCTGAGCCGAGCGTCGAACTCCTCGACGGTCACCCCGGCGGCTACCGCGAGCCGGCGCAGCCCGTCGACCCGCGAGGCGGGGATGCCGCCGAAGCGCTCCCGCACCGTGGCGAGGTAGCCGTCGACCTTGGCCAGTCGCTCGGCGTCACCGCTGCGGCGGGCGGCCAGCACTCGGGCGCGGACGCGCTCCCGGGTCTGTGTCTCGCGCAGCGGCTCCTCCCACTCGACGCGGCGGCGGACCAGCTCGGTGGCCAACGTCGCGTACTTGGCGGAGTTGCGCTCGCGTTGCAGGAAGGCCAACACCCGAACCAGATGCGCGCCGACCTCCGAGTCGGTATGACCGACCGTCGGGTCGAGACCGGCGATCAGAAAGGGGTCGGCCGTGTCCACGGAGGAGCCCGCCCGCAACGGCGCCAGCACGCGCTGGCGGTACCCGCTGCCATCGAACGCCGCGCTCAACGATCCACCTTCGTCCCACCTGCCCGTCGGGCCGAACGGCGATCCGACAGGTCCACGGACACCGAATGCGGGAGGCGGGGCGGCAGGTCAACCGCCCCCCACCCGCAGGCCCACACCTGAGAGTACGGAGCGACGCCCTGCCACGGGCCCGGACGTCGCGGACACCCGGTCCGGCCGCGGTGGGGGCCGGCCCGGCATCGCCGTTCCCGCCCGTTCCCGGTCATGTTTGGGTGTCTGCGGTGAACCATATCGACTTCCGGGCCGATACCCGAAAGCGCCCACGAAGATGGATGATTGCTTTTTAATAACTTACGAAGTTACTAATTCTTAAATGTAGTTCGGAAAAGCGCAGGTCGCAGAGAGGCGGTGGTCAGTCCCGCTGCTTGAGGAGGTTGACCTTCGCCGACTCCGCGGCCCGCATCTCCTCCGAGCCGACGCCCGCGTGCACCTGAAGTACCAGCGCGGAGGCGGCACCCTCGTGCGATGCGGTAACCCGGATGGTCTGGTCCGCGGCCATCGAGAAGGTCACCTCGACGGGCGTGCCGCGCTGGTGACCCGGCGGAATTCCGGTGATGGCGCCGGCGACGATCACCTTGTTGTCGTCGATTTCCGTCGACTCGGTCGTGGTGCCCTGCTCGAACACCCGGATGTCCACCTCGGCCTGGTCGTCGGTGACGGTGTAGAAGGTGCGGGTCACCGAGATCGGCAGCGCGTCGTTCTGATGCGCGAGGAAGGCCGCGACCGGCACTCCACGGTCCTCGGCGAAGATGCCAAACCCGCGGGATGTGACATTGGTCACTTTTGTTCGGACAAGATCGACCACCGAGGCCGTGGCGAGTCCCGCCTCGCCGGCGCTCGCCGCCGCCGCCTTCTCCACGTCCGCCGCGTCGGCCGCCGCGAGCTCCTGATCTGGCCGCAGTGCCCCGCTGGCGACGAGGTCGGAGTGCACGGCGCGCTCCAGCTCCTTCTTCTGCCCGAAGACCGCGGCGCCCTTGGCCACCGCGAGATCCGGATCGGCCAGCCGCGAGGTCAGCCCGAACGACTCCTGCAACCGCCGAGCCACCGCCGGCGTCTTGCTCATGCCGCCGACGAGCAGACACAGGTCGATCTTCTCGACCCCCTTCTCCCGGGCCCGTTCCAGCACGGAACCGGTCAGATCCAGGGTGCGCCGCAGCAGCGGGCCGGTGATCTCCTCGAAGGTCGCCCTGGTCACCGGCACGCTGACCCGGTGGCCCCTGTGCACGACGAGGACGTCGACGCTGTCCCGGCCCGACAGCGCGAGCTTGGCGTCCTCGGCCGCCGTCAGCAGCTCCTGCTCGTCGTAGACGTCGTCGAGCGGGTCGCCCGCCTCCGGCTCCGCCTCGGTGAACTTCTGCGCCAGGTAGCGGACCAGCTCGTTGTCCCAGTCCGCCCCGCCGAGCTCGTGGTCGCCGTCCGTCGCGACCACGGTGATCGCACTCTCGCTGAGCCGGATGACCGTCGTGTCGAACGTGCCGCCGCCGAGGTCGTAGACCAGCACGGTCGACTCCTCGGCGCCGTCCTGGCCGAACCCGTACGCGAACGCGGCAGCCGTCGGCTCGTTGATGATGTCGACGACGTTGAGGCCGGCCAGGTCACCGGCGAGCTTCGTCGCCTTGCGCTCCTCGTCGCCGAAGTAGGCCGGGACCGTGATGACCACGTCGGTCACCGGCGTGCCGGTGGCCCGCTCCGCGTCCGCCGCGAGCGCCTTGAGGACCAGGCTCGACACCGACGCGGCGCTGTACTCGACGTCATGCGCGACGAAGCGCCAGTCCGACGTCCCCATGTGCCGCTTGACCAGCCTGGCGACATCGTCGGGGCGGATGCGTGCCTGCCGCTTCGCCTGGGTCCCCACCACGAACGACGTGGCGCCCGCGGCGCCCTCGTCGAACAGGACCACCGACGGCGTCGTCGGCTGGGACTCGATGTTGCGGATCACGTCCGGTCGGCCGTACTCGTCGACCTGGGCGATGCAGGAGTAGGTCGTGCCCAGGTCGATCCCGAACACCTTGGTACCCGCCACCGTCTGAACTCTCCTCTTCGCACAATGTTGTCGCGCCTCGCCGCTCTTGCGCGGACGGGCCGTCTCTCACCCACGGCGGCGCTGCGACCACCCGGACGATCCGCAGCGCGGAGCCGGCCAGCCACTCGGCGCACGCCGGCCCACGGCCGCCCACTCAGCGGGCGCGGTAGACCTCGGTCTCGGCCGGCCGGACGACAGTCGTCTCGCCCCGGACGAAGCCGGGACGCACGGTACGGGCAATCGTCCCGTCCCGGCTCTGGTCGTCCGTGGGTACCCGCCGCACGCCCAGATGCCGTGCGGGGTCGAAGGTCCCACCCGGCACCGCCGTGTACGGCCGCACGTCCACGGCGAAGTCCAGGACCTGGAGCAGCTGCTTGCGCAGGATGCCGGCGACGCTCTGTGGATCGTCGGCCCCCAGGCTACCCATCTGGTCGTGCAGTCTGATCAGCCCGCGCAGGAGCGGGGCCATCGCCTCGGTGAGCTCCCCGGAACGCAGCCGGCTGTTCTCGGCGTGCAACCGGTCGACCAGATCGGAATCGAGGCGCCGCAGGCGGGCCAGTTCGTCGACCCGGCCGGCGAGCCGCTCCAGCGCGACCGCCTGCACGGCCCCGACCGAGTCGGCAAGCCTGTCGGCGGCCGCCGCGATCCCGTCGGGGGAAGGCTTCCTCACCCCGTCGTCCACCCCCGGTCCACCGCCACCAGCCACCTGGGCTCCCTCGGGCTCCGCCGGGCCGTCGAACTCCGGTGCGCCATCGATCTCCACAACCACGTCGGGTTCCAGAGCACTGTCGACCTCCGGAGCACTGTCGACCTCCGGAGCACTGTCGACCTCCGGACCACCGTCGAACCCCGGACCACTGTCGACCTTCGGGCCGCCGGCGAACTCCAGGAAGCTGGCGAGGTCGAAGCCGTCCCCGGCCCGATCACCGCTGTCCGCCCTCACTGCGGGGTCGATCGGCGGGAGGGCCTCCCCACCCGGCCGATATACCGCCGGCGCGGGGCCACGATCGTCCGCGTCGGGTGTCTCCGAACGGGTGCCCGCGGCCGCCGGGTAGCCGGCGGCGCCGTGCCCCGGACCGGTCGGTGACTCGCCACCGGACCCGAAAGGATCGCCGCGGCCGTCCTGGACGCGCTCGCCGTCGATGCCAAAGGCGGCCGGCTCCACCGACAGCGGAGGGTCCGGGTACTCCCGGGAGCGTCGGTCCGCCGGCCCCAGCGAATGGTGCCGGTCGTCGCCGGTGCGCCACGGGTCCGCCACGGCGACGCCCTCGGCGCCATGCGGGTCGGCATCGCGCAGGCCGGCATCGCGCAGGCCGGCGGGGCGAGCGGGATCGACGTAGGCGCGGGCGGTCGCCGGCTCGCCGCCGAGCTCGCCGTAGCCGCCGGACTCCCCGTGAGTGGCTGGCTCGCCGTAGGTGGCTGACTCGCCGTGGTCGCCGTGGCCGGCAGGTGCGGCGCCCGCCGACCAGCCGGTCGGGTCGTAGCCGCCGACCACCCTCGCCGGGAGCCGGGGCTCGCCGCCAGGTCGGTCGGCGCGCTCCGCGCGCGGCCCGGTCCCGCCAGTGCCGGGTTCGTCCCGCCGGTGCTCGTCCGCGCTGGCGCGATAGCCGCCGGAGACGTCTTCCAGAGCGTCGGACAGCGGATCGCGACCCGCCCGCGGGGGGCGTGCGTCGCCCGGCACGGACGACGGATCGTCACCGGACTGGGCCGAGCCGGACGGTGGCACGCCGAAACCGCGCACTCCGAACGGTGCGGCCACGTCCCAGCCTGGTGTGGGGCCGGCGCGACCCGCGTCAGGATGGCCGCCCGTGCCGTGCCGGCCCGGATCCCTGTACCCGGGCTCCGGCAGGCCGGCCGCCGGGTACTCGGATCCGTAGGACTCGGACGCCGCCCCACGCGGCCCCGGCTGGTCCGGCCCGGACTGGTCGGGCGCCGAGTAGCCGGGCCATGCGCGTCGGACGTGACCACCGGAGGGGTCGACGTAGCCGGGTACGGCGGCACGGGTCGCCGGATCCCGGCCGTAGGACGGCCCGTTGCCCGCGGGCCCGGCGCCGCGCCAGCCGAGCGGGTCGGACCCGGTGGCGTCCCGCCGGGCCGGGTCGTCCGCCGGCCGGTACCGCTCGCGCCGCGGCGCGTCCCGGCCGTGCGCGTCCAGACCCCGCACGTCGAGACCCCGCACGTCCAGTCCGGGAGCCGCGGGTTCCGGCGTCCCCGACCCCCGCGGTTCGGGCTCCACGACGTCCGCCTCCGCCTCGTCCGGGGCAGCAAGGTCCGATGCGGGACGGTCCGACCTGGACCCAGCCGGTTCCAGGACCTCCGGTTCCAGGACCTCGGGTTCCAGGACGTCGGGTTCCAGGACGTCGGGTTCCAGGACGTCGGGTTCCAGCATGTCCGGATCGCGGGCGCCTGAACGCGGTGCCCGCGGATCGTCGGGCGCGCCGCCCGGTCCGTGGCCGGCGGGCGGCCCGCCGCGCGCGGGCCCCGCGGGAAACCAGCGCGTCCGCTCGGTGCGGGGCGCGGGATCGCGGCGTGGCTGGAACATCGGGTATCGATCCTCCTCGCCGCCGGATGGCGGGACCGGGGGGGTCATCGCGAGGTGCCGGCGTGTCTCACTTACGGCCGGCGGTCCAGTTCAGCCCCCATCCGTAAGCCTGGTCGAGCTCACGGTGACCGCTTACGTACCGGACCTCCCGGCTCACGCTGAAGTCGCCACCAGTATTGGTCAGCAGGGCGATCGCGCACATCCTGGCCCCACCGGCCTTCTCGTCGAGACGTACCTCGATGGGGGCTCCCTGCGCGGGGGTCAGGGTGACCACCGCGTCGGCCTGGTCGAAGGAGGCGACGCCCTCGTAGATGAAGGCGAACACGAGCACCCGGCGGATCTGCGCGACCTGGGCGAGGTTGACGTACAGGTTCTCCCCGCCGGCGGTGGCGCCGGTGCGGTCGTCGGCGTCGAGGTGGATGTAGGGCGGCCCGTCGAAGGATCCGAACGCGTCACCCAGGGCCTGCACGACCCCCGCCCGACCGTCGGAAAGCTCGAACAGGGCGGCCAGGTCCAGGTCGGTCCCGCCGCCGGCCGCGCCGAGCACCCGCTTGAGGAAGCCGCCCTTCTGCGGGGCGCCGCCGCCCGGGTTCTGGTTCCAGTTCAGGTTGACGTGCAGCCGCCCGCCGCCGCCCTGCTTGCTCAGCGACACGGTCGGCGTGGCCTTGGTCAGGGTCACCTTGCTCAGGGAGACCGAGCCCGGGCTGGCCGGCCCGGGACGCTTGTTGTAGTCGATGCCCATGGTCCGCTCCCTCGCGGTCGCCAGCTGCCTGTGCGGTTTCGGCCGGAAGGGCCGTGGTTGAACAATGACGCTGCGGAGCCCGGGGGTGGGAGCCGACCCGGCAGGCGGATCGGCTCCGGCACGTCCGGTTACTGATAGTCCTCTGACAATGTCACATCGGCGTCGGACCGATTTCGCTTCGGGTCGCGTCCCCGGCGGGTCCCGCCGCCGCGATGGGCGCCCACGGCCTACAGCGGTGCGCCGACCGGCTGCCGGTCCGCGTCGTCGCCGTCACCGGCGGTCGTCGGCCCCTCGTCGGCGGCCAGGCGCCGACGGTGCAGGATGGACGAGATCAGCGCCAGCCCGATGAAGGCCACCCCGACGAGGCCGGTGACGATCTCCGGGACCTCCGTCTCGATCGAGATCGCGAGGATGATCGCCAGCGCTCCGATCGCGTAGTGCGCGCCGTGCTCCAGGTAGATGTACTCGGACAGGGTGCCCCGGCGGACGAGGTACACCGTCAGGGACCGGATGTACATCGCGCCGATGCCCAGACCGGCGGCGATGATGAAGATGTTCTGCGAGATGGCGAAGGCTCCGACCACACCGTCGAACGAGAACGACGCGTCGATGACCTCCAGGTACAGGAACAGGAACGCGGCGGCCTTGCCGGTGGCGAGCACGAGCTTCGGCGTACCCGACGCGGCGCCGGTCCGGGCGGCCGGCGCGGCGGCGGGTTCCTCGGCCTCGGCCTCGTCGTCCTCGGCCTCCTCACCGACCCCGCGGGACTCGAAGAACTCACCGAGGCCCCGCACCCCCAGGTAGGTGGCGAGTCCGGCGACGCCGGACGTCAGCACCTGCTGCGTGTGGTCGCCGGAGAACGCCTCGCCGACGACGAGCAGCGAGACGAGCGCGATCACGATCGGGATGACGTCGAGCTGGCCGGCGCGGCGCAGCGGTTCCTCCAGCTTCTTGATCCACTGGACGTCCCGCTCGGGGTCGAACAGGAAGTCCAGGAACAGCATGAACAGGAAGATCCCGCCGAACGCAGCGATCGCCGGATGGGCGGCGTTGAGCTTCTCCCCGTACTCGTCGCCGTGGTTGAGCGCCAGGTCGAAGACGTCGGCCGGGCTCAGGTGCGCGGTGAGCGCCACGATCACGATGGGGAAGAGCAGCCGCATGCCGAACACGGCGATGAGCACGCCGACGGTCAGGAAGATCTTCTGCCAGAACGCGCTCATGCGACGCAGAATCGTCGCGTTGATGACCGCGTTGTCGAACGAGAGGCTGATCTCAAGTACCGCGAGAATCGCCACGAGCGCCGCGTCCCGGGGGCCGCCGATCACTCCCGCGGCGGCCACCCCCAGCACGGTGATCGCCAGAGACCACCCGAAGATCCGCAGGGCGTGCACGCCTATCAACACCTTCCAGGACCAATCGCCAGACCCCGGTCGCGCCGCGTGGCAGATCCGCGGTCCCTCGGATCCATCCCCGTCGCCTGAACTCGCCGGCGACCGCGTCGGCCCGGGCCAGGCGGCCCCAGACGGCGGTCGACGGCATCGTAGCTGCAAGTTCGGCGGGCGCTACCTGACAAACGGGTTACAGCGGGCCTAGCACCCGCTACCCGTGCACGACGCCCCACAGCTACCGGTGGACCGAACGGCACGGCACGGCACCGGTGGTCCCGCACCGATGACGCCTGCGCCGGCTGAGCCGCCCCGTGTCAGACGACCGGGGCGGCCCGTCGACGGCCCCGCGTCAGACGTTGACGCCGAAGTCCCGCGCGATCCCGGCGAGACCGGAGGCGTAGCCCTGACCGACGGCCCGGAACTTCCAGTCGGCGCCGTGCCGGTAGACCTCGCCGAACACCATGGCCGTCTCGGTGGAGGCGTCCTCGGTGAGGTCGTAGCGGGCGATCTCGGTACCGCCGGCGCCGTTGACGATGCGGATGAAGGCGTTGCGGACCTGGCCGAAGTTCTGCTGGCGCGTCTCCGCGTCGTAGATCGAGACCGGGAACACGATCTTGTCGATCTCCGCCGGCAGGGAGGTCAGGGCCACCGTGATGGCCTCGTCGTCGCCCTCGCCCTCACCGGTGAGGTTGTCGCCCTGGTGCTGGATCGAACCGTCGGGGCTCTTGAGGTTGTTGAAGAAGATGAAGAACCCGTCCGAGACCACCTTCCCGTCGGCCCGGCACGCGATGGCGCTGGCGTCGAGGTCGAAGTCCGCGCCGGTCGTGCTGCGCGCGTCCCAGCCGAGACCGACGAGGATGCTGGTCAGGCCAGGGGCCTCCTTCGACAGCGAGACGTTGCCGCCCTTGCTGAGACTGACTCCCACGATGTCCTCCTGCTCCGTGTTGACCGCTGTTCGGGTGTGGCGCTGTTCGCTGGTGGCACTGTTCGCTGGTGGCGCTGTTCGTCGTGTCGCCGGGTGCTTCCCTGCGTCGCTGCGCTGATACTGATGGGGTCGAACTGGTACGGGTGCCGCTTCGGTGCTGGGTGTCGGTGGTGCCTCGCGGACGTCGGCGGTGTGCCCGGGGCCGGCGCCGAGCCGCCCGGCGCACGCGCCGCGGGTCCGTGGCACGCCCTGACTCCCTGACGCCGCCCTTACCCCCGCCGCCCGGCGCTCCGCCGGCCGGGCGCCGGCAGCGTACTGCCGGGCACGATCGTCGACGCGCCTCCACCCGCGGAGGCCACGCACCGGAGTACGTCTGCTCTGCGGGACGAACGGCTCGCCCGGGAGGTTCCCACCCGCCGTCGGGTGCCGGCACGGGTATACCCGCCCGGCGCGGCCGGCGCCGTCACGAATCCGACATCGGCCGGGCGGTCCACCGACCCGACCGACCCGGGAGCCGCGTCACACCGCTGTAACGCGCCCGGAACCCGCTCGGGCCGGCTTTCGGCCCGACACCCACCGGAATCACACCGACAGGAGGTGCTCCGAGCAGTCACCGGATGGCCCGCTGTCACCGGGCCCGATGGCCCACCGTCACCTGACGGACCGCGAAACCACCCGCCCGACAGCACAACGGACACGGTTCGGACGTTCATGGGTCCCGCAACTGGGGAACATCGGGTTCAGCGCGAACCATCCGGACGGGGCAGACAGACCCACCTCGACACCAACAATCACCCACGAGATGGTCGCAGGCCGTTCACGCAGAGGTGTCGTTATTCGCCACGTACAGGGCGGACCATTGGGGCGTGGTTCGTCTGGATAAGGTCGCCATGATGATCGGACGTTCAGTAGGCCGGGTTGTCATCTCCGACGTGACCCCGGTCGTGTCGTGTGGGCAGTGGCCCGCACGCGCGGTCGTGGGCGAGACTTTCACCGTCAGCGCGACCGTCTTTCGAGAAGGTCACGATCTGCTCGGCGCGAACGCCGTGCTGTCCGGTCCGGACGGCCAGGGCGCGCCGTTCATCCGCATGCACGCCGTGGGCGAGGGCACGGACCGCTACGAGGCGGAGATCACCACAGGCGAGGAAGGCCTGTGGGGGTACCGCGTCGAGGCATGGTCCGATCCCGTCGCCACCTGGCGGCACGGCATCGAGCTCAAGGTCGGGGCGGGGCAGACCGTCGACGAGCTCGCCGTCGACCTCGAGGACGGCGCGCGGCTGCTGCTGCGGGCGCTGCCGGGCGTGCCGGAGGGACGCCGGGCCGAGATCGCCCGGGCGGTCGCCGCGTTGCGCGACGACACCCTCGAGGATCCGCACGACCGGATCGCCGCGGCGGTCGACCCGCGCCTGGCCAGCCTGCTCGACGCGTTCCCGCTGCGAGAGCTGATCACCCGATCGCCGCTCTACCGCGTGTGGGTGGACCGGCCCAGGGCGCTGTATGGCAGCTGGTACGAGATGTTCCCCCGTTCGGAGGGGGCGACGCTCGACCCGCCCCGTTCGGGGACGTTCCTGACCGCCGCCGAGCGCCTGCCGGCGATCGCGGAGATGGGCTTCGACGTCGTCTACCTGCCCCCGATCCACCCGGTCGGCGAGGTCAACCGCAAGGGCCCGAACAACACCCTCGTGCCCGGCCCGGACGACCCGGGCTCGCCGTGGGCGATCGGCAGTGAGCACGGCGGCCACGACGCGGTGCATCCGGACCTCGGGACGATCGAGGACTTCGACCTGTTCGTCGCCCGCGCGCGCTCGCTCGGCATGGAGATCGCGCTCGACCTCGCCCTGCAGTGCGCGCCGGACCACCCGTGGGCGAAGGCGCATCCGGAGTGGTTCGTCGTGCGCAGTGACGGCTCGATCGCCTACGCCGAGAACCCGCCGAAGAAGTACCAGGACATCTATCCGCTGAACTTCGACGCCGATCCGACCGGGCTGTACCAGGAGATCCTGCGGGTCGTCCGGCACTGGACCGCGCACGGAGTGCGCATCTTCCGCGTCGACAATCCGCACACAAAGCCGGTCGAGTTCTGGGAATGGCTCATCGGTCAGGTGAAGGCGGCCGAGCCGGATGTGCTGTTCCTCGCCGAGGCTTTCACCCGGCCGCCGATGATGCACACCCTGGCGAAAATCGGCTTCACCCAGTCGTACACGTATTTCACCTGGCGGACCGAGAAGTGGGAACTTGAGGCGTACGTCCGCGAACTCGTCGAAGCCGGTCACTACATGCGGCCGAACTTCTTCGTGAACACACCGGACATCCTGCACGGCTACCTCCAGGACGGCGGGCCGGCAGCCTTCCGGATCCGCGCGGTTCTCGCGGCGACGCTGTCCCCGACCTGGGGCGTGTACGCCGGTTACGAGCTGTACGAGAACGTGGCGGTCAAGCCGGGCAGCGAGGAGTACCTCGACTCGGAGAAGTACCAGTACCGGCCGCGGGACTGGGCGGCGGCCGAGCAGGCGGGCCGATCGCTCGCGCCCTACCTGACCCGGCTCAACCAGATCCGCCGGGCCCATCCGGCGCTGCACTGGCTGCGCAACCTGCATGTGCACCACGCCGACAGCGACCAGATCATGGTCTACTCGAAGCGACTCGCGGACACCGGGACCGGCCCCGCCGACACCGTGCTCGTCGTGGTCAACCTGGACCCCCGCAACGCGTACTGGACCACGGTGCGGCTGGACATGCCCGCGCTGGGGCTGGACTGGCACGACACGGTCGAGGTCACCGACGAGATCACCGGGTCCACCTACCAGTGGGGCCGGGACAACTACGTGCGGCTGGACCCGTCGGTCGAGCCCGCGCACGTTCTCACCCTGCGGACCCGGTCGTGACGGACGAGCCGCGGTCCGCCCACGACACCTCGGTCCGGGACGAGGCATCGTCCGCCGGTGCACCATGGTCCACCGATGAAGGATCCGTTGGTGGACCGGAGTCCCTCGACGAACCGGCGAACCACGAGCCGCAGCCACTCAGCGAGCCGATGGGGGCCGACGTGCCCGGCCCGGGTCCTGCCGGCCCCGTCCGGGAATCCCCCCGCGACCCGCACTGGTACAAGCGGGCGGTCTTCTACGAGGTGCTGATCCGCGGCTTCGCCGACTCCAACGGCGACGGCACGGGCGACATCCGCGGGCTCATCGACAAGCTCGACTACCTGGAGTGGCTCGGCGTCGACTGCCTGTGGCTGCTGCCGATCTACAGTTCGCCGCTGCGCGACGGCGGCTACGACATCGCCGACTACTTCCAGATCCTGCCTGAGTTCGGCGACCTGGGCGACTTCGTCAGCCTCGTCGACGAGGCGCACCGCCGCGGCATCCGGATCATCGCCGACCTGGTCATGAACCACACGTCGGACGCCCATCCGTGGTTCCAGGCGTCGCGGTCGGACCCGGATGGTCCGTACGGGGACTTCTACGTCTGGTCCGACACGGACGAGCGGTACCCGGAAGCCCGCATCATCTTCGTCGACACCGAGAAGTCGAACTGGTCGTGGGACCCGGTGCGCGGCCAGTACTACTGGCACCGCTTCTTCTCCCACCAGCCCGACCTGAACTATGACAACCCGGACGTGCAGGAGGCGATGCTCGAGGTCCTGCGGTTCTGGCTGGACCTCGGGATCGACGGCTTCCGCCTCGACGCGGTGCCCTACCTCTACGTCCGGGACAACACCAACGGCGAGAACCTGCCGGAGACGCACGAGTACCTGCGCCGCGTCCGCAAGGAGGTCGACGCCAAGTACGCCGACCGGGTGCTGCTCGCCGAGGCCAACCAGTGGCCCTCCGACGTCGTCGAGTACTTCGGCGCCGACGACGAGTGCCACATGGCGTTCCACTTCCCGCTGATGCCACGCATCTTCATGGCGGTGCGCCGCGAGTCGCGCTACCCGATCTCGGAGATCCTGGCGCAGACGCCGCAGATCCCACCGAACTGCCAGTGGGGCATCTTCCTGCGCAACCACGACGAGCTCACGCTCGAGATGGTGACCGACGACGAGCGCGACTACATGTGGGCGGAGTACGCCAAGGACCCCCGCATGAAGGCGAACATCGGCATCCGCCGCCGCCTCGCGCCGCTGCTGGACAACAGCCGCGACCAGATGGAGCTGTTCACCGCACTGCTGCTCTCGCTGCCCGGTTCGCCGGTGCTCTACTACGGCGACGAGATCGGCATGGGCGACAACATCTACCTCGGTGACCGGGACAGCGTCCGGACACCGATGCAGTGGTCGCCCGACCGCAACGCCGGTTTCTCCACGTCCGACCCGGCCCGCCTCTACCTGCCACTGATCATGGATCCGGTGTACGGATACCAGGCACTGAACGTCGAGGCCGGACAGCGGATGCCGACCTCGTTCCTGTCCTGGACAAAGCGGATGATCGAGGTGCGCAAGCGGCATCCCGTCTTCGGCCAGGGCAGTTACGAGGAGCTGGCCGCATCCAATCCGTCGGTCTTCGCCTATGTGCGCGAGTTCGGCGACGACTCCGTCCTGTGCGTCGCGAACCTGTCCCGTTTCGCCCAGCCCGTCGAGCTTGACCTGCGCAGATTCGCCGAAATGGTGCCGGTCGAGCTGCTCGGCCGGGTGCACTTCCCGCCGATCGGCGACCTTCCCTACCTGCTGACACTGCCCGGTCACGGACATTATTGGTTCGCGCTGACAAGAACGGGGGAATTCACCCCCTAGACACTTCCGTGCGGGCGACCGCCACGGGCGCAGGGCGATCGGTACGCACCCGGTGCACCGATGATCACAGCCGGCTTACTCGGCGTTAGGTTGACATCATGACAGTCGTGCACAGGCACCAGGAGGCCGAGGATGGGTGACCACCACGCCGAACTGGCGGGCCTGCTGAACGACTGGCTGCCCCGGCAGCGCTGGTTCGCCGGCCGGGGACGCGGCACCGGGCGGGTGCACATCCGCCGCGACGTCACGCTCTTCGCGCCGCTGCGGCTGCTGGTCGTGGACGTCGACTACGACCGGGGCCCCCGCGACCACTACCAGGTGCCGCTGGTGATCCGGTCCGACGCGCCCTTCGGCCACGAGGGCTTCCTGCTCGGCGAGTGCGCCGGCGGGCTGGTGTACGACGGCCTGCAGGACCCCGACGGCGCCGCCGCGCTGCTGCGGTTCCTCGGCCGCGCGACCCATCGCGACGATCTTGTCGCGGAGCTGCGCGCGCCGGCGGCCGAGGGTGCTCCGGCGCTCGAGAACCTGCCGTCCCATCCCGTCGGCGCCGAGCAGTCCAACACGTCGATCATCTACGGCGACGCCTACATCCTGAAGGTCTTCCGCCGGCTCTGGGCGGGCGTCAACCCCGACCTGGAGGTCACCCGGGCCCTGGCCGACGCCGGCAGCCAGCACGTGGCCGCCCCTGTCGCCTGGTACTCCGGCGACGTCGAGGGTCGCCAGACCACCTTCGGCTTCCTCCAGGAGTACCTGCGCAGCGGCACCGAGGGCTGGCGTCTCGCCCTCGCCAGCGTGCGCGACCTGTACGCCGAGGCCGACCTGCACGCCGACGAGGTCGGCGGCGCCTTCGCCGCCGAGTCGGAGCGGCTCGGCGCCGCGACCGCCGAGGTCCACGCGGACCTCGCCCGGGCGCTGCCGACCCGCCCGCCGACCACCGACGACCTGCGCGCCCTGGTCGCCTACCTGCACGGCCGGTTCGACGCCGCGGTCGAGGCCGCCGCCAGCCTGCGACCGTTCGAGGCCGCGGCGCGAGGGACCTACGACGAGCTCACCGGCGCGGCGCCCGAGGTCATCCATCCGCGGCCGTTCCAGCGGCTGCACGGCGATCTGCATCTCGGCCAGGTGCTGCGGGTCGACTCGGGCTGGGTGCTGTTCGACTTCGAGGGCGAGCCGGCGCGTCCCGTCGCGGACCGGGTGGGGCTGGAGTCGGTGCTGCGCGACGTCGCCGGGATGCTGCGGTCGTTCGACTACGCGGCCCGCTCGATGCTGCTGGAACGCGGCGACGAGCCGGCGCTGAAGCACCGCGCGCAGGAGTGGGCGGACCGCAACCGGGAGGCGTTCTGCCGCGGCTACGGCCAGGCCGCCGGCCGCGACCCGCGGGAGGACTCGGCGATGCTGCGCGCCTTCGAACTCGACAAGGCCGTCTACGAGGTGCTGTACGAGACGCGGCACCGGCCGTCCTGGGCGGTGATCCCGCTCGCCGCGCTGGAGCGGCTCACCGCCGCCGCGCCCCTCAGCACGTGACAGTCCCCTACCGCGCCCAGGCCGAGAACACCGACCCCGAGACCACCGACCCACGACTTCCAGCGAGCACGAATCCCAGTGAGCGGACGCGCGACGCGGACCGCGGGCGGAGAGAGGCAGGGGTGTCCCAGTGAACAACGGCGACGTCAACCACGACAGCGACCGGACGGGACGCCGGCGCGCCGAACGGGCCGGCGGTCGGCCGGAGCCCGCCTCCCAGGACTTCCTGCGGGGGGCGAACGCGGCGAGCGGCGACCCGCAGGGCCGGGTGGCCCTCGCGGACCGCACGCCCGGCGGCCGGTTGGCCGGCTTCGGCGATCCGGCGCCGGAAACCCAGGTCGCGAAGCCCGCCGCCCCCGGCGGCCCGGTCTGCGCCGCGCCCGACACCGGGCTGCCCGCCGCGGAGCTCGGCCGGCTCGTCGGCGGCACGCACCACGACCCGCACACCCTGCTCGGCGCACACCCACGCGGCGAGTGGACGGTCGTGCGGGTGCTGCGCCCCGACGCCCGCGAGGTGAACCTGCTCGTCGGCGACGAGCGTCACCCGGCCACCCGGCTGCACAGCGGCGGGGTGTTCGCCGCGGCGCTGCCCGGCCACCTGCCCGACTACCGGGTCGAGGTCATCTACCCGCACAGCTCGGTCATCGTCGACGACCCCTACCGGTACCTGCCGACGCTCGGCGAGGTCGACCGGCATCTGATCAGCGAGGGCCGGCACGAGCAGCTCTGGAAGGTGCTCGGCGCACACGTGCGCAACCTGACGACCCCGGGCGGCCGGGCGGTCACCGGGGTGAGTTTCGCCGTGTGGGCGCCGTCCGCGCGAGGGGTACGCCTCGTCGGCGACTTCGACTTCTGGGACGGCCGGGCGTTCCCGATGCGCTCGCTGGGCGGCTGCGGGGTGTGGGAGCTGTTCGTCCCCGGCGCCGGCGCCGGGCTGCGCTACAAGTACGAGATCCTCGGCTTCGACGGGGTCTGGCGGCAGAAGGCCGACCCGATGGCCTTCCGCACCGAGATCCCCCCGGCCACCGCGAGCGTCGTCACCCAGTCGGACTACGCCTGGAACGACACCGACTGGATGGAACGGCGCGCCCGCACCGCGTGGCACACCGAGCCGATCAGCGTCTACGAGCTGCACCTGGGCTCCTGGCGGCGCGGGCTGTCCTACCTCGAACTCGCCGAGCAGCTCACCGAGTACGTGCAGGCGAACGGCTTCACCCACGTCGAGATGCTGCCCGTGGCCGAGCACCCCTACGGCCCCTCCTGGGGCTACCAGGTGTCCGCCTACTACGCCCCGTCCGCCCGGTTCGGCAGCCCGGACGAGTTCCGCCACCTCGTCGACGCGCTGCACCGCGCCGGCATCGGCGTGATCATCGACTGGGTGCCGGCGCACTTCCCGCGCGACGGCTGGGCGCTCGGTCGCTTCGACGGCACCCCGCTCTACGAGCACCCCGACCCCCGCCGCGGCGAGCAGCCGGACTGGGGTACCTACGTGTTCGACTTCGGCCGCCCCGAGGTCCGCAACTTCCTCGTCGCGAACGCCCTGTACTGGTTCGACGAGTACCACATCGACGGACTGCGGGTCGACGCCGTCGCGTCGATGCTCTACCTGGACTACTCCCGGCCCGACGGCGCCTGGCTGCCGAACAGGCACGGCGGCCGGGAGAACCTGGAGGCGGTGGCGTTCCTTCAGGAGGCCAACGCGACCGTGTACCGCCACCACGCCGGCGCCATGATGATCGCCGAGGAGTCGACGGCGTGGCCGGGCGTCACCCGCCCCACCCATCTCGGCGGCCTCGGCTTCGGGTTCAAGTGGAACATGGGCTGGATGCACGACACGCTCCAGTACAATTCCCACCAGCCCGTGCACCGCAGCTACCACCACAACGAGATCACGTTCTCGATGGTGTACGCCTACGCGGAGAACTACGTCCTGCCGTTCAGCCACGACGAGGTCGTCCACGGCAAGGGCTCGATGCTGCGCCGCATGCCGGGCAACCGGTGGGAGCAGCTGTCGAACCTGCGGGCCCTGTACGCCTACATGTGGGCGCATCCCGGAAAGAAGCTGCTGTTCATGGGCTGCGAGTTCGCCCAGGACAACGAGTGGAGCGAGGCGACGTCGCTGGACTGGCCGCTGCTCGACGAGCCGGGCCACCACGGGATCTCTCTGCTGATCCGCGACCTCAACGCGCTGTACCGGTCGTCACCGGCGCTCTACCGGCGTGACTACGACAAGACGGGCTTCTCCTGGATCGACGGCAACGACAGCACCAACAACGTGCTGTCGTTCCTGCGCTGGTCCGGCGACGAGGGCGAGCCGGGCACCGAGGTGTTCGCCTGCGTCACCAACTTCGCCGGCACGACCTTCCACAACTACCGCATCGGCCTGCCCTTCGCCGGCCGCTGGCGGGAGGTTCTCAACACCGACGGCAGCCGCTACGGCGGCGCCAACGTCGGCAACCTGGGCGCCATCGCGGCCATCGACCAGCCCTGCCACGGCCTGCCGGCGTCGGCCAGCGTCACCCTGCCGCAGCTGGGCGCCGTATGGTTCCGCTACGACCCTGAGGATGCCTGAATCCCTGCGGGACCTCTGAGACCTGAGCACGCCTGAGGCCCTGCGGCGGCCTCAGGCCCGCGCGCGGGGCCGCCGCCGCCCCGCGCCCCCCCGCGCGGGGGCCCGCAGCACCCCCCCCCGGGCCGCGCGCGGCCGGGCCGGCCC
>NZ_JALKFX010000077.1 GCF_023243045.1 Frankia sp. AgB32
GGGGGGGGGGCCCCCGGGGGGGCGCCCGCCCACGGCGGGGGGGGCGCCCCCCCCCCCCCCCCGGGCGGCCCCCGGGGGGGGCGGGGGCCCCCCGCCCCGCCCGACGGCCTGGCGGGCGGTCGGCCCAACTCGGGCGGAGATGGTCTGCGGCGGCCTGGTAGAAGGCCGTCGCGGACTCCTGCGGCACCCTCATGGCGAGCGCGAAGGCCCAGCGCGGCCGATTGTCGGAGGGCCGTGGCGTCAACCGGCCGTGAGCGCGGCGGCGAGCTCCGTGGTTCTGCCGAGCAGCCGTGCGGCGGCGATCGGATCCATGTAGTCCTGGTAGGACACGATCTCGCCGTCGCGAACGCGGATCACGCCGAGTGCCCGGAACCGGTACGGCTGACCGGTGACGACGGATCGCCCATAGTGCTCGATCTCGGTGACGACCACCTCCGGATCGTCGGTCTCGCGGACAAGCGCCTCGACGCCGTTCATCTCGAACGCGTCCCGTGGCGCCGGGGCGGCGGCGAAGTAGCTCCGGATCGCCTCCCTGCCGCGTAGCTCCCGAGGCTGGCCGGGCATCGCGAAGGGGTATTCCAGCACGCCGTCTCGGGCGAACAGGTCCGAGAAGACCACACCCTCACCTGCCACCATGCGACGCACCTGTTCCACGACCTCGCGCGGGCTGCTCGCCATGCGCCCTCCAGTAAAATCGGAACGGTGGACCCGGTTAGAGAATACGGAACGCACGCCCCGGTTGGCAACGGGCGTGGCTGACCCCGATCCGCCGCTGCGGGCTGATGCCCGCCGCAACCGGCAGCGGGTGCTGCAGGCGGCGCGCGAGGTGTTCGCCGAATCCGGCTTCGGTGCACCGCTGGACGAGATCGCCGCGCGTGCCGGCGTCGGAGCAGGTACCGTCTACCGGCATTTCGCCACGAAGGAAGCCCTGTTCGAAGCTGTCGCCACCGCCCGCGTCGCCGACCTCGTCGCCAGCGCCCAGCGCCTGGCCACCCGTGCCGACCCTGGTGCCGCCTTCTTCGACTTCCTCGCCCAGCTGGGTGCCGAGGCCGAGGCCAAGCGGGACACCTCCGACGCGATCGCCGTGCCGGGCGCGTTGCGGGACACCATGCAGGACGCACTCTCCCTCCTGCTCAGCCGCGCTCGGCAGGCAGGAGCAGTGCGTCCGGAGGTCACCACGGCCGACCTGATCTCGATCATCAAGGGCCTGCTCATCGCCGCCCACGACGACGCCGAGCCGGGCCGGCCCGCACGCCTGCTGACCATCGTGATCGCCGGACTGCGAACGGACCGACCCTGACCTGACGGGTATCAGCGCACCGGCTCGCCACCGGGCCGGTGCGGCACGGCCTGGCCCGGTCGGGCCGACGGCGGTGGCCGCCCAGGGTCGTTGCGGGCCGGGGCGGTCGTAACGGCACGGGTGTTGCGGGTCGAAGGTCCCTGGGCGCCGCGACGACGCCGGCCGAAGATCAGAGGAGACGAACCATCTGCGGCTGTGTCACGGCCGTGCGGGGCGGTGCCGGCCGGCAGTCAGGAGGGAGGACATCCGATGAAGGTCCGCGAGGTGTCGACGGAACCGGCGCATGCGGTGCGGAAGCTCCCTCGACCAGTGTGTTGACGCGATGCCCACCACCGACGGATGGCCAGCCCGCGGGATCCGTCCACACCGCGACCAGTTCGGTCCGGCGTCAGCCGGCGGATACTCCCCCCGCCGCCCGGGCACCGACGCCGAGCACCACCTCGCCGTTCCAGGAGGTCCCCGCTCCGGGAGCGTTCGGGGACACGGCGCCCCGTCCCCCGGCGATCTGATCTTCCCGGCGGTGGCCCGCCTCGAACTCGACGAGTTGCTGGCACAGCTCGTCGACCGGGCCCAGGACGTGCTGTCCACCCAGGGCCGGCTGCGTGGCCTGCTGCGGGCCAACCGGGTGATCACCGCGGACCTCAGCCTGGACGTGGTTCTGCGCCGGATCGTCGAGTCGGCCTGCGAGCTGGTCGACGCCCGCTACGGCGCGCTCGGCGTCATCGCCCGCGATGGCCACCTCGAGCAGTTCGTCCACGTCGGGATGGATCCCAGCATGGTCGAGGCGATCGGGAGCACCCCGCGCGGGGACGGCGTGCTCGGCCTGCTCACCGAGGAGCCGACGCCGGTGCGCCTCGACGACATCGCCGATCATCCCCACGCCGTCGGTTTCCCGTCCGGCCATCCGCCGATGCAGGGCTTCCTCGGGGTGCCGATCCGGGTCCGCAACGAGATCTTCGGCAACCTCTATCTCACCGAGAAGCGCGGCGGGGCGGAGTTCACCACGGAGGACGAGGAGCTGGTCCTGGCGCTGGCCGCCAACGCCGGGGTGGCGATCGACAACGCCCGACTGTTCGGCGAGGCCCAGCACCGCCAGCAGTGGTCGCAGGCGTCGGCGGACATCACCCGCCACCTGCTCGCCGACGGCGACGATCCGCTGGAGCTCATCGTGCGCCGCGCCGGGAACGTCGCCCGCGCCGACACCAGTGCGCTCGCCCTGTGCGACCCGGCGGCGGGGGCGCTGAGCTTCGACGTCGCCGACGGGCATGACGCCGACCGGCTGCGCGGCCGCCACGTTCCGATGGACGCCTCCCTGGCGGGACGGGCGGTGCGCGAACGGGCACCGCTGGTCGTCGGGGACGCGCGTTCGCTCGGCGGATCCGAGGTCGACGGGCTCGACGTCGGCCCCATCATGATCGTCCCGCTGATCGCCTCCCAGGTCACCTCCGGGGCGCTGTTCCTCGGCCGCCGCCGCGGCAGCGGCCTGTTCTCCGACGAGGACCTCGAACTCGCCGCCGCCTTCGCCGCCCACGTGGCGCTCGCGCTCGAACTGGCCCGCACCCGGGCCGCCCGTGGCCGGTTGTCGCTGCTGGAGGACCGCGACCGCATCGCCCGTGACCTGCACGACCATGTGATGCAGCGGCTGTTCGCGGTGGCGATGGGCCTACAGGGCCTGGCCGCCAGCGAGGAACGCACGGCCCGCGCCGAGCGGATGAACACCTACGTCGAGGATCTCGACGAGACCGTTCGGGAGATCCGCCAGACCATCTTCGAGCTGCGGGGACGTTCCACCCCTGCGACGGGCAGCGGCCTGCGAGCCAAGATCCTCGGGATCATCGACGACATGGCCGACGCGTTCGGCTTCACCCCGCGGCTGCATCTCGACGGCCCGGTCGACAGCGCGATCGACGCCGCCGTCGGCGACCATCTCGTCGCGGTGGTGCGCGAGACCCTGTCCAACGCCGCCCGGCACGCCCAGGCGCACGCGGTCGAGGTGACGGTGACCGCCGCCGACGGGCGGGTCAGCGCGGAGGTGGTCGACGACGGCGTCGGCATGGGCCCGACGACCAGGCGCAGCGGCCTGGCGAACCTGCGCAGCCGGGCCGAGGGACTCGGCGGCACCTTCGTCATCGAACCGGGCCCGCACGGCGGCACCCGGGTCCGCTGGTCCGTCCCCACCAGCTGACCAGCGGACCTCCGCGGAGCGGTCCCGCGCGGCAGGCCGCACCGCACAGCGGGCACCGCCCGGGTCAGGCCGCGCCGCTGCCCGCCGCCGCACCGGACACCGCGGCCGCGTCCGAGTCGGCGGCCACCTCCCGGTAGTCATCGGCGCAGGGATCTTCCTGGCGGCCCTGCCCTGCCGGGTCACCGCTCCGACCGGACTCGGCCGTGGCCCCCGCCGCACCGGCGGACCCGCTGCCGACCGCGGCGACGGCGGGCGCCGCCGCGCCGGTCTGGGCAGCACCGGTCTGGGCAGCACCGGTCTGGGCAGCACCGGGCTGCATGCTGGCGGCGGCTATCGCGCGCTGCGCGGCCTGCATCATCGGCAGCGGCCGCCCGCTGGCCGCGCGCCGCGCGGTCAACCGCAGGTAGTGAGGCCGCCCGAGCGCCGTGAGCAGCGCGCCCGCCGCCGCGTAGCCGCCGATGACGAGCGCGCCCCGACCCACCCCTGGGCCGACGCCGTAGACGACGTCGCGCAGCACGTCGAGCAGGCCGGTCGCGAAGACGTAGGGATGCAGCGCCCGGAACGGCTCGGGCAGGAACGAGACCGGATACGCCCCGCCCGACGACGGGACACTGAGGAACACGAATATGATCATCGCCGCGCCACTGACGAACCGGCCGAAGAAGTACGCGAGCCCGTTGACGAGCAGCCCCACGGCCAGCGCGGCGGCGAAGCCCAGCAACCACAGCTGCGGGAAGTGCCCGTGCACCGCGCCGAGGACGGGCCCGACGAACAGGGCGCCGAGCCCGGAGAGCACGAACCCGGAGCCGGCGATGATGCCGAGCCGCACCCGGTGGCGCAGCGCCGCACCCATCGTCCCGACGAACATCCCCACCATGTAGGCCGGGATCGTCCACAGCAGCGCGCCGTAGAACAGCGACGTGCCGTAGGCGTCGTGTTTCGGCAGCGGGGCGAGATCGTCGACGGCGAGGGTCGTCCCCTCCGCCGCCGCGACCGGCGCGAAGCTCTGCCGGGCGACCTGGGCGAGTTGGAACTGCTCGGCGCTGGTGAGCATGAGCCGGGCCGGGGTGCTCGCGGACCCCGGGGTGAAGACCGCCGCCAGGTCACCGCTGCGCAGGTCAGCGCGGACCTCGTCCACCGAGCCGACCGTGGACACGGCCAGCACCCCGCCCGAGGCGTCCTGCAGCCGCTGCGCGAACGTGTCCGCCGCGGCGCCGGTGCCGACCACGGCGACCGGGATGTCGCGCGGGTTCGGCTGGTGGAAGGCGTTGATGTAGCACAGGCAGAAGGCCAGCACGAACAGCAACGGGAGCCAGAGCTGCAGGCCGATCATCTGCGCGGCGGCGGGCAGCCGCGAGTACGTCGCTCGGTACCGCGCCCACGGGCCGAGCCGGGTCGCAGACGTGTCGCCGCCGGATGCTGCGGCTTGCACGGTCATGTGCCACCTCTCACGTGGGCGTGCGGGTCGATCCAGTGTCGGACTCTAGCCCGAAAGTGAGACTCAGTCCAAATTTCGGGCCGAAATCTCACTGGTGGTACCCTGGCTCCATGGCCAGAAACTCCGCGCCGTCACCCGCCGGGTCCGGCGCGGCCGTTGCCGGCGGCGACCTGCGCAGCCGCACCCGGCGCGCCCTGCAGGCGGAGATCATGGCCGTCGCGTTCGACCTGTTCGACCAGCAGGGCTTCGAGGCGACCACCATCAACCAGATCGCCGAGCGCGCCGGCCTGTCCCGCAGCAGCTTCTTCCGCTACTTCGCCACCAAGGAGGACGTCGTCCTGCTCGGTATCGAGGAGCGCGGCCTGCACCTGCGCGACACGCTCGCCGCCCGACCGGTCGACGAGTCGCCATGGCAGGCGCTGCGCGAGGCGTTGCGGCTCATCGCGACCGAAAGCGCGGCCAACCCCGAGCGAACCCTGCGGCTGTCCCGGATGATGGCCGTCACCCCGTCGCTGCAGGCCCGCCAGTTTCAGCGGGAGCATGGCTGGCAGCGGCTGCTCACCCCCGAGCTGGCCCGCCGGCTCGGCCCCGCCGCGGCGGGCGCCGTCGATCCCCGGCCCGGCGCGCTGGCCTCCGCGGCGCTCGGCTGCTACCACGCCGCCATGACGGCGTGGCGGGAGTCCGACGGCCACGCCGACCTGCCCGCACTGCTCGACCAGGCGATGCACGCCCTCGTCAGCTAGCCCCGTCTTCCGCACGTGCGTGTGATGGGCTGGTTGCGTGATCTTTTGAGCTGGTGATGTTGCCGGGGCTGGTGCGGGGAGTGTCCGGGCTGGCACGGTTCGGGGCTGTGTCGGTGACGGTGGAGTACGGGCCTGCGAGCGTGGACAAGCCGCTCGGGGCGTTGCCGGTCGTGCGGGACTTCCTGGCGCGTTTGGACGTGGTCGGCACGGTTGATCGGCTCTGCCCGGTCCGTGACGTCGCGCGTGTCACGCACGGCCAGGTGATCGCCGTGCTGATCGCGAACCGGTTGACGTCGCCGACCCCGCTGCTGCACGTCCAGGAATGGGCCAGGTCCTGGGCGGTCGAGGAGATGTTCGACATTGCGGCGGACGCGTTGAACGACGACCGGGTTGGCCGGACATGCGGGCAGATCCTCTCCGGCGGCCCAGTCGCCACCCGAGAGCAGTACCGCGGTCAGGAGCAACCGCTCGGCCGCGGCTCCCATGAACGCCTCAAATGATCGTTCCTCATCCGCACGCACCCTCGGCTCCGATCGGCTGGGGTCCTCGTCAACCTCGCCGGACCGCGGCCCTTCCGCCGGCCGGCCTCGTTCACGGTTCCAAACGCGCCCGGCCTACCCGGCTATGCGCCTGCTCCCCGAGCCCGCAGGGCCTCCTGGGGCGGGGCCGGATCTCGCGACAGCGCCCTGAACACCTCGTGGCGCATCGAATTCGCTGTCGGGCGAGCCGCGGAGGGCCTTTACCCACGTGCCGTAGAGCTTCGGTTCGTGTGGGTGGGATATGAGCAGGACTCGAGAAACATGCGGGTTCGGTCCGGGTCTTGTTGCGTCGGGCCGACCCGAGGCTGTTTTTCGCCGCGCGATCCTCGCCATTGCCTGACCGGGCCGGACGTAAGCGGCACAACAGCGGTGACGTATGGTCGGCGGTGTCCACAGCACGAATAGTCCCGTTATTAGGAGAGAACAGGTCCGGAGAATGCCTCGTCCCACGTCTGACGCGTCCCGCCGTGCTGTGCTCGTCGCGGCGGCTCTCGCGCCCTTGGCGGCGTGCGCGGCCGACCATCCGATCTCCCCGCTGCCCGCGACCCGCACCACTGTCCGTCCCCCCGACACCGCGCGGTGGTTGGCACTCGAACGTGAGCACAAGGCCCGCCTCGGCGTTTACGCCCTGACGACGGACACCGGCGCTGTCGTGGCCTACCGAGCGGATGAGCGTTTCGCGTTCTGCTCCACCTTCAAGGCCCTCGCGGCGGCGGCGGTGCTGCACAACAACCCGCTCAGCCACCTCGACAAGCTGGTCACCTATACGAAAGAAGATGTCAACTCCACCTCGCCGATCACGCCGGATCACGTCGCGACCGGAATGACGATCAGGCAGCTCTGTGACGCCGCCATCCGCTTCAGCGACGGCACGGCGGGCAACCTGCTGATGCGTGACCTCGGTGGTCCGGCGCAACTGACCGCGTATCTGCGCGGCCTCGGTGACACCGTCAGCAGCATGGACGACTACGAGCCCGAGCTGAACAGAAGGGCGCCCGAGGACCCACGCGACACGACGACTCCCCGCGCGATCGCGGCGGACTACTGAAGCCTGGTGCTCGGCGACGCACTGACGGCAGACAGACGTGCCCTGCTCACCGACTGGCTCAAAGGCAACCTGACCGGCTCGCACCGCATCCGAGCCGGGCTTCCCAAGGGATGGACGGCGGCCGACAAGACCGGAACAGGCGACTACGGGCGGGCCAACGCTATCGCTGTCGTGTGGCCGCCCACAGGCGCGCCGCTCGCTATGGCCATCATGTCGGACCGCTCCGGGTACGACACCCCGGTCGACGAGTCGCTGATCGCCGAGGCGACAATCCAGATCATCGCCGATCTCAGCTAAGGCGGGCCCGGAATGGTGCACCCCCTTCGTGACGCGCGCGTGCATCCGGACACGCTCTCGCTTCGTCCGGCTCCCGTCAGCCGGCCTTCGGCCACGGTCCGAACTGCCCGAGCGGGAACGGCCTGGGTCACCCCGTGCGACCCGCGCCGGGAGTCCGCGTCACCCGGCCTGCTCGTAGTGCCGCGTCGGCGGTGATGGTCGGGGCGCCGGTTGGGGTGAGAGGCACGAGGACGAGCTGGCGGTCCGCGTGCGGCCAGGCCGCGGGCTGGCGTCGGGTCCAGGTGTGGAAGGCGAGCCACCAGCTGCCGTCGGCGGCGCGGAAGGGCTCGGCCCCGCCTGGGCCGACGCCCGCGTCGCCGGTGCGCAGCATCGGTTGGGGATTCTCGGTGCAGGGGCCGAGCGGCCCGGCGCACGCTGCGGTCCCGGTCGCGTAGGTGGGGCTGTGCCAGTCCCCGGCGGAGTAGAACAGCGTGAACGTCCCGTCCCGGGCCAGCATTGCCGGGCCTTCGACGACGCCGTCCTGCCAGGGCAGGTCCGGTCCCAGAAGCCGGGCCGGTGTGCCGACCAGCGAACGGCCGTCAGCGCTGAGCCGCTGCGCCCAGAGGGCCGGGGTGGTTCCGGGTCGGATTCCCTCGCTTTTCCAGGTCAGGTAGCGCTCGCCGCCGTCCGAGAAGGGGCTCGGGTCGATGCTGCCGCCCTCGCTCTCCTGGCAGATCAGCGGTCCGGTGGAGGAGTCCGTGAACGGGCCGGCGGGGCCGGTCGCGTGCGCGACCGAGACGCACTCGATCCCGAGCGCCGCGACGCGGGTCGCGTAGTACAGGTCGTACCCGTCGTCGACGGCGGACACCGCCGGAGCCCAGGTGGTGAGGCCGGTGTCCGCGGCCCAGCCGGGCAGCGTCGGCAGGGCATCCCCCACTCGGTTCCAGGCCCTCAGGTCGGTGCTGCTCAACACCGGTACGTTGCCGCCTGCCTCGGTGTTCGTGCCGTACGCGTAGCTCACGGCGCCGACGGTGAGCACGTAGGGGTCGGCGAGGTCGGAACCGAGGACGGCGATGACGTTGCGGTCGGCCGTCGCGGTGTCGGCACCGGACCCGCCGGTGTCACCGGACGGTCTCGGAAGGTCCGCGGGGTGCGGCACGGCAACGACGCTGGACCCGGCCCGGCCGGCAGGGACTCCCTCGACCAGCACGGCGGCGACCGCGAGGACGCCGGCGAGGGCGACCAGCACAGCGATCACACGGACCCGGCGGCGCCGCGGCCCCCTGCGCCCCTGGGGAAGGGGCGTCTCGGCGACGGGCTTCGGCGGCGGAGGCTGATCGGCCGCGAAGCCGGGCGCCGCGGCCGTGACGGGCGACCCGCCCCCGGCTGGATCACGGAACATTCCGGGGGACGTGGACTCGACCGGGGTTGACACAGCGGATCTCCAGACGCGGGAGGGGCATCGGGCGCCAGTGTCCGAACCTCCGATGTGGGCTCCGTGTGGACCGCGTGCGGGCAGCATTCGGCATGGAGCCCACCGGACCCGCCGCCGCCGTTGTGCTGAGCCGGGTCGTGGCAGGCTCAGGTGCGCTCGCTGGGCACTGTGGTCCGGGCCGTCGAGGAGCCGCTGGCCGAGCGCGGCCCTGACGTCGACCAGGTCACGATCTCCCGGGTCCGCTCTCGGGCTCGGGACTCACACCGAGGGCCGCATCGGGGTCGAGCCCGAACAGGAGCGCGACCCCCCGGGGGAAGACATCGTCGGGTACCGCGTCGTCATCGAACCAGCACTGGGCCTCGATCCCCCGCCGCAGCGCGATGAGCAGGGTGGCGAGGACGTCCGCGGGCTGTAGCAGGGTCATTCCGAGCCGGGCGGCCTGCTCGGCGATGCGGGCCGCGAGGTCAACCCGCGCCTGCCGGTAGCCCTCGGCGCCGACGGCTCGCAGCTCCGGCCGCCGCGCCATCACCAGGCGAGTCTCGCTGTCGAGCAGGAAGCGTGCACTTTCGTCGCGGCGGAGGCCGGCGTGCCAGCGTCTGAGCGCGGCCAGTGCCGCAGCCGGTGAATCCGCCTGCGCCATCAGGGCGCCCAGCTCGCGGTCCTCGTCGTCGCGCCAGCGGCGGTTGATCTCGAGAAGGACGGCGCCCTTGCTCGGGAAGTTCGCGTAGACCGCGCCCGTCGAGTAGCCAGCTTCCTCGGCGATCTCCGCGACGGACACCCCGGCGAAGCCCTTGGCCCGGAACAGCGCGTCGGCCGCCGCGAGGATGCGCGCCACGGTCTGTGCCCTGGACTCCTCCCGGCTCAGGCGTGTGCGTTCCATCGACCGAATCTAGGCGATCCCGGTCCGAGTTCGGCCGAGCCGTCACGGCCAGCCGCCGCCCGGGAGCCCAAGCCCTCCCCTCATTTGAGATTATGCCAGTATCTGGATTGCATCGATATTTGAGATGCCTGACGGAAGGAGCCACCCGGTGCGATCGACCCACGCGCTACGGCGATCGGGGTTGTTGGCCGTGACGGCCACCGCGGCCGCCCTCGCCGCCCTCGTCGTCGTCCTGCCGCCAGCCACCGCCTCAGCGGCGACAGCCCTGCCGCCCTGCGGCAGCACGGGGAGCCCGCTCGGCGGAGTCAACCCGGCCACCACCGACCCAGCCATCAGCGGCACCGGCTCGATGGCGGGCACGGTCTGCTACGGCCGGCCGACAGGGACTCCCAACGGCAAGCTGTTCGTCTTCTTCCCAGGCACCGGTGCCGTCCCGTCGTACTACCAGGACGTCCTCGTCCAAGCCCAGCAGCTCGGCTTCTACACGGTCGGGATGAGCTACAACAACGGCGCCCTGGCCGCGATCGTGTGCGGGAGCAACACCGGAACCTCGCCGTCCACCGACTGCTACGGAGGCCTTCACCTCAACCGGTTCAACGGCACCGCGGAGTCGTGGTCGGACACGGGCAGCGCCGACGCCACCCACGGCATCGAGCACCGCCTCACCGCCGCTCTCACCTGGCTCGCCGCGAACGACAACCCGGGCTGGTCCGCCTTCCTCAGCAACGGCCTGCCCGCCTACGGCTCCCTCGTCGTCGGCGGCCACTCGCAGGGCGCCAGCGAGGCCGCCTACCTCGGCAGCATCCGGACCGTGACCGGCGCCGTCCTGTTCTCCTCACCGGACGACTGTTACTCCCCCGACCCGGCCGACAGTTGCACGACCGCCGGTACCACCGTCGCCTACTGGGCCAGCCACCCCTTTTCCTCCGCCACCCCGCTGTCCCGCTACATCCTCGCGACCAACGCCAACGACCCGTGGATCACCAAGGTCACCGCGGTCGAGAAAGTACTCGGCGGCGTCAGCGGCGGCCTGGAGAGTTTCGGCGCCCCGGTGAGCGTCGACAACACAGCCGGGACACTGACTACAGCACCGCCGTACGGCCACAGCCACGTGCTCCTCAGTAACGCGACCGGAACCTCGTACATCTACCCCGCGCACGACGAACCGGTCGTCGACAACGACACACCCGTGTGCTCGACGAACTCCGCGCACCTCGAACTGGCCAACCTGTGGCGGCAGATGCTCTACACCGCCCTGGGATCCGCGGCGGTCGCCCCCGCCGGCTGCTGACCGCCTGACGCTCGCAGCCAACCGGGTCCCGGGCGTCGAACGTCCCGCCGGCCCGGCCGCCGTCACCGCCCGGCTGACCGCGATCGGCCGCGACCGCCGCGTCGCCGCCTACCTGCGCGGCTACACCGCCACCGACCCCGACACCGGGAAACCCACCCTCTCCTGGCACTTCGACGACAAGGCGCTGGCCGCCGAGACCGCGACCGACGGCTGGTACGCCCTGCTGACAAACCTGCCCGACACCATCGACGCGGCCGAGGTCCTGCGCCGCTACAAGGGCCAGGAAGTCGTCGAACGCCGCTACGGCGAGTTCAAAAGCCCGCTCGCCGTAGCCCCGATGTTCCTGCACTCCAACCGGCGGATCCACGCCCTCGTCCACGTCATCTGCCTGGCCCTGCTCGTCTTCTCCCTGATCGAACGCCAAGCCCGCCACGGAGCCGGCCCCGACGGAAAGATCCCCGGCCTCTACGTCGGCAGGCCCGCCCGCCCCACCGGCCGCCTCATCCTCGACGCCTTCGCCCGGCTCCGCCTGATCCCCGCCACCGGCGACCAGCCCGCCCGCATCCCCAGACCCGGCCCCCTCCAGCAACACCTTTTCGACATCCTCGGCGTCGACCGCACCCAACCATCATGATCCACGGGTGGATCGACCAAACCATCGATTCCCCATGTGCGGAAGACGGGGCTGGCGGAGCGTCCTTGCCACCCGGCGGCCGGGGTACCCGTCGGCGCGAACTCGGTGACCAGCGGGCCCACGTCGTCGCCCGGCGCGGAGCCGGAAGGTGGCCGTGATCCGACTGGCCAGCCGGACCGCGTCCAGCCCCTTCCCCGGGCGTCACCGACGAGGATCCGCATCCCCCATGGACTGGCCACCGCCTCGTACAGGTCGCCGCCGACGCGGGCCTGAGCACTGGCACTGGCACTGGCACTGTCGTAGCTGACCGCGAGGCGCAGCTCACCGAGACGGTCCGGCACACCACCGAGGATGGCCCGCTGCGCCACGTCCGCCACCCGGGTCACGTCCCGCAGCCGGGCCTCCCGGCGGATCCGGTCCCGGCTCGCCGCCACCGCTATCAGCCCCCCGGCGGCGATCACCGCCAGCCGGATGACCTGAGGCGGGGCGCCCTCATGGCCGACCCCGCTGTAGTGGCCGAGCGTGATGCCCTGCAGCGCCGAGGCCACGATCGCGAGCACCGCGTACGCCGCAGCCGCCCAAGGGCCGGTCAGCGCCGCCGCGAGCAGCGGACTGATCACCATGGCCGTGATGACCGCGTACTGACGGTCACCGCTCTGCCCCAGAGCGATGACCGCGACCAGGACGGCGAGCGGAACCAGGGGCCGAACCCGGCCCGCCCGGCCCGCGCGCCGCAGCAGCGGCCGAACGCCCCCGACGCCACATGGACCTCAGGTCATCCCTCACTACCACGAGTATGCGCCCGGAGCGCACGAAGGGAACGTGGAGCGCGGGCTGTCACGCCCTGGCGCGATGAGCCGGGATTACCTCATTCCAATCCGCGAACGTAAGAGTCGCAGAGCGGATACGGAGAATCCCTACCGGACCCCCAATGAGAAGCTTCGACCTATACGTGTTACTTTCCGCACTACGTCGGACCCTGCGCGCAGGGCACCCTCGAGGAAAGGCGGGATGTGACCGCACCGCACCTGGAGCACGACTCGCGCGTACTTCCGGCGAGGCTCGACCCCCGGGGTTCCGGGCCGGGCCGGGCGGGCCGAGGCGCCCCCAGCGGGTTCCCTCCCCGCCGCCGCCGACGCGGGCTGCTGGCCTTCCTCGCGTTCCTGTCGACCAGCGTGCTCGTCGTCACCGTCGGCGGATGGGCTGCGTACGCGTTCATCAACGGCAAGGTCAACCGGATCAACCTCGGTCTCGGCTCGAGCGGGTCCAGCGCCCTCGGGGTGGCGAACTACCTGCTGGTGGGCACGGACGACCGGCCGGGCCTGGACGGGCAGCGCTCGGACACCACGATCCTGGCGCACCTGGACAAGGACGGGACGACGACCATGATCTCGTTCCCGCGCGACACGTACGTCACCATCCCCGAATACACTGACGCAGCCGGAAAGCACCACGCCGCCACCAAGGACAAGTTCAACTCAGCGATCTCCTCGGGCGGCCCGGCACTGCTGGTGCAGACCGTGCAGAGCCTCACCGGCATGCAGGTCGACCACTACCTCTCCATGAACCTGCTGGGTTTCAAGACGCTCACCGACGCCGTCGGCGGGGTCCAGGTCTGCATCAAGGCGACCGCGGCCTCCCAGCACTTCCAGGACGACGACGGCCGCTGGCGGACCAGCACGAACACCAACGACCCGATGAGTGGCTTCGTCGGCGGCCCGGGCACCATCGAGGTCAACGGCGACCAGGCGCTCGCCTTCGTCCGCCAGCGCCATGGGCTGCCGGCCGGCGACACCGACCGGATCGCCCGCCAGCAGCAGTTCATCGGCGCCATGTTCCACAAGATCATGTCTGGCGACACCCTGACGAACCCCGTCAAGGTCGAACGCCTGACGTCGGCTGCCGCGAGCGCGCTCACTCTCGACGACCACACCCAGCTCACCGACCTGCGCGCGCTGGCAACCCGCCTCCACGGGCTGGCCAGCGGCGGCATCCGGATGCAGACCGTGCCGACCCACGCGCCGACCCGCGCCGAGGGTGCCGTCGACGACCTCGGTGACATCAAACTGCACGGCGTCCGGGCGTCGGTGCAGTTCTACCGGCCCGACGACCTTGCCCGGCTGGTCACCCCGCTCGGTGGGAAGGTCGAGGGCGCCACCCCCACCGACGACACCAGCGGCGGCGTCGGGCCGTCCCTGGCCGCCGGGGTGACCGCGCAGCCGTCGCAGGTGCGGGTCGCGGTCCTCAACGGCTCCAGCCGCGCCGGGCTGGCCTCGAAGGTCGTCAGCGAGCTGACCGCGAAGGGCTTCCGCGCCCGCAGCTCGGGCAACGCCTCGGCCCTGACCCACGAGACCTCCCGGGTCATCTACGGCACCGGGCAGGAGGCCGAGGCGCGCACCGTCGCTGCGGCCGTGCCGGGCTCGACCCTGCTGCCCGACTCGACCGTCACCGGCGTGCAGCTCGTCCTCGGCTCCAGCTTCACCGAGGTCGTCACTCCCACCGCGGCAACCGCCAGCACCGCTCCCGCCAGCACCGCCACGACGGCAGCGCCCGCGCCGCCGGCCGCCGCCGCCCCGGCCACACCGGCCACGGAGACGCCCTCCTGCACCTACTGAGCCGTCCCGGCGTCCCGGCCGGCCAAGCTCGGCCCGGGGGTCAGGGGCGCGCGACCACCCCGGCCACCGGCGGGACCTCGGCCGGCGCGAACACCCGGCCGCGCTCGGCGGCCGTGTGCAGGGTGAGCACGCCGTCGCGCCACACCGGGCGCACGTGGTCGCGGGTGCGCAGCAGGTCCGAGCGCCGCGGCGCCGCCTGGCCCGCGGAGGCCACCACCCGGCCCACGGCGGTCTGGCCCAGCACGGTCTCCACCGGCACCGTGCCCCGCAGCCGGCCGACGCCCGGGTAGACGACCGCACGGCCGCCGTGCCGGCCGGCGTGGTCGGCGACCGCCCGGGCGGCGCCGTCCGCGAGGGCGGCCGGCCCGATCCGCTCCGCGCCGGCGGCCACCCCGACCGGGCCGGCGAGCGGTGCGCCCAGGTCGACCAGCCCCACCAGCGCCTCCGGCCGGGCCGCGCGCAGACTGGCCGCGGCGAGGTCGCCGGCCAGCCGGGCGACCCGACCCCACGACTGCGGGTCACGCCAGGCCGGCGGCAACGCGAAGGACAGCGCGACGTGCGGACTCCCGACGTCGACGAGGTGCGTGCAGGCAACCGTGTCCGCCGGCAGTGCCAGTGTCTCGACGAGGTACTGGACGAGCCCGTCGGCGTCACGCAGCGTCGCGGAGCCGGCATCGACTCCGACGATCAACGGATCCCCATCTCCCATGTCGGTCCCCTTCGACGTCGCGACACCGGACGCGGCCACCCGGCGCGCCGAGCAGAGGCTCGCAGCGCCGGATGAACATCCGACCAACAGGTGGGCACTAGATATTTATGACCACTGGTCTGGTAGTCATGCCGAGGGAGGCATAGTTCCTACCTGCCCCATCTTGGCTATATCACAGGCGACTCGCCGCCGACCTGCACAGATGCCGGGTGTCACGTCTGCCCGGATGGCATGCCTGCCGGGCGTCACGTCGTGACGTCCAGACGCGGCCGGCCGGGCGCGGCGTCCCAGCCTAGGCCCGCGGAGGGCACCATTGCGGGACCGACGGGCTCGCCCGCCGCCGCGCGCCGCCGGTCCGGGAAACACCATGCGACCAACGGCCGGGATCGGAACACAGGATTTCCACCGCCGGCCGACGTCACCTGACATCACGCGCGAGCCGACGGCGTCCGGAAATGTTCGACGATCTACCCGCCCCGTGGCTCGACGGTCGACGCGGGCGGCGGACCTTCGTCCCGTTTCCTGCCGTTCCGGCAGTGCGCACCAGATAATCCGAGGAATTTCGCTGAAGATCAGGCCGATGGACATCCGGCCAAAATCTTCCGGCCCCGGTGACCAGTTGGCCGCCGCGGGCCCACGAAGGCCGCGACCTCACGGTTTTCAGACTTCGGAGGACGACACGTGACCGACGACACTGCGCCCGATCAGCCGCTGCATCTGCAGGGCCGAGAAGCGGTGATCGCCGCCATGCCGGACGCGGCGTGGCGCGACGGCCATCCGCCGGACTATCACCTGTCCCACCAGACCATGCCGGCGGAACGCACCACGCAGCACGCCCCGGGATCTCTCGCCGACGTGGTCGAGCGGGTCGTACAGGTGTTCGAGATGGAACTCTCGCACAAGAAGAACCCCACCGAATGGGTCAGCATGGTTGCCGACCAGGTCCGCGTCAGCGTCAACGGCGGACCCTCGGTCGGCAGCACCGAGCTGGCGGAACAGGGCAGTTACAACGTCCTGATCGGCGAGAACCCTTACTACTCGGCGAGCGAGGAATCCTTCGAGTCGTCACATGACGTTTTTCATACGGCATTTCCGGGCGGCTTCTTCTGGGAGGTGCTGGAGGTTTACTCACCGCCGCCCGTCATCGCCTTCAAGTGGCGGCACTGGGGCACCTTCAGCGGTCCCTACAAGGGGGTCCAGCCCACCGGCGAACGCATCGAGATGTTCGGCGTGACCGTCGCCCACGTCACCGACGACCTCCGCCTCACCGACACGCAGCACTTCTACGACAACACCGACTTCCTCGGCCAGCTCGCCCGCGGACAGCTCACCCCCAACCCCGCGGCGCACCAGAAGTAGATCGATCGCCTGCCCGGGCGACCGGCCACCGCCACACCACCCGGCCGCGTCGCCCGGCAGGCATCCCCACCGGAAGTAGTCAGCCCATGAGGTTGACAGCGGCGGTGTCCGGACGGCGGACCGGCGCGGCCTGGCCGGCCGGGCTGGCGACCCACCGCGGCCTGCGCCGCTGCACCGGCCGTTCCACCAGGTAGTAGGAGGCGGCGGCGAGGGCCGTGCTCAGCACGATCGCGATCAGGACCTGCGCGGCCGTGTCGAGCCGGCCGCCCAGCTTGTCGCGCACCGTGCCGGCCACGGGGAAGTGCCACAGGTAGAAGGCGTAGGAGATTCTGCCGAACCAGGACAGCGGCGCCCAGCCGAGGACCACCGCGAGCGGCCCGTCCCGGCGTCGGTCCACACTGACGATCACGATCCCGGCCAGCAGGGCGACCCCGGTGAAGCCGCCGAGGTCCATCGCGGTGATCCCGTGGCCCGGCTCCGGCACGACGACGGCCAGCACGGCCAGCGCGGCCAGCGCGGCCGGTCCGGCCACCACCAGGATCCTCCCGGCGACCAGGCTGGTCCGGGCCCCGAAGGCGGCCAGGCGCATCGCGCTGGCGAAGCGGGTCAGCCGGGCGTCCCGCGGACCGTGCGAGGCGGGCAGCAGCGTGCCGAGCCAGCCCCAGGCCGCGAGGCCGCAGCCCACCAGCAGGGCATCGGCGCGGGTGTCGAGGCCGAAGTAGATCCGCGGGTCCTGCGCGCCGAGAGCGATCAGCACCTCCCGCCAGAGGAACACGCCTGCCGCGGCCGCGGTGAGGATCACCGGCAGCCGCCGACGGGCCGCCGGCCGGCGGCACAGCAGGATCAGCACGACGGGCCAGAGGAGGTAGAACTGCTCCTCCAGCGAGAGCGACCAGGTGTGCCCGAACCACGCGCCACCGGATTCGGGCCGGAACACCCGGTAGTAGTTGTTGACGTAGAGCAGCGAGGTGACCGCGTTGTCGAGGAAGTCCCACTGGTCGGCGCGAGTCTTCACCGCGACGACGAGTACCGCGCCGATCGCGACGAACACCCCGAACGCCGGCAACAGCCGAAACGCGCGGCGCGCGTAGAAGCGACCGAGAGACACGCTGCCGGTCCGGTCCCGCTCGGCGAGCAGCAGCCCGGTGATCAGGAAGCCGCTGAGCACGAAGAACACGTCGACGCCCAGGAACCCGCCGGTCAGCACGTTCATGTGGAAGCCGAGAACGGCCAGGACGGCGAGGGCCCGCAGGCCGTCGAGCGCCGGGTTGTACCCCGTCGCCGGGCGGCGCGGCGACCGCTGCCGCGGCACGACCAGGCCGGAGCCCGCCGGGCTGGCGCCAGCGACCGCGCCACCGTCAGCGGGAACGGCGCCGTCAGCGGGAACGGCGCCGTCACCGGGAACGGCGCCGTCACCGGGAACGATGCCGGCGGCGGCCGGTGCCCCTGGACCTGTCGTGGTCGAACCACCGGACTCCGGCATCGAACCTCTCTCTCCCACAGCTCTCCCACAGTCGAACGGTCAGCTCTGCCACGCATGCTGCCGGCGGGCAGGTGACCGCCGCCACCGAAAGGTATGAGATGATTTGCGGGCGTAACTTTAGCCGCAGGTGGCATCGCCTTGCGACCGCCGTGACCAAACCGGCTCCCAAGGGTCCCATGCGTCAGCGGCGCTACCAGGGGGTAGTGGGTTGCCATGACGCACCCGGTCGGCCGGGCAGGCCGCCCGCCCAGCGTCACCGCCGCGGTGAACCGCGTGGTCGTCGGCCTGCTGCCGCTGCTCATGCTCGGCATCGTCGTCGGGCTGCAACTGGCCGACAAGGAGTGGACCGTCCTGGAACTGGCGGTTCTCAGTCCGATGCTCGCCGCCACCTTCGCCGGGCCGCGCCTGACCGCGTTGTACGGGGTGCTGGCCGTCCTCGCGGGGGTGCTGCTGGGCCTGCACGACGACCTGTTCGGCAAGGCCGGTGGCGGTCCCGCCGCACAGTCGGTGCGGGTCGGCGGCGTGGCAATGGGGGCGGTGCTGGCCGTGCTCGTCAGCCGGTGCAACACCCGGCGGGAGACGAAGCTGCTGAACGTCACCCGGGTGGCGGAGGTCGCCCAGCATTCGATCCTCACCCCCGTGCCGCGTTCGGCCGGGGGGCTACGGTTCGCCGCGCGCTACGAGAGCGCCGCCGCCGAAGCCGTGATCGGCGGGGATCTGTACGAGGTGGTCGAGACGCGTTGGGGCACCCGGATGCTGGTCGGGGACGTCCGCGGCAAGGGGCTCGACGCGGTGCGCATCGCGAGTCGGGTGCTCAGCTGCTTTCGGCTGGTCGGCCCGGCAGGCGGAGGACCCGCGGGCCGTCCTCGCCGCTCTGGACGCCGAGGCCGCGGAGGTCCGCGGGCCCGACGACTTCGTGACCGCCGTCGTCGGCCAGCTCCAGGGGCGGTGCCTGCGGCTGGTCAACGCGGGGCACCCCGACCCGCTGCTGGTGCGCGGCGGACGGGCCCGACCGCTCGAGATGGCACTGCGGCTGCCGCCGTTGGGGCTGCTGTCCGCGGAGGACAACACCACCGAGGTGACGTTGCGGGCGGCCGACCGGCTGCTGCTCTACACCGACGGCATCACCGAGGCCCGCGATCCCGCGACCGGCCAGTTCCTCCCGTTGGTGCCGGCAGTGGAGGCGGCGTTCGCCGGAGCCGACCTCGACGAGGCGGTCGACGGCCTGGTGGAGCGGGTGCGGGCCTGGACCCATGCGGCGCAGCGCGACGATGCGGCACTGCTGGCCATGGAGCTGCCCGCAGCGGAATGCTTCGCCGCGGGCCGCCCAGCTGAGTGAGCTGCCGGCAGACGCACGCCGACGGCCTGGTCGCCGGTCAGGACGAGTGGACGACCGCGTCGCCGAGCAGGCGCTCGGTGCGGGCGAGACGCTCGTCGATCTCGTCCCGGAAGGCGGTCAGCCTGCTGACCTTCTCGTCCACCTCGCCGCGCAGCCGTTGGTAGGCGGCCTGCGCCTCCAGCAGGAGCCGCAACCGGTCGCCGTCGTCGGAGGCGGCCCGGTACTCCAGCCGGACCTGGGTGAGGCGGTCCTCCGAGCTCAGGATCGCGCGGATCTCGTCGAGGTTGAAGCCGAGCAGCGTCTGCAGCTCCCTGATCCGGCGGACCCTGGCCAGGTCCGGTTCGGCGTAGAGCCGGTTGCCGCCCGAGGTCCGCCCGGACGGCGTGATCAGGCCCATCTCCTGGTAGTACCGCAGTGCCCGCACCGACACCCCGAGCTCCTGCGCTGCCTGACCGATGCCGAGCAGCCCCTGTGCCGTCTTCGTCGTCGCGTCCGTGTCGCCCATCACGTGATTGTTCCGCATGACGCCGCCCCGCGCGGTTCTGGCCATTACCGTTCGGCGCTCAGCGCGCCGGCGGCGGGCAGGGCGATGCCGGCGCCCTCCTCCAGGGCCGCGGCCGCGCCGGCGCCGGTGAGGCCGATCCCGGCGTCCTCGCGCAACGAACGGTGCACCTGCGGGGCGCCGCGCCCACGCAGCCAGGACAGCACGGCGCCGAGGACGCAGGAGGCCGCGCCGAAGGCGAAGGCGAGGCGCAGTCCGTCGCCGAACGGGCCGGAGATGAGGTGCGGGAAGAACGTCTGGCCGGTGACGAAGTGCGCCTTCGCCGGGTCCAGGGCGTTCAGGGTGTCCGGCCCGAGCAGCGTCTGGCTCGGGTTGTAGCCGAGGAACGCGGCGAACAGGCTGCCGATCGGCGGCAGGTTGGCCAGTTCGTGCGCCTTGGCCACCGGCACGCCCTGGCCGGTGAGGCCGGAGAACATCGCGTCGGGCAGGCTCGCGGCAAGCCTGAGCACGATGATCGTGAAGAAGATACCGATGGACAGCACACCAGCCGAGTTCTGGAAGGTGCTGAGCATGCCGGCGCCGGCGCCGCGCTCGGCGGGCGGCAGGGTGTTCATCACGGCGCTGGTGTTCGGCGCGGCGAACAGACCCATCGACAGGCCCATCAGCCCGAGGACAAGCGCGAAGGACCAGTAGCTGAAGTCGATCGGCAGGACGTCGAACAGCCCGAACGAGGCGGCGGAGACGAGCAGGCCGACGGTGGCGAACGGGCGTGCGCCGTAGCGGTCGGACATCCGCCCGGCGAGCGGCCCGGCGATCAGGAAGCCGACGGTCAGCGGGACCATGTAGACACCGGCCCACAGCGGGGTCCGCTCGAAGCTGTAGCCATGCAGCGGCAGCCAGATCCCCTGCAGCCAGATGATCAGCATCAACTGCAGGCCGCCGCGGGACAGCGCGCCGAGCAGGGTGGCCAGACCGCCCATGAGGAAGCCGCGGTGGCGGAACAGCTGCAGCCGGAACATCGGATCGTCGACGCGCAGCTCGATGACGACGAAGGCGATCAGGACGGCGAGCCCGCCGAACATGCAGATCAGCACGAACGGCCTGGTCCAGCCCATGGTGTGGCCGCCGAACGGCTGCAGGCCGTAGATGATGCCGGTGAGGATCGCGACGAGCCCGACCGCGAAGGTGATGTTGCCGGCCCAGTCGATCCGCGCCGGGGTGCGCATCCCGTTGTCGCGCAGCTTCAGGTACGCCCAGACGGTGCCGAAGATCCCGAACGGCACCGAGACCAGGAACACCAGGTGCCACTCGATCGGCGCGAGGACGCCGCCGATCAGCAGGCCGAGGAACGACCCGCCGATCACCGCGACGCCGTTGACGCCGAGGGCGAAGCCCCGCTCGTGCTCGGGGAACGCGTCGGTGATGATCGCGCTGGAGTTCGCGAACAGGAACGAGCCACCGACCCCCTGCCCGACCCGCATCAGGATGAGCCACCAGGCGGCCGCCGTCCCGTGCATCCAGGTGACGGCGAGCAGGATCGAGAACAGTGTGAAGATCGCGAAGCCGAGGTTGTACATCTTTACCCGGCCGAACATGTCGCCGACCCGCCCGAGGCTCACGACGAGCACGGACGTGACGATCAGGAAGCTCATCATCACCCAGAGGAAGTACGAGGTCTTCCCGGGCGAGAGCGGGTCGATCCGGATGCCTCGGAAGATGTCCGGCAGGGCGATGAGCAGGATCGACGTGTTGATCGTGACCATCAGCGTGCCGATGGTCGTGTTCGACAGCGCGATCCACTTGTAGGAGTCTCGTCCGGACTGCGTCGGGACGGCGCGGGCCCCGATCGGCGCGAGGCCACCGCCAGCGGTGTCAGGGGTCGTCACGACACAGGAGGCTAGCTCCTCCATCTAACGTCAGCGGTAGATGTGATAAGAGTCACATACCGTTGTCGCGCAGGCGTAACAGTCGAAACTTCGCGCCTTCGGGCAACCCCGAAGGACTGTGCCGGCGGTCCTGGACCGCCGACACAGTGCGCTCAGACGTGCGGGAGCACCTCGGCGGCGATCAGATCGAGGTGGTCGAGATCCTCGAGGTCGAGGACCTGTAGATAGACGCGGGAGGCGCCGGCGCCGTCCGGCCCGAACTCGGCCAGTCTCGCGAGGATCTCCGCCGGGGTGCCGACGAACCCGTTCGCCCGCAGCTCGTCGACGTCGTGCCCGATCCGCTCGGCGCGGCGCGCCAGCTCCGCGTCGGTCCGCGCGCACACCACGACGTTGGAGGTGGAGTACACCAGGTCATCCGGTGCGCGTCCGGCCGCGGCGGCGGCCTCCCGGACCCGGGCGAACCGCTCGCCGATGACGTCGGCGGGGGCAAAGGCGGCGTTGAACTCGGCCGCGTACGCGGCGGCGAGCGCCGGGGTCCGCCGGCGGCCAGCGCCGCCCATGATGATCGGCGGGCCCGGGCGCTGCGCCGGCTTCGGCAGCGCGGGACTGTCGGCGAGCTGGTAGTGCACGCCGTCATAGGAGAACGTCTCCCCCTCCGGAGTGCCCCACAGCCCGGTGATGATCGCGAGCTGTTCGGCGAGCCGGTCGAAGCGCTCCGCGACCGGCGGGAACGGCACGCCGTACGCCGCGTGTTCCGCGTCGAACCAGCCCGCGCCGAGTCCCATCTCGATCCGGCCGCCGCTCATCGCGTCCGCCTGCGCGACCGCGACCGCGAGCGGTCCGGGCAGCCGGAAGGTCGCGCTGGTCACGAGCGTGCCGAGCCGGATGCGGGAGGTCTCCCGCGCGAGGCCCGCCAGCGTCACCCAGGCGTCCGACGGACCTGGCGACGGATCGCCCGGTCCAATCCGCAGAAAGTGGTCGGAGCGGAAGAAGCCGTCGAAACCGGCGTCCTCCGCGGCCCTCGCCACGGCGAGCTGGCGCTCGTACGACGCCCCCTGCTGGGGCTCGATGAAGATGCGCAGATCCATGGCCCCAGCCTTACAAACGGTTCCCGCCACCACAGCGCCGCCCCCACCGTCCGCAGCCGATCACCCACCGGCCGGATCGCGGAACAGGCAGAACCACGAGCCGGACAGGCTCAGGACACGGACACGACACGGACACGACGCAGACACGGCGCAGACGCGCGCCGGGCACGGGCAGAGACAGGCAGGGGCCGGATCGTGACAACTGTCATGGCGCACCGATGACGGTCATGACTGGGGCGCCGCGCCGATCCGCGGAATCCTTCCTTCATGACCAGGCACTCCTCCCCGCCCGGCGAGCTGCCCACCGCGGCCGGCCTCGCCCCCGGCGCGGCCCCGGCGCCGACGCCCAGCGTGCACCTCGTCGGCCTGCGCAAGCGCTACGGCGATGTGCAGGCCGTCGACGGCGTCGACCTGGCGATCGCCCCGGGTGAGATCGTCGCCCTGCTCGGGCCGAACGGCGCCGGCAAGTCCACGACCATCGACATGCTGCTCGGGCTGACCCGCCCGGACGAGGGCGAGGTCCAGCTGTTCGGCCGGACCCCGCGGCAGGCCTGCGTCGCCGGACTCGTCGGCGCGATGCTGCAGAACGGCGGCCTTCGTCCGGAGATCACCGTGCGGCAGATGCTCACCTCCGTGGCCGCGCTGTATCCACGCGCGCTGGCGCCTGACGAGGTGCTCGCGCGGGCCGGCGTGAGCGAACTGGCCGACGCCCGCACCAACCGGCTCTCCGGCGGGCAGCGCCAGCGCGTCCGCTTCGCGCTCGCGCTGCTGCCGGACCCCGATCTGATCGTGCTTGACGAGCCGACGGCGGCGATGGACGTCGAGAGCCGCCGGGCCTTCTGGACGGCGATGCGCGCCTGGGCGGCGGCGGGCCGGACCGTGCTGTTCGCCACCCACTATCTGGAGGAGGCCGACGACTTCGCCGACCGGATCGTCCTGCTGCGCCGCGGCCGGGTCATCGCCGACGGTCCGACGACCGAAGTCAAGGCGCTGGTCGGCGGGCGCACGATCCGCGCCACGCTGCGCGGCCTCGACGCGGGGGCGCTCGCCGCGCTCGGCCGGCTGCCCGGCGTCGCGCACGTCGAGGGCCGCGGCGAGTCGATCAGCCTGTCCTGCCCGGACAGCGACGCGGCCCTGCGGGCACTGCTTGCGGCGTTCCCGGGGGTCGAGGACATCGAGGTCGTCGGTGCCGGTCTCGAGGATGCCTTCGTCGCCCTGACCGCCGACAGCACCGACGACACCGGCACCGCCCCGATCCCAGCCGGACGCACGGCCACGAGCCAGACGGAGACCACGCGATGACCCTCTCCTCGACCACTCCCGACGCCGGCACGGCTCCGCCGGGACCGACCATGGCCTGGGCGACCACCTCGCTTCGGTACATGCGCTCCGAGATCACCCACGCCTGGCGCAACACGCGGCTACTGATCTTCACTCTGCTGATGCCGATCCTGCTGTTCTCGGCGTTCAGCGCCTCCAGCGAGGGCGACCACATCGGTTCCCTCGACGTCGCCCCCTACATCATGATCAGCATGGCATCGTTCGGCGCGATGAACGCCGTGCTCGGGACCGCCGGGCGGATCTCGGTGGAGCGCTCCATCGGCTGGAACCGGCAGCTGCGGCTCACCGCGCTGTCCGGGCCGCAGTACGTGATCGGCAAGGCGGCGATCGGCTTCACCATCGCGATCCTGCCGATCATCGCGGTGTTCGTCGCTGCCCGCGCGACCCGCGGGGTGAGCCTGTCCGCCGGCACCTACCTGGGCGCCGGTGCCTCGATCCTGCTCGGCCTCATCCCACTCGGCGGCTTCGCGATCTGGCTGGGATACCTGGTGCGGCCGGAGAGCATGCAGGCGATCACCGGCGGGGTGTTCAGCCTGCTGGCACTGGCCGGCGGCATCTGGGTGCCGGTGGAGAACTTCCCGCACTGGCTCGCCGATATCGTGAAGCTGCTCCCGATGTACTGGTCGGCGCAGGCGGGCCGCGCGGTGCTCGAGGGCGGCTGGATCGGCATGCGCGGCCTGGTCACCCTGGCGATCTGGGCGGTCGTCCTCGGCGCGATCGGCGGCCGCGCCTACCTGCGCGACCAGCTCCGCGCCTGAAACCGCGCCCGGTACAGGGAGGCGAGATGGGGACTGCGCAGGCCGGCGCGATGCGTCGCTGGCTGCTCACGTCGATGCCGACGCCGACGCCGACGCCGACGCAAGGCCGGCCGGGGATGGATGCCTGGCGCTGGCGGCGCGTCTCGGGCGTCTTCCTGGTCTACCTCGGCTACGCCGTCTCGGACATGTTCGCGCTGCACGACAGCGCGATCGTCATCGCGTACGGCGGCGTCATCCTGGTCGCCTTCTGCGTGCTCTACATGTGGGCCCTCCCCCTCGCGGTCTTCCACGGCCGGCTGGACCTTCGCGCGCCGCTGCTGGCTGGCATGACCGCGTGCATCGTCGCGTACCTGCCGGTCGTCGGCGGTGGTGGCCTGGTCATGACGGTCTATCTCGCCGTGGCGCTCACCCTGGTGGTGGCGCCGGTCGCCTCGATCCCGATGGTGCTCGGGATCGCCGCCGTGGACACCTGGCTGCCCCAGCACATCGGTTGGTGGCGGGCGAACGGCCCGCAGTGGTCGCTGTGCGCGCCGGTGCTGTTCGCCGCGCTGACGATGCACGTGATCCGCAGCGGCGCCCGCAACCAGGCCGAGCTGCGCCGGGCCAACCTGGAGATCGAACGGCTGGCGAAGGAACAGGAACGGCTGCGGATCGCCCGCGACCTGCACGACCTGCTCGGCCACGCGCTCACCACGATCACGGTGAAGGCCGAGCTCGCCTCCAAGCTCGCCCACCGGGACCCGCTTCGGGCCGCCGACGAGATGGCCCAGGTCGCCGCGCTGGGCCGGCAGAGTCTCGCCGACGTGCGGGCGACCGTCGCCGGCTACCGGGAGGTCAGCCTCGTCACCGAACTCGCCGCCGCCCGCCAGGTGCTGGCCGCGGCGGGCATCCGCGGGGAACTGCCGGCGTCCGTGGACGAGGTTCCCGGGGGCCTGCGGGAGCTGTTCGGCTGGGTGCTCCGCGAGGGCGTGACCAACGCGGTGCGGCACAGCGGTGCCAGCCATTTCCGGGTCACCGTCGACGGCGGCGCCATCGAGATCGTCGACGACGGTCGCGGCCCTGCCGAGTCGCGCCGGACGGACGGCGCGGGCCTCGCGGGCCTCGCCGAACGGGTGCGCGCCGCCGGCGGTCGCCTGGAGTTCGGCCCCGCGCACCCGGGCAGCTCGGCACCGGGCTTCCGCCTGCGGGCCGCCGCCCCGCTCCCACCGACGCCGACGACCCGGGACCCGGCCGGCTCCCCGGCGGCGACCACCACCAGGGGCAGGGACGCAGCCGGGGACAGGGACGCGGCCGCCGGCCGCGCGGCCCTCCTGGGCAAGCCATGATCACCGTGCTGCTGGCCGACGACCAGCATCTTGTTCGCGGGGCGCTCGCCGCGCTGCTGTCGCTGGAGGACGACATCGAGGTCGTCGGGCAGGTCGGCCGGGGCGACGAGGTCGTCCCCCAGGTCGCCGTGCTGCGCCCCGACGTGGTGCTGATGGACGTCGAGATGCCCGGCATCGACGGGCTCGCCGCCGCCGCGGCGGTGCGGGCCACCGCCCCCGCCACCCAGGTGCTCGTCGTCACCACGTTCGGCCGCACCGGCTACCTGCGCCGCGCGATGGAGGCGGGCGCGCTCGGCTTCGTCGTCAAGGACGCCCCGGCGGACGCCCTCGCGGACGCGATCCGCCGGGTCGCCCGCGGCGAGCGGGTGGTGGACCCGACGCTGGCCGCCGCCACCCTCGCCGGCGGGGCGAGCCCGCTGACCGGGCGGGAACGTGACGTCCTCGTCGCCGCCCGCGACGGCGCCACCGTCGCCGACATCGCCGGGCGGCTGTTCCTGTCCGAGGGCACCGTCCGCAACTACCTCTCGGCCGTGATCGCGAAGACCGGCACCCGCAACCGCATGGAGGCGCTGCGCGCCGCCGAGGACTCCGGCTGGCTCTGACCGCCCGGCAGCGCCGGGCGGCCCGCGGTCACCCACCGTGCCCGGCGGCGCCAGGGCCGCACCGGAAGCGTGATGTATGGGTCCCTCTGGGCGACAATGCGGGCGCCAACTCGACCAGAAGGACCCACCTGCCCCCTCAGCCTGCACGGTCACCACCAGCGGTAACGGTAGGTGACGCCCAGGTCGATCGTCTCTTCGTGACCGCCGGAGGGTGGCCTGTCGGGTCGGCGACCTTGAGGTTGCGATTCGGCGGGGCGGGAATGATCCTCGAACTTCGTCACTGGCTCAGCCCGCGACGATCTCCGACGGCCCGCGACGATCTCCGAGGGGATGACGGCCATGCTGCTCGCTGAGGACCTGCTGCTGCTCGCGCTCGATCCGCAGACCGGGACGCCGGTGAACTCCTCGCGCGACCCGCTGAAGGTCGCGCTGAGTGGGGCGCTGATCGCGGAGCTCGGGCTGCTCGGGCTCATCGCCGAGGACGGGCGGCGCCTCGCCCCCATCGGCGCGCCGCCCGACCATCCGCTGCTGGCCGACACCCACGCGCTGCTCGGCACCGTGCGCGGCCGGCGGGCGGCCGACCAGCTCGGCAGGATGGACCGGGCGCTCGGCGGGGTGTGGGGGCGGGTCGTCGACCCGCTGGTGGACGCCGGGGTACTCGGGCGGCGCCGGGACCGGGTGGTCATCGTGACCGTCACCCACCATCCGGTGCTGCGTCCCGAGGTGCGCGACGAGGTGGTCCGCCGCCTGCGGGCGGCCGCGACCGGCGACGGCCCGTTCGACCCGCGCACGGCGACGGTGCTCGCGCTGTCCGGGCCTTCCCGGCTGCTGGAGGTCGTCGCGCCGCAGCGCGCCGACCGCCGGCACGCCAAGGACCGGATCAAGGAGGCGACCGAGCAGGCGCCGGTCGCCGCGATCGTGAGGAAGGTGATCCAGGAGGCCCAGGCGGCCGCCGCCACCGTCGCCGCGACCGCGAGCACGACCGCGGCGACCTCCGGCTGACCCAGCCGGGACACGTCACGGGAAGCCAGCCCGATGTCGCGTCTGTAGGGGCAAAACGGATGCCGAGCCCACCAGAAGCGACAGGTGGCCGCTCGGGTCCGCACCCGACGCCAGCCCGCCCAGCCGCCGCGGCCCCCTCCCCCAGCCGCGCACGCCCGGCCGCCCGTACCCAGCCGTGAGATCACTTGGAGCCCACAGCCAGGGGATCGTGCCCGCTCGGCCGCACACCCTGCGCACCCTAGAGTGGCGAACCGACCACTTTGGGTATGGCTCGGCGCGGGAGCGACTGCGAATGACCGAAGACCGCCGCGCCAGCGAGCGCGGCCAGCGCAAGGGCCCCGCGCACCTCGACCGGACCGGGCGCGGCCATCGGCGGCGCGGCGCCCGCCGGCCGGCGGATTCCCGTCTCGCCATCGCACCGCTCGCCCGGATGGCCACCGCGGTCGTCCTCGGGTGCCAGATCGCCGCCGTGCTGCTGGTCGGCACCTACGCGCGGCGCGGGCCCCGGCTGTGGGGCGTGCCGTTCTTCTACTGGTACTCGCTGCTGTGGCTGCTCATCGGCGCCGTCGGGATGGCGGGCTGCGTCTGGTTGCTGAGCCGCGCCGAGGCCACCCGCTCGGGCGCTTCGGGCGACGACGGGCGGCGGGCATGAGCGCGCCGGCCGCGGCGGGCGCCCCGACGGGAGGATTTCACGGCGCGCAGTTCGCGGTGTTCGCCGTGCTGCTCGCCGCGGTGGCCGTGCTCGGCTTCGTCGCGACCCGGTGGCGCCGTGCCGGCCCGGGGGCGCTGGCCAGCCTGGACGACTGGGGGCTCGCCGGGCGTGGGTTCGGCGGGTTCGTCGCGTGGTTCCTCGTCGGCGGCGACATCTTCACCGCGTACACGTTCGTCGCGGTGCCCGGGGCGATGTACGCGGCGGGCGCGGTGTCCGGGTGGTACGCCGTCGCGTACACCACGCTGGTCTGGCCGGTGGTGTTCGTCCTGATGCCCCGGCTGTGGACGTTGTCGCACCGGCACGGCTACGTCACGCCGGCCGACCTGGTCCGCGGCCGTTACGGTTCGCGCTCGCTCGCGCTCGCCGTCGCCGTCACCGGGATCGTGGCGACCATGCCCTACATCGCCCTGCAGCTCGTCGGCATGCAGGCGGTGCTGGAGGTGATGGGCGTCGGAACGGACCGTGGCAACGCGCTCGTGCGGGACCTGCCGGTGATCATCGCCTTCGGGGTACTCGCCGTGTGCACCTACACGGCGGGCCTGCGGGCGCCGGCGCTGATCGCGTTCGCGAAGGACCTGCTCATCTACCTCGTGGTGGCGGTGGCGATCATCGTCATCCCGCACCGGGTCGGCGGCTTCGGCGCGGTCTTCGACGCGGCCGAGGGCAAGTTCGACGCCGCGAACACCGCGGCCACCGCCGCCGGCCGGCACCCGACGGCGGTGTTCATCCCCGGGCCGAAGGACTTTCTCGCCTACGGCACCCTCGCACTCGGCTCGGCGATGGCACTGTTCATGTACCCGCACGCGATCACCGGGGTGCTGGCGACCCGCTCCCGCGAGGTCATTCGCCGCAACACCGCGGTCCTGCCGCTCTACACGCTGCTGCTCGCCTTCCTGGCGCTGCTCGGTTACGTGGCGATCGCCGCCGGGGTGCACACGACCAACCCGCGGCTCGCGATCCCGCTGCTGTTCGACCAGGAGTTCCCGGCCTGGTTCGCCGGTGTCGCGTTCGCCGCGATCGCGGTCGGCGCGCTGGTCCCGGCCGCGATCATGTCGATCGCCGCGGCGAACCTGTTCACCCGCACCGTGTACGTCGGCCACCTGCGCCCGGCGGCGACGGCGGCCGAGGAGGCGAAGGTCTCGAAGATCGCGTCCCTGCTGGTCAAGGCGGGGGCGCTGGTGTTCGTCCTCGGCCTGGACACGCAGAACTCGATCAACCTGCAGCTGCTCGGCGGGGTGTGGATCCTGCAGACCTTCCCCGCGGTGGCACTCGGACTGTGGCGCCCGCGGCTGCACCGCCGGGCGCTGCTCGGCGGCTGGCTGGTCGGCATGGTCTACGGCACGCTGATGGCGTACGAACAGCACAGTCCGCTCGCCCACCATTTCGGCGGATCGCTGGCGACCGTGCCCGGTCTCGGCCGGGCCGGGTACATCGCCGTGACGGCGTTCGCGCTGAACCTCGTCATCGCCATCGTCGGCAGCGTGGCGCTGTGGCTCGCCGGCGTTCCGAACGGCCCCGACGCGACCGCCGGCCCGGACGCGACCGCCGGCCCGGACACGACCGCCGGCCCCGACACGACCGCCAGCCCGGACCTGCCGGCACCGCGGACGGGTCAGCCTGCTCCCGCCGCCGGACCCACCTCGTCGCCGCCCACCTCGTCGCCGCCCACCTCGTCGTCATAGGTGCTGATCTCGATCAGGTTGGCGTCGGGATCGCGCACGTAGACGCTGGTGATCGGCCCGGTTGCGCCGGTACGCGCGATCGGGCCCTGCTCCACCTGCACGCCGAGCGCGTCCAGGTGGGCCCGCACCTCGTCCAGCGGCAGCCCGCTGACCAGGCAGAGATCCACCGAGCCGGGGATGGGCCGGGCCGCCTTCGGCTCGAACTCGTGCCCGGCGGCGTGCAGGTTCAGCTTCTGCCGGCCGAAGGCGAGGGCACGGCGGCCACCGCGGAAGGTCACCGGGGTCATCCCGAGGACCCGCGCATACCAGTCGACGGTGCGTTCGACGTCCGTCACGGTCAGCACAAGGTGGTCAATCCGGTCGATGTCCACCTCCGCAGTATCCGCCGGCGGCGACGCCCGGCGCCCCACGATCGTCACCGCTGGCGCGCACACTGAGTGCAACGGTCGAGGTCTTCCGCCCGCGGGGCCGGCCGCCGGTCCACGGGCCGGCGGGTGACCTCGGCGCCCGCGACGGCGAGGAGGGGCATGTCGGTTCTCGAGGACGCCCAGGTCATGGCCGGTGACCTGGCCGAGCTGCGCCGCCGCCTGCACCGCGAGCCGGAGATCGGGCTGGACCTGCCCCGGACGCAGGAGAAGGTGCTCCACGCGCTCGACGGCCTCCCTCTGGAGGTCACCCTCGGCCGAACCCTCAGTTCGGTGACCGCCGTGCTGCGCGGCGGGGCGGGGCCCGGCACCCGGGCGCCGGCGGTGCTACTGCGCGGCGACATGGACGCGCTGCCAGTCCAGGAGCTCACCACCCACGCGCACGCGTCGGTCTTCGACGGCGTCATGCACGCCTGCGGCCACGACCTGCACACGGCCATGCTGGTCGGCGCCGCCCGGCTGCTGGCCGAGCGCCGCGACCGGCTGCCCGGCGACGTCGTGTTCATGTTCCAGCCCGGCGAGGAGGGCTGGGAGGGCGCCCGGCACATGATCGACGAGGGGGTGCTCGACGCGGCCGGCCCGCGGGTGTCGGCGGCGTACGCGCTGCACGTGTTCTCCGCGGCGCTGCCGCGGGCCCAGTTCTGCGGCCGCGCGGGGGCGATCACCTCGGCGTCGGCGATGCTGCGGGTCACCGTGCGCGGCGAGGGTGGGCACGGGTCGATGCCGCACCGCGCGAGTGACCCCGTCACCGTCGCCGCGGAGATGGTGCTCGCGTTGCAGTCGATGGTGACCCGCCGGTTCGACGTGTTCGACCCGGTGGTGATCACCGTGGGGGTGCTGCGGGCCGGTACCCGCCGGACCGTCATCCCCGACGAGGCGGTCTTCGAGGCGACCGTGCGGACGTTCTCCGCCGAGACCGGGCAACGGGTGGAGCGGGAGGCCCGCCGGGTGCTCGACGGCATCGCGGCGGCACACGGTGTCGGGGTGGACGTCGAGTTCGTCCCCGAACGGCCCGCGACGGTCAACGACGCGGCCGCGGCGACGCTCGCCGCCCGCGCGGTGGCCGAGACGTTCGGCGAGCGCCGCTACACCGAGCTCGCGCATCCGCTGGCCTGCTCGGAGGACTTCTCCCGGGTGCTCACGAGGGTGCCGGGCAGCCTCGTCGCGATCGGCGCCGCAGTGGCCGGCGCCGATCCGCGCACGGCGCCGTTCAACCACAGCCCGCGGGCCCGGTTCGACGAGACGGTGCTGCCCGACGGCGCCGCCCTGTACGCGGAGCTCGCCATCCGTGCCCTCGGCACCGCGTCCGCCCCGGAACCGGGAACCGCCCTCGGACGGCACTGATCCCGCCGGCCGCGACGGCCGGAAATGGCGCCCGGCGTGCCATCATGGGATGGCCGGCAGGAACGCTGTCAGCGGCGGGCCCTGCTCTGGCGAAGGCCGACTTCACCTACCGACGACGAATAAGGAACAAAGATTGAACGATCGGGTGATCTCCCTGGTCCGGGACTATCTGGTCGCGTATCCCGCGGAGGCCGAGGCGTTGACGCCGCTGCTCGATCTGGCGTCCGCCAGCTCGCCGGTCACCGCCCGCACGACGCTGCCCGGGCACGTGACCTGCGGCGCGGTGGTGGTGGACACGACGTTCCGGGTGCTGCAGATCCACCACCGCGTGCTGGACCGCTGGCTGTTCCCGGGCGGCCACGTCGAGCGTGAGGACGCCACCCTCGCGGGTGCCGCGCTGCGGGAACTCGCCGAGGAGACGGGTGTTCACCCCTCGACGGCCCGGCCGCTGCGCGAGCTGCCCATGGACATCGACGTCCATGTCATTCCCGAGAATCCCGCCCGGGCCGAACCAGAACACACACATTACGACTTTCGATTTGTTTTTCAGATTCAGCGGTCGCATTCACCGGGCACGGTGGACCTGCGTCTCGACGAGGTGACCGACCACCGCTGGCTGCCGGTCGCGGACCTACCCGGCCCAGCCGGGGCGAGGATCACCTCGATCCTCGCCGGCTGAGCCGCGGGCGGGCCCTCAGGCCGCGGTGAAGTCTGCCGCGTGGTCCGCCACCCAGGTGGCGAACGTCCGGGCCGGGCGGCCGGTGACGGCCCGCACGGTGTCGGTGACCTGAGCCGGGACGCCGACCTGGTCCCGCTGGTAACCGAGCAGCGCGTCGACGACGCCGGCGGCGGCCGGGCCACCGAACCGGGCCAGCATCTCCGCGCGCGCCTCGTCCGGGGGGATCTCCGCCAGGCGGACCGGCCGGCCGACGGTCTGCCCGATCAGGTCGAGCTGGGCGCGCCTGGTCAGCGACTCCGGTCCGGTGAGGGCGTAACGGGCGCCCTCGTGGCCGGGCTGCAGCAGCGCAAGGACGGACACCGCCGCGATGTCCCGCTCGTGGATCGGCGCGGCGTGGGACTCCGGATAGGTCTCGCGCACCACCTCGCCGGCGCGGATCGTCGGCGCCCAGGCCAGCGCGTTCGTCGCGAACGCCCCCGGCCGCACGAAGGTCCACGCCAGCCCGGACGCGGCGATCGCCTCCTCGACGACCGCGTGCCTGCGGGCGATCTCGTTCGACGCGCCCTCCTGCTCGGTCGACAGGGAGGACAGCAGCACGATCCGGTCGACCTTCGCCGCCGCCGCGGCGGCGAGAACCCCTTCGACGCCCTCGGGCGAGGCGTAGAGGAACACGGCGCCCACGCCATCGAGCGCGCCCTGGACCGACTCGGGTCGGGCCAGGTCGGCGCCCACCACCTCGACCCCCGCCGGCACGTCCACCCGCGCCGGCTCGCGGCTGGCGACCCGCACCGGCACACCCTCGGCCAGCAGGTCATCGACCACCGCACGGGCGACCGCGCCGCGCCCGCCCGTCACCAGAACCGTCATGCGCCACCACGCTCCTGTGTCCGTTCGAGGCACCGATCTGGCGCCCCGTCCAGCCTCCACCCTGAACACGGGTTGAGGTCAAGGCACTGCGCCGGGCGCCGGGTCAGTCGGGTCGCACGCTCGTGGCGGTGGGGCCGAGGGCGGCGAGCACGAGGCCGGCGAAGCGTCGCCACACCTGCGGGTCCCGGTTGCCGAGATCGACCAGGGCCCGGGCGCAGCCGGTGCTCAGAATCCGCACGTCGAGGGCGGTGACGTCGGCGCGCAGCGCCCCGCGATCGCGGGCGGCGTCGACGATGCGTCCCAGCGTCTCGAGGGAGGCCGTCGTCGCCGCGCGCAGCTCCTCCCTCGGCATTACCTCGGCGAGCAGGACCGGGTCGTGCACGAGCCGCTGGAACAGGTCGTCCAGGAAGTCGCGCAGGGCGAGGTAGGGGTCCTCCTCGGCCGCGGCCTGGGCGACGCGGGCGTCGACCCAGCGGATCTGGTGCTCGGCGACGGCCTGGACCAGCGCGTCCTTGGTGGGGTAGCTGCGGTAGACCGTGGCCTTGCCGACGCCGGCCCGGGCCGCCACCTCGGTCACGGTGGCGGTGAGGCCCTTCTCGGAGAACACCTCGATCGCGGCCGCCATGATCTGCTCGTGATTGCGCCGGGCGTCGGACCGGCGCGCCGACCAGTCGGGATCCGCGCGGCCAACCGCGCCGTCCGGCAGGGAAACCATGACCACAGCATGCCCGACCGACCGGCTCAGCTCACGCAGGATCCAGGTCGGAGACCGGCGTGACGACCGTCGGCGCGGGAATCACCTCGGGATTCACCAGCAGCTCCGCCGCGGAGTCCGGCGCGCCGACCACCGGGATCGCGGCCGCCGGCTCCGCCCGGCCTCGGCGCGGGATGAACACCGCGGCGAGCGCCCCGCACAGCAGGCCCGCGCCGCCGAGCAGGTACGCGTCGGTGAACGCGCTGTTCGTCGGCAGCGTCCGGCCGGCGGGCACGCTGGAGGCCAGCAGGGTGGCGACGACCTGGGAGCCCAGCGCGGAGCCCACCGAGCGCACGACGGTGTTGACCCCGGTGGCCTGCCCGGTCATCTCGGCCGGGACCGAGGTCACGATGATGTTCGGCACCGCCGCCATGGCCAGGCCGATGCCACCGAAGAGCACGATCGTGAGCGCGATCACCGACCCCTCGCTGCCGTGTTCGGCGCCGAGCACGCCGAGGCCGACCGCCGAGACCGCCATGCCGATCAGCAGCAAGGCCCGGGAGCCGAGCCAGAGGCTGAGCCGCCCGGCGAAGGTCGCGGTGACCAGCATCGCCACGCAGCCCGGCAGCAGCAGCAGGCCGGCCTCGGTGGCGCCCAGGCCGAAGCCGTAACCGGAGGACGTCGCGGTCTGGGCCATCTGCGGGACGATCACGAACGCGCCGAACGTGCCAAAACCGATCATCAGCGTCGCGAGGTTCGTGGTCAGCACCGGTAGCCGGCCCAGCACCCGCATGTCGACCAGCGGCTCGTCGACCCGGCGCTCGTAGAACCCGAACACGACCAGCACCACGGCGCCGAGGACCAACAGGCCGATGGTGCGCAGAGCGCCCCAGCCCCAGCTCGAGGTCTCGGTCAGGGCGATGAGCGGAGCGGTGAGGCCGACGGCGAGCAGGACGACACCGACCAGGTCGATCCGGCCGGGGGTGCGCACACCGGTGTCCGGCAGGCGCAGAGCACCGATCGTGGCGGCGCCGGCCATGATCGCACCCGCCCAGAAGATCCACTGCCAGGAGGCGTGGTCGAGCAGCAGCCCGCCCATCAGCAGCCCGGCGCCCGCGCCGATGCCCGCGATCGCGGAGATCACCCCCAGCGCACCCGGGCGACGCTCCGCCGGGAACGTGTCGTGGATGAGTCCGAAGCACAGCGGGAAGATCCCGCCGCCGACCCCCTGGATGACCCGGGCCACGACCAGCACCCAGATGTTGGGCGACAGCGCCGCCAGCACGCTGCCGGCGCCGAAGCCGACGAGCGACACGATCAGCATCCGGCGCTTGCCGACCATGTCGCCGAGCCGGCCGATCACCGGCGTGAGCAGCGCGGCCGCGACCAGGTAGGCGCTGAACACCCACGACACGTTCTGCGTCGAGGTGTGCAGCGCGCCGCTGAGCTCGCCGAGGCCGGGCACCACCGCGGTCTGGGCCAGCGAGTACGCCGCCGCGGCCAGCGCGAGGACACCCAGGTTCCCCCCGCCGCGCGACCGTGTCCCGGCGCCACTGCCCCGGGCGGTGCCGCCCGCCGTCCCCCGCGCCGCCTCGGTCACGGTTGATCCCGCTGTCGTCGATTCCGTCGCTCTGCTGGTCATCGGCCCCATCCCGCACCCGAAGAAGTGAACTGCACAGTCCGGTTGTGCGTACCCAGCTTAACCGGACCTTGGGGTCCACTTCGAGCCCTCGCGACGGTCGCCCCTGGTGGGCCCGGCTGCTGGACCGCTGCCGAGGACCGGATCTACCGTGGTCCGATGCCAGCCACCGAGGCCCTCGTCAGCCGTCGACACGTGGACCACGCGCGGGTGTCGAGCGCGCTGTGTCGCGGTCCGCGTCCTGCCGCGGCCGGGTGCCGCCGGGCCGCGACCTCGCCTCGCTGATCACTCCGACCAACCGGCCGCGCCCGCGGGCGCGGCCGGTCTGGAGCCCGCATGAGTCTGCTGCCCTCACTCGACATCGGCCCGTTCCTCGCCGGCACCGCCGGACGCGCGGCCTTCCTCGACGCGCTGCGCCACGCCTGCCACGGTCCCGGCTTCTTCTACCTGACCGGGCACGGCGTCCCGGTCGCGCAGACCGACGCCGTGCTCGAGGTGAGCCGCCGCTTCTTCCAACTGCCGGCGGCGGCGAAACTGGAGATCGAGAACATCCACTCGCCACACTTCCGCGGCTACACCCGGCTCGGCCAGGAGATCACCCGCGGCAGCGCCGACCTGCGCGAGCAGATCGACATCTCCGACGAACGCCCACCCCGGACCCTCGGCCCGGACGATCCGCCCTACCTGCGCCTCGACGGGCCGAACCAGTGGCCGCGGCCGGTGCCCGAACTGCGCGGCGCGGTGCTCGGCTACATGGCCCGGCTCGGCGGCCTGTCCCGGCTGCTGGTGCGGGCCTTCGCCGAGTCGCTGGGCCTGCCCGCCGACCACTTCGACCGGTCGTTCGCCCACGAGCCCCGGTCGCACCTGAAGCTGATCCGCTACCTGGCCCCGGCGGGCGAGCACCCCGCGGCCCACGACCAGGGGGTCGGCGCGCACAAGGACGGCGGGTTCGTCACGTTCGTCCTGCAGGACGACGTCCGGTCGCGGACGGGCGACGGCCGGCGGCCCGCGAGCCCCGGGCTGCAGGTCGCGGACGGCGCGGGCGGCTGGCTGGACGCGACACCCCGGCCCGGGTCCTTCATCGTGAACGTCGGCGAGATGTTCGAGCTGGCCACCCGCGGCTACTACCGGGCCACGGTGCACCGGGTCGTCAGCCCACCGCCAGGCCACGAGCGGCTGTCCGTGGCGTTCTTCTTCGGCCCGCGACTGTCGGCGACGCTCGAACCGGTGCCACTGCCGGCCGAGCTGGCCCGCGAGATCGGTGATCCGCCGCCCCCCGACCCGGACAATCCGATCTTCGCGCAGCACGGCGAGAACACCCTCAAAAGCTGGCTGCGCAGCCATCCGGAGGTGGCCCGCCGCTACTACGCCGACGTCGAACCGCCGAAGGGACACCCGTGACGACCTCCCCGACCGGACGGAGCTTCGAGACCCGCCAGCTCCACGCCGGGACCGCGCCGGACCCCGCGACCGGCGCCCGCGCCGTGCCGATCTACCAGACCACGTCGTTCGTGTTCGACGACACGAAGCACGCCGCCGACCTGTTCTCGCTGGCCGAGGTCGGCTTCACCTACACCCGGGTGGTCAACCCCACCCAGGACGCCTTCGAGCGGCGGGTCGCCGACCTCGAAGGCGGGGTGGCGGCGCTCGCGACGGCCAGCGGCCAGGCGGCGATCACCCTGGCGCTGCTCAACCTGGCCGGCGCCGGCGACCATCTGGTCTGCGCGGCCTCGCTCTACGGCGGCACGTACGCGCTGCTCCGGTACACCCTCGCCGAGTTCGGCATCACCACGACGTTCGTCGAGGACCCGGACGACCTGGCCGCCTGGCGCGGCGCGATCCGGCCGAACACCGTCGCGCTGTACGGCGAGACGATCGGCAACCCGCGCGGCAACGTCCTGGATCTCGCGGGCATCGCCGAGCTCGCCCATGGCGCCGGGCTGCCCCTGATCGTCGACAACACCCTCGCGTCGCCGTACCTCGCCCGCCCGCTGGAACATGGCGCGGACATCGTGGTCCACTCGGCGACCAAGTTCATCGGCGGGCACGGGACGTCGATCGGCGGGGTCATCGTCGACGGCGGGCACTTCGACTGGGCCGGCGGGCGCCATCCCCGCTTCACCACCCCGGACCCGGCCTACAACGGCCTCGTCTTCCACGAGGCGTTCGGCGAGAGCGCCTACCTCGTGCGGGCCCGCACCCGGCTGCTACGCGATCTTGGCCCGGCGCTGTCGCCGACGAACGCGTTCCTGCTGCTCCAGGGGCTGGAGACGTTGTCACTGCGGATGGAGCGGCACAGCGCCAACGCCGCCGCGATCGCCGGCTGGCTACAGGACCGTCCCGAGGTGGAGTGGGTGGCCTATCCGGGGCTGGCATCGAGCCGCTGGCACGAGGCGTCGCGGCGCTACCTGCCGCAGGGGGCCGGGGCGGTGCTCGCGTTCGGCATCCTGGGCGGCGAGGACGCCGGCCGGGCCTTCCTCGAGGGCCTGGCGCTGCACAGCCATCTGGCCAATGTCGGCGACGTCCGCTCGCTGGCGATCCACCCGGCTTCCACGACCCACGCCCAGCTCACGCCGGCCGAGCAGATCGACAGCGGGGTCACGCCGGGCCTGATCCGACTGTCGGTCGGCATCGAGGGCGTCGCCGACATCATCGCCGACCTGGAGCAGGGTTTCCGTGCGGCCAAGGGGCACACGGCTGGCACGTCCCGGCAGCCCTGATGGTGCCAGCTTGGGATGAAATGGACGGTTTGTCGGGTTAGCCCCCCGGTCGGCCGGCGACAACGCACGGACGTCGGGTTGGCCGTCCGGACGGGGCGGGGTGCGCCGCCGCGCACCGGCGGCCACCCGGCGCCCGGCCTCGTGAGCGACGAGGCCCGCCTGCTCACCGAGATCCGTGACCTGCCCGCCGGTGCCGAGGCCAACCCCGGCCCGGCCGCGACCGACCGGACCGGGACCGACCTGGAAGGCGCGGGCGGCCCGGTGCGTTGACTTCCCGGCGGGCCCGACGCGGCCAGCGGGAGGAATGCTGTGAGCATGCGACATGTTCTGGACAATCCCGTCCGGGCAGCCCTGCTCGGACCGCACGCGGATTTCGCCGTCCGCCGCGGTGACGTACTGTGCTACCCGCGCGATGTCTGCCCGTTCGTCGGGCTGCCCGACGAACCGGACGAAGGTACCTGGCGGAATGTGGCCGCCCTGTACGGCCCCGGCGCCCTGGTGCCGTACACCTGCGTCGACGCCACGCCGCCCGCCGGCTGGGAGGCGGCCGGGTTCGGTCCCGGCGTGCAGATGGTCGACGTGGGCGTCGACGCGACACCCGACGCCGAGGCGGTGCCGCTGACCGCGGCCGACGTCGAGGAGATGCTCGACCTGGTTGCCCGGACCCGTCCCGGGCCGTTCCTGCCCCGCACCCTCACCATGGGTACCTACCTCGGCATCCGCCGGGGCGGCGCGCTCGTCGCGATGGCCGGCGAGCGGCTGCACCCGCCGGGCTGGACCGAGATCAGCGCCGTGTGCACCGACCCGGCTCATCAGGGCAACGGGTTCGCGGGCCGGCTCGTCCGGGCGGTCGCCGCCGGGATCCGGGCCCGCGGCGAGCGGCCGTTCCTGCATGCGGCCGCGTCGAACACCCGCGCCATCGCTCTCTACGAGGCACTCGGGTTCGAGGCACGACGGCCGGTCGACTTCCGGGCCGCGTGCGTGCCCGGGGTGCCCGCCCAGGCCGAGGCGCCGCCCGCCGCGCCCGCGCGGGCCGAACCCGGCCAGGCCCCCGCCGGCGACCCTCACTAGCCCGGGCCCCCGCCACCCCCGACGCGCGCGCCAGGCCCGGGCTGGCCGTGGCGGGCCATCGCCGGCCTCCGAGTTCACCGACGGTCAGGGGTCCTCGGCCGTCGTGCGTGGCCGAGGGGGAACGTGGGTCCTTCTGGGCGACGACTCAGGCGCGAATCCGACCAGAGGGACCCACATTCCTTTCTCCCCGGGCAGCCGGTCCAGCTCCGTCACATCGGCGGTCGCGGACCGTGATCGGCGCGGGGGCGGGCCTGCGCCGTGGCGCCGGTCTCCGTGGCGACGCGGGTCGCCAGCCGTCGGGGCGGTGCCGTGCCGGAAAGCCCGTCCAGCGGGCGACGATCGGCCCCTGTCCCGCCCATGGCGAGCACCTACCGTCGAGGGCGGCGTCGCCGAACGGCCCCTGCGCCCCGGCGGTCCGGACGCCCATCGAACGGACGAGGGGAACACGATGACATCGACCGCTGCGGGTGCGACGAACGTAGGTGCGTCGGGGCTCACCGGCGACGGCGGTGCCGTCCTCGATCACGCTGGCTGCGGCGTGCTGCCCGCGGACACCTGTGGATGGCTGCTCGCCGGCGAGCGGGTCGGCCGGGTCGCCTTCCGATCGGACGGCGAGGTCCTGATCCTGCCGGTCAACTACGTGCTGGACGGGGACGCCATCGCCTTCCGCACGGCGGACGGGTCGAAGCTGGCCGTGGCGCTGGAGGAGGCCGCCGTCGGCTTCGAGGTCGACGGGCACGACCCGGTGGCCCGCACCGGGTGGAGCGTCCTGGTCAACGGCAGGGCGGTGCGGGTGACCGACGCGGAGACACTGGCCCGGCTGGAGGCGACCGGACTGGCTCCGTGGGCCAATCGGATCGATCACCCGCACTGGGTGCGGATCCTGCCCGAGTCGATGACCGGGCGGCTCGTCGCCCACGCCTGAAACGATCCCGACACGTCCGCACGGCGGGCGGACAACACCCGCGTGAACCCAGCGGGTTCCGTCCAGAATTGACCACCTGGCGACGCCGTCCGGCTTCATGGCGAAACGGACGGCGGAGCCCGCACCCCCAGCCCTCACCGAAGGTCCCGGACATCACACGAGGCGTCGCCCTCGACGGAGATCAACGGCGACGGGCATCACCGTACGCCCGGAAGTCAACACAATCGGCCACTCGTCGACCGCCGACGCGGAATGCACTTTGAAGCAGTGCACACGGGCAGTGTCCGCCAGAACAAGAAGCGGACAACCTTTTGGCACTCCGTGCCACCGCAACGGCTCCGCGACTGGACCAGCGCCACCCAATTCCGCCAAATGATTTTGAAACTTTCCGGTGGCCGGACGTACCCGAGACCACATTTGCACACGTCGCTGACACAGCCACTCACCATCGCCGCCGTCCGGCGCGGCCCGTCCGCTCGCGGTGCGCACATCGGACAATGCGCGATTGGTGCGCTGACCAGCGCCATCGCAATCGGCGGACGCCGCGCGACGCACTCACGGCGGCGAGCGACGGGCGGGGCGGACGGCCGTATCGGCGAGATCGACCTGGGCGACCGGATGAGCCCGCCGCGTGGTGAACGGAAGGATCGGCCGGCAAACTGCTGAGCCGGCGGCGGAGCACCCGCCATCACCACACGTGGCAGGTCCATCCGGTCACCGGGGCGCGCACTCTGGCAGTGATATGGCCGCATCCCCGCGAGCCGGCGGGAAACCTCGGACGGGCCGTCCCGGAATGCCGCTGGGCTGCCCATCGCGGCCGGGTCGGGGGCCTCGTTCGCACCATGGTCACCCCGGGTACCGCCCGGTGGTCCGGGCGCGTCGAGCCGAGGGCGCCGGCAGCCCGCCCAACCGCCGCATCGACCGGATTCCCCCGCGCTCGCGCGGACTGCTTCGCGACGGACTCCACGCTGGGGTCACCTTCGGTCCATTGCCACCGCGACAATCCCACGTGTGGACTGGGCCGTAAAACCGCGACAACGCGGCGGAAGGATCACCGAACCGTATCCGGACGTCAGACACCCAGCCCTGGCCCGGACCTGGACAAAAATATGCTCCGCATACAGCACACCAGCGGAGATGCGCATCCCGATTTCTCCCGTGACGCACAGCCCCAGCACCTCGCGCAGAGTTTCCCATTACCTTCGACGAAAGAGCCAGGGCCGCCGGGAAAAGCGATAGGAAGAGAGGTTTCCATGGTCTGGGTCACCTCTTCGTCCGACTGTCCGCGGAATCCTCCGAGCACCTTTCATCCGCCGCCGATGCGCCCTCGGCAACGCCGACCCTCCCGTCGTCGGGTAAACGCGTCGCCGCTGGCAGGTTTCAGGTTCACCAACTGGTCCGGACCGGGTTCGGGCGCGCGTCGACCAGGACCGGAAAACGCCGCCGGCAGCCGGCCCGCGGTCCGTGCCACGGCGGCGAAACGGAGCCGGACCCGCCGGCCTCGGCCCGCGCCGGGCGCCGGGCCAGGCCGCCGGTCACGCGGATGTTCAGACCGACGCACCCCGGACGTGCGCTCCGCCGGTCCGGCAACGGGCAGAACCGCTCCGTCCCGGTCGCAACGCCGAACGTCGCCGGCGGCCCGGGTCGCGGCCGCGACCGCCGCGCAGGACGGGACGGCCGTTTTACCCCGGTAAACAGCGCATTTCGGGGCGGTGGGCCCGTGCCCCAGCGTCGGACGAGCATCGGTCGGCGCCGGACCGTACCGGCGCGCGCGACGCCCGTCCGCGCCGGCACCCGCCCTCCGACCGGCGGGTACCGGCGCGTGGCGCCGCCCGCGGGTCGCGGCGGCGCCCCAGTGAGGACGCGGCGGCGCCACGGCGGGGACGCGGCCGGGGCGGTGGCCGTGCGAGCGCGGCGCACGGCGAGGCGAGCGGGCCCGGCGCGGCGACCGCGGCAGCCGACTCCGCCCATTCCAAACCATCGGCACGCACAGATTCCCGTGCATACGGCGGACTCATCGGCCAACGTCATCCCGAATTTACGAAGGGCGGGCGGATAGCCTGCGAGAATCGCTTTCGTCGCCCCTGCCCAGGCCGATCGCCGGCGCGCCCGCGATCGTCGCGCGGAATCTTCGTCCGTGCCCCCGCAAACTGGCGGGTGACGACGCATCAGGCCAGCCACCGGCCCGCCGGGAAGGTGGCGCGCCGCCGAGGTTCAGGACCCTGATCGCGCCTTCCTCGGCCATGAACGTAGCTTCTCGCACATCGGCTCAGACACCATTGACGAGCTGGCCTGTCAGCGGGATAACCTTTTTGACGTAGCCGACCGTGGGGCCCGGCGAAGGGAGGCCGAGTCCGGAGGGGGCTGGAGTGGCGGCGCGTCCACTTCCCCCGGGGCCAGACCATGCCCGGCCGCCCACAAGCGTGGTGTACGGCTGATCTCACGCCCAACCCTCGGATGAATCTGCGCGCGGGCGTCGATTGGCCAGCGGCAGGAGGCCGTGGGGTCGGGTAGACCGGAGTGGACAGGGAGAGGAGCACGATGGCCCCAGTGGTATCGGAGCCGGCAGCGCTGCAGGTGCGCCCGCACCAGGCGGTGACCGCCGGCTTCGAGCGAGCGTCGGGTTCGTTCAGCGCCGACAACCAACCGACCGACGTACGGACCCAGCGGGAGCGGGTCCGCCTCGCCCAGATCGAGCTGCTGGAGCTCAGCGCACAGCTCACGGCGCCGCATCTGCGGCGCCGGATCCTGCGCATCTATTCGCTGCTGCGGACCGAGCCGGCGGCGCCGAACCCGGCGAAGCCGCCGCCCTTCCGGCTCACACTGCGGGAGATGGAGGTCCTCACCCTGGTGGCGACCGGCTGCTCCAACGTCGAGGCGGCGGAGCAGCTCACCATCCGCGCGGAGACCGTCAAGACCTACATGCGCAGCATCATGCGCAAAATGGGTGTACGGAACCGGACCGCGGCGGTCCACCTCGCTCGGCAGATCGGCCTGCTGGACTGACCTCGGGCCGCCCGCAGCGGCGGCCAGCGCAGACCAGGCAGTAGCACCATCGGCAGGTCGATCCGGCCCCGCCCGGCACCGCCCGGACGGCTCGGGCACGATCCGCCGTACCACGCTCCGGCATTCCCTCCATGCCGGATCGTTCACCACTCCGGGACTGGCCTCGGGGGGGGGGGGGGGGGGGGCCCCCCCCGCCGCGCCCCCGCGGGGG
>NZ_JALKFX010000078.1 GCF_023243045.1 Frankia sp. AgB32
GGCGGGGGGGGGGGCGGGGGCCGCGCCTCCCCCCGCCCCCCCCCCCGGCCGCGCGGCGGCCGGCGCCCTGGGGTGGGCCCCCCGCCCCCCCCGGTTCCGCGCCGACGGCCGGCGGTCCTCGGCCTGGGCCGCGGCCCGGTCCGCGGCCGTCCGCGCCCGGCAACAACCCGTACACGTCGCCGTCTGCCGGTCCGCGTTCGCCGGCCGGTAACTCGGGACCGCCCTCGGCTTCGCCGGCGCGTCCCGGTGGGCCGCGTCCCGGCCCCCGGCCGGGCGCCCCGCGTCCCGGTGGCGCTGGCGGCCCCGGTGGCCCCCGGCCCTCGCCGGGCTCGGTTCCGCCGCGTTCCGGTCAGCGTCCGGGTCAGGGCGGCGGAATGCCGCCGCGGCCCGGCGGCAGTGGCGGCCCGCGTCCCAACGCGAACATGTTCCAGCCCCGCCCGGCCGGCGGCGGCGGCAGCGGTGGCGCTCCCGGTCGTCCGGGTGGCGGCGGCGCGCCGGGCCGTCCCGGTGGCGGCGGTGGCGGTCCCCGTCCCGGCGGTTTCGCCGGCCGTGGTGGCGCTCCCGGTCGTCCGGGTGGCGGCGGCGCCGGCGCAGGTGCGCCGGGTCGTCCCGGTGGCGGCGGTGGCGGTCGGCCGGCCGCGGGTGGCCGCGGTCGCGGCGGCACGACAGCCGGTGCGTTCGGCCCCGGTGGCCGCGGACGTCCTGGGCGCCAGCGCAAGTCCAAGCGCGCGAAGCGGCAGGAGTGGGAGAGCGGGCTCGAGGCGCCGCGGATGGGCGCGATGGTCCCCCGTGGCAACGGGCAGGCCATTCGTCTTCCGCGCGGAGCGTCGTTGGCGGACTTCGCCGACAAGATCGACGCGAACCCGGGTGCGCTGGTCCAGGTCGTGTTCACCCAGCTCGGCGAGATGGTGACCGCGACCCAGTCCTGCACCGACGAGACGCTGCAGCTCCTCGGCGTGACGCTGGGCTACGAGGTGCAGATCGTCAGCCCCGAGGACGAGGACAAGGAGCTGCTGGAGAGCTTCGACCTGTCCTTCGGCGGCGAGTACGACGACGACGTCGAGCTGACCATCCGGCCGCCGGTCGTGACCGTCATGGGTCACGTCGACCACGGTAAGACGAAGCTCCTCGACGCCATCCGCTTCACCGACGTGGTCGCCGGCGAGGCCGGCGGCATCACCCAGCACATCGGCGCGTACCAGGTGCGCTCCATGGTCGACGGCAACGAGCGGCCGATCACCTTCATCGACACCCCGGGTCACGAGACCTTCACCGCGATGCGTGCGCGTGGTGCCCAGGTCACCGACATCGTGGTGCTGGTGGTCGCGGCGGACGACGGTGTGAAGCCGCAGACGATCGAGGCGCTCAACCACGCCCAGGCGGCCGGCGTGCCGGTGGTCGTGGCCGTCAACAAGGTCGACAAGGAGGGCGCCGACCCGGCCAAGGTCCGCGGTCAGCTCACCGAGTACGGCCTGGTGGCGGAGGAGTACGGCGGCGACACGATGTTCGTCGACGTCTCCGCGCGCAACAAGACCAACATCGACGGCCTGCTCGAGGCCATCATCCTGACCGCCGACGCCTCGCTGGACCTGCGGGCGGCGACGGGCACGGAGGCCCAGGGCGTCGCGATCGAAGGTCGACTCGACCGCGGTCGCGGTCCGGTGGCGACCGTGCTGGTCCAGCGCGGCACGCTGCGGGTCGGTGACTCGGTGGTCGCCGGCGAGGCCTTCGGTCGCGTCCGCGCCATGCTCGACGAGCACGGTGGCCAGGTCACCGAGGCCGGGCCCGCCCGGCCGGTGCAGGTGCTCGGCTTCACCAGCGTCCCCGATGCCGGGGACAACTTCCTGGTGGTGCCCGAGGACCGGGTCGCCCGCCAGATCGCCGAGCGTCGCCAGGCCCGGGAGCGCAACGCGGAACTCGCGCTCAGCCGTGGCCGACCGACGCTGGAGACGATCCTGGAGCGGATGAAGGAGGGCGAGAAGACCCAGCTCAACCTCATCCTCAAGGGCGACGTCTCCGGTTCCGTCGAGGCTCTCGAGGACGCCCTGCTCAAGATCGATGTCGGCGACGAAGTCGGTCTGCGGATCATCGACCGTGGGGTCGGCGCGATCACCGAGACCAACGTCATGCTGGCGTCGGCGTCGGACGCGGTGATCATCGGCTTCAACGTCAGGCCTCAGGGCAAGGCGACGGAGCTGGCTGACCGCGAAGGCGTGGAGGTCCGCTACTACTCGGTGATCTACCAGGCCCTCGAGGACATCGAGAACGCCCTCAAGGGCATGCTCAAGCCGGTCTACGAGGAGGCCCAGCTCGGCACCGCCGAGGTGCGAGAGGTCTTCCGCGTGCCCCGGATCGGCAACGTCGCGGGTGCGCTGGTCCGCAGCGGCATCATGCGCCGCAACGTCAAGGCGCGCCTTATCCGCGACGGCGTGGTCGTGGCGGACAACCTCACGGTCGAGTCGCTCAAGCGGTTCAAGGATGACGCGACCGAGGTCCGCGAAGGCTACGAGTGCGGTATCGGTCTCGGGTCGTTCAACGACATCAAGGTGGACGACGTGATCGAGGCGTTCGAGCAGCGGGAGGTTCCCCGCGTCTGAGGCACATCGCTGATCGGTGCCGGCCGGATCCGACTCCGGCCGGCACCGCCCGGCCCGTGCCTCGCAGCGGGACACGATCATGTGGATCGGGACCCTCAGCCTGGATCTCCTTCTCGGGGATGTGCATTCGCTGAAGGAGAAGCGGTCGGTGGTGCGGCCGATCATCGCCGAGCTGCGTCGCCGCTTCGCGGTCAGCGTCGCCGAGACCGGAGCGCTCGAGCTGCACCGGCGCGCCGAGGTCGGCATGGCGGTCGTCGCCGCCGACCGCGCGCACTGCGTGGAGGTCCTGCGTTCCTGCGAGCAGCTCGTGGCGCAGCGGCCCGAGGTGGAGATCCTCTCCGCACGCGAGCGACTCCTCGCCGAGGACGACGCCGACCCGCAGCTGGCGGCCGATATTCCAGACTGATTCAACAGCCCTGTCGCGCCGCACGGCGCTCTGCGCGGCGCGGGACAGTGATGCGCGTCACGGCGCCGGCGGTCCCGTCACGGCTGGTCTGAGCGAAGGGTCCCCGGCAGGGGATACGGATCTAGGAGGTGGACGGTGGCTGATCCGGCCCGGGCACGGCGGCTGGCCGTGCGGATTCGTGAGATCGTTGCGTCGTCGCTGGAGCGCGGCGTGAAGGATCCTCGGCTGGGCATGGTCACGGTCACGGACGTGCGGGTGACGCCGGACCTGGTCGACGCGACGGTCTTCTACACCGTCTACGGCGACGAGGACGCGCGGGTCGCCTCCGCGCAGGCGCTCGAATCGGCGCGTGGCCTGCTGCGCAGCCAGGTTGGCCGTGCCACGGGGGTGAAGAACACCCCGACGTTGACCTTCGTGCACGACCGACTTCCCGACGACGCGAAGCACATGGAAGACCTGATCAGCGTTGCCCGGGAACGGGACGCGCGGCTCGCCGAGACCCGCCGCGACGCCCGCCCGGCCGGTGACGACGATCCATACCGGCATCCGCGGGTCGTCGAGGACGACGACGAGGACGATTTTGGTGACCCATCCGTCGTCGATGACTCTGACTTCGCTGACGGTGTGGAGCTGGATCCGGCCTCGCCGGAAGGCGCGCCCACGTTCGGGCATCGGGAGTGACACGGCGCTGACGGGGACGGAGCCGCCCGCGAGCCGGGCGGCGGCGTACACGGCGAGGGGATGGGCGATGACCGAGGTGAGCGATGCCGGGACGGTTGTCGGTCAGCCGTCGACCCGGGGCGTTGGGCCGGCGCCGGACCAGGTGCCCACCTCGGCGCTGGGGGAACTGGTGGCGGCGCTCGTCGACGCCGTCGCCACCGGTGGGGAGATCCTGCTCGTCGCGCATGTCGGCTGTCTCAAGCTGCTCGGCGTGGTGATCGACCGGGCCCGGCTGGAGCCCGAACACGACCTGGTCTGGACCTGGTGTGGTGCGCAGGACCTGCGCAGGGCAGGCGTCGCCCTGGACGAGATCCAGGGGTTCATCGACACCCTGCGGATGGTGTCGGAGGTGGAGGTCGCGCTGATCTGCAAGCAGGAGGGTGGCGCCTGGAAGGTCTCCAGACGCTCCCTCGGCGGCATCGACGTGGGCGCGCTGTGCACCGAGGTCGGTGGCGGCGGCCATCGCCTCGCCGCCGGGTTCGCGTCGACCGCGGAGCTCGGGGCGGTCATGGACGCGGTGCGCTCGGCGCTCGCGCGGGCGCCACGGTTGCCCGGCCCGGCGCCCCTGGGCCTCGCCGGCCTGGACGCGGCCGCCGGAGCCGAACCGGGTCGCACCCCGACGGTGGGCCGGCTGCTGGGGGTGCGGTGAGCCCGCGTTCCCGCGCGGCCGCCGGTCCGCAGGTCGACGGGCTGGTCGTCGTCGACAAGCCGGCCGGGTGCACGTCGCACGACGTGGTCGCGCGGGCCCGGCGCATCCTCGGGCAACGTCGGGTCGGACACGCCGGCACCCTCGACCCGATGGCCACCGGTGTCCTGCTGCTCGGCGCCGGGCGCGGGACCCGGCTGCTCGGCCACCTCGCCCTCACGGACAAGGTGTATGACGCGACGATCCGCCTCGGCCGGACGACGACGACCGATGACGCGCAGGGCGAGCCGGTCGAGGACCGGCCGGTCGACGTCGACCCGGATCGTCTCGCCCGGGCGATGACCGTCCTGACCGGGGTGATCGACCAGGTGCCGTCGAGCGTGAGCGCCGTGAAGGTGGACGGGGTGCGCGCCTACGCCCGGGTGCGCGCCGGCGAAGAGGTCACGCTCGCCGCCCGGCGGGTCACGGTGCACCGCTTCGACCTGCTGGCCCGCCGGGCCGCCGGCGCCGCGTCCGATCCGGCGGGAACCGACCTGGACGTGACGGTCCGCTGCTCCAGCGGTACCTACATTCGGGCGCTGGCCCGTGATCTCGGCGCGGCGCTGGGCTGCGGGGGGCATCTGACCGCGTTGCGGCGCACGGTCGTGGGACCGTTCGGGCTGGACCAGGCGGTGAGCCTCGACACGTTCGGTGAGCTGGGCCGCGCGGCGGTGACACCGCTGGCGGAGGCGGTCGCGGCCGGTTTCGCCCGCCGCGACGTGGCCGCCCCGGCGGCGGTCGACGTGTCCCATGGTCGCCGGTTGGCCCCGGTGGGACAACCGGGTACCTACGGCGTGTTCGGCCCGGACGGGGCGGTGCTGGCGCTCGTGGAGGAGACGGCGGACGCGGTCCGCTCGCTGGTCGTGTTCGCCCCGGCCTGACCGGCGGCCCGCCGACGGTGGGTGCCGGCCGGACCGCGCCGAGCGAGAATGTCCTAGGCTTCCCCCGTGCAAACGTGGCGAGGCGCGGAGAACACGCCAGCCGACTGGGACGGCGGGGTCGTCACGATCGGCTTTTTCGACGGGGTGCACCTGGGGCATCGACAGATCATCGGTCGGGCGGTGCGGCGCGCGCACGATCGCGGCGAGCGTGCCGGCGTCCTCACCTTCGACCCGCATCCGGGCGAGGTGCTGCGCCCCGGCAGTCATCCCGCGTTGTTGACGACGCTTCGCCACAAGGCCGAGCTGCTGGCGGCGATCGGCGTGGACGCGCTGTGCGTGCAGCCGTTCACGCTGGATTTCAGCCGGGTCACGGCGGCGGACTTCGTCCGGGACGTCCTGGTCGAGCGGCTGCGGGCGAGTGTCGTGGTGGTGGGGGAGAACTTCAGCTACGGCCACCGGGCGGCCGGCACGCTGGCCACCCTGACGGCCGACGGCGCCCGGGCCGGGTTCGAGGTCGACGGGGTGCGCCTGGTCCGCTCGGGCGAGGAGGTGCTGTCCTCGACGGGGATCCGCAGGCTGGTCGCCGATGGCGAGGTGGAGGCGGCTGCGGCGGCGCTGGGGCGCCCGCACCGGGTCGAGGGCGTCGTCGTGCACGGCGAGGCGCGCGGCCGGACGATCGGTTACCCGACGGCCAACATCGAGGTGACGCCCTGGGCGGCGGTGCCGGCGGACGGCGTCTATGCCGGGTTCGCCTGCCTGGCCGACCGGCGGCAGCCGGCCGCCATCTCGATCGGTACGAATCCGACCTTCGCCGGGCGGGAGCGGCGGGTCGAGGCGTTTCTGCTGGACTTCGACGGGGACCTCTACGGCCAGTACCTCGCCTACGAGTTCACCCACCGGTTGCGCCCGACGTTGCGGTTCGACTCGGTGGACGACCTGGTCACCCAGATGGCCGCCGACGTCGAGACGACCCGGGCGGTCACGCTGCCCGTGTGACCGCGCCCGGGTGTCCCCCCGCCCGGCCGGGAAATCCCTGCGCGGGCGGCGACCCGCGGGTCCGTCGACGGCCGGTGGCTGGCCGGTTCCCCTCGGATTGATAGGCTTCGGGATCAGGCGGGTGCGGCGTGACCGGATCAGGCGGCGAACTGGCCGTCGACCGGCTGTCGGTCCGGGTGTTGAAGACCCCGGGCGCGCGCCGTCCCGAAACAGAAATGGAGAGGTGCAGCGTGCCGCTCGCGAGCGACGTCAAGCAGAAGATCATGTCCGATTACGCCACCGTCGAGCGGGACACCGGCTCGCCGGAGGTCCAGGTCGCGATGCTGACCAGGCGGATCAGCGACCTCACCGAGCACCTCAAGGTGCACAAGCACGATCACCACAGCCGTCGCGGCCTGCTGCTGCTCGTGGGTCGCCGCCGCCGGCTGCTGAACTACCTGTCGAAGACGGATATCAACCGATACCGGGCGCTGATCGAGCGCCTCGGACTTCGGCGATAGCGCGGAGAGGGAGCGGCCCCGCCGGGGACGCTCCCTCTGACGCATCGGGGGTAGAACTCCGAATGCGTCGTCCCGCCGGCGGGTTCGCCGTCGGCGGGTGGAGGACCTGACCGGGTCCGTGGTGGCGAGAGCCGCCGGTCCTCGGTCGTGGTTGCCGGGAGCGGGCCTGACCCGTGGTCCCGGGGGCTTCGACTGAGCACCGGCATCGGCACCCTCGAGGACGCGGACCCGGCCGGAGAACAAGATCGGCTGCGTGGACCCGGCCGACAAAGAGGATGGAGTGGTTCGAGTGGACGACTCGACACATGCGGCCGAGGCAGTCATTGCGACTCCGGCTGGCAACCGCACGGTGCGGTTCGAGACCGGTCGGCTGGCCAAGCAGGCCGCCGGCTCGGTCGTCGCCTACCTGGGCGACACAATGGTGCTTTCGGCCACGACGGTCAGCAAGCAGCCCAAGGAACAGCTCGACTTCTTCCCGCTGACGGTGGACGTCGAGGAGCGGATGTACGCCGCCGGGCGCATCCCCGGCTCGTTCTTCCGCCGCGAGGGGCGGCCCAGCGAGGACGCGATCCTCACGTGCAGGCTCATCGACCGGCCGCTGCGCCCCTCGTTCGCGAAGGGCCTGCGCAACGAGATCCAGGTCGTCGCCACCGTGCTGGCGCTCGACCCGGACACGCTCTACGACGTCGTCGCGATCAACGCGGCGAGCGCGTCGACGACCCTGTCCGGTCTGCCGTTCACCGGCCCGATCGGCGCGACCCGCGTCGGGTACGTCGACGGCGAGTGGATCGCCTTCCCGACGCACACGGAGCTGGCCCGGGCGACCTTCGACATGGTCGTCGCCGGCCGCGTCGTGGACGGTGGCGATGTCGCGATCATGATGGTCGAGGCGGAGGCCACCCCGGGCACGGTGGAGCTGATCGCGGGCGGCGCGCCGGCGCCGACCGAGGAGGTCGTCGCGGCCGGTCTGGAGGCGGCCAAGCCCGCCATCCGTGAGCTGTGCCGGGCGCAGAGCGAGCTCGCCGCGCTCGCCGGCAAGGCCACGCGGGAGTTCCCGGTCTTCATCGACCACCAGGACGACGTGCTCGACGCGCTGTCCGCGGCGGTCGGCGACGAGCTGTCCGCCGCGCTGCGCATCGCCGGCAAGGCCGAGCGGGAGACCGAGCTCGACCGGGTTCGTCAGCTCGCGGTCGAGAAGGTCGCCGCCCAGTTCGAGGGGCGGGAGAAGGAGATCGCCCCCGCCTACCGGGCGCTGACCAAGAAGCTCGTCCGCTCCCGGATCGTCACCGAGGGAGTGCGGATCGACGGCCGGTCGACGGCCGAGATCCGCGCGCTGTCCGCCGAGGTGGACTACATCCCGCGGGTACACGGCTCGGCGCTGTTCGAGCGGGGCGAGACCCAGATCCTCGGCGTGACCACGCTGGCGATGCTGCGCATGGAGCAGACGGTCGACACGCTCAACCCTGACCGCACCAAGCGCTACATGCACAACTACAACTTCCCGCCGTACTCCACCGGTGAGACGGGCCGGGTCGGTTCGCCGAAGCGCCGCGAGATCGGCCACGGCGCGCTCGCCGAGCGGGCGCTGCTGCCGGTGCTGCCCAGCCGCGAGGAGTTCCCCTACGCGATCCGCCAGGTCTCCGAGGCGCTGAGCTCCAACGGCTCGACGTCGATGGGCTCGGTCTGCGCGAGCACGCTGTCGCTGCTCAACGCCGGTGTGCCGCTGAAGGCACCGGTCGCCGGCATCGCGATGGGGCTCATCCACGCCGACGACGCCTACGTGACGCTGACCGACATCCTCGGTGCCGAGGATGCCTACGGCGACATGGACTTCAAGGTCGCCGGCACCCGGGACTTCGTCACCGCGCTGCAGCTCGACACCAAGCTCGACGGCATCCCCGCGTCGGTGCTGGCCGCCGCGCTGCAGCAGGCCCGCGGCGCCCGGCTGACGATCCTCGACGTGATGGCCGAGGCCATCGGCAGCCCGGACGAGATGTCCGCGAACGCCCCGCGGGTCATCTCGGTGAAGATCCCGGTAGACAAGATCGGCGAGGTCATCGGGCCCAAGGGCAAGATGATCAACCAGATCCAGGCCGACAGCGGCGCCGAGATCACCGTCGAGGACGACGGCACGATCTACATCGGCGCGGCAGACGGCCCTGCGGCCGAGCTCGCCCGGTCGGCGATCAACGCGATCGCCAACCCGCAGATGCCCGAGGTCGGCGAGCGCTACCTCGGCACGATCGTGAAGATCACGAACTTCGGCGCGTTCGTGTCGCTCACCCCCGGCCGCGATGGTCTGCTGCACGTCTCCAAGCTCAAGCAGCTCTCGGGCGGCAAGCGGGTGGAGAAGGTCGAGGACGTTCTCACCGTGGGCCAGAAGCTCCAGGTCGAGATCACCGAGATCGACAGCCGCGGCAAGATCAGCCTGTCGCCGAGTGCCGAGGCCGCGGACGCGGACGCGGCGGCAGCGTCCTGATCGCCGCGCCATGACCGACACCCCCCTGCCCGACCTGACCCGGCATCCGGGCAGCGCGGGCTCAGCGAGTCAGTCCCTGCTGGACGGCGCCGTGCGTCGCACGGTGCTGCCCGGCGGCCTGCGTGTCATCACCGAGCGCGTGCCAGGGGTTCGGTCGGCCGCGATCGGCGTGTGGGTCGGCGTCGGTTCCCGGGACGAGACCCCGGTGACCGCCGGCTGCTCCCACTACCTGGAGCACCTCCTGTTCAAGGGGACGCCGACGCGTGATGCGCTGACCATCAGCGCGTCCGTGGAGGCGGTCGGCGGTGACCTGAACGCGTTCACCGGCAAGGAGTACACCTGCTACTACGCGCGGGTGCTCGACTCCGACCTGCCGATGGCCGTCGACGTCGTCGCCGACATGGTCACCAGCTCGTTGGTGACCGCGGACGACGTCGAGGCCGAGCGTGGCGTGATCCTTGAGGAGATCGCCATGCACGAGGACGACCCGGGCGACGTCGTGCACGACGTGTTCGCCGAGGCGATGCTCGGGTCCTCGGTGCTCGGCCGGCCGGTGCTCGGCACGATCGAGTCGATCGAGGGCCTGGGTCGGGAGACGATCGCGGATTACTACCGCTCCCGGTACGTCCCGCCGGCGATGGTCGTCTCGGTCGCCGGCAACCTGGAGCACGAGCGTGCCCTGGAGCTGGTCGCGAAGGCGTTCGGCGAGCGGCACGGCGCCGGCGGCGATCCGTCGCCGGTACGCGCGGGGCGCTACGACTACCCGCCCGCGCCCGGCATCGTCGTCTCCGAGCGGCCCACCGAGCAGGCCAACCTCGTGCTGGGCACGGTGGGCATGTCCCGCCACGATCCGCGCCGGTTCGCCCTCGGGGTGCTCACGAGCGCGCTGGGTGGCGGGATGAGCTCCCGGCTGTTCCAGGAGATCCGGGAGAAGCGCGGGTTGGCCTACTCGGTGTACTCGTTCACCTCCCACTTCGCCGACGCGGGCCTGTTCGGCGTCTACGCCGGCTGCGCGCCCCGGCGGGCTGACGAGGTGCTCGCGATCGCCCGCGACGAGATCCGGTCGATCGCCGAGCGTGGGATCACCGCCGAGGAGCTCGACCGCGCCCGCGGGCAGAGCCACGGCTCGCTGCTGCTCGGCCTGGAGGACACCGGGTCGCGGATGAGCCGGCTCGGCAAGAGTGAGCTGGTCCATGGGGAGCTGCTGTCCGTCGACGAGATCATCGCCCGGGTCGATGCGGTGACTCTCGACGACGTCACCGCGATCGCCGTGACGCTGGCGGAGCAGCCCTGGGCCCTGGGCGTCATCGGGCCGTTCGACGACCACGACTTCAGCGCGGCCGTCGCCCGCTGACCCACGCGGGTTGGCGACGGGCGGCGGGCGGAGGAGGAGACGCATGAGCGAGCGGCTCGCGGTGGGTGTGCTCGGTGCCCGAGGCCGGATGGGTGCCACGGTGTGCGCGGCGGTCGAGGCGGCGCCGGATCTGGCACTGGTCGCCGCCCTCGACGCCGGCGAGGACCGCGGCCCGCTCGCCGCCGCCGACGTGGTCGTGGACTTCACCACGCCGGACGCGGTGCTCGAGAACATCCGCTGGTGCGTCGAGGCGGGCCGGCACGTCGTCGTCGGGACCACCGGGTTCGACGACGAGCGGCTCGCGACGGTGCGCGGCTGGCTCGGCGAGCAGCCGAAGACGGGCGTGTTCGTCGCACCCAACTTCGGCGTCGCCGCCGTGCTGATGATGACGTTCGCGGCGCGCGCGGCGAGGTTCTTCGACTCGGTCGAGATCGTCGAGCTGCACCATCCGAACAAGGTCGACGCCCCCAGCGGTACGGCCCGGCGCACCGCCGAGCTGGTCGCGCAGGCGCGCGAATCCGTGGGCCTGGCCCCCGGCGGCCCGGACGCGACCACCTCGTCGCTCGACGGCGCCCGCGGCGCCCGGGTGGCGGGCGTGCCGGTGCACGCGGTCCGCCTCGCGGGGCTCGTCGCCCACCAGGAGGTGCTGCTCGGCGGGTCGGGCGAGACGCTCACCCTGCGGCACGACTCCTACGACCGCACGTCGTTCATGCCGGGCGTCCTCCTGGCCGTGCGGCGCGTCGCCGACCTGCCCGGGCTGACCGTCGGCCTGGAACACCTGCTCGACCTGGACTGATCGACGGCCGTGGCGGCAGTGCTCCGCCGGCGGCGCGGGGCGTCGGCGTGACGCGGCACAGTCGCCGATCCGACGGTGCCGACAGCGACGGATTGCCGAAAGATAGGTTTCCGGGTGTGGTCGGACACGTTGACCGTCGGCTGCCGGCGGGTACCCGCAGCGTCTACGGTATTGATCTTGGTACGACGTTCAGCTGCCTGGCACGGGTCTCGGACGCGGGGGAGCCCCAGATCGTGCCGCTGGCCGGTGACGCGCTGACGTTGCCGAGCGTCGTCCTGTTCGTCGGCGCCGACGACTTCGTCACCGGGCAGCCCGCCCGCGAGCTCGCCCGGGCTCGCCCGGACGACGTCTGCTCGCTGGTCAAGCGGCGGATGGGCGACGGCGACTGGCGGTTCATCACCCAGGGCGCCGCGTGGTCCGCGCCCGCCGTCAGCGGCCTGATCCTCAAGGCGCTGATCTCCGACGCGGCGCTGGCCACCGGCGAACCGGTCCAGGACGCCGTCATCACCGTTCCCGCGTACTTCGGCGACGAGGAACGGCGGGCGACGGTGCTGGCCGGCGAGTACGCGGGGCTGACCGTCGTCGACGTCATCAACGAGCCGACCGCCGCAGCGCTGTCCTACGGCTTCGCCCGGTTCGAGATCGGTGGGCGACGCACGCTGGGTGGCCCCGGCAGGGTCGCCGAGGAGGTCGCCCTCGTCTACGACCTGGGCGGCGGCACGTTCGACGTCACGGTCGTGGAGCTGGCCGACCGCCGGGTGTCCGTCGTCGCCATCGACGGTGATCACCAGCTCGGCGGCGCCGACTGGGACGAGAAGGTCGTGCTCCTGCTCGGGGACCGCTTCCTGGCCGAGCACCCGGACGCCCCCGATCCGCTGGACTCCGGCGGCAGCGCGCAGGCGTTGCTGCTCGCCGCCGAACGGGCCCGCCGCGAGCTGACGGATACCGAGGCCACGACCGTCGTCATCGACCATGCGGGCCTGCGGACCGAGGTGCGGCTGACCCGGGACGAGCTGGAAGGGATCACCGCGGGGCTGCTCGACCGGACGGTGGCGCTGACCCGGGCGGCGCGCGACGTCGCGATCGCCCGCGGGGTGCGCGGCATCGACCGGATCCTGCTGGTCGGCGGCGCGTCGCGGATGCCCGCCGTCGCGCGCCGCCTCGCCGCCGAGTTCGACGTGCCCGTCGAGCTGTCCGACCCGGACCTCGCCGTCGCCCGCGGCGCCGCGATCTACGGCGAGAAGAAGGCCCTGGAACGCCTGGTCCTCGCGGATCTGGTGACCCGCGGCCAGCTCGTCGACGGCGCCAGGGTGGACGCCGCGGCCCCGGCCGATCTGGACGCCGCCTGCGGGCGGCTCGCCGCCGCCCTCGGCCTGCCGGCCAGCCGGGTTCGCCGCACCGTGGAGGTGCAGGTCGTCAACGTCGTCTCGCGTGGGTTCGGCGTGCTGGCGCTGAACCGGTTCGCGGAGCAGGGCGCGATCTTCCTCGTGCACCGCAACGACCGGCTGCCGGTCGCCGTCCGCCGGTCGTTCGGGACGGTGCGTGACGATCAGGACACGGTCACCGTCTACATCGTCGAGCAGGCCGGTGGGGTGGAATCCGCCCAGGTCGAGGACAACAAGGTGATAGCCGAGGCGGAGATCACGGGGATTCCGCCGGGCTATCCGGCCGGCTCGCAGATCCACATTCTGTTCCAGATGGGCTTCGACGGCATTCTCGAGGTGACCGCCACCCACGAGGGCCTCGCCGACCGTCCGCTGACGGTCCGGGTGGAGACCTCGGCGGCGCTCAGTCAGGCCGACGTGGCGCGGGAACGGGAGCAGGTGGCGCGGGCTCGGCGGGAGCGCGGCGGTGTGCCCGGTGCCGGCGGCCCGACCGGCCCAGGCGGGCGGCCCGGGTCGGGCGGAACGCCCGGATCCGGCCTCGGGCCGGGTGGCTGGGTCTAGGCGGGGCCGGGATGCACGCCTTCGACCCGGACGACTACCGCCGGCGGGTGCTGGCCTCGGTGCACCGCCGCGGCGGTGCCGAGCACAGCGACCCGTTCGAGATCTACGGCATTCCGCTTGAAGCGGTCGACACCCTTGACGACGCGGCCGTCCGTGACCGGATCGCGGAGGTCTGGGCGTTCTGGCAACGCGGCCGGGACCATCCCCGCTACCGCGGTGTGATCCTCGGGCTGCTCGAACGGCACGCGGAGCTGTCCGCGGCGCTGGCCGACCGCACCGCTCGCCTCGCCCTGCGGGATCGGGTCGCCGCCGCCCGCGCGGAGCGCGACGACGAACGGTTCGCCGAACTGGACACCGCCGCCCGCCGGCTGGTCGCCCGCTTCGGCGGACTGCCCGAGGACCGGATCGCGAGCCTGCGGACCTGGGCGGCCACGCAGGGCATCGACGAGGCGGACTTCGCCCGGCGCATCCGCCGCCACCGCGTCCTGCCCGCGCGGCCCGCCGGCGCGCGGCCCGAGGCGCCGCGTGCGGCGCCGATCTCCCCGGCGGTGCTCCGCCAGATTCGGGCCGACCTCGACGAGCTGGGCCGGATCACCGGCGCCGCCCCGCCGCGCAGCCTGTTCGAGCTGCTCGGCGTGCCGCCGGCAGCCCCGCGGGAGCGCGTCCGGGAGGTACGCGAGGCCGCGCTCGCCCGCAACCGCGCCCGGCGGCCGGACCGTCGCCGCGCCCTGCTCGACGATCTCCTCGCGGCGGTCGGCGCGCTGCTGGTCGACGGCGATCCGGAGGCGTACCTCGACGCGCTGGCCGCCGCGGCGACCGAGCGGGGGGCGGGCCCGGGGGGCCGGGGGGGGGGGGGGGGGGGCCCCGGCCCACCCCGACCACCGTCGGTGTGAGCTTCATCACATAAAGATCATCATGTGGATAAGGGTGTCGACGCAGCGGTGGGTAACGGGGTGTCGCCCTGTGGATGTCCTGTGGGAAAGGTCTGGTCCTGCGCTGCGGGTGGAAGTCAAGACGTTGCGGTGGGTATCTGAGGCGGTATCACTGATGCATGGCGCTGCTGCACCTCTCCGTCGACCGGTCCTCCCTCGCCGACCCGTCCCCGTCCTCCGCCGCCGAGGTGGCTCTGCCCGGGGCGTCGCCGTCCGCACCTGGGGCGGGGGGTGTTCGCCCGGGTCCCGCCGGTGGGCGCGGCGGTGCGCGCCGTCCGGCGCGGGGCCGCTCGGGTCGGGTCGCGCTGGTGACCGCCGGGGGCCGGGGCGCGCAGGTCGCCGGCGCGGCGGGTGCGGTGGGGTTGCCGCCGAGTGTGGCGCGGGTGGCGGCGCGGACGCGGTTGTCCGCGGAGCTGCTCGCCGCGATCCTCGAGGTCGATGGGCGTAGCCGGGCGAGCCTGGAGGACATGGAACGCGCCGATGCGCTCGCGGAACGGCTGCTGGTGCGCCGCGGACAGCGCCTGGCGGGCGCGGGTCGCGGCGCGGGGCAGCAGCGGGCGTCGGCTTAGGGTGGCGGGTGTGGCGGTGATGACGCGGGAGCAGTGGCGGGAGTTCGTCTCGGTGGGTACGCGTACGGGCAAGCTGGCGACCGTCCGCGCGGATGGGCGTGCGCATGTGGCACCGGTCTGGTTTGTTCTCGACGGTGAGGACGTGGTGTTCAACACCGGTGCGCAGACGGTGAAGGGGCGGGCGTTGCGGCGCACGGGGACGGCGTCGATGTGCGTGGATGACGAGCGCCCGCCGTTCTCGTTCGTCACCCTCGGCGGTCCGGTGCGGGTGTCGGAGGATCTGGCGCAGGTGCGGCTGTGGGCGACGCGGATCGCCGCCCGCTACATGGGTGCCGAGCAGGCGCAGCGTTACGGGTTGCGTAACGGGGTGCCCGGGGAGCTGCTGGTGCGGTTGACGCCGACGTCGGTGGTCGCGGTGCGCGACGTCGCGGACTAGCGGCGGTCGGTGCGGGGCCGGTTCCCGGGGGCGCGGTCGGGTCCTCAGGTGGCGCGGGCGGGGGATGCGTCGTGTGGGGTGCCGATGAGTAGCAGGATCTCGTGGACCCGGGCGGAGAGCAGCCGGGAGGGTCGCAGGTCGAGGATGGCGACGATCTCGTCGAGGACGCCGCCGGCGGCGGCGGGGTCCTCGGTGACGAGGGTCGCGGCCAGCGCGCCGAGTGCCCAGCCGCGGTCGAGGGTGGCGGGGGCGGTGAGGGCGACGGCGCGGGCGGCGGCGGAGCGGGCGCCGGGTACGCGCAGGCGGGTCATGGCGTCGGCGACGACGACGGCTTCGCGGCTGTCGTCGAAGGGGGGCCAGCCGGGGTTGCGCAGCGCGCGGACGTCGGGGCGTTCGTGCAGGCGGAGCAGGGCGTCGTCGAGGCTGGGTTCGTCGCCGGCGGCGGCGGCGATGGTGACCTGCAGGGCGGCGGCCCAGCCGTCGAGGTAGGGCTGGCGGGTGGCGGCGGCGCGGGCGGCGGCGACGGCGGCGTGGCCGAGTCGGCCCTGGGCGTAGGCGATGAGCGCGTCGAGGCTGTGGGCGGTGCCGGTGAGCAGGCGGTCGTCGAGGTGGTCGGCGCACTGGGCGGTGAGGGTGGCGAAGCGCCGGGCGCTGGTGTCGTCGCCGGTGTCGGTGGCCAGGAACCCGAGGTAGAAGGACAGGTAGCCGGCAACGCGGGTCAGTTCGCGGTGCACGGCGGGGGTCAGGCGGCGGCCGAGGGCGGCCTGGACGCGGCGCCAGTCGCCGATGATGGGGCCGAGCAGGTCGCGGTGGGGTTGGTGGAGCAGGGTGGTGGAGTAGCGGTAGAGCCGTTCGTCGTATTCGGTGAGGGTGAGTGGGTCGGGGTCGGCGAAGGCGATCTCCCGGGAGATCATCGCGGCGGCGCGGCCGGCGGCGGACAGGCCGTGGCGGTCCGGTGTCGGTGTGGCCGGGAGCTCCTCGGCGTCCATCTCTCACGTCCCCCTCACGTTGCGGCCGGCGTCGTGCGGCATGCCGGCGCGCTGCGAGCCGCGCCCTGGCCGGTCGCTGACTGCCCGCCCCCAGGCCGTCACGTCGGGTCTGTCCGGCGTCCGTTGGCCGCCCGGCGGGCCGGGGGCCTGGCCGGCGGCGTTGGGCCGCGTCCCCGGGCGGGGTGGCGGTGGGCGCTGCCGGTGGGTGGCCGGATGAGTCGACGACGTGACGCCGGGCACGTTACCGCGCCGGGCGGGGGGTGTGTACAGAGCTTCGGGGAACTCTGCCGGTCCGGGCCTGGTCCATCCGGGACATTTGCCTTCTTGTGGGGCGATGGGTCGGGGTGTTAGGCGTCGGGGTGGGGCGCGGGTGCGGGGGTGCTGAGCTGGGCAGAAGCGGTGGGGTGGCGGTGGGGTGGTGGTGTGCGGCGGGTCGGGGTGGGGTGTTGGCCGGATGGGCATAGGGCCGCGTGCGCGCCCCCGACCGGGTCACCCCGGTGGCGGTGGGCGGTTCTCGCGGGATGCCGGCGGGGTGATGGGTGATGGTCGGTGTGGGTGGGTCAGGTGGTGGTGGTGAGGATGCGGGGGCCGTCGGCGGTGATGGCGACGGTGTGTTCGACGTGGGCGGCGCGGCTGCCGTCGGTGGTGTGCAGGGCCCAGCCGTCGGGGGCGGTGCGGTAGTCGTCGTGGCCGCCGGCGAGGAACATCGGTTCGAGGGCGAGGACGAGGCCTTCGCGCAGGCGCATGCCGCGTCCGGGGCGGCCGTCGTTGGGCACCGAGGGTGGTTCGTGCATGGCGCGGCCGATGCCGTGGCCGCCGAAGTCGCGGGGAATGCCGTAGCCGGCGGCGCGCCCGACGGTGCCGATGGCCGCGGCGATGTCGCCCAGGCGTGCGCCGGGGACCGCGGCGGCGACGCCGGCGGCCAGGGCGCGGGTGGCGGTGTCGATGAGGCGGGTGTCGTCGGGGTGGGCGGTGCCGATGGTGAAGCTGATCGCGGAGTCGCCGACCCAGCCGTGCAGGGTCGCGCCGCAGTCGATGCTGACCAGGTCACCGTCGCGCAGCGCGGTGTCGTCGGGGATGCCGTGGACGATGGCGTCGTTGACCGACGCGCAGATGACCGCCGGGTAGGGGGTGGGGGCGAAGCCGGGCTGGTAGTGCAGGAACGCTGGGGTGGCGCCGGCGTCACCGATGACGGTGCGGGCGAGTTCGTCGAGTTCGCGCAGGGTGACTCCGGCGGCGGCGGCGTCGCGGACGGTGCCGAGCGCGCGGGCGACGACGGCGCCGGCGGCGGCCATGGCGTCGATCGCGGTGGGCGTTTTCAGGTCGATCATCCGGTTCGCCGTTCTTCTCTCGCGGGGTGGCGACTCACCACCTCGACCCCTATAGAAATACCGGTATTACTATAGGGGCATGGTGCGGACGCCGTTGACGAGGGCTCAGCGTGAGCAGGGTGTGCGGTGCGGTGCGGTGCTGCGTGCGGCGCGGGGCTCGCGCAGCATGGCCGAGGTCGCGGCCGCGGCGGGCCTGTCCGCGGAGACGCTGCGCAAGATCGAGACTGGTCGGATCGCGACGCCGGCGTTCCTCACCGTCGCCGCGCTCGCCGCGACCCTCGGGGTGTCGCTGGATCTGCTGGCCGCGTCCTGCGCCGATCCGGTGGCGGCGGGTGCCGTGCCGGCGACGTCCGCGGATCGGGGTGCGGTCGCGGATCGGGGTGCGGTCGCGGATCGGGGTGCGGTCGCGGATCGGGGTGCGGTGCAGTGGAGTTCGCTGCCCGTCTGAGTGACCGGCCCGCGGCGCGGGCATCCGGCCGTGGGGAGCGTCGGGGAAAACCTGTTGGCGGGCCGCGGCGGGTGCTGTTAGCGTGCCCGTAGCCGTGCAGGAGACCGAGGAGGTGGTGCCCGTGAACGCCGTAGCGACATGGGTGCTCCCCCACGCGGTCATGGTCGGGCGATAGGTCGTCCGGGAGCGCCGTTCACGCGCACTCCCGAAAGGGCACGACCATGCGGTTCACGTCTGAACAGCGCCTCGATGACGGTGTCGTCGAACGCGAGTTCCTCCTCGGTGAGATCCCCGGCGTCCTGTGGACCCCGCCGTCCGCGCCGGCTCCCCTGATCCTCAGCGGTCACAATGGCGGGCTGCACAAGCGGGAACCACGTCTGGTCGCCCGGGCCCGACATCACGCGGGCACCTACGGCTTCGCGGTGGCGGCGATCGACGCCCCCGGGCACGGTGACCGGCCCCGTTCTCCCGCCGACGAGCGGCACCGCGCGGGCCTGCGCCGAGCGCTGGCGGCCGGGGAACCGGTCGAGGACATCGTCAACGCGTTCCTTCTCCCCCTGGTCGAGCGGGCCGTCCCGGAGTGGCAGGCCACCCTCGACGCTGTCGTGTCGCTGCCCGACATCGCCGGGCCGGTCGGGTACTCGGGGATGACCGCCGTCGGTATTCGCCTCACGGTGCTCGAGCCGCGGATCGCCGCTGCGGTGTTCTTCGGCCAGGGTTTCGTGCCCGGTCCCCTACGCGCACAGGCCGGCGACGTCGCCGTTCCACTGCTGTTCCTCCTGCAGTGGGACGACGCGGGAATGGCACGCCAGCCGATCCTCGACCTGTTCGATACCTTCGGTTCCAGGGAGAAGACGCTGCACGCGAACCTGGGCGGGCACGCCGGCACGCCGTGGTTCGAGGTGGATGACTCGGCGCGGTTCTTCACCCGGCATCTGAGGTAGAACCGGGTCGTCAGCCAGCCGCCGAAGGTAAGCGGCGCCGGCCAGCGCGTCGTGCCGGGGAGGACAGGCCCTGTCTGTCCTCCCCGGCACGCACGGATTGGCGACAGTCGTTGGCGTTGGACGATGTGCTGGCGCGCCGTCCATGATTGTTTTGGGTGGTGGAACACGCCGGTCCGCGGCTGAAGTCACGCAACGCAGCGGGCCGACCTGCCCGTTTCGTTCTCATGTCTGCGCTGTGGAAGGACCACCGTCATTCTTCTGGACGGTTCTACGTCCGATTCGTCCGTACAGAGCGACCATGAGGGCAGCCAAGCCCGATCGACCCAGGCGCTGAGAACCACGTACGGTCCGCTTGACCGTACGGCCGCGATGCCGCCCACGTATCTACGCACGTTCGTGGACAGCGCAACTAGCCGGTGCCGCTCGCCTGTCAGTTCGCTGCCGAATCGCCGGGCTTGGCGTTCGGCAGTTCAAAGGTGATGCTCTCACCCATCAGATCATCGCTTGCTGCCGAAACCTCGCCGAAACCTATTGCCCGCACGCCTCGCAGCGGTCCACTGGTGAAGTGCACCGTGAGCATGGTCCTGTTCGGGTCGTTTCTGTGCCCGAGGGTCACGGAATAGTCCCCGGCCGCACCGTTCCACAGGTAGTGCAGCCCTGTGGTGGCAATGTCAAGGGTGTCGGGCTCCACCGTGCCGGTCCGGTCCGGGTCGACGCCGAAGCTCCGGATACAGGTCCAGCCGCCGGCCATGAGCGCCGTCTGTGGGCGGCTGGTCGTCCCGGGGGGTCGCTGCGCGGCCGTGGCCCTGCCCAGTGTGAAACCGGTGGCGGTCAGGGCTACAGCGAGCAGAGGCGCCAGAATGCCGTCTCGGCGATACCAGGATCGGGTCGGGGAAGTGCCACGGCGCGGGCTGCTCGGGGTGGCAGTCGATGATCGCCGATCGGGGGGCGGACTTGCCATGGCGCGGATGTCGTCGTCAAGGTCACGGTGCAGGCGGACGCTCGTGGTCCATGCTGGCCCTCTGGCGCTTGTGGTGGCTCTGGCCAGATCCATTGCGAGTGTCCGGGCGTCCTGCTGACGGTCTCCAGGTTTTTTTGCCAACGCCTGCAGCACGACTTCGGCGATGGGTCCGGGAATGTCGATCATGGGTGGAGGTGGGGTGGTCAGATGTTGCTGGAACAGGCCGTTGAGGGGCTGGTGTGGGCGGAAAGGCGGCGATCCCGTGAGCATCTGGTAGAGCACCACGCCGAGCGCGTACACATCGGTGGCGGGGCTCAACCGGCCGCTTTCGATTGCTTAAGCGGCTGCGGTCCGGGTCGCGCAAGAACGCCACCTACACCGCCTTCCGCGAGGTCGGGCGGGTGATCCGCACCGTCCAGCTGCTGCGCTACCTCTCGGACGCGCCGCTGCGGGCCCGGGTGACGGCGGCGACGAACAAGGTGGAGGCGTTCAACGGGTTCTGCGACTGGGTCCGGTTCGGCCAGCGGGGCACGGTGGCGGCCAACGACCCGGTCGAGCAGGAGAAGGATGTGAAGTTCACCTCGCTGCTGGCCAACCTGGTGATCTTCCACAACACCCTGGACATCGCCGACGTCGTGCGCGAGCTGCAGGCTGAGGGCTGGGTTACCGACCCCCTGGACCTGGCGCGGATATCCCCGTACTTGACTGAGCACATCAACCGGTTCGGCGCCTACTCCACCCACGAACTCGGCATCCAACCGGAGGCGTACGACGCTCACCTGGATGTCGACTTCAGTGTGCTGGAGGACGAGCAGGCCCCGGCGGCATGACCCGCATGGCCGACTGCTCGGCGGCCCGCACGACGCGGTCGCCGACTGCCGACTCCTGCTTGCGAAGCTCGACCAGATGACTGCTGCCGGGTCCGTGGCCCTCTGGTGATCGACCGTGCACCCGGGCGGACCCTGTTTCATAGGCGGTCGCTCATGAAACACCCGCCTGCCCGGCGGTCCACCTGCGGCGATCATGTTTCATGAGTCGTTGCAAACGGCTAGACGTGAGCCTGCGCGGCATCGCCAAGCGGCTCGTCATCACCACCGGCACGAAAGAAGGGCCAGCACCCCTCGGCCGGCACCGTCATCAAGCCGTTCCTCGCCCCGGGCGTGGCCAGCGTGCCGGCCTAGCGGACCGCAGGGACGTGCTCAGTGCGCCGCGCGCACCGCCGAGACCAGTCCGCCGGTGCCCTCGTCCTGCTGCGGCGGGGTGAGCACCGGACGGCCGTAGGCCTCGGCGCGCTCACGCAGGGTGAAGGTCTCCGCCTCCCAGTCGAGGCCGTCCAGCCAGCCGACCGGGTCCTCCGGCATCTCCGAGACCCACATCGACGCTGCCGATCCCGGAGCGGCGTCCCCGCGGAAGCGTTCGACCACACCGCGCGGGCCCAGTGTCAGGCCCATCCTGCTGCCTGGAGCGGACAACGCGCCGACCCGTTCGAGCAGCGACTGCACCGCGTCCTCGGGCAAATAGATCAGCAGTCCCTCGGCGATCCACATCGTCGGCTGCGCCGGATCGTGCCCGGCGGCGGCCAGTGCGCCGGGCCAGTCCTCGCGCAGGTCGACCGGGACGGTGATCCGCTCGCAGCGCGGAACGGCCCGCTCCTGACGCAGCACCGAGGCCTTAAAGCCCAGCGGTTCGGCCGTGTCGACCTCGAACAGCCGGGTTCCCGCAGGCCAGTCCATCCGGAAGGCCCTACTATCCATCCCGGCTCCGAGCAGCACGACCTGCCGGACGCCGGACGCGACCGCCCGGTCCAGCAGGTCGTCCAGGAACTTCGTCCGGATGACGATCGAGAAGGCCACACCGAGCCAGCGGCGCCGCGCCGCCTCGTCCGCGCGCGGGGGCGGCGGCGTCCCGGGGCCTCTTCCGCCGGCCGTGGCGAAGGCCAGCGCCAGCGGGTCCCGGAACAGCGGCTGCTCGCGTGCCGTCTCCATCGCCCTCACCCGGGCCACGCCCACGGCTGTGGCCCACACCCCGGACGGCTCGACCCGGCCCGCCGCATCAGTCATGCGTTCAGCCTAGGCCGCCGGGGAGAACACAGAGTCCTTCGGCCTCGACATAGTCGTAGGCGCGGACGATGTGCGGATGGTCCAGGCCGGCGAGTGTCCGTGCTTCCGCGGCGAAGTCGAGTGATATTCCGTCAGCGCCCTCGGCACGCATCACCTTGACCGCCACCGGGCGGCCGAGGCGGCGGTGTTCACCGGAAAGTACGAGCCCGAATGTTCCGGTACCCAGCTCGGGCCCCAGGTCATACCCGGGGAGCGCGTTGGCCACCCGGTCCCGGACTACGATCATCGTTGCCTGTGACGGAGGTAGTCCGTCCCCGCGAGCTCGGTCATGATCCCGAATATTAGTTGGCTTCTACGGCGTGTCTAGCGGCTGGCCGACAGTGATGCTGGGCGGTGACGGCGCGCCGTGGTGGCGGGCGACGGCGACGGTCGCGCGGCGGCTGGCGCGTTTGGGCATGATCAGCGTCGGCGCCGGTAGGCCGGGGCCGTCGAGCGGGATCATGCAGGCGGTTTCGGCGACGCCGGGGATGCCCAGTGCCCGCTGGGCGGCGGCGCTGGGGTGGGTCACGGGGATGGTGGCGAGGCGGGCCGGGGGGTGGGCGAGCAGCGGCCAGCCGTGATGGGCGGCGGCGGCGCGCAGGCCGGGGTCGTGCTGGCGGTGGGTGACGGTGGCCAGGGCGAGTACGGCGGTGGGGGCGACGGCGAGGACGCGCAGGGCGTCGTCGATGAGGGTGAGGATCTCCCCCGCGGTGGCGCCCCGGCGCGCGCCGACGCCGATGACGAGATCGGCACCCGGATCGGCCGCCGGGGGCCGGTCGCCGGCGCGGTCGGGGTGCGCGGTGTCGCCCGGGTGATGCTCAGGCAGCACCGCGGTGCGCTCCCCCGGTGCGCGCGGGGGTGCCGCCTGCGGGTGAACGCGGGGCGGGACGCGGGGCGCCGCGGCGGGCGTCGTGGGCGGCGCGGAGCAGGCGCCGGGCGATGTCGGGCTGCCCGGCCCAGTGCAGGTGCAGGTAGGAGGCGTGGACGCGTAGGTGCACGAATCCCTCGGCGCGCCAGCACGATGCGGGTGCGCCCCCGCGGCGGGTGGGAATGTCGTCGGTGGCGGCGGGCAGCTGCCAGGCCGCCGGTGGGGCGCCGGGCGGGGCGGGCAGCAGGGTGGTGCGGTGGAACTCGTGGGCGCCGAGAACGGTGCCGGCGGCGGCCAGGGGGCTGGTGGTCGCGGCGATCGCGGTGCGGTAGCCGAGGGTCAGGCGGGGGCCCATGACCGCGTCGATGGCCAGGACGCCGCACATGGGGGCGTCCTGCAGGGTGCGGGCGAGGTAGAGCAGGCCGGCGCATTCGGCGGACACGGGATGGCCGGCGGCGGCGAACGCGGCGATCCGGGTGCGTAGCGGCGCGTTCGCGCTGAGCGCGCCGGCGTGTTCCTCGGGGAAACCACCGCCGATGATCAGCGCGTCGGTGCCGGCGGGCAGGGTTTCGTCGCGCAGCGGGTCGACGGTGAGGACCTCGGCGCCGGCGGCGGCGAGCAGTTCGACGTGTTCGGGGTAGCCGAAGGTGAACGCGGCGCCGCCCGCGACGGCGATCCGGGCGGGCCGCCCCTGCCCTGTGCCGGGCGGTGGCGGTGGGGCGGTGCTCGTCGTCGCCGTGACCGGGGCTGCGGTGGCGTCCAGGGTGGTGTGGGGGTTCCAGACGGTGGTGTGCAGCGGTGGCGCGGCGCGGGCCAGGCGGGTCAGGGCGTCGAGGTCGCAGGTGCCGGTGATGAGTTCGCCGAGGCGTTCGACGGCGTTGAGGGCGTCGCGGCGGCGTTCCGCGGCGGGTACGAGCCCGAGATGACGCGAGGGGGTGTGCACGCCGGGGTCGCGGGGGACGGCGCCGAACACGGGCATGTTGATGTCGGCGAGGGCGTCGGTGAGCAGCGCCCGGTGACGCGGCGTGCCGACCCGGTTGAGGATGACCCCGGCGAGGTGGATCCGTGGGTCGAACGAACGGAACCCACTGACGAGCGCGGCGATGGACCGCGACGCGCCGGAGGCGTCGACGACGAGGACGACGGGGGCGTCGAGCAGGCGGGCGACGTGGGCGGTGGAGGCGTGGTCGGCGTCCTGGCCCGCCTCGGGGTGGGCGACACCGTCGAACAGGCCCATGACGCCTTCGACGATGGCGATGTCCGCGCCGCGGGCGCCGTGGGCGAACAGGGGGGCCAGCCGCCGGGGTCCGCAGAGCACGGCGTCGAGGTTGCGTCCGGGCCGGCCGGTGGCCAGCGCGTGGTAGCTGGGGTCGATGTAGTCGGGGCCGACCTTGTGGGGGCTCACCCGCAGGCCGCGGGCGCGTAGCGCGGCCATCAGCCCGGTGGCGACCGTCGTCTTCCCCGCGCCGCTGGTGGGCGCGGCCAGCACGAGACGGGGCAGATCCAGACGCTGCGGCGGGTCGGCGGGGCCGGTGGGGGGGTTCACCATTCGATGCCTCGCTGGCCCTTCTGCCCGGCGTCCATGGGATGGCGGATCTTCGTCATCTCGGTGACGAGATCGGCGACCTCCAGCAGCGCCGGCGGGGCGCCGCGGCCGGTGATGACGACATGCTGGCCGACGGGACGGGCGGTCAGGGTGGAGACGACCTCGTCGAGGTCGAGCCAGCCCCAGCGCAGCGGGTAGGTCATCTCGTCGAGGACGTAGAGCCGGTAGGTCTGCGCGGCCAGGTCGCGGCGGATCTGCGCCCAGCCTTCGGCGGCCGCGGCGGCGGGATCACCCTGGGGGTCGACGCGGCCCTGCAGCCAGCTCCACCCGGCGCCCATCCGATGCCAGGTGACGGTGCCGCCCTGGTCGGAGTCCCCGAGGACGGTCAGGGCCTGTTCCTCACCGATGCGCCATTTCGCGGACTTGACGAACTGGAAGACGCCGACGGGCCAGCCCTGGGCCCAGGCGCGCAGGGCCAGGCCGAACGCGGCGGTGGATTTTCCCTTGCCGTCGCCGGTGTGGACCATCAGTAGTGGCTGGTCGCGGCGCTGGCGGGTGGTGAGGCCGTCCTCGGGGACGGTGGTGGGCTGTCCCTGCGGTGTCATCGCATGTCACCTTTCCCGCTGGTCACCAGGCTGGTCCGGGGCTCGGCGGTGGTCCGTGGCTGGACGGTGGCGGCCTGTGGCGGGGGGTCGCCGGCTGGGGGTGTAGCTGCCCGAGGGCGTCGAGGGGGATCGTGGGCGCGCCGAGGGCGCCGGCGAGGCGGGCGGCCAGGCCCAGGCGCAACGCGCCGGCTTCGCAGTCGACGACGACGCTGCTCAGCGCGCCGCTGCCGGGGCCGCGGCCGGCGCCGGTGCGGCGCAGGGCGTGGGCGACGGGCAGCGGGTCCTCGCCGGCGGTGGTGCGTCCGTCGGTGACGACGACGAGCAGGGCGCGCCGGGTCGGGTCGCGGCGTCGTTCCGCGCGCAGGACGTCACCGGCGCGTCGCAGGCCGGCTGCCAGGGGGGTGCGTCCGCCGGTGGGCAGGGCGCGCAGCCGGTCGGCGCCGACCTCGACGCTGGCGGTGGGGGCGAGCGCGACCTGCGCGTCGGACCCGCGGAAGGTGATCATCCCGATGCGGTCGCGGCGCTGGTAGGCGTCGACGAGCAGGGCGAGGACGGCGGTGGTGACGGCGCTCATGCGGGTGTGGGCGGCCATGGAGCCGCTGGCGTCGACGACGAAGAGCACGAGGTTGCCTTCGCGGCCGACGCGGCGGGGGCCGCGCCGGTCGGTGGGGTGCAGCAGCGGGCCGGGGCCGCGTCGGCCGCGGGTGTGCTGGTGGGGGGCGGCGGCGCGCAGGGTCGCGGGCAGGTGCAGGCCGGGGGCGTCGGTGCTGGTGGCGACGACCGCGCCGCGGCTGGTGCGGGCGGCGGAGCGCCGGCCGGGTGTCGGGGAGGCGCCGAGGCCGGCGACGGTGAGCGTCCGCGGCCGGAACAGGGCTCCCGGTGCGGCGGTGTGCTGTACCCCGCCGGTGTCGGGATGGTCGCCGGATGTGGTGTTGCCCGGGCGTGGCAGGACCAGGCGTGGGGGTGTGGCGGGTCCGGTGGTGCGGTGTCGGTCGGCGAGGTCGGTACCGGTGGGGCTGGTGGCGGTGGAGCCGGTCCCGTCGGTGTCGGGTGCCGTCGGGTCGGCGCCGCCCGCGGGTCCGGTGGGGTCCTCGGTGGCGGCGCCGTCGGGTGCCTGGCCCGGTCCGCTGTGCCCGTCGGGGCCGCCGCCCTCCCCCGGCCCGCCGCCCTCGCCCTCGCCGTCGCCGCCGTCGTCGGGGTTGTCGGGGGGGCGCGGTCCGTCAGGGTCGGGGCCCTGCCCGTGCGGGCCGTGGCGGGCGTCGGTGCGCTGTGCGTCGAGGGCGTCGTCGAGGCCGGCGAGGGCGTCGTCGAGGATCGCGTCGAGGGCGGCGCCGTCGAGGTCGGGGGCGTCGAAGGGGCCGCGGCGGCGGCGGTGGGGCAGCGCGAGGTGCGCGCCGGTGCGGATGTCGGCGCCGAGCACGGTGTCGCGGCCCGACCAGGCGGCGTTCGCCATCGCGGTGCGCGCGAGCACGACGTCGGCGCGCATGCCGTCGACGTCGCAACGCGCGCACACCGTGGCGATCGCGTCCAGCGCCGCGTCGCGCAGGGTGACCGCGGGCAGGTGGGTGGTGGCGGTGGCGACGCGGTCGGTGAGCTGGCGCTGGACGGGTGCCCAGAGGGCGGAGAACGCCGCCGGGTCGTTGTCGTGGGCGAGGCGGCGGCGCACGACCTGGGCGCGGGTCGCCGGGTCGCGGCTGGCGGCGACCTGCACGGTCAGGGCGAACCGGTCGAGCAGCTGCGGGCGCAGCTCGCCTTCTTCGGGGTTCATGGTGCCCACGAGCAGGAACCGGGCGGGGTGGCGCGCGGAGACGCCGTCGCGTTCGACGTGGGCGACGCCGGTCGCGGCGGCATCGAGCAGGAGGTCGACGAGATGGTCACCGAGGAGGTTGATCTCGTCGACGTAGAGGATGCCGCGGTGGGCGGCGGCGAGCAGGCCGGGGCGCAGGACGCTGACGCCGTCGGCGAGGGCCCGGTCGAGGTCGAGGGAGCCGGTGATGCGGTCTTCCGATGCCCCGACGGGCAGTTCGACGAGGCGCACCGGCCGGCGTGTCCAGGGTGCGCCGTCCGGGTGGGGGCCGTCGGGGCAGTGCGGGTTCGGCGCGTGCGGCGCGCAGGCGAAGCGGCAGCCGTCGAGGACGTCGACGGGGGCGAGCAGGGCCGCGAGGCCGCGCACGGCGGTGGTTTTCGCCGTGCCTTTCTCGCCGCGGACGAGGACCCCACCGAGGGTGGGGTCGACGGCGTTGAGCAGCAGTGCGAGGCGCAGGTCGTCCATGCCGACGACGGCGGCGAGCGGGAAGCTCACCATGGTCGGCCGGGTGTGGCTACCGGTGGTGGTGTGGGTGTTGGCGGCATGGCGAACGTCCTCCCAGGGTCCTCGCCCGTGGTCATCTCCCCGCGACGGCCGGAGTATCCTGGCTTCCGGATCGACACGCCTGCGTCGGCCTTCCAACCGCCGCGGCGGCCGTGACCTGCCGTCCGACGGTGGGCGCGGGAGTGTCCCGCAGCCCGGTCGGACGGTCACCGGAGGGCCACGAGGCGGCCGGGTGCCGCTGTGTGTGGCCGTTCCGTGACGGTGCGCTTCCCGGTGACAGTGGCGGGACCGCGCCGGATTCACACCGGCTTCCTCCGCAAGCTGTCGCGTGCGTCAGCATGTCACATCCGTCGAGGTTGAGGGGGCCGCCCGTGATGACTGACCGGGGTCCCGGCGGTGGGGATGCGCCGGCGGGCCGGGTGGGCGGGTCGGTGGTGGACGTGGCGGCGGTGGCGGCCCGGTTGCGGGCGGACTGCGGGCGCTGCGCGGGCCTGTGCTGTGTGGCGCCGGGGTTCACCCGGTCGGCGGACTTCCCGGTCAGCAAACCGCCCGGGGTGGCGTGCGGGCATCTGACCGGCGGTTTCACCTGCGGGGTGCACGACGAGCTGCGCCCGCGGGGTTTCCACGGCTGTGTGGTGTTCGACTGTCACGGCGCCGGCCAGCAGGTCACCGAGGTCACCTTCGCCGGAGGCGACTGGCGCGCCGACCCGGCGACGGCGACGCGGATGTTCGACGTGTTCGCGGTCATGCGGACCCTGCACGAGTCGCTGCGCCACCTCGCCGAGGCCCTCACCCTCCTCGACGCCGCCGTCGACGCGTCCCCGGTCGCCGACGGGAAGCTGCTGGCCGCGTTGCGCGCCGAGTGGGCTGCGGCGTTGGCGTTCACCGAGGCCGACGCGGACACGCTGCTCGCCGTCGACCTGTCCGCCCACCGCCGCGCCGTGCACACCGTCCTGTCCCGTGCCAGCGCCCGGCTGCGCGCCCACCCGCCGGGCCTGCCCGCCGCCGGTGGCGACGGGGGCCGCGGGGCGGCCGGTGGTCGCGGCCCGGGGCCCGGATCGGGCCGCGGGGGCCCTCGGGCGCGCGGCGGCGGGCCGGCGGGGCGCCCGGCGCCCGCGGGGGTGCTGGCGGCCGACCTGGTCGGTGCCCGGCTCGCCGGCGCGGACCTGCGCGGCGCGGACCTGGCCGGTCGGCTGCTGCTCGGCGCCGACCTGCGCCGCGCGGACCTGCGCGCCGCGGACCTGCGGGGGGCGGACCTGCGCGGCGCCGAGCTGGGTGGCGCGGACCTGCGCGGGGCGCTGTTCGTCACCCAGCCGCAGCTGGACTCCGCCCGCGGCGACACCGCCACGATCCTCCCGGCGGCCCTCGTCCGCCCGGCGCACTGGCCCGCCCAGGTGCCGCCGTCGACCGGCAGACGCCGAGCCCGGCGCCGCTAGCCGTCAGTGTCGGTGTCGGTGTCGGTGTCGCATCCTCGTGGCTGGCGGGGTTCGGTGCGCCGCGCGGTCAGGGTTGTGGTTTGCGCCGGACGGAGATGTGTCCCGGGCTGGTCGCGGTGAACGGCTCCCCGGACCAGCCCGCCCACCGCTCGGTCAGCTCCAGGCCGGCGAGGCGGCCGATCAGGTCCAGCTCGCTCGGCCAGGCGTGGCGCGGGTCGACCGGATAGCTGCCGGACGCCGTCCGGGCCGAGGGTGAGATGGCGGCTGCGGACACGTGGGAGGATCGGGTCGTGGAAGGACACACTCCGCCGCGTCACCTCCGCGTTCAGGTCCGCCGGTGGGCGGTGATGAGGCGGCGCACGCCGTGGAGGGCGCCACCCGCGGCGAGGACGGCGGCTCCGGTGAGCACCGCGGTCGGGGGCAGGGCGAAGGCGAGGATCAGGCAGCCGGCGAGGCCGGCCGCGGGCACGGCGCGTGGCGGGCGGCCTTCGCTCGGGGCGAGGGTCCAGGCGCTGGCGTTGGCGATCGCGTAGTAGGCCAGCACCCCGAACGAGGAGAAACCGATCGCCGCCCGCACGTCCACGGTCGCGGCCAGGACGGCGACGACCGCGCCGACGAGGAGTTCGGCGCGGTGCGGCACCGCGAACCGCGGGTGGACCGCGGCGAGGGCGTGGGGCAGGTGGTGGTCGCGGGCCATCGCCAGGGTGGTGCGCGACACCCCGAGGATCAGGGCGAGCAGGGACCCGAGGGCGGCGATGGCGGCACCGGCGCGTACGACCGGTGTCAGCCAGGCGGCGCCCGCGGCGCGCACCGTGTCGGACAGCGCCGCGGTGGCCTCGCCGAGCCGGGCGGGGCCCAGGACGCTCAGGGCGGCGACGGCGACGGCGGTGTAGACGATCAGGGTGATCGTGAGGGCGGTGGGGATGGCGCGGGGGATGATGCGGGCCGGGTCGCGGACCTCCTCGCCGAGGGTGGCGATGCGGGCGTAGCCGGCGAACGCGAAGAACAGCAGTCCGGCGGCCCGCAGCACTCCGCCCGGGGTGGCGTCGGCGCCGATGTCGAGGCGGCCGGGGTGGGCGGCGGTCGAGGTGAGGGCGGCGACGACGACCGCGGCGAGCACCACCAGCACGATCGTGATGATCAGCCGGGTGAGCCACGCGGACTTCTGCACACCGGCGTAGTTCACCGCGGTCAGCGCCATCACTGCCGCCGCCGCCACCGTGTGGGCGTGGGCGGGCCAGGTGTAGGTGCCGACGGTGAGTGCCATCGCGGCGCAGGAGGCGGTCTTGCCGACGACGAACGCCCAGCCGGCGAGGTAGCCCCAGAAGTCTCCGAGGCGTTCGCGGCCGTAGACGTAGGTGCCGCCGGAGGCCGGGTAGCGGGCCGCGAGGCGTGCCGACGAGGTCGCGTTGCAGTAGGCGACCGCGGCGGCGAGCACCAGGGCGGGTAGCAGTCCGGACCCGGCGGCGCGCGCCGCCGGGCCCAGCGCGGCGAAGATCCCCGCGCCGATCATCGCGCCGAGACCGATCATGACCGCGTCGGTCATGCCGAGGCGGCGGCGCAGGTGCTGCGGCGCCCCGGTTGATGGTTCGTCCACGGCCGCTCCCCCGCCGATCCCGACATGCGTCGCGTTCGCGAATATCGGCTGACAGTAGCGGCTACGCGGCGCGGCGCCGTCGGATCCGTTCCGGTTGTGCCCGGGGAACGGTCAGGGGGCGGCGGGGTGGTGGTGGGCGGGGCTGGTGTGGATGGTCGCGGCGGACAGGCGGCGCAGGTGGCGCAGCAGGTGGGCTTCGGCGGCGTGGGCGACGTCGTGGGCGTCGCGCACCGTCAACGACGCGTCGACGGTGACGTCGGCTTCGGCGCGCAGGGTGTGGCCGATCCAACGCAGGCGCAGGTCGCGGACGGACTGGATGCCGTCGGTGTGCAGCAGGGTGCTGGTGGCCTCGGCGTGCAGTGCCGGGTCGACGGCGTCCATGAGGCGGGCGGCGACGACGCGGGTGGCGGAGCGCAGGACCCCGAGGATCACGACGGTGATCGCCAGGCCGAGGGCGGGGTCGGCCCAGTCCTGGCCCAGGGCGACACCGGCGGCGCCGAGCAGGACCGCGAGGCTGGTGAACCCGTCGGTGCGGGCGTGCAGGCCGTCGGCGACGAGGGCGGCGGAGCCGATGCGGCGGCCGACACTGATGCGGTGGCGGGCGACGATCTCGTTGCCGGCGAAACCGAGCAGGCCGGCGGCGGCGACGGCGGGGAGATGGTCGAGGTGGCGGGGGTGCAGCAGCCGGTCGATCGCGGTCCAGGCGGCGAACCCACCCGAGAAGGTGATCATGGCGAGGACGGTCAGGCCGGCGAGGTCCTCGGCGCGGCCGTAGCCGTAGGTGAACCGGGGGGTGGGTGGGCGCCGCGCGAGGGTGAAGGCGAGGAGCAGCGGGACGGCGGTGAACGCGTCGGCGACGTTGTGCAGGGTGTCCCCGAGCAGCGCCACCGATCCGGACAGGACGACCACGATCGCCTGCGCGGCGGCGGTGACGCCGAGGGCGGCGAGGCTGATCAGCAGGGCGCGGCGCCCGGCGGCGTCGGCTTCGAGGGCGTCGTCGATCTGCTCGGCGCTGTCGTGGCTGTGTCCCCCGGCCAGTTCGGACAGCGCGTGGCGCAGCCGCCCGGCGGATCGCCCGTGCCGGTGGGTGTGACCCTGCCGGTGGGTGTGACTGTGCCCGTGGGTGTGACTGTGCCCGTCGTGAGCGGGGCTGTGGCGGTGGATGGGGCGGTCGTGGTCGTGCTCCATGGGGCGACGATAGGGCAAAACGATCAATGCGGCGGGGTGGCATCTGCCAGCTCGTCGCACCTGCTCACCCGGTGCGGCACGGTTGTCTCGCGGCACGGTTGTCTCGCGTCACAGTTCTCCGGCGTCGTGGACGAGCAGGGCGATCTGGGTGCGGTTGGTCAGGGTGAGGCGGGTCAGGACGCGGGTGATGTGCGCTTTGACGGTGGCCACCGACAGGTGCAGGTCGGCGGCGATCTCGGCGTTGGTGCGGCCGCGGCCGATACCCAGGGCGACGTCACGTTCGCGGGGGGTGAGCTGGGCGAGGGCCGCGCGGGCCCGGGCGTGGACGGCGGCGTCGGCGGTGGTGCGTTCCAACAGCCGCCGGGTGACGGCGGGGGCGAGGATCGGTTCGCCGGCCGCGACCCGCAGGACCGCCTCGACGATGCGCGCCGGTGGGGCGTCCTTGAGCAGGAACCCGCCGGCGCCGGCGCGCAGCGCGGCGAGCACGTGGTCGTCGGTGTCGAAGGTGGTCAGCACGACGACGTCGGGCGGGTGGGGGCGGGCGCGCAGCCGGCGGGTGGCCGTCAGCCCGTCCATGACCGGCATCCGCAGGTCCATGAGGACGACGTCGGGATGGTGGGCGTCGACGGCGCCCAGGGCCTGCGCGCCGTCACCGGCGTGCCCGACGACGGCGATGCCGGCGGCGCCGTCGAGCATCATCACCAGCCCGGCGCGCACGAGCGGGTCGTCGTCGACGATGAGCACCCGGACGATGAGCACCCGGGCGCCGGCGGCACCCGGTCCGCCCGGGGCTGGTGCGCCCGGCGTGGCGGGCTGGGCGCTCGGTTGCTCGGCGGGCAGGCTCATCGTGCCCACGGCAGGGCGGCGTGCAGGCGGAACTCGCCGTCGACGTGCTGGTGGTCGAGGTGGCCGCCGGCGAGGCGGACGCGTTCGGTCAGGCCGACCAGGCCCATGCCGCTGCCCGGGGAGGTGGCCGGGGTCGGGCTCGTCGGGGTCGGGTTGACCACGTCGATGAGCAGGTCGGCGCCGGGAGCGCCGGTCACGGTGAGGCGCACCGGTGCGCCGGTGGCGTGACGGTGGGCGTTGGTGAGGGCTTCCTGCACGACGCGGTAGGCGGCGCGGCCCACCGGGGCGGGCGGTGGGCCCTCGGGCAGCGCGGTGGCGTGGGTGACGGTGGTGCCGGCGGCGCGGGTGCGGGCCAGCAGGGCGGGCAGGTCCGCGAGGGTGGGCAGCGGCTGGTTGTCGTCGCCTGTGTCGTCCTCGCGCAGGACGGCGATGACGGCGCGGAGTTCCTCCAGTGCCTCGTGGACCGTCTCGCGGATCACCCCGGCGGCGCGGGCGAGCTGTTGCGGTGGGGCGTCGGGGCGGTACTCGACGGCGCCGGCGTGGGTGGCGAGCAGGGACAGCCGGTGGGCGAGGACGTCGTGCATCTCCCGGGCCAGGCGGGTGCGTTCGCCGGCGCGGGCCTCGGCGACGCGCCGGCCCTGTTCGGCCTCGGCGCGCTGGGCGCGTTCCACCAGGGAGGCGAGCAGTGCCTGGCGGGCGCGGATGAGCGCACCCCAGCCGAGCAGCGCTGCGTGCGCGGCGATGACGACGACGAGCCACCACACCAGCGGCAGCCCGCCGACGGGTCGCAGCAGACCGCGGGCGGTGTGCGCGGCGATCCCGGCGGCGGCGACGGCGAGCGCGACCGGCAGGCGCCGGCGGGCGGAGACGTGCAGCAGGGCGAGGGTCGCCGGTGGTGTCGCCGCCGGGGAGACGACGGCGAGCGCGGCGAGCGCGAGGGCGGTGGGGACGGGGTGGCGGGCCAGGCCGGCCAGTCCCAGCCAGCTGGCGACACCGAGGGCAACGTCGACGGTGAGCCAGCCGCTGCCGGGATGGGACAGGACCTGCCCCCACACGGTGGCGCCGACGAGCGGTGCGAGCGCGGCGAGGGTCACCACGGTGACGCCGCGCCAGGCGTGGTCGGCGCGGTCGGGGTGGAACCCGGCGTGGCCGGGAGGCTGGTCGCACAGGGTGGGTCGCATGCGCCGAAGGCTAAGGTCGTCGGGCGCTGGGCGAACAGCGACCAAAGTCGACGGCGCCGCGTCCCATGTCCACTGGATCTCGATGGCATCCCCCTGGGGGGTGGTGGCAGGACCGGTAGCAGCCTGTCGAGGGGGCTAGGGGATCATCCGGGTATGCAGTCGCTGGCGTTGCTCGACCTGGACGGCACGCTCGTCGACCGCAGGGCGGCGTTCCAGGTGTGGGCCAGGGAGTTCGTCGCCGCCCATGGACTCGATGACGCGGCGCTTGAGTGTTTGCTCATGGCCGATGCGCACCGTTCGGGGCCGATGGGCGCCTTCTTCGTGACCGTATGCGCGACGTTCGACCTGTCCATGCGGCCCGACCAGGTGTGGGAGCAGTACCGCCGCCGCATGCCCGAGCTGGCGTCGTGCCATCCCGAGGATCTCGACGCGCTGCGGCGGCTGCGTCGGGCCGGATGGCGGATCGGGATCGTCACCAACGGGATGGCTGACATCCAGCTCGGGAAGATCCGAAACACCGGGTTGGACAGGCTGGTCGACGCGTGGTGCATCTCGGACGACGTGGGTGTCCGCAAACCTGACCCGGAGATCTTCCGGCTCGTCGCCGAACGCTGCGGGCGTGGTACCGAGCGCGGCGGATGGATGGTCGGCGATGATCCGGTCCTTGATGTCGGCGGTGGCCACGCCGCCGGGCTGCGCACGATATGGCTGCGGCCGAGACGCCGTGACTCGTGGCCGTCTGTCGGCCCCGCGCCTGACGTCAGGGTCGACTCGGTTGCCGAAGCCGTCGACGTGCTCCTCGGATCGAAGCGATCCGCACGCAACGCGTGAATTTCCCGGGGGCGTGGCCGCAGAGGAGCGTCGGTCACCCAACCGGGTCCTTAGGCCTCGCCGTGTCGAGCTCAGAGGGGGAACAGGTCCCACAGGGCGGTGACGCCGTCGGCGCCGGCGACGGCGAGCAGTCGGCTGTCGGGGGCGAACCCGACGTCGCCGGCGCCGCCGCGGCCGGTGGGCAGGTGGATCGGCGGGCCGGGGTGGGCCGGGTCGGTGACGGTGCGCACGGTGACGGTGCGGTCGGCGCCGGCGGCGGCGAGAAGCTGGCCGTCGGGGCTGAACGTGACGGCGTGGATGGCGCGGCGGTGGTCGCCGAGGGTGCTCAGGCCGGTGGGGTGGGTGGGGTCGGTGACGGTGTGGACGCGCACGGCGCGGTCCTTGCCGGCGACGGCGAGCAGGTCGCCGTCGGGGTGGAACGCGAGGGTGTGCACGGGGCCGCGGGCGGTGGTGAGGGTGGCGGTGGCCGCGGGCCGGGTCGGTTCCGCGAGATCCCACAGGATGACGGTGTGATCCTCGCTGCCGGTGGCGAGCAGGGTGCCGTCCGGGCTGAACGTCACCGCGCGGACCGGTCCGCGGTGTCCGGCGAGGATCGCGGCGCGCCGCGGCCCGGCGGGGTCGGCGAGGTCCCACAGCAGCACCGCGCGGTCGTCGCCGGCGGTGGCCAGCAGGGTGCCGCCGGGGCTGAACCCGAGGTCGTGCAGGTAGCCGCGGTGGCCGGTGAGGGTCGCCAGTGGTGTCGGGGTGGGCTGGTCGGCGCCGGCGCGCCACAGCAGCGTGGTGCCGGCGTCGCCGGCGGCGGCGAGGACCTGGCCGTCGGGGCTGAACCGCACCGCGCGGACCCATTCCTGGTTCAGGCGCCGGCCGTAGGCGACGGTCGCGCCGAGGTGGGGCGGGTCGGGGAACGGCAGGTCCCACAGGTACACGGTGGTGTCGGTGCCGGCGACGGCGAGCAGCGGCGCGTTCGGGCTGAACGTGACGGACAGGGCCCGGCCCCGCTCCTGGGCGAGCGCGGCCAGGCGGGTGGCGCGGCCCAGCGTCCGGGTTCCGGCCGTCATCCCGGTCGCGGTGGTGGGGGGTGTGCGCACGGTGGTGCGGGCGGGCGGGGCGCTCGCCGACGCGGTGGTGGGAGCCGGTGGGGTGGTGAGGGCCGGTGGGAACGGGGGGCTGGTCAGGGTCGCGGCGGGGCGGGGGGCGACGGTGGTGATCTGGCGCAGCAGCCAGTCACGGGCGACGGTGGCGTCCAGGCCGTGCAGGTCGAAGGCGAGCAGCGCCGCGTAGGGCGCGGGCCGCGGGCAGTCCTCGACGCGGACCAGCAGGATCCGTCCGCGCCCGGGCGTCGCCGTGCCGGCGGCGCCCGGCCCGGGCAGGGCGTTGGCGGTCGTCGCGGCGGCCTGTGCGTGGTAGGCGGCCGACCACAGGATGAGCAGGTCCCCGCCGAGACCGAGATGCCGGGCGAGGTCCACGTCGGCTCCGCTCGGACGCGGCTGCGCGCCACCCGGTCGCCCCGGTGGTCCGGGCGGAACGTGGGAGTGGGGTGTCACCCGGTAGCCGGTGTCGGTCAGATGCCAGCACAGCCACCGGGCCCACGCCGCGTCCGCGTCGACATGGGAGACGACGACATCCCAGGACAGTCCCGGTGCCACGGGTTGCTCGTCGTCGGTACTGGCGGCCGGTGGGTCGACGGGTCGCGCTGGTCGCGTCGCGTGGCCCTCGCCGCTGGCCTGCTCGCCCCTCGTCACACCGGCAGCCTGCCACGACGGCGTCGGCAGGGCGTCCCGGACCGGTCGGCGGGGCGGCGCGGGTCGGACTGGTAGGACATGGCTGTGCGGTCGCGGCGGTGCTGGCGGGCCCGCTGGTCATGGTCCGGGGTGGCCCGCGGTGGCGGTCATGGACGGGCCGGCGCAGGCGCTGTGGGGGTCCGTTCGTGGTCGTGGTGGGTGCTGGGTTGTGCGTGGTCGGTGCTGGACGAGGGGTCGCCGTGGTGGGCGGTGGGGGTCGACGTGCGATCGGCGCCGGCGAGTATCCGCTGGTGGGTGCCGCGGTGGTCGAGGATGAGGGCGCGCAGGTGTCGCGCGGCGCGCAGGGGCAGGGGGCGTAGGGCCTTCTCCAGGGCTTCGATCTGCTGGTCGCAGGTGGTGATCGCGTGGATCTGGTCGATGGTGCGCCGGTCCGGGGGCACGGCGCGGAGCAGGGGCAGTGCCTGCAGGCAGGGATTGAACAGGCTGTGGCGGTCGAGCAGCGGGGCAAGCCGAGCGTGGATGTACCCGATGTCGGCGTCGGTGAGGTCCCCGGTCGTGGCGTGCTCACCGAGCAGGCGCATCGAGTCCTCGACATTGCGGCGGACATAGTCCGCGAAGGGCAGGTCGAGGGACGCGTCGCCGCGGTACCAGCAGTCCGTCGCGTTCGGAAAAGCACGTCGGTAGAGCGCCGCGCAGGTGTGTATCCGGCCGGGCTGTTCGGTGTCGGGAAAGGCTAGGCGTATCTCGGTCTCAAGGTAGCTCCAACGGTCCGCGGCTGGCCCTGAGCCGTACCGGAAGAAACGTCCGATCTTAGCCGCCAGATTTCGTTGTTCTTCTCTTGTGCCGCGCGGGATCAGAGTGCGAGCGAGTCGGCCGAGTGACACTCCGTGCAGCCTGTACTGAGCGTAACGATGCAGAAGAAGATTCTGGACGTCGGGGTTTTTGTGGCGGTCGGGTTCGCCCTGCGGTGCGCCCGGCATGACTGGTCACTCTCCGTGAATATGTGGGTGCGATTTCCCTGGCGTGGTTGTGGCACCTGGTGCCATTCGGAGGTCGGGGCGGGAGTATGGACTGGCCGTGCGCCCGCCGTGATGCACACATTCTGGTGATGCTTTGCGTGGCTCGGCGAGGGCCTCCCCCGGCCGGTCAATGCGGGACTTTGCCATGCATTCATTCGCCGGCTAGGAAGGGTCCGGATCGACTAGGCAGGCAGCAAGGGCGAAAGCAGGGATCCTGCTGGTGAGGAGCCGAGATGACACGCCGACGACCGTCCCGCCGTCGCTGTTCGCGCGCGCACACCCGCGGGCCGCGCCGGGCGCGGCCCGACCGGCGTCGCCGCCGGCCGGCTCCGGCGCGCGGCGCCCCTGGACGCGCCCGGCGGGTGGCCCGCCCACGTCACCGGCCCGGTCCGCGCGGTCCGCGCGGGATCGGCGCGGGTGCCCGGGTGGTGCGCCGGGGCTCAGCCGAATCCGGGCGGTGCGGGTGCGGGGTGGCGGGCGGGTCGCGTTGGAGCCCGGTGGTGCTCTCCACGGTGGCCGGTGCGAGCGCGGTCGGGCTCGTCGGCGGCGGGATGGCCGACCCGGGCGCGCTCGCGGTCCAGATCTGGGGTGCGGTCGTGGCGGTACTGCTCGATCGCTGGTGGTGGCGGCGGTGACGGGGCGGCGGCCGTCGCCGGGGGCGGCGCACCGCCCGGGCACGCCCCGGTGGTCACAGTCCGACGTGGGCGGAGGGGTTGTCGCGGTCGAAGAGCCGTCCGGCGCGGACGTAGCTGTCCAGGGACGCGGCGGAACGCCAGCGGCCCTGGCGCATGATCGACCGGTCGGGGACGCCGGCGCGGGCGGCGGCGGTCGCGAACCCGGAGCGCAGGGAGTGGCCGGCGAAGTCGGCGGGGTCCAGGCCCGCGGCGGCGGCGCGGCGTTGGACGATGCGGGCGACCGAGGCGGGATGCAGCCGGGTGGCGCCGAGGTGGCCGTGGCGGCTGATACCGCGAAACGCCGGGCCGTCGACGAGCGCGGCGTGCGCGGCCCAGGCCTGCCAGGCGCGTACCGGGCAGGTGGCGCGGTGCGCGCCGTAGGTCAGGCCGACCAGGGCGCCGGCGCCGTCCTGGTCGGTTTTGGAACGGCGGATTGTGAGGATCAGGCCGTCGGCGGTGACCTCGATGTCGGTGACGTCGAGGCCGACGAGTTCGGCGCGGCGCAGGCAGCCGGCGAAGCCGACGAGGAGCAGTGCCCGGTCGCGCAGGTCGGCGCCGGTGTCGTCGCGTAGGGGGGTGACGACGCGGGTGAGCAGGGTGGTGTCGAGGGCGGCCTTGCGGTCCGGGGGGCCGCCGTGGGTGCGGCGCACCCCGCTCCACACGGCGGCGACCTCGGGGGCGGTGGCGGGGTTGGGATGGCCGGCGAGCTGGTGGGCGACGGAGATCGCGGCGAGACGGCGGCGGATCGTGGTCGGTTTGTAGCCGGCGTCGGCGAGGGCGGCGAGGTAGCCGGCGACGGTGGCGGGGCTGGCGGGCAGTGCGGCGGGCCGGGCCGGTTGGCGCTGGCACCAGCCGCGGAACTGGCGCAGGTCGCTGTCGTAGGCGCGCCAGGTGGCCGCGGACCGGGACGCGCGGGCGTAGTCGTCGACGCGGCCGGCGAGGGCGACGCCGAGGGTGTCCGGTGCCTGCCCGTCGGCGGGTATCGCGGCGATGACCGTGCCGACCAGCGGCGTGGCCGGTTCGGGGGCGGGTTCGATGCTCACCGTGGCGGCGCGGCGGGCGGAGCGGGCGGGATCATCGCCGTCCACGATATGCCGGTTGGTGTCTCGGGTTGGCGGACCTGACCGAGGCCGGGTTGGGCGAGCGTGCCGACGTGCGCCCCGCCCCGCCCCGGCCGGGCGGGGCGATGCGGGGCGGGCGCTCAGCCGGTGTGGAGGGTCATGGCGTGGCGGGCAGCGAGGGCGGGCAGGTCGGGGACGCCGAACTCGGTGACGAACGTGTCGAACAGGTCGACTTTCGCCGCGCCGAAGCGGCGGAGCTGGTCGCGGTAGGCGGCGACGGTCAGGAAACTGCCCGGGCGGCTTTTGGAGTGGAACTTGTCGGCGTACATGACCAGGCGTTCCTCGACGGTCTGCGCGAGGTAGTCCGCCGGGGGCAGCGGCAGGCCGCCGGTTTCGATCTCCTCGCGGGTCAGGCCGACGCCGGTGTGACACGACGCAAAGCGGCACACCGCGGCGGGTAGGCGCTCGGCGGCGAGCAGGTCGTGGCCCAGCACGCCGTGGCGCAGGTACTGGGTGTGGTCGAGCTGGCCGTCGGTGTCGTAGAGCGGGTAGACGCCGATGTCGTGCAGCAGCGCGCCGGTGCGTACCAGGGCGCGGTCGGCGCCGGGTGCGGCGCCGGCGGCGAGCAGGCTGGCGGCGATGTCCCAGACGATGCGGCAGTGGCGGTGCACGCTGGTGAACGCGGCGGTGCTCGGCGCGTGGCGGCGGTGCAGCCGTTCCTCGAGGTCTTCGGCGTCGAGGTCTTCGGCGTCGAGGTCCCCGGTGTCGGTGTCCCCGGTGTCGGTGTCCGGGCCGCGGCCGGCGGTGTCGCTGGTGCTGGGGGCGGCGGTGGGGGCGGCGGGACCGGGTCGGGCCGTCCGGTGGCCGGTTGTCGTCATGGGGCCGACCGTAGCGGAGTGTCCCGGTCCGCGGCGGCGGGTTTGACCGCCCGCAGGGTGTAGGTCAGGGGTGGGCGGGGGGCGCCGTCGGGGGCGCGGTAGAGCCCGCCTTCGCCGCGGCGCAGGTTCGCGGAGCGGGCGAACAGGGTGACGGGACGTTCGTGGACGAACTGGATGCGCAGTCCCGTGCCGGCGACCGCGGTGATGACTTCCCCGAGGGTGTGGTCACGTTGCACGGTGACGTTGTCGCTGGTGGGGGCGTGCGGGTCGGCGTAGGAGCCGGTGGTGTGCCAGCGCCGCGGCACACCGGCGAAGTAGTCGCCGACAATGCGCTGGCCGTCGTCCTCGTCGAGGATCTGGGTGATCGGGTGGAACTCGGCGAGGTAGAGCGCCCCGCCGGGGGCCAGCAGCGCCGCGGCGGCCGCCGCCCAGCGGGTGAGGTCGGCGAGCCACACCAACGCCCCGAAACCGGTGTAGACGATGTCGAAGCCGCCGCGGCCCAGGACGTCGGGGGCGTCGTAGACGTCGGCGACGACGAAGCGGGCGGGCAGGGCGACGTCGGCGGCGAGCGCGCGGGCGGCGTCGATCGCCGCGGCGGAGAAGTCCAGGCCGGTGACGGCGGCGCCGCGGGCGGCCCAGGACAGCGTGTCGACGCCGATGTGGCACTGCAGGTGGGCGAGGCGGCGGCCGGTGACGTCGCCGACCTCGACGGGTTCGAACGGCCGCAGGCTGTCGAGGGACACCCGGAACCCGTCGACGTCGTACAGGTCGCTGGCCAGGTGCAGCGGGACGCGTTCGTCCCAGAACGCCTGGTTGAGCGCGGCGGCCTGGGTGAGGCTGCCGTCGAACGGTGTTCCCTGCGCCGGCGCCGGGGCGGCGCCGGGCGGGTGGGGCCGCTCGGGCGGCGGCGGGGTGTCGTGGGTGTGCTCGGCCATGACGCGGCGGGTGTCCCTCCCGGCGTGCCCGGCCCCGGGCCCCGGGGCGGGGGCGGGGCGGGGTGCGGTGGCTAGACGTGCTGGCGGGCCCGGGGGCGGCGCGCCCATGCCCTGTCCAGGGTGCGGGTGAACAGCTCGGCGGAGCGGGCGCCGCCGACGGCGATGGTGCGGTCGACGACGACGAACGGCACGCCGGTGACGCGCAGGTCGTGGGCGGCGCGCTCGTCGGCGAACACCCGCTCGGCGTAGGCGTCGGTGGCCAGGACCCGGCGTACCTCGCCCGCCGGCAGGCCGACGGCGGTGAACACCTCGACGGCGACGTCCGGGGCGAACACGTCGCGGGCCTGCCCGAAGTGGGCCTGGTGCAGGGCGCGGACGGCGTCGGCCTGCACGCCGGCGTCGCCGGCGAGGTGCAGCAGCCGGTGCAGGTCGAAGGTGTTGCCGTTGTGCCGGTCGCTGCGGTAACCCAGGCCTTCGGCGCGGGCGGCGTCGGCGACGCGGTGTTCGCGTTCGCACAGCTGCGCGCGGGGGGTGTCGGGGAACTTGCGGGCCAGTGCGTCGAGCAGCGCCTCGGAGCCGCCGCGGGGCAGGGTCGGGTTCAGCTCGTAGGAGTGGAAGCGCACGATCACCTCGTCGCGGTGCGCGAACGCGGCGAGCGCCCGGTCGAACCGGGCCCGTCCGACGTAGCACCACGGGCAGACGACGTCACTCCAGATGTCCACACGCACGGCGGACCACCATCCTCTTCGTCACCGCAATCCGGTCGCGGCTGCCTGGCCCGGGCGAAGGGCACGTGGCGGGCACGGTGGCCCTTCGGCGTCGCCACCGCACCGAGTGAACACCACCGTTGCCACGGTGACGGGCGGCGGCGAAGGTGACGATCAGCGCACACCGCGGCGGCCGAGCTCGGCACGGGGGTGTTTCACGGCGACGAGCGGCACGGGAGGCGGTTGTGAGGCACCCACGCCGCGCCGCGTGGTGGGTGCCCGCCGGTCGACCACAGGTGGTCCCCCGCGGTGTCGGCGCCCGGGTCGGGTGCGGGCGGTGACCGGCGGTTCGGGGCGTCAGGCGGAGTTCGCCGGCTGCTCGTGAGCGGCCGCGGGTGGCACCGTGGTGGTCGGCACCGTGGTGGTCGGCACGGGGGTGGTCGGCACGGGGGTGGTCGTGGGGGCTGCGGCGGGGATGGGCGCGGCCGCGACCGGCTGGGCGGGGGTCACCGGGGTCGGCGCCGGCGGCGCGGGGGCGCTCACGTCGTCCTCGCGCAGCCCCTTCACCTCGGACTTGAAGATCCGTAGGGAGCGGCCGAAGGACCGGGCCGCGTCGGGCAGCCGCTTCGCGCCGAACAGCACGACGACCACCGCGAGGATGATGAGTAGCTCTGGCGCGCCGATGTCACCCACGTCAACCGTCCTTCGCCCAGGGTCGGACCTGCCGCCGGCCTCCCTGGCATCGTACGACCGGCCCGCGTCGGCCCGGGGGTGCTCCCGGGGTTCTGTGGACGCCGGTGAGCGGCTGCCCGCGTCCTGTGGACACGGCGGTCCGACGGCGGGCGGGTGGCGGTCACGGATCGTGGCGGGTGACCCTCGATCCGGGTCTGGTTTGGTTCTCTCCCGGTGGGTACATCGTGATCTGTCCCGCCGTCGATCACCGGCACGACCCCGCCGCTGATCTTGTCCTGTCGGAGGCTGTCATGCTTTGGACGATCGTTTCCTGGGCGGTTCTCGGTCTGATCGCGGGTGCGGTCGCCCGCCTGCTGGTGCCGGGGCCGGACCCGATGAGCATTCCCGCGACGATCATGCTCGGTGTCGTCGGTTCGTTCGTCGGGGGTTTCCTCGGTTTCGTGCTGTTCGGCAAGGACTTCGGGGACGGGGCGCTGCAGCCGTCCGGGATCATCGGGTCGATTCTCGGGGGCATCGTCGTGCTGCTGATCTGGCGGGCGGTGGGTGGGCGCCGTCACGCGCTGCGTCGCTAGGGCGGCGCTGTGCCCGCGCCCCCCGG
>NZ_JALKFX010000079.1:0-19876 GCF_023243045.1 Frankia sp. AgB32
CTGACCGCGTTGGCGGTCAGCACCACGAGGGTCGCCGCCGTCCAGCGGTCGTCGGCGAGCCAGCGCTGGAGCAGGCTGAGGATGTCGGCCACGGCGGCCCGGGCCGCCGCCGGCACCTGCCCCGGATGCGCCGGGTCGACCGGCGAAGCTGACGGCGAGACGACGACCAGACTCGGCACGGCTTCGTCGGTCCGATGCCGCGCGTCGAGGGCGTCGAGGTCGGGGACGACCTCGACGGCGTGCCCGGCGGAACGCAGCGTCGCCGCGACCGACGCGAGACCTGTGCTGGCCGAGGCCGCGACCAGCGTCCAGCTGTCCGCGCCAGCCGCGCCAGTCGCGCCAGTCGCGCCAGTCGCGCCAGCGCCGGTCGACTCCGTGGCGGCCGCGAACGGCGCCCAGGACAGTGCGAACAGGTCGTCGGCACGCCGCGAGCCGGCCGCCTGGACCTGCTCCGCGGTGACCGGGCGCAGCGCCAGCTCCGCCACCGAGACGACCGCGGCGCCCTCGTCGTCGACCGCGGTGAGCGAGATTCGGTCCGGGCCGGTGGCGCGCAGCTGTACCCGCAGCGCGGCGGCGCCCGCGGCATGCAGCCGCACCCCGCGCCAGACGAAGGGCAGCCGGGCACCGTCCGCGGCTGCGGCGAGGCCGGTGAGGTGCAGCGCGGCGTCGAGCAGCGCCGGGTGCAAGCCGAAGGCGCCGGCCCGCTCCGCGGCGTCAACGGGCAGTGCCACCTCGGCGAACAGCCGCTCGCCGGCCTGCCAGGCGGCCCGCAGCCCACGGAAGGTCGGGCCGTAGGCGAGCCCGGAGTCGGCAAAGGTGTCGTAGAGCGCGTCGACGTCGGCGCGGGCCGCGTCGGCTGGGAGCCAACCGTCGTCCGCCGGCCATTCAGGCGCCGCCAAGTCGCTGCCAGCATTCAGGCCGGCACCATTCAGGCCGGCAGCGTCCGGGCGAAGGGTGGCCGCGTCGGCGGCGGTGAGCAGGATGCCGTGCGCATGCCGGGTCCAGTCCGCCGCTTCGGCGGCGTCCTCGGCGCGGGCGTGCACGCTGACCGGGCGCCGACCGGTCGCGTCGGCGGCGCCGACGCTCACCTGTAGCTGGACGCCCCCGCGGGCCGGCACGATCAGGGGCGTCTCGATGACCAGTTCCTCGACGACGTCGGCACCGGCCTCGTCGCCGGCCCGCACGACCAGCTCGACCAGGGCGGCGCCGGGCACCACCACCTCGCCGAACACCACATGGTCGGCGAGCCACGGCTGGGTGCGCAGCGACAGCAGGCCGGTCGACACCGACCCGTCGGACCCGGCGAGGCGGACCGTGGCCCCGAGCAGCGGATGGCCGGTCGGCCGCAGGCCGAGCCCGGACGCGTCCGCCGTGGGCGAGGTGGTGGACCCGTCGAGCCAGAAGCGGCGGCGGGCGAATGCGTACGTCGGCAGGTCGACCGGCGCCGCGCCGCGTCCGGCGTAGACGGCCTGCGGGTCGAACCGTGCGCCGCGGACGTACGCCCCCGCCAGTGCGGTGTGGAACGCGGCCAGCCCGCCGACACCGCGGCGCAGGGTCGCCACCGCGGCGACCGGGCCGGGAACGTCGGCGGCGGCCTCGGCGGTCTCGACGATCGCGGTGGTGAGACCGGGATGCGGGCTGATCTCGATGAACAGGTCGTGGCCGGCGGCGAGCAGGGCGCGGGTGGCGGGTTCGAACAGGACGGGTTGGCGCAGGTTGGCGTACCAGTAGTCGGCGGTGAGGGCGGCCGGGTCGATCCAGTCGGCGGTGACGGTCGACAGGATCGGGATGCTTGCCGGCCGCGGCCGGATCGCGGCGAGCGCGGCGAGCAGCTCGTCGCGGGCCGCCGCCATCCGCGGCGAGTGCGACGCGAATCCGACCGGGATCTCCCGCACGGAGATCCCCTCGGCGCGCAGCCGCGCGGCGAACGCGTCGAGGGCGTCGCGCGGCCCGGCGATCGCGGTGCTCGTCGGGCTGTTGAGCACGGCGACGGTCAGGCCGTGCGCTGCCTCGCCGCCGCCGAACCGGGCGAGCCGGTCCCGCAGCTCGTCGGCGGACAGCCGCACCGACGCCATGGTTCCCGACTCGGGCAGCCCGGCGATGATCCGGCTGCGCACGGCGATGATCAGAGCGGCGTCGGCGAGGCTGAGGGCGCCGGCGAGGTGGGCGGCGGCGATCTCCCCCTGGCTGTGGCCGACGACGGCGGCCGGCTCGACGCCGTGGTGCTGCCAGAGACGGGCGAGGGCGACGGCGACGGCGAACAGCACGGGCTGGGCGACGTCGATGCGCTCCAGCGCCGGGGCGCCGGGACGTTCGGTGAGGACGTCGAGGAGGTCCCAGTCCAGGTGGGGGGCGAGGGTGGCGGCGACGGCGCGCAGGTGCTCGGCGAACACCGGGCTCTCGGCGAGCAGCTCGCGGGCCATCGCCGGCCAGCCGCTGCCCCCACCGGGCAGGACGAACACGACGGTGGCGGACGTGTCGGCGCTGCCGCGCACGATCCGGGCGACGATCGCGCCGTCGGGGCCCGTCAGCTCCTCGACGGGCGACGACGCGTCGTCGCCGTCGTCGCCGCGGCCGGCCAGTGCCGACAGGCCGGCGCGGAACCCGGCCGGGTCGGTGGCGACGACCGCGGCACGGTGTTCGAGGCCGGCGCGGCCGGTGGCGAGCGCGTACCCGATGTCGGCCGCGGCGAGCTCCGGGTGGACGTCGGCGAACCGCGCCAGCCTGGCCGCCTGGCCCCGCAGCGCCTCGCCGCCGCGTGCCGACAGCACCCACGGCAGCACCGCGCCCGGCTCGGCGCTGGTGGGCCGGATGCTGGTGGGCCGGATGCTGGTGGGCTCGGCGCTGGTGGGTTCGGCGCTGGTGGGTTCGGCGCTGGTGGGTTCGGCCGGTGTGTCGGCGGAGGCCTGCGCGGGGCGCTCGGCGGGGGGTTCTTCGAGGATGAGGTGGGCGTTGGTGCCGCTGATGCCGAAGGCGGAGACGGCGGCGCGGCGTGGTCGGTCCGGGTTGGTGGGCCAGTTGGCGGGTTCGGTGAGCAGGTGGACGGCGCCGCTGGTCCAGTCGACGTGCGGGCTCGGGGCGTCGACGTGCAGCGTGCGGGGCAGCCGGCCGCGGGACATCGAACCGACCAGGTTGATGATGCCGGCCACGCCGGCGGCGGCCTGGGTGTGGCCGATGTTGGATTTGACGGAGCCGAGGTGCAGGGGCTGGTCGGTGGGGCGGTGTTGGCCGTAGGTGGCGAGGATGGCCTGGGCTTCGATGGGGTCGCCGAGGGTGGTGCCGGTGCCGTGGGCTTCGACGGCGTCGATGTCGGTGGGGGACAGGTCGGCGGCGGCGAGGGCGGCGCGGATGACGCGCTGCTGCGACGGCCCGTTCGGCGCCGTGAGCTGGCTCGATGTCCCGTCCGAGTTGACCGCTCCACCGCGGATCACCGCGTGGATCCGGTGGCCGCTCCGGCGCGCGTCGGAGAGCCGTTCCAGGACGAGCAGGCCCGCGCCCTCCCCCCAGGCGGTGCCGTCGGCGGCGGCGGCGAACGGCTTGCACCGCCCGTCCGGGGCGAGGCCGCGCTGGCGGGAGAACTCGACGAACATCCCCGGCGACGACATGACGGTGACCCCGCCGGCCAGGGCCAGGGTGCACTCGCCGCCGCGCAGCGCCTGGCTGGCGAGGTGGATCGCGACCAGCGACGACGAGCAGGCCGTGTCCACGGTGACCGCCGGCCCCTCCAGGCCGAGGGTGTAGGCGACGCGGCCGGAGGCGACCGAGGTGGTGCTGCCGGTCAGTACGTACCCGTCGACGCGGTCCGGGGTGGTCTGGTGCAGGCGGGGGGTGTACTCCTGGGCGATCACCCCGGCGAACACGCCGGTGGCGGAGCCGCGCAGCGACGTCGGGTCGATTCCGGCCCGCTCCAGTGCCTCCCACGCGGTCTCCAGCAGCAGCCGCTGCTGCGGGTCGATGGCGAGGGCCTCGCGCGGGGAGATGTCGAAGAACGCGGCATCGAACTCGGGGGCGTCGTGCAGGAACCCGCCTTCGCGGGCGTAGGTGTGCCCGGCCCGGTCCGGGTCGGCGTCGTAGAGCCGCTCGACGTCCCAGCCGCGGTTCGCCGGAAACGGGCTGATGGCGTCCCGCCCGGCGTCGACGAGGTCCCACAGCTCCTCCGGTGAGCTGACCCCGCCGGGGTAGCGGCAGCTCATCCCGACGATCGCGATGGGCTCGCGGCGCGCGGCCTCGCTGTCCCGCAGCCGCGCCCGGGTCTGGTGCAGGTCGGCGGCGACCCGGTTGAGGTAGTCGCGAAGCTTCTGTTCGTTCGCCATGATCAGCCTTTTCGATGCGCGCGGTCGGAGCGGGCGGCGGGGTCGTCGGCGGGCGGGGTCATGGACACGGCGGGCCTCACGTCAGCCCGAGCTCGCGGTCGAGGAGATCGAAGATCTCGTCGTCGGTGGCGTCGGCGACCTGCTCGGTGAACTCGGCCGGTTCGTCCGCGGACCGGGGCGCGGGTGCGCTCGGGGTCGCCCCGGCGGCCTCCGCGACCCGGGCCAGCAGCGCGTGCAGGCGCACGACGGCGTCCAGCGCTGGCGGGGACGCTGCCAGCGGGCCGCTCAGGGCGGTCTCCAACCGGGAGATCTCCGCGTCGAGGTCGAGCTCCGCCGTCCCGGCCGGAGCGGCGCCGACGAGGGTGTCCCGCAGGTGCGCGGCGAGGATCGTCGGCGTCGGATGGTCGAACAGCAGCGTCGTCGGCAGCCGCCCGCCGGTCTCCCGGGCCAGCCGGTTGCGCAGCTCGATCGCGCTCAGCGAGTCGAACGCGGACTCCAGGAAGCCACGGTCCGGACGGATCGCCGCCGGCGTGGCATGCCCGAGCACCTCCGCCGCGGTGCTCCGCACGAGGGTCAGCAGGGTCCGGTGCTGCTCCTCGGCGGGGCGCTCACGCAGGCGGTCGAGCAGCGCCGCGACCCGGTCCGCTGGGCGTGCGCCGTTACCAGCCGAGGCTGTGGCCTGGTCAGCCGCGTCCACCGGGTCGCGGCCGTGGCCCGGCACCGGGCCCGCGCCGCGGCTGTTCGCGGCGAGACCGTCGAGCAGACCGCCCGCGTCGCGGCCGGACCTGGCCGCGGCGGTGGGATCCAGCCGGGCCGTCACCAGCAGCGGGTCCGCGCCGCCCGCGGCGAGCGCGCAGTCGAACAGGTCGAGGCCCTGCGCGGTGGACATCGGCGCGATGCCGGTGCGGGCCATCCGCGCCAGGTCGGTGCCCGCGAGCGCACCGGCCATCCCGCCGGCTTCGGCCCAGTGGCCCCAGGCCAGCGCGACGGCCGGCAGCCCGCCGGCCCGCCGATGGTGCGCGAGGGCGTCGGCGAACGCGTTCGCGGCCGCGTAGTTCGCCTGGCCGGCGTTCCCGAGGAGCCCGGCGACCGAGGAGAACAGCACGAACGCGGCGAGGTCGAGCCCTGCCGTCGCCTCGTGCAGCGCCCACGCGCCGTCGACCTTCGGCCGCAGCACCCGGTCCAGCGCCGGCTCGTCGAGCGAGGTCAGCACCGCGTCCTCGAGCACCCCGGCGGTGTGCACGACGGCGCTCAGCGGATGCTCGGCCGGGACGGCGGCGAGCAGCCTGCGCACGTCGGCACGGTCGCTGACGTCGGCGGCCACGACGGTCGCCGTCGCGCCCAGCTCGGCGAGCCCGGCGCGCAGGGCCGTCACACCCGGCGCGTCCGGCCCGCCCCGGCTGGCCAGCAGCAGGTGACGCACCCCGTGGTGGGTGACGAGCCGGCGGGCCGTCAGCGCGCCGAGCGCCCCCGTGCCGCCGGTCACCAGCACCGTGCCCGCCGAGTCCAGCGGCGTCGGCAGCGTGAGGACCAGCTTGCCGGTGTGCCGGGCGAGGCTGAGCTGGCGCAACGCCTGGGGGGCGTGCCGGATGTCCCAGGCGGTCGTCGGCAGTGGCCGCAGCGCGCCCTGGGCGAACAGGGCCGCGAGGTCGGCGAGCATCACGGCGATCCGCGCCGGGTCGACGTCGAACAGGTCGAACGCCTGGTAGGTCACGCCGGGCCAGCGTGCCGCGACGGCGTCCGGCTCGCGCTGGTCGGTCTTGCCCATCTCGACGAACCGCCCACCGGCACCGAGCAGGCCCAGCGACGCGTCGGTGAACTCGCCGGCCAGCGCGTTGAGCACCACGTCGACGCCCCGCCCGCCGGTGGTGGCCCGGACGAGGTCGGCGAACTCCAGCGTCCGCGACGAACCGAGGTGCGCCTCGTCGAGGCCCTGGCGTCGCAGCACCGGCCACTTCGCTGGGCTGGCGGTGCCGAAGACCTCGGCACCCAGCTGCCGCGCGAGCTGCACCGCCGCCTGGCCCACCCCGCCGGTGGCGGCGTGGATCAGCACGGACTCACCGGCGCGCAGCCCGCCGAGGCCGACCAGGCCGTGGTAGGCGGTGAGGAACGCGACCGGCACGCCGGCGGCCTGCCCGAACGACCAGCCCGGCGGGATCGCCGTCACCAGCCGGCGGTCGGTCACCGCCAGCGGGCCGAGCGTGCCCTGGACCAGGCCCATCACCCGGTCTCCCGGCACGAGGTCGGTGACGTCCGCACCGACCTCGACGACCACCCCGGCGCCTTCCGCGCCGATGCGGGCCCCACCTGGGTACATCCCCAGGCCGATCAGCACGTCCCGGAAGTTCAGACCCGCCGCGCGCAGGGCGACCCGCACCTCGCCGGGGCCCAGCGCGCGCCGCGCGGCCGGTTCGGGCAGCAGCGCGAGGTCGTCCAACGAGCCGGCGCTGGTCACGTCGAGCCGCCACGGCTCGGTGCCCGCGGGCACGACCAGCCTCGGTGTCGCGCTCAGCGGTGCCAGCAGCGGCCGGCGGACCTCCCCGTCGCGCACCGCCAGCTCGCTGTGCGCGGCAGGGGAGGCGGCGAGCAGCGCGAGGGCCGCGGCGACCGCCGCCCGCGAGGTGGACCGGCCGTCGACGTCGAGCAACGCCACCCGGTCGGGATTCTCGGTGTGGGCGCTGCGGACCAGCCCCCAGCCGCCCGCGGCGGCGAGATCCTCGACGTCCTCGCCGGGCCCGGTCGCCACCGCCCTTTCGGTCACGACCACGAGACGGGACGCGGTGAACCGTTCGTCGGCCAGCCAGTCGCGCAGCAGCCGCAGCAGGTCCCGCGCGGTGGCGTGCGCGGCCTCGACCGGCCCGTCGGCCGGGCCCGCCGGCCGGGAACGGTGCTGGTGGACGACGAGGGTCGGGGCGCGCCCGCCGGCGTCGACCGCGGCCCGCAGCGCCGCCAGATCGCCGGCGGCCGGCAGGCCGAACGCCGCCGCGTCGCCCAGGACGACCCGCTCGCCGTCCGCCGGTTCCGTGCCGGCCGGTTCCGTGCCGGTGTGGGGCACCACCGGCCAGCCCACCAGGTACAGCCCTTCGTCGGCGGGGCCGGCGACGCGGCGGCCCGCCGCGACCAGGGCCTCGGTGGCGACCGGGCGCAGGGTCAGGCCGCCGATGGTCGCGACCGGCGAGCCCGTCTCGTCCGTCGCCGTGAGCGTGGAGCGGTCCGGTCCCGTCGCGGCCACCCGGACGCGCAGCGCGGTGGCGCCGGTGCCGGTCAGCGTGACGTCGTTCCAGGTGAAGGGCAGCCTGGTCACGGTCTGGCCGGCCGCGTCGCCGGGGCCGGCGGCGGCAGCGGAGACGGCGGAGGCAGTGGGGTCGGCCGTGGCGTCGGCAGTGTCGCCGCCGGCAGCCGGGAGCAGCCCGATGACCGCGTGCAGGGCCGCGTCGAGGAGCGCGGGATGGACGCCGAAGCCGTCCGCCCGCTCGCCGGCGTCCGCGGGCAGCGCGACGTCGGCGAGGATGTCGTCGCCGAGGCGCCAGGCGGCCCGCAGGCCGCGGAACGCCGGCCCGTACTGGTAGCCGTCGCCGGCGAGGCGCGGATACAGGTCGTCGACGTCCAACGCGACCGCGCCGGGCGGCGGCCAGGCTCCCGCCAGTTCCGCGCCGCTCGCTGGGCTGCCGGGCGCCTGTTCCGTGCGCAGGAAACCGATCGCGTGCCGGTGCCAGGGTGCCGCCGCGGCGTCGGTGCCGGGCCGGGTGGCGTCCGGCCGGGAGTACACCGTCACCGCCCGGCGTCCGCCGGCCGCGGCGTGGCCGGCGGACGGTTCGGCCGCGGCGACGATGACCTGGACCTCGACCGTGCCGGCGGCCGGCAGGACCAGCGGCGCGGTGAGGGCGAGCTCCTCGACGAACGGGGCGCCGGCCCGCCGCCCGGCGGTCAGCACGAGGTCCACGAACGCCGTGCCCGGCAGCAGCACGGTGTCGCGTACCGCGTGGTCGACGAGCCAGGGCAGCGCGGCCGGGTCGAGGCGGCCGGAGAGCGCCAGGGCGCCGTCGGCCAGCTCCACCGCGGCGCTGAGCAGCGGATGGGCCGGCTCGCCCGCGCCCCTGACATCGCTCAGTACGGGGGCGGTGGGGGCCGCGGGCCGGTCCAGCCAGTGGCGCCGGCGCTGGAAGGGATAGGTCGGCAGGTCGGTGGGGCGCACCGGCCGCCCGGCGAACGCGGCCGACCAGTCGACCTCGGCGGCGCCGTCGACGTGCAGGCGGGCCAGCGCGGCGGTGGCCGAGCGGAGCTCCGGGCGGTTCGCCCGCAGCAGGGCGACGACCACCGGCGCCGCGGGGGCCGCCGCGTCCGGCGCTGTGCCGGCTGGCGCTGCCCCGGTGGGGGCCGCGTCGGCGAGGGTCTGCTCGGCCAGGGCGGCGAGCACGGCGTCCGGGCCCAGCTCGACGTAGGTGGTCACGCCCTGGGCGGCGAGGGTGCGTACGCCGTCGTGGAACCGGACCGCGCCGCGCAGGTGGCGCACCCAGTAGTCGGGATCGGTGAGTTCGGCGTCGGTGGCCACCTCGCCGGTGACGTTCGAGATGATCGGGATCGTCGGCGGCCGCAGCGTCACCGTCGACAGCACCCGGCGGTACTCGTCGAGGACCGGGTCGAGGTGCGCGGAGTGGAACGCATGACTGACCCGCAGCGCCTTGGCCCGGTGGCCCGCGTCGCGCCAGCGGCCGGCGAGGGACTCGACCGCCTCGCGGTCACCGGAGATCACCACCGAGCGGGGCCCGTTGACCGCCGCGATGCCGACCGTCCCGACCGTCCCGGCCGCGTCGGCCGCGTCGGCGAGCAGCCGCTCGATCTCGGCGTCGGTGCCTTCCAGGGCGGCCATGGCGCCGGTCGCGGGCACGCTCTGCATGAGCCGGCCGCGTGCGGCGACGAGCGTCGCCGCGTCGGACAGCGAGAACACCCCGGCGACATGGGCGGCGCTCAGCTCGCCGACGGAGTGGCCGATGAGGCGGTCGGCCCGCAGCCCGAACGACTCGACCAGCCGGTACAGCGCCACTTCCAGGGCGAACAGCGCCGGCTGGGTGTAGGCGGTCGCGTCCAGATCGGCGGCCGCCGGCGAACCGGCCTCGGTGAACAGCAACTCCCGCACGGACCGGCCGACGGCGACGTCGAGCGGTCCGGCGACCTCGTCGAGTGCGTCGGCGAACACGCCGAAGCGTGCGTACAGCTCGCGGCCGGCCCCGGCGCGCTGGCTGCCCTGCCCGGTGAACAGAAACGCGGTGCGTCCCGTGGCCGGCGCGGCGACACCGCACACGGCGTGACCCGCCGGGACGTCGGCGGCGATCGCCCGCAGTCCCGTGAGGAACTCCTCGACGCTGTCCGCGACGACGACCGCGCGGTGTTCCAGGGCGGCCCGACCGACCGCCAGCGCATGGCCGACGTCGGTGGTCGACGGCGAGCCCGGCAGGTCCGCGCCGGCGGCGACCCGCTCGGCGAGACGCGTGGCCTGCGCCCGCAGCGCCGCCGCGGAGTGCGCACCCAGTACCCACGGCAGCACCGCGGGCACGTCGCTGCGCGGCGCGCTGGCGTGGGCTGCGGTGGGGTCGGGCTCGGCGGGGGGTTCTTCGAGGATGAGGTGGGCGTTGGTGCCGCTGATGCCGAAGGCGGAGATGGCGGCGCGCCGTGGCCGGTCGGTGGCAGCGGCGGCGGGCCAGTCGACCGGGTCGGTGAGCAGGCGGACGGCGCCGCTGGTCCAGTCCACATGTGGGCTCGGCGCGTCGACGTGCAGCGTCGCGGGTAGCTGGCCGTGCCGCAGCGCCTGCACGATCTTGATGACGCCGGTGACGCCGGCGGCGGCCTGGGTGTGGCCGATGTTGGATTTGACGGAGCCGAGGTGCAGGGGTTGGTCGGTGGGGCGGTGTTGGCCGTAGGTGGCGAGGATGGCCTGGGCTTCGATGGGGTCGCCGAGGGTGGTGCCGGTGCCGTGGGCTTCGACGGCGTCGATGTCGGTGGGGGACAGGTCGGCGGCGGCGAGGGCGGCGCGGATGACGCGCTGCTGCGACGGCCCGTTCGGCGCGGTCAGACCGTTGGACGCGCCGTCGGAGTTCACCGCGCTGCCACGCACGACGGCGAGGATCCGGTGGCCGTGGCGGCGCGCGTCGGACAGCCGTTCCAGCACCACCACGCCGACGCCCTCGGCCCAGGCGGTGCCGTCGGCGGCGGCGGCGAACGGCTTGCACCGCCCGTCCGGGGCCAGGCCGCGCTGGCGGGAGAACTCGGTGAACATCCCCGGTGTCGGCATGACGGCGACGCCACCGGCCAACGCCAGGGTGCACTCGCCGCCGCGCAGCGCCTGGCTGGCGAGGTGGATCGCGACCAGCGACGACGAGCAGGCCGTGTCGATGGTGACGGCCGGCCCCTCCAGACCGAGGGTGTAGGCGACGCGGCCGGAGGCGACCGACGACAGGCTGCCGGTCAGCACATAGCCGCCGTAGCCCTCGGGCGCCTCGACGAGGCGGGGACCGTAGTCGTGCGGGGTGACCCCGGCGAACACGCCGGTGGCCGAGCCGTGCAGCGACGTCGGGTCGATCCCGGCCCGCTCCAGTGCCTCCCACGAGGTCTCCAGCAGCAGGCGCTGCTGGGGATCCATCGCGGCGGCCTCCCGCGGCGAGATACCGAAGAAGTCGGCGTCGAACGTGTCGGCGTCGTGCAGGAAACCGCCCTCGCGGGCGTAGGAGGTGCCCGGCCGGCTCAGCTCCGGGTCGTGCAGGGCGGCCAGGTCCCAGCCGCGGTTGGTTGGGAACGGGCCGATCGCGTCCACCCGGCCGGTCAGTAGGTCCCACAGCTGCTCCGGCGTGTCGGCGCCCCCCGGCCAGCGCCCGGCGACGGCGACGATGGCAATCGGCTCGTCCGCGCGTCCCGGTGTGGTCCGGGCCGCGCCCGAGACGGTGCCGTGCGCGGACGCCTCGCCGGCGCCGGTGAGCGCCCCGCGCAGGTACGCGGCGAGCCGGCGCGGAGTCGGATAGTCAAAGGTCAGGGTCGTCGGCAGCGCCACCCCGGTCGCGGCGGCCAGCCGGTCGCGGCACTCCACCGCGCTGACCGAGTCGAACCCCAGGTCGGCGAACGACCGTTCCGCGACGACGCTGCCACTGGCGTGACCCAGCACGATCGTCAGGGTCGCGCCGATGACCTCGAGCAGCTCCCGCTCGCTGGCCGCCCCGGCCGAACCGCGGCCCGCGGTCGGACGGTCGTGCGTCGGCGCCGCCTCGCGGCCAGCGGCGTCCTCGCCCGAGTACTGCGCGTCCTCGCCGTCGGGCACACCCGGACCGCGCGGCGCCGCCGCGGTGGACCCAGACGGCGCCGCCGTGGCGGACCCAGACGGCCCCGCCGTGGCGGACCCAGACGGCTCCGGCGCAGCCAGCTCGAACTGCCGGCGCTGGAACGGGTAGGTCGGCAGGGCGACGCGACGCGCGCCGGCCGGGAAGGACGGCGTCCAGTCGACCGCGGACCCGGCGACGTGCACCTCGGCCAGCGACCGCAGGAAGCGGTCCAGCCCACCGTCGTCCCGGCGCAGCGATCCGACCGCGAGAGCCGACCCGGCCGGCCCCACCGACCCGTCCGCCACCGAGCCCGCCCACGCCTCGGCGATCGCCCGGATGCCCCCGGTGAGGATCGGATGCGGGCTCGCCTCGACGAACACGCGGTGGCCGGCGGCCAGCGCCGTACGCACCGCCGCGTCGAAGTGCACGGTCTCGCGCAGGTTGCTGTACCAGTAGTCGGCGTCGAGCCGGCCGGTGTCCACGGCGTCCCCGGTCACCGTCGAATAGAAGGTGACGTCGCTGGCCCGCGGGGTGAAGCCGGCGAGTTCGGCGAGCAGCGCGCCGCGCAGTTGCGCCACTTGCGGCGAGTGCGAGGCGAAGTCCACCGGGACACGGCGGGCATCCACGCCGGCCTCGGCGTAGCGGGCGAGCAGCGCGTCCAGCGCCGCGGGGGCGCCGGCGACGACCGTCGACGCCGGCCCGTTGATCGCCGCCACCGCGAGCGCGTCGTCGTCCCCGAGGTGCTCGCGCACCGCGGCGGCCGGCAGCGGGACCGACACCATCCCGCCGCTGCCCGAGATCCCGGCCAGCACCCGGCTGCGCCGCGCGATGATCGCGCCCGCGTCGGCCAGCGACAACGCCCCGGCCACGTAGGCGGCGGCGACCTCGCCCTGGGAATGCCCGATCACGGCGGCCGGGCGGACCCCGAACGAACGCCACAGCGCCGCCAGCGATGTCATGACGGCGAACAGCATCGGCTGGACGACGTCGACGCGCTCCAGCGACGGCGCCCCGACCTCGCCGTGGAGCACCTCCAGCAGCGACCAGTCGACGTGCGGGGCGAGTGCCCCCGCGCAGGCGGCGATGTGCTCGGCGAACACCGGCGAGGTGGCGAGCAGCTCGCGGGCCATGGCCGCCCACTGCGACCCCTGCCCGGGCAGGACCAGCACGACACCACCGGCCGCGTCGACGTCGCCCGGCTGCGCGGTCACCAGACCCGCGGCCTGCCCACCGTCGCGCAGGTGCCGCAGCGCGGCCAGGAACTCGGCGGGCTCGGAACCGACGATGACGGCGCGCCGCCCGAACGCCGTGCGCGTCGTCGCCAGCGAGTGGCCGACGTCAGCCGGGTCGAACCGCGCCGTCTCCCCGTCGCCGGTCGGGCCCGCGCCGGCCAGATCCGCGCCGGCCAGATCCGCGCCGGGGGCGAGCAGGTCGTGCAGGCGCCCGGCCTGGGCTCGCAGCGCCGCCTCGTCCCGCCCGGACAGCAGCCACGGCATCGGCCGCGGCCCGCCATCGACCGTGGGCGCGGACGCCTCCCGGGTGGACGGCGGTAGGCCTGGTGCGGGCGTGGTGGCGGTGAGCGCCGGCGGTTCGGCGAGGACGAGGTGGCAGTTCGTGCCGCCCACCCCGAAGGAGCTGACGCCGGCGACCAGCGGCTGGTCCGTGGCCGGCCAGGGGCCGTGCGCGGTGCGCACCCGCAGGCGCAGCTCGTCGACGTCGATGTCCGGGTTCGGGGTGACGAAGTTCAGGCTCGGGGGCAGCTCGCGGTGGGAGATCGCGAGCACGGTCTTGAGTAGGCCGACGATGCCGCTGGCGCCTTCGAGGTGCCCCACGTTCGTCTTCGCCGAGCCGACGAGCAGGGGCGCGGCGGCGTCTCGTCCGCTGCCGTAGGCCCGGCCGAGCGCCGCGGCCTCGATCGGGTCGCCGACCCGCGTGCCCGTCCCGTGCAGCTCCACGTACTGGATCTCGTGCGGATCGACCCGTGCCGAGCGGGCCGCCTCGCGCAGGACCCGGGCCTGCGCGTTGGCGCTGGGCAGGGTGAGCCCGGCGGTGGCACCGTCGCTGTTCACGGCGCCGCCGAGGATCACCGCGTGCACCGTGTCACCGTCCGCCCGGGCCGCGGACAGCCGCTTGAGCAGGACGATCGCGCCGCCTTCACCGCGGACGTACCCGTTGGCCCGGGCGTCGAAGGTGAAGCAGCGGCCGTCGGGGGACAGCGCGCCGAACCGCTCGGCGGTCAGGGTGCTCTCCGGCGCCAGGTTGAGCTGCACGCCGCCGGCGAGGGCGAGATCGCTCTCGCCGCGTCGCAGGCTCTCGACCGCGAGGTGCACCGCGACCAGCGACGATGCCTGGGCCGCGTCGACCGTCAGGCTGGGGCCGCCCAGGTCCAGCGCGTAGGAGACGCGGTTGGCGATGATGCCCCGGCTCTGCCCGGTCAGCGTGTGGCGGGTGATCGCGTCCTCACCGGCGCGCAGCAGTCGGGTGGCGTAGTCGCTGGTGATAGCTCCGAGGAACACGCCGGTGCGGCTGCCGGCGAGCTCCACCGGGCGGTGACCCGCCGCCTCCACCGCCTCCCAGGCGAGTTCGAGGGCGAGGCGCTGCTGCGGGTCGAGGTGCGCGGCCTCCCGGGGGGCGATCCCGAAGAACTCCGGATCGAAGCCGTAGACGTCGTCGAGGTGCGCGGCGAAGCGGGTCCCGAGCCGGCGCGGCACGGTCGCGCCGCGGTCCACCGCGTCGCCGCCGCCCCGCAGCAGCCGCCAGAACGCCGCCGGATCGGACGCCGAGGGCAGCCGGCAGGCCAGGCCCACCACGGCGATCGGGTCGACGGAAACCCACGCCGGGTCGTTGTCTCGCGCCGTCTCGGTTGATCCGGTGTTCATCGCTGTGCCGCCCCCTTGTCACGAACGCGCGGAACCGGTCTTCGCCCGGTGAACCGCACACTTCCTGGGCCACAAACCAGGCTAGGTGGTGCCGCCTTGGAACCGCTTTTGCCTCGCTAAAGGACCGGATAAGTGTTGTCGGATTGTTTCTGGTCGTTTTCCCGGCTGGAGAACGGTCATGTCGGAAGGCGATTGAAATGCTACGGTCGGCGGGTGCCCGGAAAGGTGTCGGTGGCGGGCCGTCCTCGATCATCCCGGCGCGTCGACCGAGGTGTCAGCTGTCAGGAGGAGCGCATGGAGATCTTCTCGTTCCATCTGATGCCGTGGCCGTATCTGCCGGCAGACTACGGCGGTTCGGCCTGGATAACCGTGCCGAACGAGCTCTACGACCCCGTGCGCGGCCATGACCTGTACAACCGGTATCTGGACGAGCTGGAGTACGCGGAGCAGGTCGGTTTCGACGGGCTGGTGGTCAACGAGCACCACCAGACCGCCTACGGGTCGATGCCGAGCCCCAACCTGTTCGCGGCCCTGCTCGCCCGGCGGACCTCGCGGGCGAAGATCGCGGTGATCGGCACGCCCTGCCGCTGTACAACCCGCCGACCCGGGTGGCCGAGGAGTTCGCGGTCCTCGACGTGGTCACCGGCGGCCGGCTGATCGCGGGCATGGTCGTCGGCGGCGGCCCGGAGTACTACTCCTCCGGCGTGAACCCCGCGCAGGCGCGGCGCCGCTTCGCCGAGGCGCTCGACCTCTTCGTCCAGTCCTGGACCAGACCCGGCCCGTTCGAGTTCGACGGCGAGTTCTACAAGATCCCCCACGTCAACCCCTGGCCGCGGCCGTTGCAGCAGCCACATCCGCCGGTCTGGATCCCGGGCCTGGGTTCCCTGGAAACGATGGAACTCGTCGCCGCCCGCGGGTTCTCCTACGTCGGACTACCTTTCTTTCACTCCTCGGTCTTCGAACGGAACTACGCGGCTTTCCGGCAGATCTGGCTGGCCGCCGGACGGGACCCGGCGCCCGAGAACCTCGGTCTGCTGTTGCCGATCTACGTCGCTGAATCCGACGCCGCGGCCCGCGCCGAGTACGAGGAGCACCTCTGGTACTTCGCCCGGCAGCTGCTGAACGGAGTGCAGATCGTGCCGCCCGGATATCAAAGTGTGCAGTCGGCCGTGCGGCTGATGGAGAACGCGTCGAAATACCTGCTCGGGGTCTCCGACTGGGAGACGGTGGTGTCGGGCTCCTACGCCATCGTCGGGAGTCCGGACACCGTCGCCGAGAAGCTCGCCGACCTGATCCGCCGGCTCGGCGTCGGCAATCTGCTCGGCCTGTTCCAGCTCGGCAGCCTGCCAGCCCATCTGACCAGGGCCAACCTGAAGCTGTTCGCCGAACAGGTGATGCCGAAGCTACGCGCCGAGTTCGCCACCCCACCGGTCTGGCCGGAGACGCTCGCATGACCGCGCCAACTACCGGCCCCCGCCCGAACGGCGCCGGTCCCGGCGGCACCCTGCGGCGCATCGAGGTCGACGGAATCGGAACCCGGTATGTCCGGCTGGGTCAGGGCGTCCCGCTGGTGTATCTGCACTCCCCGTTCGGGGAGGTCGGCGCGCTTCCGGTGTTCGGCGCCCTCGCGGCTGCGGGTTTCGAGGTCATCGCGCCGGAACTGCCCGGCTTCGGCCAGTCGGACCCGGTCACCACCTGGCAGAACATCGCCGATGTCGTCTTCACCCTGCGACGCATCCTCGACCGCTTCGAGGTGGACCGCGCCGTGCTGGTGGGCAGCTCCCTCGGCGGCTGGCTGGCCGCCGAGCTCGCGGTCTGGTTCCCGGAGCGAGTAGGAGCACTCGCCCTGCTCGCCCCCTTGGGACTGCGAATCGAGGGCGCCCCGATCTTCCAGATCTTCGGCGCCGAAGACGACGCGCTGCTGCCCCGGTTGCTCGCCCGCCCAACGGACTTCCCGGCACACCTCGCCCCCGCACTGGCTGCCGATGGCGACGCCACCGAAGTCCCCACGGACCCGCTCGCGCTGCCGCTTCACCTGTTCCGCGCGATGGAGGCGACCGCACGCCTCGGCTGGAACCCGTACCTGCACGATCCACGGCTCCGCGAGCGCCTCGGCCAGATCGAGGCACCCACCGTAGTGATCCGCGGAGATCGCGATGGCATCCTTCCCGCGGCCCACGCGGCGGCCTATGTCAGGGCGATTCCTGCCGCACGGCAGGTAGAGATCGAGAACTGCGGCCACCTACCAGCACTGGAACACCCCGCCGAAGTCGCAGGACACGTAGTTTCGATGTCGACGGCATGGCGAACGCCAAGCCCTTGAGTCCTGGCCGACGCTGCGTGTAGCGAATGTAGTGCAGCCCGGATTTTCTGATCGCATCGGTTTCCGCTGGCACTTCCAACTGCCGGATGTCGTTGGTGAGGATCGCCTCATAGTGAGCCCGGCGGGCATCGGCCAGAACCGCGCGGTCCTTCTTCCCTTGCCAGTCGAGGTCTTTGAGGTGGTCAAGATGCTCGCGCGGTAACAGATGTCGCAGAATGTCGAGCAGCTGTATCGGTGTGTCCTCGTCAAGAATGATTCGCATCAGGAAGCGGCTGCACTTCTCCTGGGCTGACTGAAACTTTCTACGTAGAATGCGAAGTCGGCGGCGTCCCGGGCTGCTTCGGTCGTCACCGCGGGGTGATCTCACGCCCACAACCCATCGTCGTGGCGGCGCGGTGTGGTCCGAACCGCGAGCCAGCTGGCCGCGATTCATGCTGCCCGCCCGATCAGACACCTCGCCGTCGACCGGATTGCGGAGCTGCATCGCCAGACGAACCCGCAGCGCGTCCCAGCGTCGGCTCGACCGGCGGCGGTTCGCCACCGCGCCACGCGCCATCCCCACCGCGCCACGCGCCATTCCCAGCACCCAGCTCAGCTCGTCGTCCGGCGGTCTGTCCGCAAGCCGACCTGAGGTGAAAGGCTTGACGCCGCTGGCCGGCTCGCGGATCCAGTCCGCCGGTGACCGGGATACCACTTGGTCCCAATCCACGCGCTGCACCCGCTCGCACCAGCGGTGCCGCACCCACCACCTCCGCCGGGCTACGGCCTGGGCGGCTGGACGAGGCCGACGGTGTGGAAGCTGTGTCGGGCGATGCGGGGTCCCCACTGCCGGTAGGTGGCCAGGTCGCCGTGGAAGGCCGTTCCCGCCCCGCGAATTGTCTCGACCAGGTCGGCGACGATGTCGCAGCCGGGCGCGTGGTCGTCCCCGCAGGGTTTGCCGCGGAGGAACGCGACGATGTCGGGGTCGTCGGTGCTGGCGGCGAGGGCGTTGAGCAGCGGCGGGGCCAGGGTGGGATGGCCGACGGTGACGGCCAGGAGCAGCAGGGCCGCGTGGTGAGGCCCGGCGGTGAACGCGGTGAGATCGGCGTTGGGCACGCCGATGCGGATCAGCCGGTACAGGTTGACCAGTCGTTTGCCCGCGCGGGGGGTCGTCAGGAGCGGACCGACGAGGGGAATCGCGGTTCGTTCACCGTCGGTGAGTTCAAGGCTGGCGGGCCGCAGGTCCGCAATGGCTGTCCCCTGGCGTCCAGCCAGGCGCTCGTCGGTGAACCTGCCTAGCGGGTCGTCGGCACCTGGGGGACGGACCCTGCCGGATGGTGCGGGCGCTGGACCGCGCGGCCCCGGGCCGGTGCCGGGGCCGGGCTGGTCGCTCGGGCTGGGCCTGGGGGTCGGGGCTGTGGGTCGCGGTGCGCGTTGCGATGGGACCGGGAGGAGGGCGGACAGGTAGGCGGCGGCGGTGGTGCCCATGGGGCGTAACGCGAACGGAATCTGGAAGATCTTGTCGAGCCAGTCCACCGGAGTGACCGCTCGACCCGCGTCGGTGCCGTCGGCGTTGCCGAACAGGCCGCTGTGATGGGTGGTCAGGCTGCGGCGCAGCCAGGCGGCGTCGACGGCGACCACGACAACGAACAACCGGCGGGCGAGGAGCAGGTGGACCGCGGTCAGTACCTCGACGACACGTTGCGGGGGGCAGCGGTCGAGATCGTCGACGTAGAGGATGATCCGTTCCAGCGGCGGCGGCTTGGCCGCACTGCCGGTGGTCTGCCACTGGGCTCGGGCGGCGGTGAGGGCGCGTTCGAGCTGGTCAAGGTCGGCGCTGATCTGGCCGACCAGACCCCGGTAGTTCTGATAAGCGCTTCCGGTGCTGAGCCGGTCGAGAACGTTGGCGAGGGCCACCGCCGCGTCGACCCTGGCCAGGCGCGCCCGAGTATTCGCGAGGTCCTGCTGGACCTGGTCGTTCGCCGCGGTCAGACGGCGTCGCTCCCGGTCGGTGAACGACACCATCCACCGGTGGATCCGACGGGCGAGGGCGACCGGGGCGAGCGCGAGCAACCCGGCCAGGACCGTCCCGGCCGTCCGCAGCCACGGACCGGCCCACCACCACGCGCCCGCCGCCCCGGCCAGCAGCACCGCCCAGCCGGCGAGAGCCCACATTCCTGTCCGGACGTCGATGGCCAGGCCAAGGATCGCCGCGCGTCCCGCCCGCAGGAAGCCACCCGGCGAGCCCAGCCCGGCGAGTCGGCCATGCGCGGAACGCGCGGCGTCCACCGCGCTGATCTGCGCGTCCAGCCGAGTGCGGGCAGCTTCCAACCGGTCCGTCTCGGCGCGCAGGCGCTCCCGCTCAGCCCGGCTGCCCGCCGGATCGGCCGACGGCGTGCCCGCCGCCCGGTCGGTGGCGAGTTCGGTGAACAGATGCTCGATGATTCCGGTCCACACCTGCCCGTCGCTGTAGTGCCAGGCATTGAACTCGATCTGGCCCACCGACGACACGAACGAGCTGCTGCCCGGGTTGCTCAGTGACATCCCGGCCAGCCGATCGACCCGGGCACGAAGCTGACGCAGCACACTCGACTTCCCCGACCCCCACTCGCCCAGCACCGCGATCGCCAAGGGCGGGACCGTCTCCGATGCCGCGATCAACATCGCGAGGGTCTCGACATCAGCCTCGACCTCGAGGAGATCGTGGTCGCTGGGCTCGTCGCTGCGGACCCCGGCAAGCACCCCCCGCCGCGTCGCCCCCGCCAACGCCGTCCCTCGAACCTGCAACCCACTGCGCCGGTTCCACACGCGGATCGTCCGATCACCAACACTGACGATCTCCGATCCGTCCGGGGTGACCGCTACCGACCAGACCGGGCCGGTGTGGCCGGTGAGGGTGGTGTGTTCGGTGCCGGTGTCGCGGTTCCAGACGCGGACGGTGCCGTCGTCGCCGCTGCTGATGATCTGCTGGCCGTCCGGGGTGACCGCTACCGACAGGACCGGGCCGGTGTGGCCGGTGAGGGTGGTGTGTTCGGTGCCGGTGTCGCGGTTCCAGATGCGTACGGTGCCGTCGTC
>NZ_JALKFX010000079.1:19974-42441 GCF_023243045.1 Frankia sp. AgB32
CCGGTGTCGCGGTTCCAGATGCGTACGGTGCCGTCGTCGCCGCCGCTGATGATCTGCTGGCCGTCCGGGGTGACCGCTACCGACCAGACGGTGCTGGTGTGGCCGGTGAGGGTGGTGTGTTCGGTGCCGGTGTCGCGGTTCCAGATGCGGACGGTGCCGTCGCTGCCGCCGCTGATGATCTGCTGGCCGTCCGGGGTGACCGCCACCGACAGGACCGGGCCCGGATGGCCCCAGAACGGTCCGCGGTCCTGCGGCGGAACGGATCGGGAGGCCATACGCCCCAGTGTCCTCGCGGTGACACACCGCTCCGCGGCCGGTATCACGGCCGACGAGATCGGTGCGGGATCACCCGGCTCCGATCAGCGTGGCCGTGTGGCCCCCTCGGCAGGAGGACGGACTGACGCTTGAAGATCGCCAATCTGCTGGCGGGGTGATGGGATGAGGGCCCGCGGCGCGGTCACGGTCCCCGTACCTTTGGCGGACGCGCGAACGTGGATCTCGCCGAGAGCCGCTCGATTCCGCCATTGGCGGACCCGGGTCGTGGTGTTCGTCGTGGCGGAAGGTAGGGATCATGACGGTGGTGCAGTCCGCGGATCTGGTCGGTCTCGGGCGGGCGGAGGATCTGCTGCAGGCCGTGGTGGCGGCCAATGATGCTGTGGGGCTCGCCGAGGTGCTGCACGACGATCTCGTCGCCCGCGGGCATGACGGTCTGCTCCACGGCAAGGCCGAGGACGTCGCGGGTTACGCCTCCGGTGCCTTCGCCGTGATCTCGTACGCCGAGCTGCGCCGGCACTGCCTGCTCCACGAGGTGACCGGCATCACCTTCGTCCGTGCCGCGATCAGCGCCCGCAGCAGCGGAGAAGAGGTCTCCGTCGTCATGGACTACACCCGTACCTGGGTCCACGACGACGGCCGCTGGCAGATCATCGCGGCCCACCTCTCGCCTGTATCGGATGGACCAGGGGTAGTCGCGGGCGAGAGATGACGCCGCTTGTCGTGGCCGCGTGATGGCATCGTCGCGGACGAGAAGAACGGGTAACGCCCGGTGCTTCTCGGGTTCGGGAATCTGTGCGCCGACTGAAGGCGCTACCTGCGTCGACCAGCGGGATGTCTGGTTTGGGTTGGATTACTGTCTGTGCAATTCGAAGGCCGCCGGGCCGATTTCTTTCTGCTTCGTTGCTGGGCGACGTTGTGGTCGTGGAGTTCGCGGCTGATACTTCATCCGTTCGTCTGGTCTGGCGATCGGCCGTATGAAAAGATGCCGAGGCGGGGGTCGGCCAAATGACGGAGAGGTGAAGTCCAGATGAGTGATATCACCAACCTGACCGTTCTTATTGACAGTGAGCCCGCGCCATCCGGCTGGACAAAGATCGACAAGGATCTGAACGCCGGGGCGGGCGGCGCCTATCTCTACTTCGCTTTCGAGCGGGGCTCCGGCCAGCCGATCACGAACGTCATCTTTCTGCTGAGCAAGGACGACTCCGCCCCGCCCACCTACACCCGCATCGACGTCGACCTGAACAAGGGCGCCGGCGGCGACTACATCTACGCCGCCTTCACCAAGGACCCCACGCAGGGAAGCCCGATCGCGGATCTGGACGTCATCCTCGGCGACAACGCCGGGATTCAGCCGCAATCCCCCTGGCGCCGCTACGACGTAGACCTGAACAAGGGTGCGGGCGGCAAGTACATCTACCTCGTCTACCGCAACGCCTGACCACCGTGCCCGGCGCGTCTGGTTGAGACAGGTCGGAGCCCGCGGTCGATCGCGCGGCGCGGGGCTTTGAGGGGAGGGTCCGGTCCACGTCGAAGGACGTGGACCGCCCGGAAAACGCTTGGACTGTCATTCTTCGTCCGGCTGTCACGTGGTGGTCTTGCGCGCCGGCCCGGCGTGCGGTGGCCATCCTGGGGTCGGATCAGCGCCTGAGAATGTTACAAAGGGTCATGGCGATGATGGCGCGCTGCGCCCGACTGATGGCGGGCGTCATACCCGTGGCTCTCGCGACCGTGGCCTGTGCCGGAGCCACCACCGGCGGGTGGGGTGGTGCCAGTGGCGGCACGGACGCGTCCGCGGATCCGGGTGCCGACACGGTGGTGGCGCTGCGGGTGGAGTCGGTCGGTGGTTTCGTGACGCCGACGATGCTGGTCGGCCGGCTGCCGGTTGTCGCCGTCTACTCCGACGGCAGGGTGATCGACGTGGGCCCGCAGATCGCGATCTACCCGGGTCCGGCGCTGCCCAACGTCCAGCTCCGCCGGATCTCGACGGCGAGCGTGCGCAGACTCGTCAGCCGGGCGGCCGCCGCCGGCATCGCCACCGAGCGGGACTTCGGCCAGCCACCCATCGCGGACGCCACGTCGACCCGGTTCACCATCCGGACCGCGAGCGGCGTCGGGACGGCGGAGGTGCCCGCGCTGCTCGAATCGGACGGCACCGGCCTGACCGCGCACCAGCGCGCGGCCCGGCAGGCGGCCCGGGACCTGTATGACGCGCTGACCGATCTGCCTGGCACGCTCGGCCGGGGAGCGGTGAGCGAATCGGCGGCGTACACGCCGACCGCGCTGGCGGCGATCGCCGCGCCGAAGATCGAGGAGCCCTGCGCGGCGTCGCCCGCGGACGGCGCGCCGGGCGGCCCGTGTGGCGCGGACGTCGGCCGGGACGTGCGCCCCTGGCCGGGCCCGCCGCTGCCCGGCAAGTCGGTCGGCCCGGGTAGCGAGCTGGGCTGCGTCACGGCCAGCGGCGACGAGGCGGCGACGCTGCTGGCCGCGGCGCGCACGGCGGTGAGCACCACCTCGTGGACCTCGGGCGGCAGGCAGTGGAGTGCCACCTTCCGCCCCCTGCTCCCCGACGAGTCGTCCTGCGCGGACCTGACCGCCTCCAGGTAGCCGATCGGTGCCCGGTCACGGAGAGTGGGGCTGGTGCTGCGCCGCGGGCCGATTCCGCGGTTCACCCGACTCCATCCTGATCGAGCACGACGGCCCGACTGTGCTCGTCGGTCCAGGGCGGATGCCCTGACCTTGGGCTTTGGCTGTCGCGGGGGGCGAACGTCCTGACGGAAGGTGGTGGGGCGGACTCATCGTCACCGACGCCGGGCCGGGTGAGCTGACGACGCGTCCTGCCAATTTGTGACGGAACGTTATTACTTAACGACCTCATGCCGTTCTGTCCTCGACGATGTGGAATCCTCACGGCGGGCCGAAGCGGTCCGCCGTGATGGTCAGAAGCGGCGCGGGCCGGCCTTCTCCATCGCCGGTGTTCGCGCGTTTCATACAGCTGAGGAGAACTGGACGGGTGCGAGTCTCGAGTTTTCGCCGCCGTTGGGTGGCGGTCGGCGGATGTGTCGCGGCGCTGACGGTGGGCCTGGCCGCCTGTTCCGGCTCGTCGAGTGGCTCCGACGGGGTCAGCTCGTCCGCCACGGGGTCCGCCGCCGCGTCGCGTTACACGACACCGCTGAAGGGGATCTGCCCGTCCACGGTCGTCATTCAGGCGAACTGGTGGCCCGGCCTGCCCGACGGTTACCTGTACCAGCTTCTCGGCGCGAACCCGACGATCGACGTGGGTAAGAACCGGGTGGAGGGACCGCTGGGCGCCACCGGCGTGCGGCTGCAGGTGCGCGCCGGCGGACCGGCGACGGGTTTCCAGCCGGTGACCTCGCTGCTGGCTCAGGACGACAGCATCCTGGCCGGCTACGTGGGAACGGACGAGGCCGTGCAGGCCTCCGCGAAGCAGCCGACGGTTGCCGTCCTCGCGCCCTACGAGAAGTCTCCGCTGGCGCTGATCTGGGGCGACCCGGCGTGGAAGTTCACCAACGTCGCCGAGATTCGCCAGTCGGGCGCGACGGTGCTGGCCAGTCCCAGCGGGACCTTCTTCCCCGACGTCTTCGTCCGGGAGGGACTGCTGACCAAGGCCCAGGTCGACACCTCCTATCAGGGATCGCCGGACCGGTTCGTCGCCGCCGACGGCAAGATCGTGCAGCAGGCGTTCGTCACCAACGAGCCCTATCTGCTCGAGCACGACGTCAAGGCCTGGGGCCGGCCGGTGCAGTACCACCTGCTGCAGAACGAGTACCCGGCGTACATCTCCGCGCTCGCCGTACGCCCGGACAAGGTGGCGAGCCAACGTGCCTGCCTGGCCAAGCTGGTGCCGCTGTTGCAGCGCGCGCAGCGCGACTACGTCGCCGATCCGGCGCCGGCGAACCAGCTCCTGCTGCGGGTCGTCAGCAAGCTGAACACGGGTGGGTTCACCCTTTCGCCGGGGCTGCTCGCCTATGGCAACGCCACGCAGAAGAAGCTCGGGCTGATCGCCGACGGCAGTGACGGGGTGCTGGGCAGCTTCGATGCGGCCCGGGTACAGACGCTGATCGGCCGACTGGGCCCGGTCTTCGCGGCGAAGGGCAGCGCACCGAAGCCGGGGCTGACGTCCGCGAGCCTGGTGACCAACGAGTTCCTCGACAAGACGGTAACGCTGAAGTAGAGAAACCGTCCGGGGCCAGCCGCCCCGGACGGTTTCTATGATGAGCGTCGGCGTCGTTGGTCACCCCGCGAGGGCTGCGAAGGGAACGTTACCCATGGACGACGGTTCGGTACCCGTTGTTGACATCACCGTGCCGCACTCGGCGCGGGTGTGGAACTACTGGCTGGGCGGGAAGGACAATTATCCGGTCGACCGCGAGTTCGGCGACCGGATTTACGAGCTGCTGCCCGAGATAGTGCAGATCGCCCGGCAGGCTCGGGCTTTTCTCGGCCGCGCGGTCACCCACCTCGCCGGCGAAATGGGTATCCGGCAGTTCCTCGACATCGGTACCGGCCTGCCGACGGCCGACAACACCCATGAGGTGGCGCAGCGGATCGCCCCCGACTCGCGGATCGTCTACGTCGACCACGATCCGCTGGTCCTGGCGCACGCGCGGGCCCTACTGATCGGCACGCCCGAGGGAGCCACGAACTACGTCGACGTCGACGTCCGCGAGCCGAAGAAGATTCTCCGGGCTGCCCGCGAGACTTTGGACTTCACCCGGCCGATCGGGTTGATCATGCTCGGGATCATGGGAAACGTAGCTGACCTCGACGAAGCGTACGCGATTGTGCGCGAACTGCGCGACGAGCTTCCCGCCGGCAGCTATCTCGTGTTCAAGGACGGCACCTACGCCGTGATGGGCCAGGACCGCGCCGAGTCCATCCACTCTCTCCACGAGCACGAGAAGTTCCCTTACCACATGCGCACCCCCGAGCAGGTGGCCCGTTTTCTCGACGGTTTCGAACTCGTCGAACCGGGTCTGGTCTCGACGCCGTTGTGGCGGCCCGGCCCCTCGGCCGAACCACCCCTGCCGATCGACGACCTGTGTGGCGTCGGCCGGAAGCTCTGACGTCCGCCGCCCGGTCGGGGCGGGCGTCACCCGGCATGGTGCGACGCTGTTTCCTCGATGGTCTTCGCCGTGTCGCCGGGCGCCGTGCTGCGCAGCGTCAGGTTGTCCATGGCGAGCATGTAGCGGGTGAGGTCCTCGGGCTTGTCGAGGTAGATGGCGCCGGTGAGATGCTCCAGGTAGACGACGTCGGCGATGTCCGGCTCGTCGAACCGCAGAATGCTGAACGCGCCGCCTTCGGCGGGGTGGGAGCCGATGCTCAGCGGAGTCACCTGGATGGTGATGTTCGGCTTCTCGTTCAGCGTGATCAGATGTTCGAGCTGGCCGCGCATGACGGCCGGCGCGGCGACGGAGCGCCGCAGCGCGGCCTCGTCGATTATCGCCCACAGTTTGGGCGGATCCGGCCGGTCGAGAACGGCCTGCCGACTCATCCGTGCCCGCACCCGGCGCTCGATGACGTCGGCGCCGCCCGGATGATGACTTCCGGCGATGACGGCACGGGCATAGTCCTCGGTCTGCAGCAGACCGGGGATGAACTGAATCTCGTAGGTCCGGATCAGGATCGCCGCTTCCTCCAGGCCGAGGTACGGCTGAAACCAGCCCGGCATCACATCCGCGAAACCCTGCCACCAACCGGGCTCGTTGGCCTCGCGGGCGAGCTCCAGCAGTGGAGAGCGTTCCTTCTCGTCCGCGACGCCATACAGTGTCAGCAGGTCGGCCACATCACGTTGCTTGAAACTGACGCGCCCCAGTTCCATACGGCTGATCTTCGAATCGGATGCCCGGATGCTGTAGCCGGCCTCCGCCCGGCTGATGCCCCGCGCTTCCCGGAGTCGCCGTAGCTGCGTTCCCAGTACGACGCGGCGCACGATCGGCCCGCGCGCCCGTTGCAGCGTCATTTCCCTCGCCTTCTCCGGCCGCTTCGCGGGAAGCGTACCGGATGAATGCGGCGGCCCATGAGGGCGTGCCCGACAGCGCTCCACGTCGGGGCTACTATCGGCTCAGGAAAGGAGGCCGGGATGCCGGCGATGCGCTTCGATGCCACTTTCGGTGACGCTGCCCGGATGGTCCTGCCGGCACTTCAGGAGTCGTTCACGTGACCCTGGCGGGCCGGGCGGCGCGGGCGGCCGGGCCGCCGCTGGCCGTGCTGGCCGCCGTCCTCGGCGTCTGGTACGCCGTTACCTACCTCGCGCTGGCCCCCCGCCGCCGCTTCCTGCTGCCGCCGCCGCACACGGTCCTCACCGACGGGTTCGGGGACTGGACCACCTTCGGCGAGACCCTGCGGGGACTGGGCACGACGGCGAAGGTCGCGCTCACGGGGCTGGCCATCGCCACCGCCCTCGGGATGACCTTCGCCGTGCTGATGAGCCAGGCGGGCTGGGTCGAGCGGTCGTTCTACCCCTGGGCGGTGGTGCTCCAGACGATCCCGATCCTCGCGATCGTGCCGCTGATCGGGTTCTGGCTGGGCTACGGATTCTGGTCCCGCACCGTCGTGTGCGTCCTGGTCGCGCTGTTCCCCATCATCACCAACACCCTGTTCGGGCTCCAGTCGACCGACGCCGGGCAGCACGACCTGTTCACCCTGTGCCGGGCCAGCCGGTGGACGAGGCTCGTCCACCTGGAGTTCCCCACCGCCCTGCCCGCGATCTTCTCGGGGCTGCGCATCTCCGCCGGACTGTCGGTCATCGGCGCCATCGTCGGCGACTTCTTCTTCCGGCAGGGGCAACCGGGCATCGGCAGCCTCATCGACGACTACACCCAGCGACTGCAGTCCGCCCCGCTGTTCGCGGCGATCATTGTTGCCTCCCTGTTCGGCCTGACGGTGTTCTGGCTGTTCGGGCTGGCCGCCCGCCTGACCATCGGCGCCTGGTACACCCCCAGCCGCCGGTCGTGACCGCCCGCGCGGCGCGCTACAGCGGGATGTTCCCGTGCGAGCCGCGCCGCGCGGGGGCGGTGGCGAGGGCTTCGGCGATGCGGCGGCGGCTGTCGGCGGGGTCGATGACGGCGTCGATGACGCCGAGGGCCAGGCCGCGGTCGATGCCGCCGGCCGTGCGGGTGTGCTCCTCGACGAGGCGGTTGAGCAGCGCGGGTCGTTCGTCGTCGGAGGCCGCGGCGAGGGGCCTGCGGTGCAGGATGCCGACGGCGGCCTCGGCGCCCATGACGGCGACCTGCGCCTCGGGCCAGGCGAGGACGGCGGTCGCGCCCAGCGAGCGGGAGTTCATCGCGATGTACGCCCCGCCGAACGACTTGCGGGTCACCAGGGTGACGCGAGGGACGGTGGCCTCCGCGAAGGCGTAGAGCAGCTTGGCGCCGCGGCGCACCACGCCTTCCCACTCCTGCTGGACGCCCGGCAGGTAGCCGGGCACGTCCACGACGACCACGAGCGGGAGGCCGAACGAGTCGCACATCCGGACGAACCGCGAGATCTTCTCCGCGCTCAGCGAGTCCAGGCAGCCGCCCTTGCGGATCGGGTTGTTCGCGATCACCCCGACGGGCCGCCCGTACAACCGGCCGAGGCCGACCACCGCGTTCGGCGCCCACCGCGCCTGGAACTCCTCGAACGGGTGCCGGCCCTCGTCGAGCAGCCGCAACACCAGCGGCCGCACGTCGTAGGCCCGCCGCGGCCGGTCGGGCAGCAGCGAGCCCGGATCCGGCCGCCGGTCCTCGTCCGGATCGTGCGCCGCGAGTCGGCCCGCGTCCGGCCGAGCGCCCCCGCCGGCCAGCAACGTGGTGATGCGCCGGGCCCGCGCCAGCGCGTCGCCCTCCGAGTCGGCGACGACGTGCACGACGCCGGAGCGGCGGCCGTGCGCGTCCGCGCCGCCCAGCCCCGCCATGTCGATCTGTTCGCCGGTGACGCTGCGGACGACGTCGGGCCCGGTCACGAACACCCGTCCGGACGGCGCCAGGATGACGACGTCGGTCAGCGCCGGACCGTAGGCCGCGCCGCCGGCCGCCGGGCCGAGCACCACCGAGATCTGCGGGATGCGTCCCGACGCGTGGATCATCGCCGCGAAGATGCGGCCGATGCCGTCGAGGGACTGCACGCCCTCGCCGAGGCTCGCGCCGCCGGAGTGCCACAGCCCGACGACCGGCCGGCCGAGGCGCAGGGCCTCGTCGATGGCGCCGACGATCTCCGCGGCACCCTCGGCGCCGAGCGCACCGCCCATCCGGGTGGCGTCGGTGCAGAAGGCGACCGTCACCTCGCCGTCGATCAGCCCGTGGCCGGTCACCACCCGGCTGCCGGGGCTCACCTGGTACGGGCTGAAGGAACCCGGGTCGAACAGATGGGAAAGCCGGCGGTACGGGCTCCGGACGTCCTGCTCCGGAACGGTCACCCGGACCCGTTCGCCGCTCGCTGCTACCTCCGCCATGGTGCCCCTTCCGGGCCCGTGCCACCGCCCTGGGCGGGTCGGGCTGGACCATCGCGAGGCCGCGCCGTGCCGGCGTCTGCGCGAAGTCGGATTCGTCCTGTCTGTGGGTACGGTCCGATGATGACGGGGGGGTCTTTCGTTTCCCTTTAAAGCGGCTCAAGGCGAGGACGCGCGGCCGCCGCGACCGGGAATCGGCGCTGGTCAGTCGACAGCGAATCCCAGAAAGCCGCCGGCCTCGGCCGGGGTCGGCTGGTTCCAGAACCGCTCGTAGTTGTCCATGGTGCACATCGACCGCGGCTCGGCCTGGTCCAGATAGACCACGCCGCCCAGATGGTCGGTCTCGTGCTGGGCGATGCGCGCCGGCCAGCCGGTCAGTTCGTGGCTGTACGCATTGCCGTTCCGGTCGGACGCGTCGAGCTGGACCCGATGGTGGCGGGACACGACCGCCGTGTACCCGACCATGCTCAGGCAGCCCTCGTAGAACGAGCGGCGCTGCGTGCCGATCGGCGTGACCACCGGGTTGACCAGCTCCAGGAGCGGCTGCGGCCAGCGTTGGCGCACCTCGGCGAGCTCGGCGGGCACGGTGGCGGGGTCCTCGACCACGGCCAGCGAGAGCGGGATGCCCAGCTGCGGCGCGGCCAGCCCGACGCCGCGGCCGGGCAGGTGCCCACGCATCGCGTCGAGCAGCCGGTGCAGCAGCTCGTCGGAGAGCTGGCCCTCGTAGCGGATCGCCGGCCGGCGCAGCACCGGGTGCCCGAGCTGGGTGACCGACCACGGCCGCGGCGCGTCGAGCACGGCGCTGACGAGGTCGACGAGCTGGTCGGCCGAGGCGATCATCGAGTGGGTCCGGCGGTCACCCGCCCATTCCATCACCCCGTTCCCGGCCCACGCCGACGAGCTGGACCAGCTGTCCAACGCCGAGCTGCTCGCCGATCACCTCGGCGGGTCGAACAACGCCCACATCGCACCCGCCGACGCGTCGAACGGGACGAGGTCTGGAACTGACGTCCGGGAGGCGCTGCGGCTGGCGCACAACTACGTCGGCACCGAACACATCCGGCTGGCCCTGCTCGCCTTCGAGGACAGCTCGGGCAGCGACCTCGGTGTCCACCGACCGGCGGTCGAGGCGCAGGTCGTCGCAGCCCTGGCCGTGATCGTCGGCTCCGACGGCCGACCGGCGCGGGCCGAGGGTCACCCGGGCTGGCCGGTGCCTGGGGGAGGATCACCACATGACCGAGGATGCCGTGCCTGCCCCGACAGTCGACCCGACCGCGAGTGCCGCCGCCGAGCCGGTCGAACCCGCCTGGGATGGCGTCGGCGCCCGCAACCCGGAGTGGCTGCCGTGGGTGCGCGAAATGCATTCCATCGCCCAGGCGGGGCTGGCCTACACCGAGAACCCCTTCGACCTGGAGCGCTTCGAGCAGCTCCGGGCACTCACCTACCGGATCGCCGCCCGGTGCGCCGACGTCACCGTGCCCGTGGCCGAGCGCATCTTCGGCGGCGAGGTCGGCTACCAGACGCCGAAGGTCGACGTGCGCGGCGTGCTGTTCGATGGGGACCGGATCCTGCTCGTGCGGGAGAAGGAGGACGGCTGCTGGTCGATGCCGGGCGGCTGGGCCGACGTCGGCCACAGCCCGGCGGAGGTCGCCGTGAAGGAGATCCGGGAGGAGTCGGGGCTGCTCGCCGAGCCGGTTCGGCTGCTCGGCGTCCTGGACAAGCGCCGGCACGACCATCCGCCGTACCCGAACGACACCTACAAGATCTTCATCCGGTGTCGGGTCGTCGGGGGGATGGCCGGCGCGGGGCTGGAGACCTCCGCCGTCGGCTGGTTCACCCGCGACGCCCTGCCGCCGCTGTCCACCAAGCGCAACACCCCCGAGCAGCTCCAGCTGATGTTCGGCTTCCTGGACGACCCGGACGCGCCGGCCCTGGTCGACTGATCGTCCCCGCCACGACGGGTCGGCCGGCCTGCCGGGCTCGACAGTCTCTCTGCGCGCTCTCTGCGCGGACAAATCGGACGCCGACCCGGACAGCGGGACCACGGTGGTCCCGCAGGCCCGGATCTCAGGTCGCGAACAGGCCGCTGGCCCAGAAGTCCCTGTCGTCGCGGACGCCGGGTGGGATCGCGAACACGGCGCTGCTGGTGTGCTGGATGTACTCGTTGAGCGCGTCCTGGGTGGCGAGGCGGCGCTGGATCGGGAGGAAGCCGGTGCGCGGGTCGCGCTGGAAGGCGATGAAGAACAGGCCGGCGTCGAGCTGCCCGGTCTCCTGGTTGACGCCGTCGGTGTAGGAATAGCCGCGGCGCAGGATCGTCACGCCGTTGTTCGTCGCCGGGGCCGCGAGGCGGATGTGGGCGTCCTCGGGCACGACCAGCTCGCCGCTGGCATCCTTCGCGGTCAGCGGGACGTCGTCGAACTCCGCGGCGGCGCCGAGCGGGGCGCCGCTGCGCTTGACCCGGCCGAACACGTTCTCCTGGTCGCGCAGGTAGTCGCGGTCCCACGACTCCAGCAGCATCCGGATGCGGCGGGTGACGACGTAGGTGCCGCCGCGCATCCAGGCCTGGTCGCCGTCAGCGCCGACCCAGACATGCGTGTCCAGCGACGCGGCGTCCTCGCGCTTGATGTTGTTCGTGCCGTCCTTGAAGCCCATGAGATTGCGGGGGGTGTCCTGGCTGTCGCTGGTCGTGCTGGTGCGGCCGAAGCCGAGCTGGAACCAGCGCAGCACGGCCGCACCCTGCGCGAGCCGGCGCAGGTTGCGCACCGCGTGGAAGGCGACCTGCGGGTCGTCCGCGCAGGCCTGGATGCACAGGTCACCATCGCTGCGCAGCGGGTCCAGGTTGTCGCGGGGCAGCGGTGGGATCTCGGTGAGGGCCGCCGGCCGGCGCGCGGCCAGCCCGAAGCGCCCGTCGAACAGGCTCGGGCCGACCCCGAAGGTGATGGTCAGGTTTCCGGCGGTCAGCCCGACGGCCTCGCCGGTGTCCCGCGGCGGGGCCTGCGGCGCCGCGTCGTCGTCGGCGACGGGCTGCCCGGCGGCCATCCGCGCCGCCGCCGCACTCCACCCGACGAGCAGGTCGCGCAGCGCCTCGCGGGTCGTGCCGGCCGACACGTCGAAGGCCGCGAACGCCAGCCGGTCCTGCGCGTCGGTGGTGATCCCGGCCTGGCGGGCGCCGTGGAACGGCACCAGTCCGCGGGGAGCCGACGCCGAGATCGGTTTCGGATCGTCCGAACAGGCTGCGGCCGTCGCGCCGACGACGCCGGCACCGGCGAGCCCGGCGGCTCCGAACAGCGCCCGCCGACGTGACAGGCTGATCCCCTCGACCATGACCACGCGCTCCTTTTCCGGCGGGCCCTGCCCGCTCACGGCTGCGGGGCCGGGCGTGCACCGCCCGGCCCCTGCCGTCCTACCTGCGCTTACCCAACTGTGCGTGCTGGTGCTGCTCGGCCTAGCTGACGACGATCCCCGCGACCTGGGACAGCGGCTCGGCGAGCGCGTCCACCGCCTGCGACAGGGCACGGCGCTGGTCCTGCGTGACGGTGTCGTAGCTGACGTAACCGGTGCCGCGCTTGTACGGCTCAAGCGCCTTGTACATGGCGGTGAACTGGGTGCGGACCTTCGTCGCGAGCGTCGGGTCGAGCGACTTCAGGGCCGGCTCCAGCAGCGTGAACGCCTTGTCCGCGCCGTCGACGTTGCCCTGCACGTCGAACAGGTCGAGCTTGCTGTAGCGCTCCTCCTCGCCGGTGATCTTCGACTGGCCGACCTCGTTGAGCAGCTCGGTCGCGCCGTTGGCGATCTGCGCCGGCTGGAAGGTCGTCTTCGCGACCAGGGTGTTCAGCTTGCCGACGTCGGTGTTCAGCTGGTCGGCGATCGTCCCGGTGCCGTCCAGCGAGTGATCGGCGAAGATCGCCTTCTCCAGGCGGTGGAAGCCGGTCCAGGTCGCCGGGTCGGGCGCGTCGTCGGCGCGGGCGTCGATCGCCGGGTCGAGATCCCCGAACGACTCGGCGACCGGCTCGATGCGCTCGTAGTTCAGCCGGGGCGCCGCGTACAGCTTCGACGCCTGCTCCAGGTCGCCGGCCTTCACCGCGGTGACGAACGCGGCGGTGTTGGTGACCAGCTCCGCGACCTGCTGGCGGACGTAGGTGGCGTAGCCGGTGGTCGCGGTCTTCAGCGCCGTGGTGACCTCGGGGCTCTGCGTGGCGGCGGCGGTACCGGCGACCGCGGTGGTCACGGTGAAGTCCACCTTCTCCGGGCCCGACCCGCCGGGGCAGTACAGCTGGTACTTGCCGGCCTTGACGTTGAGGGAGAACGTCCCGGACAGGCCGGGGGCGATGTTCTCCTTCTCGCCGAGGATGGTGTCGCCGTTCATGAGCTCGGCTTCGGTGACGGCGCCGGCGTCCTTGTTCACCACCTTGAAGGTGGTCGGCCCCGCCGCGATGCTCGACTTGTCCGGCGAACAGCCCTTGGACGTCAGCGTGATGGTGACGTTCTGCTTCGCGGCGGTCGCGCCGGAGTCGGAGCCGCCCGCATCACTTCCCCCGCATGCGACGGCGCCCGTCGCGATCACAACTGCGATGGCGCTGTACGCGACTGGTGCGCGACGCACGTGTTGCCCCCACTTGGTTGTCTGCTGTCGTGAGATGGTTTGCCGGCAGGGTTTGCCGGCAGGGTTTGCCGGTCGGTGTGACGGGCCGCGCAGCCAGCCGGCGGTGGAAACCGGCTTGCTGCGCGGCCCGCCAGCTCAGGGCCCGGCGGTCGCGGCGGACGCGGCCGGCTCGGGAGCGGGCCGCGCCGGCGGGCGGCGTCGGGCCGGCCAGGTCACATAGGCGACCAGCGGCACCAGGTACACCACCCAGACGACACATTCGGCCACCACCGGCCGCGGCTGCAGGCCCAGCACGCCGGTCAGCACGCTCGCCAGGGGCGTACCGGGACGCACCAGCCAGGACAGGTCGAACGTCCGCTGCTGGCCGGCGTTGAGCCAGCCGGCCTCGTGGGCGGTGTGCGCCGCGGTCGCCAGCAGCCCGGCGGCGATCAGGACCAGGACGAGCCCGGTGACGCGGAAGAAGCGGGAGAGGTTGATGCGCACGCCGCCGCGGTAGATGGCGACGCCGACGATCACCGCGACCAGCACGCCGATCAGCGCGCCACCCCCGGCGGAGGCGGGGGAACTGGCCGCATTGAACGCGGCGATGAGGAACACGGCCGTCTCGAAGCCCTCCCGGAGCACCGCCAGGAAGGCCATCAGCACGAGGGCGCGGGTCGAGCCGGTCTCCAGCGCCGACGCGGTCGCCGTCTCCAGCGATCCCTTCAGGTCGCGGGAGTGGCGGCGCATCCACACCACCATGTAGGTGACCATCGCCACCGCGATGAGCCCGATGACGGTCTCCAGGCCCTCCTGCTGTCGCTGGGGCAGCTCGCGGTCCAGCACCTGTAGCGCGACGCCGAAGCCGAAGCACAGCAGCACCGCCAGGCCCACCCCGAGCCACACCTGCCGCAGCGCGTCGGTGCGCCCACGCTGCCGGAGGAACGCGGCCACGATCCCGACGATCAATGACGCTTCCAGGCCCTCGCGAAGGCCGATCACAAATGTTGGAAGCAAGCTGGCCTCCCTCCGTCTACGTCCGCAGGTTCGGCCGGTTGGTCTCGGCCGTCGATGATCTGCGGTTAACCTCAGCTAAGTTAGGGCAACCTAATGTCCATTGGCAAGGGAATGGAAAATGAGGTGTGTGGCGCCACTGACGGTGACCGGCGGGCTCCGGAGCGGGGCGGAGTCGCTGGTGGCGGGCTGGATGACGCCTCCCCGACGACCCGGCGTCGCCGCCTCGGCAGGGAATCGGGCACCGTTCCGCTCGTCATGGTGAACGGCCTGCGACGGCACGTCACGCGACGCAACTTCGGTCACCATGTGTGGCTAACTGAGCCGGCACCGCGGTTTCTCGGCCGGAATGCACGTCGCCCGGTTGGCATCTGAGGTTCGCCGGGTCGGACCGCGGCGCGACACAACTCCACCAAGTTCGTCGGCAATGCGGGGTTGCGTCCCTGGTCGAGGTGGTCGGTCATGGGGCCTGCCTGGTCGCCCCGGTGGCCGGTTGGTTGACCAGGTGCTGGCCGGCCTGCCCGCGCGGCCTGCGTGGCCGTGGCGGCGGAGGCGTCCGCGAGGCGGCCCGAAGGTGGTCGTCGTCGGGTGCGGGGTGGCGTTCGCCGGTCGCTGTCGCCGGTGTCGCCGGCGACGGATTGCTCCCCGTCATGTGTCAACCATGTTCCGGCCGGGTGGGCGCCAGATCTCCAACGTGCGCGAGACCGACGGGGTTCTCGCAGAAATGAACTCCCGGTCTCATGCTTTGCGAACGGATCGAACTTCCTTGGCTTCCGTTGCGTGGTCTTCCGCGAAGGCGTGGCGAATCGCTGGCGACGCAGGCCATTTCGTGGTCGGGTGTTGTGGAGGAGTAGCTCGCGCGATCCGCTTCGTAGCCGGTCGCCTGATCGTCAGTTCTAGGCCAGATGATGACGGACATGAATGAGGATCGTGGGAGTCCCAGGATGACGAACGGATGTAGGTTACCTGACGGAGAGCGTGTCAACGGACGCGTGCAGCGCACGTCCGAGGTGGCATCGGCCTATCCGGTGGGCGGGGAGGCCCCCACCGTCACGCAGGCCCCCACCGGCACGCAGGCGGCGGCCGTCGGTGAGTTCCCGCCGATGGCCCGGCCCTACGCGGCGGCCGGAGCCCTGTTCTTCGACGACGACGGGCGGGTGCTGCTGGTCGAGCCGTCCTACAAGCCGGGATGGGACATCCCCGGAGGTTTCGTCGAGCCGGGGGAGTCGCCGTACGCCGCCTGCGTGCGGGAGGTCGAGGAGGAGCTCGGCATCACCCCGCCGATCGGAGGCCTCCTCGCCGTGGACTGGGCGCCGCGTCCCAAGGACGGGTGGCTGGAGGGGGAGATGCTGTTGTTCGTGTTCGACGGCGGCCTGCTGCCCGCGACCTGGCGGGAGCGCATTCAGTTGGACATGAACGAGTTGGTCAACTTCGCGTTCGTCCCGGTGGCCGAGGTGGGCGGATTGCTGCCGCCTCTGCACGCGCGGCGCGTGACGGCAGCGGCCGGGCTGCGGTGCACCCCGCGGCGAGCCGGCTACCTGGAATACGGCGACGAGATCCCCGCCCGGTCCGCCGACCGCGGTGCGGCGCCGGGTGACAGCGCTCCGGACTGACGCTGAAACAGGCCGGTGGCCGCCCTGCCGTAACCGGGTACCAGGACCCGCGCGAAAAGCCACATTAGGTCGCGAAATACCGGTTTTTACCGTCGGGGTGAATGAGAAAAATTGTGCGTTCGCGGCGGCGGTTGCGTCGACTGGAGGCTTCGCCGGGTGAACCTCGGGGACCTCGGCGGGGACGAAAAGGCCGGTCGGTGCGGAGGTCGCTCCGGAGCAGGCGGGTAGCCGGGATATCGCATTCCGGCGCCGCCGGAGCCATGATCACCTGGCGGACGTACGCACCCTGTGGAACCATTCGGGTACTCGGAGTAGATGGATGGGCGTCCGTCGACCTGGTCCCGGTCAGTGCAGGCGTCCCGGCGGCGGAGGGGGTGCCGCGTGCGGAGATATCTGGTCGAAGCAATCGGAACGTTCGTGCTGGTCCTCGGGGGAGTGGGCACGGCAGTGCTCGCCAGGAGCGCGGTGGGCGTGCTGGGCATCGCCTTCGCGTTCGGGCTGTCGCTGCTCGTCCTTGTCTACGTGATCGGGCCGATCTCCGGTTGCCACATCAACCCGGCGGTCACCCTGGGGCTGCTGGTGTGCCGCAAGATCGAGCCGAGGCACGCCGTCGGCTACATCCTCGCCCAGTGCGTCGGGGCCATCGTGGCAGCGGGCGCGGTGCTGCTGCTGGCGGACTCGGGGCCAGCCGGCTACTCACCCGGCGTCGGCGGACTCGGCGCCAACGGCTACGGCACGCACTCACCCGGCGGCTTCGGGCTCGGCGGGGTCTTCCTCGTCGAGATCCTGCTCACCGCCCTACTGGTGTTCACCGTGCTTGGCGCGACGGACGTCCGGGCCCCGTTCGGGTTCGCCGGCCTCGCGATCGGCCTGGTCCTCACCCTGTGCAACCTGATCAGCATCCCGATGGACGGGACGTCGGTGAACCCGGCTCGCTCGCTGGGACCGGCGGTCTTCGTCGGTGGCTGGGCGCTGGGCCAGCTCTGGCTGTTCATCGTGGCGCCGGTGATCGGGGCGCTGCTCGCCGCCGCCGGCTACCTGGCCCTACGGCCGGGCCCGCAGGTCAGCGCGTCCACCGCGGAACGCGACCTGCCGCAGGAGTCGCTCAGCCGGATCGCGAAGGAGACCGCGCGGCTCATCCGCGGCAGGGTGGAGTAGCGCCGGCCCACGCGCCGAGGGTGCCGCCGTCCGCGGCCACCCAGCGAAACGGCCGAGGCCCCGGCGGGCACGCTGCCCGCCGGGGCCTCGATCGTCCACCTGTCGTGCGTCAGCGCGTGGGCTCGTCCGCCCGGTGACTACGGGTGCCAGGGCCCTGCTGGCCGGGCACCGCGTGGGCACCGTCCAGCACGTCCGCCGGCGGCGTGGTCCGCCGGATATCCTCGATCTCCTCGGAGTTCTCCACCGCCAGCCGCGGCAGGACCCGGTCGAGCGAGGACGGCAGCCACCAGTTCGCCTTGCCGAAGATGTGCATCAGCGCCGGCACGAGAACCGTGCGGATGACGAACGCGTCGATCACGATCGCGCTGGCGAGGCCCAGCCCGAACAGCTTGATCACGCGATCGTCGCCGAGGATGAACGAGGCGAACACCAGGGCCATGATGGCGCCGGCCGCGGAGATCACCCGGCCGGTCTCGGCCTGGCCGAGCGTGACCGCGAGCCGGTTGTCCCGCCTGGCCGTCCACTCCTCGTGCATCCGGCTGACCAGGAACACCTCGTAGTCCATGGACAGGCCGAACAGGATCGCGAACAGCAGTACGGGGACGAACGCCTCGACCGGGCCGCCGGTGATGCTGAACAGCGACTCGCCCCAGCCCCACTGGAACACCGCGACGACCACCCCGAAGGCCGCGGCGACGGCGAGCAGGTTCATCACCGAGGCGGTCAGCGGGATCACCAGGCTGCGGAACACCGCCACCAGCAGCAGGAAGGCAAGCACCACCACGATGCCGATGAACAGCGGCAGCTTGGCCGACAGGGTGGTGGAGAAGTCCTCGAAGACGGCGGTGATACCACCGATGTAGATCTTCGAGTCGCCACTCGCGGCCTGGGGGACCGCATGGTCACGCAGCCGGTCGAGCAGCTTGGAGGTGTCCGCGGCCTGCGGGCTGCTGGTCGGGTACAGCGTGGCGATGGCCGCCTGGCCGTTCGGGCTCTCCCGCGGGTCCGACACCGACGCCACGCCGGGCGTCGTACGGGCGGCGCGGACCACGGCGTTCAGGGCGGCGGTGTCACTCGGGGAGCTGATCTCCGCGACGATCGTGAACGGGCCGTTGAAACCGGGGCCGAAGCCCTCGGCCAGCAGGTCGTACCCGCGCTTGGTGGTCTTGGAGGTGTCGCCGTTGCCCAGGTCGGACGAGCCGAGCCGCAGCGACAGGAACGGAACGGCGATCACCAGGATGGCGACGCCGCTGACCACGGCGAGGACGCGGGGACGTCGCTGCACGAACTTCCCCCAGCGCGCCCACATACCGGAGATGCTCTCCGGCTCGGGTCCCTTCTCGGCGAGGCGGCGCCGGTCCCGCCGGCTGAGCACCCGCATGCCGTAGAAGCCCAGCAGCGCCGGCAGCAGGGTGACGGCTGCGGCCATCGTCATCGCGACGGCCAGCGCCGCCGAGATCGCCACGCCGTACAGGAGGCTCACCCCGAGCGCGAACATGCCGAGCAGCGCGATGCAGACCGTGACGCCGGCGAACATCACCGCGCGCCCCGAGGTGTTCACCGCGGTGATCGCGGCCTCCTCGGGCGTCTTGCCCGCGAGCAGGCCGACGCGGTGCCGGTTGACGATGAACAGGGCGTAGTCGATGCCGACGCCCAGGCCGATCAGGGTGGCCAGGATCGGCGCGAACTCGGCGACCGACATCACGTGCGAGAGAACGATGATCAGTGAGCTGCTGACACCGAGCGCCACGATCGCGGTGATCAGCGGCAGGGTGACCGCCAGCAGCGAGCCGAAGGCGAGGAACAGGATGATCGCCGCGGCGACGATGCCGATCAGCTCGCTGTAGCTCTGCTGCTGCTGCTCAATGATCGACACGAGCTGGCCGGTGGCCTCCACCTGCATGCTGGCCGAGTCGTAGCCGCGGGTGGTGTCGACGAACTGCTGGATGTCGTCCTTCGGCAGGTCGTCGCCCTGCTGGTCGAAGTCGACGGTGGCGAAGGCGGTGCGGCCGTCCTTGCTTATCCGGCTGGCGCCCTTGGGCCCGAAGGGGCCTGCCACCTCGGAGACGTGCGGCACCCTGGCTACCTTGGCCAGCATCTCGGTGATCGGCCCGCGCAGCGACGCGTCGCTGACGGTCGCCGTCGAACGGCTGTGCAGCACGATCGTCGCGCTGTCGCCGGACGCGGCGGGGAAGTCGCGCTGCAGCAGGTCGATGGACTTCTGCGAGTCAGTGCCGGGTAGCGAGAAAGTATCCCGGTAGTTGCTTCCGGCCGCCTGGCTGACTCCGCCGAGTCCGACCAGTGCAATGATCCACAGGAACAGTACGAGCCGGCGGTGTCCGAAACACCATCGGGCGAGCGTTGCCACAGTTCCCCCTCGAACGTCGATGATCGGGCGGAGTCATCACCTGGGCCGTCGGGATCGACGGCGGTGAGCGCACAGACCAACCGGCAACTTACCGGTCGTTCAGTAGGTAAGCTTGAGAGTAACATCCGGCTCGGACTCGATCGGAGGGTGAGGTCCGTCATGGTCGACTCGACATCACCCGAGCCGTTACGCGACACCAGGTCACGCATACTGGCGGCCGCGATCAGCCTGTTCGGCGAACGAGGCTATGCAGGCACCTCTGTGAGGGACATCTCAGAGCGTCTCGGGCTGACCAAGGCAGCGCTTTATTACTACTTCCCGTCGAAGGAAACGATCCTCGACGCGCTGCTGGAACCGTTGATGTCCGAACTCACCCGGCTCGTCGACCTCGTGCGGCACTCGCCCCCGCCGAGCACGGCGGTCCTCGTCGAACAGCTGGCCGAGGTGATGGCTGGCTCGGGCGGGGTGCTGCTCGCCTTCATCAACGATCCGTCGATCGTCCGTCGCCGGATCGGCCAGAGCGACATGATCTCGTTGCAGCATGCGCTCGTCCGGGCGCTGGCCGGCCCGGCGCCGACAGATGAGCGGTTGTTGCGGGCGCACTGCGCGGTCGGCGCGCTCAAGGCGGGCATCATCGGCCGGGCGTGGGATCAGGCCGAGGCCGAGGCCGAGGCCGGCTCCGGTCCGGTGGGCGAGCCGCAGTCGGTGAACGCAGAGCTGCTGCGCGCCTTCGCCGTGCGGGGGGTGCAGAGCCTGCAGCCGTTGGTCACCGCCGCCGAGCGGCGCGAGATCGTCGCCGCCGCGCTCGCCGCGCTCGGTGGCGACGACCCGACGTGGGACCGCGGTTCCGGCGGCGAGCCGGGCGCGCGGTGCGCGGGAACCACCGGATTGTGCGTGGAATCGACGACATCGGCATCGGCGACATCGGCATCGGCGACATCGACATCGGCATCGACGACATCGGCGCCGCCGGTCACCCCTACCGTCACGGTGCGGGGCATGCGGGCCGGGGCAGTCGGAATGGGGATCGCGCTGAATCCCCCGGGTATCCACCCGGGGTAGGCCATCTGCCGGATGGCGGCCGGGATTGTCGGCCGGCATTTCGGTGATCGACTGGTGCGACTGAGTATCCGTTCGGTGACATCCGGGAGACGGGTACCACCGAACGTGCCTGCCCTGTTGGCTTCGTCGCACGCGTCCGGACCTCCACTGCCGCGCCATCTGTAGTCGTGTGTCCGATATCACCGTGACGGCGGATATCGGCGGCGGGCGGGGCATCCATTAGGTTCGGGGAAATGCCGCTTTCGATCGTGTTTGTCGAGGGCGGTAGGGTGGTCGTCATGGGGAGGATGGATCAGTGCTCGGACGATGCCCGACCGGTATGTTCGGCGTTCGTCCCGGACAGCCCGCGCCGGGCGCTCTGACGAGCCATGGATGAGCTCCGTCGCCGGCCTGCGTCCCTGGTCAGCCGCCGCGGCGGCGACCGGGCCGGACTGACGGCCGCGAGCCGGCAGCAGGGCTCACGGGCCTGCTTCGACGGGCCTGGACGCGCTGCTGGCGATCTCGGCCGAGGGCTGTCGCGGGGATACTTTCCCGGCGGCAATGCGGTGAGAAATCACCGCATTAGCTGGCGAGGAGAAGTGCTTCGCGCCACCATGAGAAGATCCCTAATCCATCCTACGACAGTCAATCGGTCCGCCTCGCGCGGCCTCGATAGTGGGCGGCCCCCCCGTTAGGAGGGGCAGTCGCGTCAGAGGGAGTGTGATAAGGAGTCCGGAGCCGTGCATGAGGTGCCGCCTCGCCGATGTCGCCCATCTGACCATGGACGATCCGGCGGTGGGACCATGAAAATGGTGGGAGTCGTGGACCTGGTTGCGCAGGGTCGCCTGTGCACCCTGGTCCAGAGTCCGACGGTGGAAAACTGGTAACTCTTCGGATCGGCATGACCCCCGTGCGGGGCTCGGTGCGATGGTCCGGCGGATCAGTTCGGGCCATCGGGCCGTATCCGATCATGTCATGTCGATCATGTTCGGTCGAACCACCTCGCGACGCGGGGCGAGATGAGTGGGGAAAGTAGTAGGTGACGTGCAATCAGTGCCCGCGGGGGAGAACTACGTGAAAGGAATGACCGGAAGTGGTGTGTCATGAGCACACGGTCCCGGCCTGCTTTCCGTGAGGGAGGGCTGACCGTCCTCGCCAACCGGACCACGCGCCCGAGCGTGGTCCCCGCCACCTGGCCACCTCGCACGGCTGTCGTCACCGGCGCGTCCAGCGGTATCGGCCGGGAGGCCGCGCTGCTGCTGGCGGCAGGCGGCTGCAGCTCGCTGCTGGTCGGCCGCAACGGCGCCGCGCTGGATGAAGTCGCCGCCGCCACAGAGGGTCACCGCATCGCGGTGGACCTGGCGGAACCGGGCTCGGAGCTGGCGGTTGCCTCCCGGGCCAGCGAGCTGCTCGGAGACGTCGATCTCCTGGTGTGCTCGGCCGGGCTCGGCGCTGCCGGGCCCTACGACATGATGTCTCCCGACGCGATCGCGCAACTCGTCGCGGTCAACGTCCTGTCGCCGATGACGCTGGTCAGGGCCATGCTACCGGCCATGCTCGATCGCGGGCAGGGCCGCATTCTGATAGTCGGCAGCATCGCCGGCGCGCTGGGCGTGCGCGGCGAGGTCGCCTACTCCGCGTCGAAGGCGGCGATGGTCGGCTTCGCCGATGCGTTGCGGGCCGAGGTCGCCGGGCGCGGAGTCACGGTGACTCTGTGCATCCCTGGCGTCGTCGACACGCCGTTCTTCCACCGCCGGGGAGCTCCCTACGTGCGGCGGTGGCCGCGGCCGGGGCCGGCCGCGCTCGTCGCCGAGCGGATGCTCGCGGCGACGGGACGGGGTCGAGCCGATGTCTGGGTGCCCGGCTGGCTGCGCGGCGCGGTCCGGGTTCACGGCGCCGCGCCGTCGATGTACCGCAAGCTGGCCGGGGTCTTCGGATGACCCGGTGCCGCAAGCGTCACGCG
>NZ_JALKFX010000080.1:0-26050 GCF_023243045.1 Frankia sp. AgB32
ATACCGGTTCATGCTGTGCAAACCGGGGTGGTTCGGAGTAACCACCTGGGACCCGCGCGGGGTGGAGCCCAGGGGTGGCGGCCCCGGGGGCGGCGGGGGGGGGGGCGGGGGGGCCCCCCCCGGGCGGCGCGGCGGGGCCCCCCCGGCGCCCGGCGCGGTCGTCTCGAAGCCGACCGCGAAGAACACCACCTGCCGGTCGCGGTGCGCCTCGGCGAGCTTGACGGCGTCCAGCGGCGAGTAGACCACTCGGACGTCACCGCCGCGGGCGCGGACCGAGAACAGGTCCGTCTCGCTGCCGGGGACCCGCAGCATGTCCCCGAACGAGCAGAAGATCACCTCGGGGCGGGCGGCGATCGCCAGCGCCCGGTCGATCATCTCCAGCGGGGTGACGCAGACCGGGCAGCCGGGGCCGTGGATGAACTCGACCTGGTCGGCGAGAAGCTGGTCGAGCCCGTGGCGGATGATCGCGTGGGTCTGGCCGCCGCAGACCTCCATCAGGGTCCAGCGCCGCGTCGCGGTCGCGGCGATGCTGTCCAGCAGCCGGCGGGCCAGCTCCGGATCATGGAACTCCGTCAGGTACTTCATCGTCGGACCTCGTTGGCCTCGGGCTGCTCGCCGAGCTCGTCGGCGAGCAGGCCGAGTTCCCGGAACGTCGCGAGCGTGCGGTGCGCGGCGGCCTCGTCCACGACGGTCAGCGCGAACCCGGCGTGGATGATCGTGTAGTTCCCGACGGTCGCGCCGGGCAGGTAGGCCAGGCAGGCCGTGCGGGTGACGCCGCCGAAGTCGACGAGCGCCATCCGGGTGCCGCGGTCGTCCCAGATCTGGGTGATCCGGCCCGGAATGCCCAGGCACATGGGGTCAGGGTCCCTTCTCGTCGATGGGTGGCGCCGGAACGCCGCACCCAGTAGTGGTGACGCCCGTCGTGGTGCCGCCCAGTGCCGCGACGACGGCCTGGCCGAGCGCCAGCCCGCCGTCGCCCGGCGGCACCACGTGGTGGACGAGGACCTCGAAGCCGCGGGACTCCAACCGGTCGCGGCAGGCCCGCAGCAGCGTGGTGTTGGCGAAGACGCCGCCGGTCAGCCCGACCAGTCCGACGCCGTGCCGGTGGCGCACCGCGGTGGCGACGGCGGCGACGGCCTCGGCGACGGCGAGGTGGAAGGCGCCGGCGAGCAGACCCGGCGCGATCCCGGCCCGCAGCCCGGCGACGATGCCCGCGAGCAGCGGTGCCGGGTCGAGCACCCCGTCCGCGAGCCCGAAGGCGAGCCTCCCGGCGGCGGCGGCGGCGGGGGCGGGGGCGGCAGGGCGGTGGGCGGTGGGCAGGTCGGAGTGGAGCGTGTCGGCGGCGAGGCCCTCCAGTTCGAGGGCGGCCTGAGCCTCGTAGGTCGTGCGCTGGCGCACGTCGAGCAGCGCCGCGACCGCGTCGAACAGGCGGCCCATGCTGCTGCTCGGCGTGCAGGCCAGTCCCCGGTCCAACGCGGCGCGCAGGACGCGCAGCTCCTCCTCGCCGCACTCCCGGACCGGCGCGAGCCACCCGGACCAGGGCAGCCCGGCCGCCGCGAGGTGCGCCAGCGCCACCCGGCACGGGTTGCGTACGCCGGCGTCTCCGCCCGGCAGCGGAACCGGGCGGAGATGGGCGACCCGGGCGACGGCGGCGACGTCCGGCCCGACGAGCAGGCCCTCGCCGCCCCAGACCGTGCCGTCGGGGCCGTGGCCGGTGCCGTCGAAGGCGATCCCGAGGATCCGTTCGCCGAGCCGGCCATGTTCCGCGAGCAACGCGACGGTGTGCGCGTGATGGTGCTGCACGAGGACCAGCCCGGCGTCGTCGGACGGTTCGCGCGCGCGGGACGCGGCCGCCGTGCGCACCGCCCAGGCCCGGGAGGCGTAGCCGGGGTGCGGATCGGCGGCGAATCTGCGCGGTTCGACGCCGTGCAGGTCGGCCAGCCGGGCGCCGGCCCGGTCGAGGGCGGCCAGGCCCGCGAGGCTGCCCACGTCGCCGAGATGCTGGGACATGATCGCCCGATCGCCGGCCGTCACGCAGCACGCGTTCCTGGTCTCGCCGCCGACGGCGAGGACCGGCGTGACCGGCCCCGGCAGTTCGACCACGAGCGGGACGTAACCCCGGGAGCGGCGCAGCGGGATCACCTCGTCGCCGTCGCAGCGCACCACCGAGTCGTCGCAGGGCGCGAGGATCGGGCGGTCGTGGGTGAGGAACGCGTCCGCGAGGCCGCCCAGCCGGGCCACGGCCTCGGTGTCGTCGAAGCAGATCGGCTCGCCGGCGAGGTTGGCGCTGGTCAGCACCAGCAGCGCCGGCACCGGCGCCGCGCCGCCGCCCGGCACCGCGGCGAACAGCAGGTGGTGCACCGGCGTGTACGGCAGCAGCACGCCGATCAACGGGCTGCCGGGGGCGACGCCGGCGGCCAGCGCGCCGGCGTCCCTGCGCCGGGCGAGCACGATCGGCGCCGACGGCGAACGCAGCAGGTCCGCCGCCGCCGTGGTGAGCCGGGCGACGGAGCGCGCCGCGGTGAGGTCCCGGGCCATCACCGCGAACGGCCGCTCGGGCCGGCCCTTGCGGGCGCGCAGCCGTGCGACGGCGGCCTCGTCGTCGGCGGCGCAGGCCAGGTGGTAGCCACCGAGGCCCTTCACCGCGACTACCGCGCCATCCGCGAGCGCCCGCTGGGCCGCCGCCAGTGCCGCGTCCGTTCCCCGCACCCGCCCGTCCGGGCCATCCGGCCCGGTGCCGGACTGGCCCGCGGGGGCGAACCACAGTTGTGGGCCGCAGTCCGGGCAGGCGATGGGCTCGGCGTGGAAACGGCGGTCCGCGGGGTCGGCGTACTGCGCCGCGCAGCGCGCGCACATCGCGAACCCGGCCATCGTGGTCGCCGCGCGGTCGTAGGGCAGCGACGCGGCGATGGTGAAGCGGGGGCCGCAGTTCGTGCAGGTGATGAACGGGTGCCGGTGGCGCCGGTCGGCGGGGTCGAACAGCTCCCGCAGGCAGTCGGCGCACACCGCGGTGTCCGGCGGCAGCAGGGTGCGCGCCCCGGCCGTGACGGTGCTCGCCGCGATCCGGAAGCCACCTCCGACCCCACCTCCGACCCGACCACCGGTCATCCCCGGATCGGGCCAGGCACCCGCGGGTTGCTCCGTGACGGTGATCCGGTCGACGCGGGCGAGCGGCGGCGCCTGCGGCGCGAGCCGGCGCAGGAACTCCTCGACGTCCCCATCGGTGCCGTCGACGTCGATGACGACCGAGGTCGAGTCATTGCCGACCGCGCCCGCCAGCCGCAGCTCCCGGGCCAGCCGGTACACGTACGGCCGGAAGCCGACGCCCTGCACCACCCCCTCGACCACGACACGGCGGCGCACCAGCGCGGTTGTCGCCCCGTGTCGGCCGGCTGGTGATCCGGCGGGCTGCGCCGTCACGGCTGCCGTTCCCAGATCATGATCCGGTTGTTGCCGGAGTCGGCGACGGCGAGCCGGTCGCCCCGCAGCGACAGTCCGTACGGCCAGCAGAACGTGTCGGCGCCGACCGCGGTCCACCGGTTCTCGCCGATCTCGGCGAACGTCGGCTGCCCCAGCACCGCACCCGCGGGAGGCGCCGAACCACGCGCCGGCCCGTCTCCCGCTGGCGGATCCCCGGCCGGTCCGTCCACCAGCAGTCCGTCCCAGAGCAGGACACGGTTGTCGGCGGTGTCCGCGACGGCCAGCAGACCGTCCTGCCAGTCGGCGGCGTAGGGAAACCGCAGCCGGTCGGCGCGGCCGGCGGCATACGGCGACTCGCCGCAGGTGACGGCGTCGGGCTGGCCGAGGACGAGGTCCGCGTCACCGTCGGCGGCGGGGTGCGGGGACCAGCCGAGCAGCCGGTGGTTGCCGGCGTCGGCGACGAGCAGTGCCGAGGCGGAGCCGGTGACGTCGTGCGGCCACCGGAAGCTCGCCGGTCCAGGCGCCCCACCGCGGTTGTCGGCCCGACACGTCGGGTCGGGCTGGCCCAACACCAGGTCGGCCGGGGTGTCCGGCGAGGACGGCAGGCCGTCCGACCAGCCGAGCACCCGCCGGTTGCCGGTGTCGGCGACGTAGAAGCGCCCGCCGGCGAGCGCCACCCCGAACGGCCAGTAGAAGGTCGTCGGTCCGCAGGCGCCACCCCGGTTCGCCTCGACGCTCACCGCGTCGGGCTGGCCGAGCACCAGGTCGGGGGCGATGTCCGGCGTCTCGGGCACGCGGTCCCAGACCAGGACCCGGTGATGCCACGCGTCGGCGACGACGAGCCGGCCCTCGGTGACGAGGACGCCGGTCGGCAGGTGCAGGCCGCGGCCCGGGCCCCGGCCACCGGCGGCCGGCCCTTCGCTGACCGCGTCGGGCTGGCCGAGCACGACGTCGGCGGGTGTCCCGTCGCGCTCGGGCCGGCCGTGCCAGACGAGGATCCGGTGGTTCCCCGAGTCGGCGGCGACGAGCAGGTCGTCGCCGAGCCACACCCCGCGCGGCGCGTACAGGAACGACGCCGACGGCCGCGCGGCGGGCAGCGCCAGCCCGCCGGGAGCGGGCGCGCCGAGCCGTACCCGCGGCCGCCAGCCGGCCAGCCGGGACCGGCCGGCCATCGCGGGCAGCACCGTCACGTGGGGCGGCTCGCGGGCCGCCGGTGGGCGATTTCCTCGAGCAGCTCGCGGACGACGGCGGCCTCGTCGTCCGCGCCGCCCTCACCGAAGATCGTCTGGGCCCGGTTCAGGACCGGTACCGCCTGCTCGAAGGCACCGAGCTGGGCCAGCGCGTTGCCCTGCCCGGCCAGCGCCCGGGCGTGGCCGATCGGGTCGGCGCGCGGGTCGCGGGTCGCGGCGACCTGCTGGAACCGGGCAACCGCCTCGACCAGGTTGTCCCGCCGGTGCGCCGACGGCGCGTAGACCAGGGCGTTGGCCAGGTTCAACTGGGTGCTCGACCACGGTTGCGGATGCTCCCGGGCCGTGTACACCGTCAGCGCCGTGCGCAGTCCCTGGATGGCGACGCCGACGCGCAACTGGTCGGAGGCCTGGTTCATCGGCATCGCCAGGTAGGCGGTGGCCAGGTTGACCTGCGCGGCGGCGAACACCTCCGCCGCCGTGTCGATGGTGATCAGCCGCAGCACCGTCAGGTACTGCTCGACCGCGGGGCCGAGCGCCGCGGGGTCGCCGCCGGCCCGCTCCTGCCAGGCCGAGCCGAGGGCCAGGTGAAGTTCGGCGCGGGCGACGAGCAGATCCGTCGCGTCCAGCGCGGCCGCGGCGGCGGTCAGCTCGGCGAGCACGTCGTCGGTGGGTCCCTCCAGACTGCGGCGCAGGTCGGCGGAGGTGGACATGAGCTGCGCGGCGAGCCCGGGGCAGGACGGGCCGACCGCCGCGAGGGCGTCGCGCAGCCGCCGCGCGGCGGTCACCGGTGCGCCCGTCGCCATGTCGGCCGCCGCCCACGCCGCGTACACCAGCGCGGTGATCTCTCCGGTCTCGCCGCCCAGCATGGGCGGCGCGGCCCCCACCCCCCGGGGGGGCCCGGCCACGGCGGGGCGCCGGCGGCCTGGGCGCCCGCCCCCCCCGCCGCGAACCCCCGGGGGGGTACCCCCCCGGCCCCGCCCCCCCGCTGGGGGGCCTCGGCCACCTCCCCGAGGGCGAACCGGACGACGTCGACGAGCACCCCGAGCTCGGGGCCCAGCGCGGCGCGCAGGGCAGCCGGATCCTCGACCGGCATGCCCGCCGGGCGCAGCACGAACCGGTTGTACCGGTCGACGGGATCGTCGCCGGTCATCGCGGCGGCCGCGCCGAGGAGGTCGCCGGCGTGGGCGAGCTCCACCGCGCGCAGCTCCGGCGGCCAGGCGGCCGGGTGCCGCCCGGCGGCGAGGGTGCGGCGCAGCTCGGCCGTCTCGTCCCCGCCGGCGACCAGCAGGAAGCCGGCGGGCAGTGGGAACACGCCGACCGGCTGGGGCCGGCCGAGCCGCGGACCGGCCGCCGCCGGCGGATCGGCTTCGGTGTCGGTCTCGGTGGGCGTGACCGCGGTGTCTGGGTTGTCGGGGTTGTCGGGGCTGCCGGGGGTGTCGAGCTCAGCCATCGCGGCTGTCCTTCGCGAGGTCGTCAATGATCATCTTCTGTACTCGCTCCATCGACCGGCGTACGGCCGGGGTGAGATCGGTGCCGGGGACGAGCGCCCCGGCCTCGATGAGGTAGACGACGATGTCGGTCGGGTAGTCGGGGCCGAGCAGCCAGCGGCCGAAGGCCAGCGCCTGGTCCCAGCGCACCGCGTGCGGCGACGACAGGTGCAGCGGCACGTCGGTCAGTTCCTCGCCGGGCACCCGGAAGACGGTGCCGGGCGCCGACCCGGTGCGGGCGGCGTCGACGAGCACGACCCGGCGGGCGCCGCGCATCGCGAACGCCGTGTCCATGCCGGCCGTGCCGCCGTCGACCAGGCGCACGCCGGCCGGCACCCCCGACTCGGCGAGGCGGCGGACGAGGATCGGGCCGACCCCGTCGTCGCCGCGCAGCAGGTTCCCGCAGCCGATCACCGCCGCGTCGCAGCGCGCCGGCTCGACGCCCGGCGGGTCGAGCCGCACCTGGGCGCCGGCCGGCAGCGGCCGCTGGCCGCTCACAGGTCCTCGTTCACGACGAACCGGCTCAGTTCCCGCCCGGTCCGCCCGTCGTAGGCGTGCACCGTGCAGACCAGGCACGAGTCGAAGCTGCGGGCCACATGGCCGAGCTCGACCGGATCGTCGGGGTCGGCGACCGGGGTGCCGACGAGGGCCGCCTCGATCGGGCCCGGCGTGCCGGAGCCGTCACGGGGGCCGATGTTCCACGCGGTCGGGGTCACCACCTGGTAGTTCGCGATCTTTCCGTGCTCCAGCACGATCCAGTCCGACAGCGAGCCGCGGGCCGCCTCGGTCGAGCCGAAACCGCGACCCTCGGCCAGCTCCGCCGGCGGCAGGTGGAACGGCTCGCGCAGGTCGATCTCGTCCAGCCAGCCCCGCACCCACCGGTAGTAGAGGGCCGCCTCGTGCATCCGGGCCAGCAGCCGGACCATCACCGACGGGCCGATCGTGGCGAGGATGTCGGCGAACAGCGGATCGTCGTCCTGGTGCGGGGCGGCTCCCGGCGCGGCGGCCGCGACGCGGCGCGCCAGCGGACCGGCCTCCAACGGCAGGTGGCCGAGCCCCGGCACGTCGTACCGGGGGGACTTCGCCCAGCTGTACTTGCCGGCCGCCCGGCCGACGTCCGGGTCGATCGGGTCGGTCTCCCCGTCGAACGGGTGGTACGCGGAGCTGCCCCGGTAGTAGGAGTGCGTGACGTCCTCGCGCACCCGGGCCTGGTCGAACGGGTGATGGGTGCCGTCCGCGTACACCCCGGACCGGCCGATCAGCGCCGCCTCGCGGCCCTCGATCGTCGGGCGCGCGTACAGGTCGGGGTGCAGGTAGGTGCCCGTCGCCAGATAGTTGCCGGCGCCCTGGCCGTAGCGGTCCAGGCCGATGTCGAGGCAGTAGCGCAGGAAGAAGCCGAGGTCGCTGTCGCGCTGCGCGTCGTTCTCCTCCAGCCAGGCCAGCACGTCCGCCCAGCTGCGGTTGGCCAGCCAGCGGTCCACGTCGCAGCCCAGCCAGCGCTTCTCCAGCCACTCGGTCTTCCAGTGCTCGAGGATCGCGGTGGCGCGGGTGACGTCGGCGAGCGTCGGCGCGCAGATCACCCCGCCGGGCACCATGAAGCTGGAGTGCGGCCACTGGCCGCCGAAGATCGCGTACACCTCGACCGGCGCGCCGGACAGCACCACCCCGGGGCCGTAGCTCGTCCCGGTGAACGGGGTGAACCGGCGCACGGCCTCCTCGTACAGCGGGGACGTGGCGTAGCGGCGGTTGGTCAGGTCGATGGCGAACAGCGCGTAGAAGCAGCGCGGGATGCTCTGCAACGTCTCGCACGCCTGGGCGATGTTGCGGATCAGGGTGGCGTTGCGCGGCAGCTCGGTGCGCCAGGCGACGTCGAGCGCGTACGCCGCCTTGTAGAGGTGGCTGCCGCCGCAGATCCCGCAGATCCGCGGCGTCACGATCAGGCCCGCCTGCGGGTCCTTGCCCCGCAGGATGATCTCGAAGCCGCGGAACATCGCCGCGGACGTCCAGGCCGAGCTGACCACCCCGTCGTCGATCGTGACCCGGACGTCGAGATCCCCCTCGACGCGCCCCATCGGGCTGACGTTGAGATCGACGGTCGTCATCTCGGAACTCATTTCTTCTGTGTGCTGGTCCGCCGGTTCCCCGGCCGGGCAGTCGGGCCTGTGGCGGGGTCTCAGACGACGAACATGTCCTTCTTGGACCACGGCGGGGCGGCCGCCCGCGCCGCCGCCGCCTGGGCCAGGTAGGCCAGGTGACCGCTGCCCTCGGGCACCTCCCGCGGAATGACCCCGGCGACCTTCTGGGTGCGGAACACCGTGCCCGGGGCGAGGTCGAAGAACGGGAACTCCGGTTCGGTGCAGCCGATGCACGGCATGCCGGCGCGGGTCTTCGACGACTGCCGGTTCCACAGGATCCGGTTGCAGGGGGAGTGCGTCATCGGGCCGCGGCAGCCGAACTCGTAGAACAGGCAGCCCGCCCGGGTGCCGTCACCGAAGCTGAGCGTCGACTGCTTGTACTCGAAGTACTGGTTGCGGCTGCAGCCCGTGTGCGTGAACGACGTGAAGAACGTCCGCGGCCGGTGCAGGTCGTCGAGGTCGATGTCGGCCGCGCGCCCCGTCGCCAGCGCCACCAGGATCTGGGTGATCCAGTCCGGATGGGCGGGGCAGCCCGGCACGTTGATCACCGGCAGGCCGGCCCGCGAGCGGAACTCGCTGCCGAGGAAACCGCCCGGGTCGCGCCGGTGGAACTGCAGGCCGGTCGAGTCGGTCGGGTTCGGCGCGGTCGCCGGCAGCCCGCCCCAGCTCGCGCAGTCGCCGATCGCGACGACGATCCGGGCCTGGGCGGCCAGGTCACGCACCCAGTCCTGCATCGGCCGGTCGGCGAAGACGTCGAAGGTGCCCCGCCCGTCCGGGCCACGGATCACCGAGCCCTCGAAGACGAAGATGTCGACCGGACGAACCCCGCGGGCGCAGTCCCAGAACAGCTCCCGCGCCTGGGCGCCGGTCGCCAGGCCCAGCGACGGATGCCAGATCAGATCCAGCCCGAAGTCCGTGATCAGATCGATGACGGTGGGTTCCTCGGCGTTCAGGAACGACATCGTGTTGCCGCTGCACGCCCCACCCTGGAACCAGAGCACGGATGACATCGGTGGTCCTTCCTCGGATGGGCCGGTGGCCATCCGGCGCGCGCCGGGGAACGACGGCGGCCGACGGCGGGCGGCCCGCCGGTGGACGGCCCCGAGGGAGGACAGCGGGACGCGACCACGGGTGGGGCGGCCGTCGGCGTGGGGTCGTCCCGCCCGCCGCGCCGGTGCGGCCGGCTGCCGGCACAGCGACGCTATGTCCGGTCGGACGGGACGCCGATGGGGCGTGTGCGGAGGCTGCCACCTATGCGGGATGGCGTTTGGCGAGGGCCACCCGGCGCCGCGACAGTGATGAACGACGTCGGTGATGAACGACGTCGGTGATGAACGTCGTCGGTGATGAACGTCGACAGTGCGCGGCGTCGTCGGTGCGTGACGTCGTCGGCCGTGGCAGGGAGGACTCGACCATGCACGAGCTGTCCATCTGCCGATCGGTCGCGGACATCGTCAGCCGACATGCCGCCGGCCGGCGGGTGAGCCGGGTCCGGCTACGGGTCGGCGCGCTGCGTCAGGTCGTGCCCGCGACCCTCGTCCACTGCTGGGACCTGGCCTGTGCCGGCCAACCGGCCGTGGACGTGGCTGTGCTCGCGGGGTCGGTGCTCGCGGGGTCGGTGCTGACGGGGTCGGTGCTGACGGGGTCGGTGCTGGAGGTGGAGAGCGTGCCTGCGCGGGTGCGGTGCCGCAGGTGCGGAGAGCAGCGGGAGCTTGTGCGGCCGTCGATCTGCTGCCCCGTCTGCGGGACGGCGGACGTCGACCTGATCAGCGGCGAGGAGTTCCTGGTCACCTCCTTCGACGTCGAGCCCCTGCCGGCGGCGGGCTGAGATGGGCCGCTTCCATCCACATCCCCCCGGCTCCCACGAGCACGGTCAGCACCCGCACGGCCCGGTGGTCCCGGCGGAGGTCCAGGTGGACCATTCGGGTTACGGCACGGCGATGGAGCGGGTCGAGGTCCTCGAGCGCATCCTCGGGGAGAACGAGCGGGCGGCGCGGGCGAATCGGGCGGCGTTCGACGCGGCCGGTGTCGTCGTCGTGAACCTGATGTCCGCACCGGGCGCTGGCAAGACGACCCTGCTCGTCGAGGCGCTGCGTCGGCTCTGCGCCCGGCGGCGGGTCGGGATCATCGAAGGCGACATCGAGACCAGCCTGGACGCGGACCGCCTCGACGGGTTCGGTGCGGCGGTGGCGCTGGTCAACACCGGCGACGGGTTCGGTGGGGAGTGTCATCTGGATGCGCCGATGGTCGCCTCGGCGCTGCCGCGCCTGCCGCTCGCCGAACTCGACCTCGTCATCATCGAGAACGTCGGCAACCTGGTGTGTCCCGCCGAGTTCGTGGTCGGCGAGGACCTGCGGGTCATGATGTTCTCCGTGACCGAGGGTGAGGAGAAACCGCTGAAGTATCCGGTGATGTTTCGATCGGCGGATCTCCTGCTCATCAACAAGATTGACCTGCTGCCTCATCTGGATTTCGATCTGAGTGCCTTCCGGCGCAATCTTGAAGCGGTCAACCCCGGGGTTTCGGTGCTGGCGATGAGCGCGCGTACGGGTGCCGGGGTGGACGCCTGGTGCGACTGGCTGGAACGTCCACCGCGGCCGTTGCTGCCCTGACCGTCCTGTCCGTGCTGGTTGGGGGAAAGCCCGCTTCGGGCCGGCTGGCGGGAATGTGAATTTTTCTCCGGGCCGGGCCCGTGAACTAGCGGGAAAGGCGCCGGTGGACGGACCGTGGCCGGCGCGTCGGAGTAGGTAAACGCGGCAGATCTGCTATAAAAGCGTCCGATCGGGATGGCGACGTCGGAGGGGTCGAGTAATGCGTCCATCCACCAACAGTCCGAGAAACAGAAGGCCCGCTGGGAGGCGTCGGGCCGCGGCCGCGATCGTCGTGGCGGCTGCCTTTGGGTTTCTCACTACTGGCGCCGGATGTCCCCCGCCGGGTGGTCCCTGCCCGCCGCCGTATCCGCCCCACGCGCACTGCTGAGGGCCTTCCTGGGTAGGCGTGGCGGGGTCTGGTCGGCCGCGCGCCGTCCCGCGCCGCCGCGCGCCCTGGGAGCTGCCTGTCGCCTGGACGGTCAGCGTTCCGGGACGGTCGCCGCAACCTCGCCGAAGGACATCGTGGGGTGGGCGCCGATGGCCAGGATGTCCCGTGCGCCAGGGGTCGCCTGCTCGGGCGGCCCTGTCGGTCCGGCCAGCTCGGTCAGTCCGGGCGGCCCCATCAGCTCGGCCTGCCCCACCAGTTCGGCGGGCGCTGCCAGCGTGCCGCGCAGCACCGCGACGGCGTGCTCGTACGCGTCGTGCGTCGGCAGCAGGCGGCGGATGTTCAGGGGAAGCAGGTCCTCCCGGTTCGTCCGACCGCATCGCGGGCAGACGGTCTGGCCCAGCGGGAGCAGGACGCCACAGCCCCCGTCCGCCGCGCCGCAGCGCCGCCAGTCCCGGTCGACCTCGATATGTCGGATCTGCTGGCGGCGGCAGGCTGCGGCAGCCGAAACCAGCGGCGCGGGGCCACCGGCGGTCTCCCGAACCGTTGCCGCCGTGCGAGTGCGTGTGCGTTTCCTGGGGCTCCATCGAGTCGACAAGGCAGCCTCCCAATTCGTCCGAGTACGACCTGTCTCGCAGTGATTTCCTTGCTCCTCAGAGCGAACCGCCTGCGGCCGATCCAATCAACCGAATGGCACCTTCAGGTGAGGGCTGAGCAGACCTTCCTCACATTGTCGCGCGACCGTCCACTTCGGCGTGCTTGACTTGACGATTGGTCTTGTCCCGGACCGGGTACGGTCGCCGGATGTGTGCCTTCGCCGCACACTATTCTGCATGACGCAGGCCGCCGCGGTGGCCGATACGGCGAATACGGTCTGTGGGCGCCCGGATGTTGCGCGGCGCCGGGGTCGTCCGGCGAGGCGTGTCGCGCGGACTCTCAGCGCATGATGCCGGTGTGTCCGAGGGAGTAGCGCCCGGGCTGCGGCCAGACCGTGAGTCCGTGCGGCTCACGGCCCACCGGGATCTTCGTGAGGAGCTTGCCGGCGCTGGGGTCCGCGCCGCCCGCGCCACCGGTGTCGAAGACGTAGACGACGTTGCTGCGCCGTCCGGACAGCCACAGGCGGGTCCCGTCGGCGCTGACGTTGCCCATGTCCGGTGTGCCACCGCCCGGGATGGACCAGGTGGCCACGACCGACCGGGTCGCGAACGAGATGACCGAGACGGAGCCCTGGTCGCCGGCATGCGGGAACGGCGGTTTCATGCTCGCCATCTGCCCGCCGCGGTTCGCCACGTACAGGAACCGGCCGTCCCGGCTCGGGTAGAGGCCGTGCGTCTCCGGGCCGGTCCGGACGAAGCCGACCTTGGTGAAGTGGTCGCCGTCGATGAGGTGGACCCCGTCGGCGTTCATGTCCGCGACGTACCAGACCTGACCCGACGGATCGATCTTGATGTCCTGCGGAGCCGAGGTGCGGCCCAGATCGAGATATCCCAGCACGGTCTGGTGGACAAGGTCGATCTTGACGAGTCGCCCGGCGAACTCGCAGGTGGCGATCGCGTAGGAGCCGTCGACCGAGAAGTCCACGTGGTTGACGCCCGCGCACTGCGTGCCCACGTCGAGGCTGTGCCGCAGGGCCATCGTGTGCGGGTCGCGGAAGTCGATGTCGTGGTTCGCCTCGGCGATCACCATCGCGTAGGAGCCGTCGGGGGTGAAGTACAGGTTGTACGGGTCGGCCACGGGTACCGCGGGTCCGGCGAGCCGACCCGTCCGCGGATCGATCGGGGACAGGCTGTTGCCGCGGTTGTTGTTCACCCACAGGGTTCGCAGGTCCCACGACGGGACGACGTGCTGCGGTTCGCTGCCGGTGGCATAGCTGCCGATCACCCGCATCGTCTGCTGGTCGATCACGGTCACCGTGCCGTCGGCCAGGTTCGGCACGTAGACGTACTGCGGGTCGTCGCGCACGATCGGGCTGAACATCCCGGCGCGGGCATGGGCGTAGACGTCGACCCCCCCGGCCGCCGTCGTCCCCGCGACGCCCGCCGCCGCGGTGGCTGCGGGCATGGGCATCGACATCGGCATGGAGGCGCTGGAGCCGGTCGTGGCCGCCGCTTTCGCGTCGGAGTCCTTGCCGGGGTCGACGACGAGGTACACGCCGAACAGGGCGAGCACGAGCACTGCTCCGACCGCTATCAGCAGGCCGGGCAGCCGGGATCCGTCCGCGGCGGCGCGATGAGCACGATGGGGATGGGAGGAGGCCCTGTCTGGCACCGCGTCAGAGTAGCCCCACGCGCCGCGTCCCGTTCGGCGGTGGGTTCCCGGCTCCGCCACACCGGCGGACCAGTGGGTCACGAGCATCCCGGCAGGCACCCGGCGGGGCCCGCCGGCGCGTCGGGATACTTGGTGCCCGGCGCCGGACGGTCGCGCGGGAGCGAAGCGGAGGCGGACATGATCGGATATCTGGCGTGACGGGAACGAACGGCCGCGACCTCTCACGCCGCGGGTTCCTCGCCGCCGGCCCGGCCGCCGCCGCGGCCGCGGGGCTCTCCGCCTGTGCCGGCTCGCCGCCGGCGACGTCCCCGGCCGCCAGCGCGGTCGCCGGGGCGCCGCCCACCTCGGCACCATCCCCGCAGACGCTCGCGCCCAGCCCCGGGGCGGGTACCGGGCCGGGGCTCGTACCGGGCGGCCCCGCGACCGCCGTCACCCACGGCCCCCGCGATCGACCCAGCGTCGCGCTGACCTTCCATCTCGGGCCGCACGAGGCCGGCCAGGACCTCGGGCTGGCGCACCAGCTGCTCGCCGACGCCGCCCGGCTCGGCGCCCCGATCACCGTGTTCGCGGTCGGGCAGTGGCTGGACGAGCACCGCGATCTCGTCCCGACCGTCCTCGCGGCCGGCAACGAGCTGGCCAACCACACGCAGACCCATCCGACGCTCACGGCGCTGCCGGCGGAGCAGGTGGCCGCGGAGATCACCGGGTGCCGCGACGTCCTGGCCCGGCTGGCCCCGACCGAGGGTCGTTACTTCCGGCCGTCCGGCACGAGCAGCGCCACCCCGCTGATCCTCACCGAGGCGGGCAGCGCCGGCTACCGCACCGTCGTCGACTTCGACGTCGACCCGCTCGACTACACCTCACCCGGCGCCGACGCCGTCGTCGCGCGGGTTCGGGCCGGCGTCCAGCCAGGTTCGATCGTGAGCATGCACTTCGGCTACCCCGGCACGGTCGCGGCCTTCCCCCGGATCGTCGCGAACCTGCGGGCCGCCGGCCTCACCCCCGTGACGGTCCACGACGTCCTTGTCTGAGCGGTCCCCGGTTCGTCCGATCCGGCCGGTGCTGGCCCGCGCCCCGGCCGTGGCCGGCAGGTTCATGCCAGGGAAACCGGAGTGTCGGTGGAACACGCCCGGCCGATGACGATGTTGTGCAGGCCATGGTGACATTCGGACCCGTCGGCGTCACATACTCCGCACAGCCGACAGACGACCACGACCTTGGCATCGCCTTCGCGCACGAGGCGGAGTCGCTGGGTTACTCGACCCTGTGGCTCCCCGGCGGGCAGGGCAACACCCTGCCCGCCATCGACGCGGTGGTCCGCGGGACCGAGCGCATCCAGGTCGCCAGCGGGATCATCCCGGTCGACGTGGTGCCCGCGCCCGAGGTGGCCCAGCTGTACGCGGAGCTGGAGCAGGCCGCGCCGGGCCGGTTCGCCGTCGGCCTCGGTGGCGCGCACGGCCCGCGCCCGCTGCGGACCCTCGGCGCCTACCTGGACCGCCTGGACTCCGAGGAGCCGGTCGTGCCCGCCGCGTCCCGGATTCTCGCCGCGCTCGGACCGGGCATGCTCAACCTGGCCCGCGAGCGCGCCGCCGGGGCCTATCCCTACCTGGTGACCCCGGAGTACGTCGCGGGCGTGCGGGCGACACTCGGCCCCGACAAGGCCCTCGCCGTCCTGCTGGCGGTCGTGCCCGGGGCCGACGCGGACACCGCGCGGGAGATCGCCCGACAGCCGCTGCGGTTCCTCACCACCGTGCCCGGCTACCGCAACAACTTCCTGCGGATGGGCTTCTCCGAGTCGGAGCTCGCGAGCCTCGCCGATCGGCTTGTCGACGCGGTGGTCGCCTGGGGTGACCTCGACACGATCGTCGCCCGGGTCGGCGAGTACCACGCCGCCGGTGCCGACCAGGTCGTACTGGGCAACCTCGGTGACTGGAACGGTCCGGGCGGTTGGCTCGGCCGCTTCGCCGAGGCCCTCCTGAGCTGACCGCCGGCCGAGCCGATACCTCCTCACTCCGGGTGAGGACCTGCGGTGGGGGCCGGGGAACAGCGGCGCGGGCGTCCGGATTGAAGCTCGGGTGACCGTGACATCGACTTCCGCCGCGTCGCCGGCCGGCGCCGCGGCCCCGCTGGCCGGAACGGACGTGACGCCACTGTTCACGCCGTTCTCGCTGGCGGGCGCCAAGCTGGCCAACCGGTTCGTGATGGCACCCATGACCCGACAGTTCTCCCCGGGCGGTGTGCCCGGGGAGGACGTCGCCGCCTACTACGCGCGCCGAGCCGCGCACGTCGGCCTGATCGTGACCGAGGGCACCTACGTCGACCACCCGTCCGCCGGCGCGAGCGACCGCGTCCCCCGCCTGTACGGCGGCGACGCGCTCGCCGGCTGGCGACGCGTGGTCGACGCGGTGCACGCCGAGGGCGGCCGCATCGTGCCCCAGCTGTGGCATCTCGGCGCGACGCGCGCGGCCGGCACGCCCCCGCACCCGGACGCGCCGGTGCTCAGCCCGTCAGGCGTGGCGGCCGACGGTTCCGTCGTCGGCGAGGCGGCGACGGAGGCGGACCTCGACGCGCTGATCGCCGCCTTCGCCCGCTCGGCAGCCGCCGCCCAACAGGCCGGCTTCGACGGCGTCGAGCTGCACGGCGCCCACGGCTACCTGCTCGACCAGTTCTTCTGGCGGCGGACGAACCACCGCACCGACGGCTACGGCGGCAGCCTCGCCCAGCGAGCCCGCCTCGGCGCCGAGGTCATCGCCGCGGTCCGCGCCGAGGTCGGCCCGGACTTCCCGGTGATCTACCGCTACTCCCAGTGGAAGGGCGGCTACTTCGACGCGAACCTGGTCGAGACCCCCGACGAGCTCGCCACCCTGCTCACCCCGCTCGTCGACGCCGGAGTCAGCGCGCTGCACGTCTCGACCCGCCGCTACTGGCAGCCCGCCTTCGACGCTTCCCCGCGCACCCTCGCCGGCTGGACGAAACACCTCACCGGCCTGCCGACCATCGCCATCGGCTCCGTCGGCGTGCAGAAGATCTTCTGGGGCGCCGAGGGCGAGGTGGCACCGACGAGCCTCGAACCGCTCGTGGACCTGTTCGACCGCGGCGAGTTCGACCTGATCGCCCTCGGCCGCGCACTGCTGTCCGAGCCGGAGTGGACGACCAAGGTCCGCGACGGCCGCCTGACGGAGATCCGCCCGTACGCCAAAGACGACGAGACCCGCCTCACCTGAGCCGGCCGCTCCGCTCCGCCCCGCCCCGCCCCGGATGCCCCAGCACACCACCATCCGCCCGGTGTTGGGGCATCCGTCGGTGGCTGCTCGGCGGGAGTGCCCGCGGCGAGGCGACCCAAAACCGTTCTTAGCGTGACACTGACGGCTCTCGCTGTTCGGTGTTCGCCCCGTCCGGGCTAATCTTTTCGCTGTGGCCTGGAACAAGCGCGGCGCATCCAGAGGCGGGGCGTCCACCGGACGTGACGGGGTCAAACGCGGCGGCAAGGACGATTCCGCCGCATCAAAGGTCGATCCGGACACCGCGAAGAACGACAACAAACGCGGCGGTCGCATCGCCGACCTGGAACCCGTCGAAACCGCCGACTGCACCACCTGCAACGGCACCGGAAAAATCCGGACCGATCGGCTGGAAACCGACGAGGGCGGTGGCTACGGGGGAACGCAGGAGCGGACCTGTGGTGTGTGCAGAGGAACCGGCCGGGTCGCCAGGAAGGGATGATGATGGACGAGGAATCGAACGCCATCGTGCCGATGCTCTCCCTGGTGGCCTGCAACAGGTGCCGCCGCCGCCGCGGCGCCCAGCTCCACGCGACCGGCACCGTCGAATCGGTGCCGAGGCACGGCACCTGCCCACACGGCAGACCACTGCGCACCCTGTGGGCCCCGGGCTACGGCCCGGACGCCGAGCCCCCGGTCGACCCCACCACCCCCGAGGAACGCCGCCGGGGAGCGGTGTGACATGGGCGAGAACCCGCGGCATCCCGTCTGTGTGAATGGTCGCCACCCCGATCGAGTTCAGTCGAGCTTTTCCATCTCGACGAACTCCATGGCCCCGTAGTCATCGAATGTCATGGTGTGGCGCCCGATCTCGTTGAAACCGAGGCGCCGGTACAGGCGGATGGCGCGTTCGTTGAAAGCCGCGACGTCAAGCACCACGCGGCGCCGGCCATGGAGGGCGCGGGCAAATTCCAGGCCGGCCAACACGAACTGCCCACCGATCCTGCGGCCGGTGAGGTCGGGTCGTAGACCTGGCCCGTAGAACAGTGCGTCGCCGTGCGGCTCGAAGAAATAGAAGCCGATCAGGGTGCCGCCGCCGTCGCGCGCGGCGAAGAAAAGCTCGGGGTTCTTTACCGGCATGCCGTCGTCGTCGTCGTAGAAGTCGTAGGGCGGGTCGTAACGCCAGGAGCCACGCTCGCGGAACATGGCGTCATCAGCCGGCTCGATCCGCATCGCTGCCGCCCGCCCCACCTCGCTCCCGCACCTGACCGACCCGCGGCCCTGAGCGCGCCCGATGCCCGTGGCTACTGGCATTGCTACGCCCTGGGGGGCTCTGCCCCCCGGCAGACATGACGAGGGGATCGAAAGGCGCAGCATGCGAGGCCAATCCCCGAGTGCGCCCGGCAGGGATCGAACCTGCGACCTGGTGCTTAGAAGGCACTCGCTCTATCCACTGAGCTACGGGCGCGTTGGCGGCGGGACGGGCCAACCGGCCAGGCCGCACTCAGGGTAGCAAGTCCGGGCCAGGTATCGGACACATGGTCATCCGGATCTTCGCATGGACCGATCGAAGATCAGACCCGGTGCGATGATGCCAGGTGTGGATGGGGTACGGGTGGGGCCGTTCATCACCCGTACGGGCGATGAACGGCCCCGGCCCGGCGCGTCGACCGCCGAGGTGGCCGGCGATCGTCCGGTGATCAGGAAGCGAGCTTGGCGAGGTTGTCGAACTCCTCGTCGGTGAGCGTGATCGCCGCGGCGGCGGCGTTCTCCTCCAGGTGGGTCACGGAGGACGTGCCGGGGATGGGCAGGACGACGGGGGACCGGCGCAGCAGCCAGGCGAGGGCGAGCTGGGCCGGGCTCGCGTGGTGGTCCTTCGCGGCGGAGTCGAGGACGCTGCCGGGCTGGGCGAGCTTGCCGGTGGCCATCGGGTCCCAGGGGATGAAGCCGATGTTCTCCTGGCTGGCGTAGTCGAGCAGCTCCTCGGCGGTCCGGTACGCGAGGTTGTAGCGGTTCTGCACGCTGACGATCGGCACGATGGTGCGCGCGTGCGCCACCTCGGCGACGTTCACCTCGGACAGCCCGATGTGGCGGATCTTGCCCTCCTGCTGCAGGGCCCGCAGTTCGCCGAGGGAGTCCTCCACCGGGGTGTCGGGGTCGATCCGGTGCAGCTGGTAGAGATCGATCCGCTCCAGCCGGAGCCGCCGCAGCGACATCTCGACCTGCTGGCGCAGGTAGGCGGGGCGGGCGACGGGAAGCCACCGGTTCGGGCCCTGCCGGGTCAGGCCACCCTTGGTCGCGATGACGAGGCCCTCGGGGTAGGGGTACAACGCCTCGGCGATCAGCTCCTCGCTGACGTGCGGGCCGTAGGAGTCGGCCGTGTCGATGAAGTTCACCCCGAGGTCCACCGCGCGGCGCAGCACGGCGCGGGCCTCGTTCGGGTTGGCCGGAGGTCCCCAGATGCCGGGGCCGGTGATGCGCATCGCGCCGAACCCGAGCCGGGTGACCGGCAGGTCGCCGCCGAGCTGGAAGGTGCCGCTCCCGGCGGCGGTCGTCTCGCTGGTCGTGGTCGTCGGCATTGCTGTCCTCCGGTTAGGACGATTTCGACGGTCATGGTTCACGCGGCGGGGCGAGCCCGTAGTGGTCGGCTGGCCCTGGCGCATGGTGGCGGGTGGCGGGTGGCGGGTGGCGGGTGGCGGGTGGCGGGTGGCGGGTGGCGGGGGGCGCCACGCGATAGGTCGAGTACGTGCCGCCACGCAACCTCGCCGACCCTCGACAACAGGGCATGCGCCGTGGGTGTTCCCGACCTGGCCGAACCGGCGCGGACTGGTTGGTTCGGGCAGTGGGCTCTGGGGCCCGATCGGGGGATGCGTCGGCTGTGGATGAGAAATGGTTGTCCACAGCCGGATCAGGCGGGCTTGGCCGTTCCCGATCCGCGGCGCACAGTGGCGGAGACGACCGCGGCCAGCTACCCGCTGCCTACCTGGTCCCTTTCCGTCGGGGTCCGGTCCCGGACCCCGCGCGGCCATGTCAGTGCGTCTTCGCGCTCCCTCCCTGTCCCGAGGAGTAGCCATGCTCGACACGATCATCACCCTCGTCGGAAACCTGGTCGACGACCCGGAACATCGGACGACGGCGAACGGCGCGTCCGTGTGCAGCTTCCGGCTGGCCTCGACGCCGCGGCGCTTCGACCGGGCCGAGAACCGTTGGGTCGATGGAACGACGCTTTTCCTGAGGGTGTCGTGCTGGCGGCAGTTGGCCGACAACGTGGCCGCGAGCCTCGGCCGCGGTGACCGCGCGCTGGTCTATGGCCGGCTGCGGCAGCGCTCCTTCGAGACGAGTGAGGGAGAGCGGCGCGTCACCTATGAGATCGACGCCGACGCGGTGGGCGCCGAGCTGACCTGGCACGCCGCCCATTCGGAACGCCTCGCCCGCCGGCCGGCCGGGGCCTCGCCCACGCCTGCCGAGCCGGCGGGCGAGGCGGGCGCGGGCCCGCTGACGGATCTCGGCGCGTCCACGGTCGGCGGCCTGTCCGCGCCGGAACCCGTCGGGGCCGCGCCAGCGGGCGGTGCCACCCGGCTCGCGAACGTCCTGGTAGGGCCGGCGCCGCAGGCCGGGCCCGCCGGGCATTCCGCGGCCGAGGAGCTCCTGCCGATCGGGGCGGCGTCCCTCGCCTCGGTCTCGGCGGGTGACGGGCATCGCGGGTGACGGGCGACATCGTGCGGCAGCCGTGTCCGGGGGTCCCGCCACGGAGGCGCCAGGGCCATCTCGGCGGTCGCCGGTGCCAGCCGGGGCCCGCTGACCTCCTTGGCCGTGATTGTGGTGGTGCGCGCCGTGGGCGACTGGACCTGCCGTCCTCCGCACGCGGGCGGCTGGGTAGCGTTCCGGGAGTGAGCAGCCGGCGCGAGAGTGGTTCCACGCCCCGGCCGCGCCAGCCACCGGACGATCACGGCACGGCTTCCGTGGACGTGGCCGTACCCCCGGCGGCGGGTCCGGGAGGGCCGCCGGCCGTCCAGCCCCGGCCGGGCACCGAGCACGCCGCCGCGCCGGGTCACGCCGGGCTGGGCCTGCGCGGGCGCCTGGCCGCCGTTCCGGGTGAGGCGCGGTACGTGGCCGTCCTCGCGGTGCTGGCGGCGGCCGCCGCCGTCGTGCTGCGGCACACGGTGTTCCCGGTGCTGTCGGTCAACAACGACGAGGGGATCTACCTGCTGCACGCGCGCACCCTCGCCGAAGGCCGGCTCTTCCCGCGTGCGCCGCATCCCGCGCAGTCCTATGTGCCCTGGCTGGGCGTGGTCGTCGACGATCACTATGTCCTGAAGTACACGCCTTTCGTGCCGGCGATCTTCGCGCTCGCGCTGGTGGTCTGCGGCAGCGTCGATCCGGCGCTGGCCGTCGTCGTCGGCGCGGCGGTCGTGGTGACCTACCACCTCGGCGTCGAGCTGTCGGGCAGCCGGCGGGTCGCGGCTCTGTCGGCGACGCTGCTCGCACTGTCCCCGCTGGTGCTGGTGCAGAGCGCCATGGTGCTCAGCTACCTGCCGGTGCTGGTCCTGTTGCAGGGCTGCGTCCTCGGGGTGCTGCGCGGGCGGCGGCGCGGCCGTGCCCGTCCGGTCGTGGTCGCGGGGCTGGCCCTCGGGGTCGCGGGGGCGGTGCGGCCGTACGACGTCGTGCTGCTGCTGGCGCCGCTCGCGGTGTGGCTGGTGGTGACCTCCCCGGGCCGGCGCTGGTGGCTGCTGCGCTGGCTGGCCTGCGGTCTCGCCGCGCCGCTCGCCATCACGCTGCTGACGAACCTGGCCGCGACCGGGAACGCCCTGCGCCTGCCGTTCGCGCTGCTCGAACCGGACGACCGGCTCGGCTTCGGCCGGCGCAAGCTGTATCCAGAGGACGGCTGGCACCACTTCGGCCTCGGGGACGGCCTGCGGTCCGTCGGCGATCACGTGTGGCTGCTCGGCGGATGGGCGTGCGGGGGAGTGGTGCTCGCGGTCGCGGCGATCATCGCCGCCCTCCGGCGGCGGCTCAACGGCGCCGCGGCGATGCTCGGCCTGGGCGGACTGCTCTTCCTGCTCGGCTACATCGGGTTCTGGGGCACGTGGAACGCGGCCGAGCTGTGGGGCGGCATCCGCTATGTCGGGCCCTTCTACCTCGTTCCGGTGCTCATCCCGCTCGTGCACCTCGGCGGGTGGGGCTGCGTCTCGGGTGGGGCGGCACTGCTCGCCTGGCGGCGGCGCGTGGGCCTGGGCGTGCTGGGTTCGGTGGTCGCCGCCGTTGTCGCCCTCACCTCAGTCGTTCTCACCGGGGCCGTGCGTGACAACCTCGCTCTGACCGGCAACGACAAGGACCTGAGCGCCATGCTGAGCCGGCTGCCCGGTCGTCCGCTGGTGTTCGTCGCGGCCAACCCGAAGTACCTCGGGCATCCCACTCCGGTGGCGGCCAACGGCCCGGATCTGGACGGTCGGGTCCTGTTCGCCGTCGCCCGCGGTGTCGACGACCTCACCGTCCTGGCGGATCATCCCGGTCGGCCGGCCTACCTGCTGCGGCTGGCGCAGGCGTACGACCGTTTGCCCGGGTCGCCGTCGACGGCCCGGGTCGAGCGCCTCGCGTCGTGCAGCGGCGACCAGGTGCCCGTGACGATCACGGTCGGGGCGAACGCCACCCCGGCGCGCAGCAGATCCGCGCGCCTCGTGCTCACCGCCGGGACGCGATCGTTGTCCGTACCGGTCGACCCGCGGGCCGCGACCACGCTGACCCTGTCCGTGGACGCCGACGGGCTGGACCCGGCCGACGTCACGGTGGCGGCGCGGGCCCGGTCGGCGACCGGGACGGCGGCGGGCCGGCTGCCCGGTCGGGTCACCGAGCGGACCGTGCCCACCGGGCGCGGCACGTCGGTGAGCGTGGTTCTGCGGGCAACCGACCGCGCCGGTCACGAATCGACCGTGGACCAGCAGATCCTGCCTGTCCGGCGGGACACGGCGCGGGCCCCGGCGCGTCACGGCACGGCGCCGCCGGTCACGGTGCTCGGATCGGTCGGGCAGACAGCCGAGGTCGGCACGGGCGCCAGGCCACCGTTGCGGATCACCCTCGCCACCGCCGCGCGGAGGTGATCACTCGACTCGCAGGATGGGCGGCGGGGTGAAGGCGTGCAGCGGGTCCTCGGCGGGATGGTCGATCCGCAGCGTCGGCCGGAAGTCGCCGGGCGCGGCCGGCAGCCAGTTGGCCCCGTCGTCGTCCTCCGCGGGCGGCTCACACTGCAGGAGGATCCGGACCGAACCGTCCCGATCGCGGCGCAGGTCGGGGCTGCGGCTGCGGCTGCCCAACCAGTAGCGGGACTGCGGATTGTCGACGAGGTAGTAGTCGGGCGCGTCGTACATCGTCAGCGACCAGGAGGCCGCCTGGGGCGGCGGCGCGAGCTCCATCGTGTAGCGATGAGCCCCGGTCAGGCGGCGCCCGTCGGCATCGACCAGGCAGGTCGCGTGGGTGGCCTGGTAGCCGTGGGTCAGGAAGATCGGCGCGCGGGCGGCCATCGCCCGGGCGAGGCGGGCCTGCTCCCGGTCCGCGATCCGCCAGGCCGGCTCGTCCCGGGTTCCCGGGCCGAGGAAGTCGAGGTTGAAATCGAGGGCGTGTGGGGTCATCGACCAGCCGTTGCGCAGCGCGCGGCCGGCCAGTGCGACCTGTTCGACACCGTCGCGGCCCGTGCGCAGCCCGCCACGCAACGACCAGGCGAGCGAGGGATCCGGATCCACGTACGGCGACGGGTCCTCGAAGATGCCGAGCGGGGCGAAACGGCGGGCGTAGTCGGCCTCGGCCGGCGCCGGGGGAAAGGCCCGCAGCCAGATCCGCAGCTCCTCCCAGAACCGCAGGTCGTCACACACCGACTTGGAGCTCTCCGGCGGCCCCTCCGCCCGGCGGGTGTCCGGTTCCAACGGTTCCAGCCGGAGACCGTCCTGGAGCCGGTAGACGGCGGGGCACTCGCGCGGGTCGTCGAGGCCGATGCGTGCGACCAGCGTCATGAGCCTGGTCGGGGCCTCGACGCGGCGCAGGTCCGGTGGGGTGCGTCCGCTCCAGCCGGGCGGGACGAGCAGGTACGAGACATCCGTCTCGCCCGCCAGGTAGGCGAAGTTGTCGCGCCAGACATCGGTGCAGACCACGGCGAACGGCCGGCCACCGCAGCCGGGCACGTGCAGGATCATGGGCCCGGGGGTGAGGTCGACCATCGCGATCGACGTCAGCAGGTCCGCCTCCACGCTGACGTACAGGGAGCGCGGGCCGGGCAGGTCGCGCTGATGGCAGAAGGTGTTGTACCCGGCCTCCGGGGCGTTGCCGATCCCCGCCGTGGCGTACCGATCGACGAGACGCACGGTGGAGACCAGGGGATAGCCGAAGACATAGGCCTCGGCCGCCAGGCCGAATCGATGGTCGTTGGCGCGCATCAGCGGCCGTCCCGCTCGCCGGTGCCCGGCCGCTCGTCAGTGCCCGGCCGATCGCCGTAGTCCCCACGGTGTCCGTCCACCAGTTGTCCGTGCCCGCGATGAGGTGGGGTTACCCCCACGGATCTGTCCGGGGCACATGCGGGTGGGATGGGGACGGCGCCGATCACCGCCGTGATGGTCGCGGCGGCCATGCCCTAGGGTTGACTCATGGCGCAGTACGTCTTCCAGATGCGCAAAGCGCGCAAGGCCCATGGTGACAAGGTCATCCTCGATGACGTGACCCTCTCGTTCCTACCGGGAGCGAAGATCGGGGTGGTGGGTCCCAACGGGGCCGGGAAGTCGTCCCTTCTCAAGATCATGGCTGGGATCGACCAGCCGAGTAACGGCGACGCGACGCTCAGCCCCGGTTACACGGTGGGCATGCTCTCCCAGGAGCCGACGCTCGACGAGACCAAGGACGTCCGCGGCAACGTCGAGGACGGCGTCCGGGAGATCCGTCGGGTGCTGGCCCGCTACGAGGAGATCAACGAGAAGATGACCGCGCCCGACGCGGACTTCGACTCGCTGCTCGCCGAGCAGGCGGACCTCATCGACAAGATCGAGTCGGCGAACGCCTGGGAGCTCGACAGCCAGCTCGACCAGGCGATGGACGCGCTGCGGCTGCCCCCGGGCGACGCCGACGTGTCCCTGCTGTCCGGCGGTGAGCGCCGCCGCGTCGCCCTGTGCAAGCTGTTGCTGGAGGCGCCCGACCTGCTGCTGCTCGACGAGCCGACGAACCACCTCGACGCCGAGAGCGTGGCCTGGCTCGAGCAGCACCTTGCCCGCTACGCCGGCGCCGTCCTCGCGGTCACCCACGACCGGTACTTCCTCGACAACGTCGCCGGCTGGATCCTCGAGCTCGACCGCGGACGCGCGCTGCCGTACGAGGGCAACTACACCACCTACCTCGAGAACAAGGCCTCCCGGCTGAAGGTGGAAGGCCAGAAGGACGCCAAGCGGCGCCGCGTGCTGGCCCAGGAGCTCGAATGGGTCCGGTCCAACCCGAAGGCCCGGCAGACCAAGAGCAAGTCCCGCCTCGCCCGCTACGAGGAGCTGGCCGCGGAGGCGGACAAGGCCCGGCCGCGCGACTTCGAGGACATCCAGATCCCGCCCGGCCCGCGCCTGGGCAACCAGGTCATCGAGGCCCGCCGCCTGGCCAAGGGGTTCGACGGCCGGCTACTCATCGAGGATCTTTCGTTCACGCTGCCCCGCGGCGGCATCGTCGGCGTGATCGGCCCGAACGGCGTCGGCAAGACCACCATGTTCACGATGGTGACCGGGCAGGCGACGCCGGACGCCGGTGAACTCATCCTCGGCGACACCGTCGACATCGCCTACGTCGACCAGTCCCGCTCCGGCCTCGACCCGAAGAAGAACGTCTGGCAGGTCGTCTCCGACGGCCTCGACCACATCATCGTCGGCAGGACCGAGCTGCCCAGCCGGGCCTGGGTGTCGTCGTTCGGGTTCAAGGGCCCGGACCAGCAGAAGCCGGTCGGCGTGCTGTCCGGCGGCGAGCGCAACCGGCTGAACCTGGCGCTCACCCTCAAGCGCGGCGGCAACGTGCTGCTGCTCGACGAGCCGACCAACGACCTCGACGTGGAGACGCTGCGGTCGCTGGAGGAGGCGCTGCTGGAGTTCGCCGGCTGCGCCGTGGTGATCTCCCACGATCGCTGGTTCCTCGACCGGGTGGCCACCCACATCCTCGCCTGGGAGGGCACCGACGAGGACCCGGCCCGCTGGTTCTGGTTCGAGGGGAACTTCGCCGACTACGAGGCGAACAAGATCGAACGACTGGGCCAGGAGGCCGCCCGCCCGCACCGGGTGACCCACCGCAAGCTGACCCGCGACTGAGCTGGGTCAGACCAGCAGCCCGGCCGCCCCGGCGGGGGG
>NZ_JALKFX010000080.1:26058-42432 GCF_023243045.1 Frankia sp. AgB32
CCCCCCCCCCCCCGGGGGGCGCCCCCGGGGGGCGGCCCCCCCCCCCCCCCGGCCCCCCCCCGCGGGGGCCGGGGCTGCTGGCGGATACGTCGGACGTGTCGTCAGTCGGCCCGGTTCTGGAGCGAGTTCGCGGCCATCGTGAGGTAGTTCCACAGCGTGGTGAACTGCTCCGGCGGCAGGTCCAGCGAGTCGACCGCGGCGCGCATCACGACGAGCCAGGCGTCCCGCTCGGCCGTGCCGATCGAGAACGGCGCGTGCCGTAGCCGCAGCCGCGGGTGGCCCCGCAGCTCCTGGTAGTCGCTGGGCCCGCCCCAGTACTGGATGAGGAACAGGCGCAACCGTTCCTCCGCGCCGGCCAGGTCCTCCTCCGGGTACAGCGGGCGGAGCACCGGGTCGTTGGCCACACCCTCGTAGAACCGCGCGACCAGCTGACGGAACGTCGGTTCACCACCGACGGCGTCGAAGAAGGTCATGGTGGGCTGGGCCGGGCTGGATGGCTGGCTCACCTGTCCATTGTGCTTCACCGACGCGGCCAACCGGCCGGGTGCGTGCCCGTCATCCGTCCCGCGGCGCGATCCACGCCGTGGTGTCCGCCGGCAGGACGAGGGTGGCACCGTCGTAACGCACAGGTCCACTGGCGAGGACGAGCCGACCGGCGATCGGAAGTTCGACGTCCCCGTCGGTGGCCATCACGCAGGTCATACCACCGGACCCCACGGTGGTGGCCACCTCCGGTGCCAATGCCGGTACCCCTGACGGTGCCCCGGCGGGTGCCGGCCGGTCGAAGGCGACACAGCCCGCACCGGCGTCGGCATGCCACCGCAGCTCCTCGCCGCGCAGGTGCGGCAGGGCGCGGCGCAACGCGAGCGCGCCCCGCACGAGCAGCCACGTCGACATCGGGTCGGCCACCTGGGCGAGCACGGTGAGCCGCGCCCAGTCCGCCGGCTGCGGCAGCCATGGCGCGACACCATCGCCGGTGAACCCGTACGGGGGCGCCTCGCCGGACCAGGGCAGCGGCACCCGGGCACCGTCCCGGCCCGGCGAGGTGCCGCCGGACCGCGTCCAGACCGGGTCCTGGCGGGCGGCCGCCGGCACCTCGGCCTGCGGCAGCGCCAGCTCGTCTCCCTGGTAGAGCACGGCGACGCCGGGCAGCGCCAGCATGGTCAGCAGCGCGGCGCGGGCGCGGCGGGCGCCGCGCTCGCCACCGCCGTAGCGGGTCGCCGACCGGACGACGTCGTGGTTCGCGAGCACCCAGGTCGCCGGGGCGCCGACCGGGGCGAGCGCGGCGCGTTCGGCCTCGATCGCCGCGCGCCAGCCCGCCGCCGAGAACGGCGCGGCGAGCAGCGAGAACGAGAACGTCAGGTGCAGCTCGTCGGGGCGCACATACCGGGCGAGCCGGGCCGGATCGCGTACCCAGGTCTCGCCGATGAGTACCCGGGGTCGGCCGTCGCGGGCGGTGTACCCGTCGGTGATGGCCCGCCAGCCGCGGTAGATCTCGTGCACGCCCTCCTGGTCCCAGATCCGCGGCTCGGCCTCGTCGCGGAATCCGCTGTCCGGGTTCAGCTCCGGGCCGGTCGGGTTGTCCCGCAGCTCGGCGTCCTTCACCAGGCCGTGGCTGACGTCGATGCGGAATCCGTCCACCCCCCGGTCCAGCCAGAAACGCAGCGTTGCCTCGTGATCGGCGCGGACGGCGGGATGGGACCAGTTCCAGTCGGGCTGTTCGGCGTCGAACAGGTGCAGGTACCACTGGCCGTCCGGCACCCGGGTCCAGGCCGCGCCGCCGAAGACGGACTGCCAGTTGTTCGGTGGCAGCGTGCCCTGAGAGCCGCGGCCGTCGCGGAAGACGTAGAGCTCGCGCCGGGGGTCGCCGGGGGGTGCCGCGAGCGCCGCGCGAAAGGCCGGGTGCGCCGAGCTGGAGTGGTTCGGCACCAGGTCGACGAGCACGGCGAGGCCGGCCCGGGCGGCGTCGGCGAGCAGGGCGTCGAAGTCCGCGAGGGTGCCGAACAGGGGGTCGACGTCGCGGTGGTCGGCGACGTCGTAGCCGTGGTCGGCCATCGGCGACGGATAGAAGGGGCTGATCCACAGGGCGTCGACGCCGAGTTCGGCGAGCGCCGGCAGGCGCTGACGCAGACCCCCGAGATCGCCGACGCCGTCGCCGTCGGAGTCCGCGAAGCTGCGCAGGTACACCTCGTAGAGCACGGCCCGCCGCCACCAGTCCGCGTCCCGTTCGGCCTCGGCCGCAGTGGCCGGAAGTTCTGTCCGTGGGGTGGGACCTATGTGACGGGCAGGCATATCTCTCCCGGTCGGACGGTCTTTGTTGAGCGGGTCGCTCATGGAATGATCCGTACTGCGATGACGTGTCCCCATGTATTCCTTCCGGGCGTTTTTGCTGCTGCCGGCGCCGCATCCCTCGCAGGTGCCGGAAGGGGTCCCGCGTCGGTGACGAAAGCCATGGTCGGGAGGTCGGTCCGGGTCTGCCGACGAAGCCGGCCGAGGCGCGCGAAGGGAGGACGATGGGGTACCGCTCCCTCCTTCGGTCTACCTTCTCGCGATGCGCGATATCCGGCTACCGAACTAGACTTTCTCGGGTGGACCAGGTGACTGGCCGTTACGGCCCAGTCCCGGGAGTCGGATTCCGGCGGGGGCAGGTGGAAGCAGCCCCGTCGTCCGAGCCGTCGTCCGGGAACCCCCTCGAGGTGTCTGCGGCCAAGGCCGGGACATCCGCGGGGGACCAAGCCGACGGCGGCGACGGCGCTTCGGCGGCGGCTGCCCTGACTCGGCGGGCGCGCGCCTCGACCTCGGCCGGGCTGCGCACCGCCCGGGGGTTCGCGCGCACGCTGTTCGGTCGACCGCGCACCGTCGGCCGGGAACGCGCCGCGGGGTCGCCCTCGGCGTTCCTCGCCGACGCCGCGCTCGTGCTCGGCGAGACCCTCGACCCCGACCGGGTCGTGAGCCTGCTCGCAGACCTCGCCCTGCCCCGGTTCGGCAGCACCGCGCTGGTCTGGCTGCGGGAGGGGGACACCCCCCGGCTCGGCGCCTGCCTCGCGGCCAACCCGCGGGCCGGGCAACTGCTGCGGGCGATGATCGCCGCGAGCCCGCCCCGACTGACCGACGAGTTCCCGCCCGGGCTCGTGCTGCGCACCGGGCAGGTCTTCTGCGTGTCCAAAGTCGGTGACCTGCGGCCCGCGCTGTCGTTCTCGAACGAGCTGGCCTACCGCCGGTTCGGCCGGATCCAGGACGGACCGATCGCGAGCGTCCCGCTGGCGGCCGGTGGCGAGGTCATCGGCGTGCTGACCGTCGGCCGCCCGGAGATCTTCTACTCCAACGCCGAGATCGCGCTGCTGGAGGACCTGGCCCGGCACGGCTCCCTCGCGCTGCACAACGCCCTGCGCTTTCGGGAGGCGCAGGAGTCGGCACTGACCCTGCAGCGATCGCTGCTGCCCGCCCACCCACCCGCGCTCGACGGCGTCGAGATCGCCATGGAGTACCGGCCGGGCACCGCGGGCACCGAGGTCGGCGGCGACTTCTACGACGTCATCCCGCTGTCCGGTGGCCGGGTCGGCGTCGCCATCGGCGACGTGATGGGCCGCGGCCTGCGGGCGGCGGCGGTGATGGGTCAGCTTCGCGCGGCCCTGCGGGCCTACGCGCTGGAGGACTGGGGGCCGGCGGAGGTCCTGTCCCGACTCGACCGGGTCGTCGGCCTGCTCCCCGGTCTGCAGCTCGCCACCTGCATGTACGCGGTGTATGACCGGCACACCGGGCGGGCGGTCATCGCGAACGCCGGCCACCTCGCCCCCCTGGTGATCCTGCCCGACGAGGATCCCGACTACCTGGTGCTCGACCCGGGCCTGCCGCTCGGCGTCGCCGACGAGGGCGCCGACTTCTGCGAGATGACCGTGACGCTGCCGCCCGGCTCGGCTCTGGTGATGTTCACCGACGGCCTGGTGGAATCGCGCCGACGCCCGCTGGAGGAGGGGCTGCGCAGTCTGCGCAGCGGACTGATCGAACAGCGCGCCTGGGTGGCCGCCGCGCGCGGAGCCGGCGCCACCGCGGATGGTGCCGCTGCCCCGGCCGACGCGGCCGGCGAGACGCCGAACGGCGCCGCGGCGGCCGAGTGGGTGGACCGGCGTGCTCCCGGGCCGTCCCTCGGGCCGCCACCCGGCATGCCCGACCGCCGCAGCGGCCGGGACCGGCGCGGCGGGCAGCGGCGCCACGGCGGGGCCGAGCGGCGCCGACGGACCCGCGGCGGCTCGTTCGCGGTGCGAAGCTGGTTCGGCCCGGACGCCATCGACGGCGCCGGCGAGGGCCCCACCGAGGAGACCGCCCGGTCGCTGGTGGAACGCTGCCTGCTCGCCGCCGACCTGCCGGCCCGCACCGACGACGACACCGCGCTGGTCGCGCTCACCACGCTGGCGGTGAACCCGCCGCTGCTCGAACTGGCCCTGCCGGCGGTGGGGGCCTCGGCCGGCCAGGCCCGCATGGCCATCCGCACCGTCCTGGTCGACTGCGGGATCGTCGCGGTCGACGACGCGACCCTCCTGGTCAGCGAGGTGGTGACGAACGCGGTCCTGCACGCCCGCAGTGACCTGGTGCTGCGGGCGTACCTGGAACCCGGCCGGCTGCGGATCAGCGTCGAGGACCGCGAGGGTGCGCACCTGCCGCGCCCCGGCGCCGCCGCCGAGAACCGGCCCGACCCCGAGTCGGGCTGGGGTCTGCTGCTGGTCGAGGCGCTGTCGCTGGCCTGGGGCGTCGAATCCACCGCGGGCGGCAAGCGGGTCTGGTTCGACATCGAGGTACCGGAGCGGACGCCCGGCGCTGGCCCGTGGCACTCGCCCGCGCAACCTGATCCGCCGGCCGGCAGCGCGGACGGTCGGCCGCCGCCGGATCCGCCCGCGCAGAGCCGTGGCCGGCCCTGACGAGCCCGCCACGGGCACGGAGCGCGGGCCGGACCGGGGGACCGGCCGTCAGCCGGCGGCGCCCCGGTCCGCCGGCCGCGGGTCGGCCGGTGAGCGGGTCGGGTCGGCCGCCGGGGAGGGGGAGTCGGGCGTCTTCTCGGTGACGCGGACGATGTTGCGCAGCATGCCGCCGAACACGGTGGCGTGGAACGGACTGATCGTCCACCAGTACAGCTGGCCAGCAAGCCCCGCGGGCCGGAAGATCGCCCGCTGCCGGTAGACGGTCGCGCCGTCCGGGCCGCGCTCCGCCCGCAGCTCCAGCCAGCCGTCGCCGGGCATCTTCATCTCCGCCCGCAGTCGCAGCAGCCGGCCCGGTTCGATCTCCTCGACCCGCCAGAAGTCCAACGCCTCGCCGACGTGCAGATGCTGCGGATCGCGCCGCCCGCGGCGTGGTCCGACCCCACCGAACAGGGTGTCCAACCATCCCCGCGCGGACCAGGCGAGCGGCCAGGAGTACCAGCCGTTCTCCCCGCCGATGCCCTCGATGACCCGCCACAGGCGCTCCGGCGGCGCGGCGACGGCCAGGTGCCGCTCGTCGACGTAGAGCGCGCCACCGGACCACTGCGGGTCCGTCGGCACCGGTTCGCCCGGTGGCCGGGGAGCGCAGGTTCCACCAGCCGCCGGCGACCGTGCGGTGCCGCCCGCCCGGGTCAGCTCGTCGCCGGCCGTCCTGGCGGCACGCGTCGGCCAGACCGCTGTGGACCAACGGGTCTCCACGCCGCGTTCGCGGACGCGGGCCAGCGCGTACGTGACGGCGGTGTCGAACGGCAGCAGGCCGTCCGCGGGGTCGGGGATCAGACGGCGGACCGCTCCGCCGTCGCCCACCACCACCTCGGTGCGCAACGACCGGACCAGCGGGCGCGCGATCGCCTTCGGCACCGGCGTGATCAGCCCGACCCACAGCGACGACAGCCCGGGCGACAGCATCGGCACGGGAATGATCACCCGCCGCCGCAGCCCCGCGACGGCGGCGAAGCGCTGCATCATCTCCGCGTAGGTCAGCACGTCCGGCCCGCCCACGTCGAAGGAGCCGTGGACGTCGGCGGGCACCGCCAGCCCGCCGATGAGGTAATGCAGCACGTCGCGGACGGCGATCGGCTGGATCCTCGTGCGCACCCAGCGCGGGGTCAGCATCATCGGCAGCCGCTCGGTGAGGTGGCGGAGCATCTCGAACGACGCGCTGCCGCTGCCGATGATGACGGCGGCCCGCAGGACGAGGGTGGGCACACCCGAGTCGAGCAGGATGCGCGCGACCTCCTGGCGGGAGCTCAGATGCGCGGACAGCTCGCCGTCCCCGGCGGGGCTGAGGCCGCCGAGGTAGATGATGCGGCGCACGCCCGCGTCGCGGCAGGCCGCGGCGAAGGCTGCGGCCGCCTGCCGGTCGACCGCGGAGAAGTCCCCGCCGCTGTCGATCGAGTGGATGAGGTAGTAGGCGACGTCGATGCCGTCGAGCGCCGCGGGCAGGGAGTCCGGATCTCGCGCGTCGGCCTGGACGATGTCGGCCCTGGCCGCCCAGGGGATGTCCCGCAGCCGGGCCGGGTCGCGGGTCATCGCCCGGACGTCGTGGCCGCGGTCGAGCAGCCGGGGGGCGAGCCGGCCGCCGAGGTAGCCGGTCGCCCCGGTCACGAGTATGCGCACGCCGGCTACCTGCCCGGTGCGTCGCCGGCTATCCCGGCCCGCCGCCGGCGGCGGGCCGACCTGCCTCAGGCGGAGGCGGCCTCGGCGACCTCGGTGCTCAGGTAGGCCGACCAGCGCGGATCCATCCGGCGGGAGCCCAGAATGCGCCAGGCGGCTCCGCTCGGCGCGCGGGGCGCCGTGCGAAGCCGCCAGCCGAGATCGGCAACGGCCCGGTCGGCTTTTACATGGTTGCAGCGGCCGCAGGCCGCCACCACGTTCTCCCAGACGTGCGCCCCGCCGCGTGAGCGAGGGATGACATGGTCCAACGATGTTGCCGGCGCATTGCAGTACACGCATCGGTGGTGGTCACGAGCCAGGACACCCTTGCGCGTCAGGGGCACCTGCGAGCGGTAGGGCACGCGCACGAATCGCGCTAACCGGACCACGATCGGAACATCGATCGCAGCCGCCGCGGACCGAAGAACCTGACCGGCCGACTCGACCATCACGGCCTTCTCCGTCAGGACCAGGACAAGCGCCCGTCTTTGCGACACCACGCACAGAGGCTCGTACGTGGCATTGAGAACCAGCGCCTCTGCCACGCGCCGACCTCCCCACCGAGGGCCCTTTATGGGCCGATCTGCCCAGCGTCTCCGGTGACAATGGACAGTCAACCGTCTTCTGCGGCAGAACGCGAGCCTGTTTGCATGGTCATCGGCTTTCGTGCCGTGGCGCTGCGCATATCTGGTGGTATTTGTCACTCTCTGCTGACCAATTGGTGAACTCGGAGTGACGCAGGGTCGTGTGGATCTCGAGGCGCTGGCGCCGCGGTGGCGCCGGTGTGTCCGCCGGATCTCGCGGGGGGCGGGCGCGGGTGGGCTGGCGCCGTGGGCCAGACTGATCTCTGATCGTCGCCCTGGGCCGTGGGCGGCTCGGGGCCGGGGGCCCGCCGCCACGCCGCCCGTGGGGCCGGCGAGGCCCGACCGCGGCCGACCGGTCGACGAACCGCCGGCCACCGCCAGACCAGACCAGCTGAACGCCACTGGCCCGCTGTCCGGCCTCCGGCGGGGGAGCTGGCCGGTGAACGACGACCGCCGGACGAAGACGACCGGCGCAGAAAGGATGACCGACGTCGTGACGCCCGCCCCGTCCCCGCTGGCCGCTTCGCTGCTCCCCGGGCTGGACATGCTGATGTCCGCCGCCCCCTCCCCGGCGGTTGCGACGGCCGGGACGAGCAGCCCGCTGCCGTCGCCCAGCCCCTCGCCGACCACCGACCCGCTCGTCTCCCTGGAGGGAGTCGCGAACGCCTTGCGGGATGCCTGCGGCACCAGCCCCGGCCTGCTCTGCCGTACCGTCTACAACACCACGCACAGCAACTATCTGGCGTCTGGTGCGGAGGTCTTCCTCGGCACCCCGATCAGGATCGTGCTGATCCTGGTGATCGCCCTGGTGGTGCGGGCGCTGCTGCACCGTTTCGTGCGACGCACCGCCGAGCGGGCCGGCGCCGGCGGCAACGGTGGGCTGCTGCGCGGGATGCGGGCCGGCAGCCTGCTCGGCGCGTTCGGCGATCCGGCGGTGCTGATGGAAAGGCGCCGGCAGCGCGCCGCGACCGTCGGCTCGCTGATGCGCAGCGTAACGTCGGTCTTCGTCTTCGGATTGGCATTTCTCAGCGTTCTCGGTGAGCTCGGCATCAATCTCGCCCCGATCGTCGCCAGCGCCGGAGTGCTGGGAATCGCGGTGGGATTCGGGGCGCAGAACCTGGTCCGGGACTTCCTGTCCGGGATGTTCATGCTGCTGGAGGACCAGTACGGAGTCGGTGACGTGATCGACGTCGGTCCGGTGTCCGGGACGGTCGAGGCGGTCAGCCTTCGAATGACGCGGCTACGTGACGTGGAGGGAACCGTCTGGTACGTCCGTAACGGGGAAATCACCCGCATCGGTAACAAGAGTCAGCAATGGGCGCGCACCGTGCTCGACGTTCCCCTCGACTACGACACCGATGTCACCCGCGCCAAGAGCGTGCTGGCCGAGGCCGCCGGGCGGCTGTGGGCGGACGCCGAGTGGAGCAGCCTGATCCTCTCCGCCCCCGAGGTGTGGGGCATGGAGACGATGACCGCGGACGGCTACACCCTGCGGGTCGCGATCAAGACCCAGCCGCTGAAGCAGTGGGAGATCGCCCGCGAGCTGCGCGAGCGGGTGCGCGACGCGCTCTCGGCGGCGGACATCGCGATCGGCTCGGTCCAGCGCAGCGAGGTGACCGTGGTGGACGACGACGACGAGGACGGTCTGGGCGGGGGCGACGACGAGGACGACGCCACCGCGGCCCTGGGCGGCCAGGACAACGGGATCATCGGCGACGACATCCCCCGGGCCCGGATCGACCCGCCGAGCTCGGCACGGGCCTGAAGCCGGGCTGAACATCGCGGTAGGTGTTGCTGAGACCGGCCGCTGATGGCCCGCCCGTCCGCACTCGCGGGGCAGACTGGAACCGTGCGGGTACTGGTGGTCGACGATGATGCTGCTGTCCGGGAGTCCCTGGAGCGTTCACTGCGGTTCGAGGGCTACGAGGTCGCCACGGCGGTCGACGGGCTGGACGCGCTCTACGCCGTGGGGCGCGACCAGCCGGACATCGTCATCCTCGACGTGATGATGCCGCGGGTGGACGGCCTGGAGGCCTGCCGCCAGCTGCGGGCGCGTGGCGACGACGTCCCGGTGCTCATGCTGACCGCCCGCGACGGCCTGACCGACCGGGTCAGCGGGCTCGACGTCGGCGCGGACGACTACCTGGTCAAGCCGTTCGCGCTGGAGGAGCTGTTCGCGCGGCTGCGAGCGCTGGCTCGCCGCGCGGCCCTGGCCGCCCGGGTGGCGAGCGCCACGCCGGGCGAGCCCGCGGGCACCGCTCTGAGCTATGCCGGTGTCACCCTGGACCAGGCCAGCCGGCAGGTCGTTCGCGGCGAGCGGGAACTCACCCTGACCAAGACCGAGTTCGAGCTGCTCGAACTGTTCCTCGGCCATCCCCGTCAGGTGCTGTCCCGATCCACGATCATGGAGCGGGTCTGGGGCTACGACTTCGGGCCCACCTCGAACTCGCTCGAGGTGTTCGTCAGCTACCTGCGCCGCAAGCTGGAGGCAGGCGGGGAACCCCGCCTGCTGCACACGGTGAGGGGAGTCGGATACGTGCTGCGTGAGCCCGCGGGAGACCGCGCGTGAGCGGTGCGTCCCAGCCGCGCGCAGCGCAGTCCCAGCCGCGCGCAGCGCAGTCCCAGCCGCGGGCGACGCCGCCCCCGACCTGGGGCGCGCCGGTCGTCGCCGGCCTGTCCGCCGGCGGCGCGGCGGCCTCGCTGCCGGCCGGGATCGTCCACGGCGGGGCCGCGGCCAACGCGCCCGGACCGGACGGGTACGCCCCGTCGGCGGGCGGGGCGGGGGAGACCGGGCTGGGCGGGCGAGGATCCCGGCTCAGGCTCTCCTCGCCGCTGAGCCGCCTGACCCTGCGGGCCAGGCTCGCGCTGCTCGTCGGCATGGCGGTGGCCGCGGCCGTCGCCGTGGTCGCCGGCGTCTCGCTCGGAGCCACCAGCATCGTGCTCAACCAGGCCATCGACGACCAGCTCGTCGAGCAGGCAGAGGCGTCCGCGGAGACCATCCAGGCCAACCCGCAGGGGCTGGGCGTGGCCCTGCGGGCGTTCAGCTTCGGCCTCGAGGGCCAGTTCCTCGACGCCGCGGGCAACCCCCTGGGCGGTTCGATGACGTCCTGGAACCAGGTACGGATCCCGGTCAACGCGCAGGACGCGGAGGTTGCCCGCCACGAGCGGGCACAGAACCTGCGGACGGTCACCGTCGCCGGCCGTTCCTACCGGCTGGTCACCGTACCGCTGCAGATGCCGGCGTCCGGCGGCGCGCTGCAGCTCGCCCGGCCGACCACCGACGTCGACCGGACGCTGCGCGAACTTGGCCTCGTCCTGCTCGTCGTCGGCGTGGTCGGGGTCGTCGGCTCGGCGCTCGCGGGCCGCATCGTGGCCCGCGCGGCGCTCAAACCCGTCGACGCCGCCGCGGCGGCCGCCGAGGAGGTCGCCCGTACCCAGGACCTTTCGGCGCTGATCCCGGTCACCGGCGCCGATGAGATCACTCGGCTGGCGGAGAGCCTCAACAGCATGCTGCGCGCGCTGGAGGCGTCCCGTCAGCGTCAACGCCAGCTCGTCGACGACGCGAGCCACGAACTGCGCACCCCGTTGACGAGCCTGCGCACCAACATCGAACTGTTGCTGCGAGCCGAGGCGAACCCACACCGCCCGCTGCCCGCAGCTGACCGCCAGGCCCTGCTGCGCGACGTCGACGCCCAGATGCGGGAGCTGTCCGGGCTGGTCAGCGAGCTCGTCGAACTGGCCCGCGACGAGCTGCCCGCCGAGGAGATAGAGCGCCTCGACCTTGCCGACATCGTGCTCGCCGCCGCCGAGCGGGCGCGGCGCCGGGCCAACAGCAAGGGCATCCGGATCGAGGTCGACGCCGTCCACTGTGCCGTCGACGGCCGGGCCGGCATGCTGGAACGCGCCATCACCAACCTGCTCGACAACGCGGTGAAGTTCTCCCCGCCGAGCTCGGTGGTGCGGGTACGCTGCGTCGCCGGCGAGGTGACCGTGGCCGACGAGGGCCCGGGGATCGCGGCGCAGGAGCGCGCCCAGATCTTCGACCGGTTCTACCGGGCCACCTCGGCCCGCGGTCTGCCCGGCTCCGGCCTCGGCCTCGCGATCGTCGCCGACGCGGTGCAGACCCATGGCGGCAGCGTCAGCGCCGAGGCGGCGCCGGGCGGCGGGGCGCTGCTGCGCCTGCGCCTGCCCACCGCCGAGCCCGAGTACGACGTCGGGCCACCCGACGGCCGGTCCCAGGGCGGCCAGCCCCAGGTCGGGGCCGGTCTCGGCGCGCCGGTGGGATTCGGGCCGGCTGACCGCGGGCAGCCGCGCGGGCCGGCCGGCCCGGCGCCGACCTCGCCGTCGCCGTGGAGCCGACCGTTCGACACCGACGTGCCGGACGCCGACGGGCGGCTGGGCGCGGGCCCGCCGCCCGAGGGAGACGACAATCATGCGGTGTGAGCTCAGACGACCCCGCGCGTCCCGTCCCGTCCGCAGGCCCCGAGCCCGGCGAACCGTTCGCCTCCGCCGGCCTGGCTGATCCCCGGCCGCCGGCCGGCTCGACCGCGCCGCCCGACCCCGCCGTGTCACCTGAGCCTGCCGTGTCACCCGAGCCTGCCGTGTCACCCGAGCCCGCCGTGTCACCCGATCCGGGCGTGGACGCTGATCTCGCGGCGCTCGCCGAGGCGTACGGGGTCGCCACCGGCTACCTGGACGCCGAGGGCGGTCAGGTCCAGGTGGACCCGCAGACCGTGCGGGCCGTGCTGGGCATGCTGGGAGTCGACCCGGCGGATCCGGCGGCTGCCCTCGCGGACCTGCGCGAGGCGCCGTGGCGTCGGCGACTTCCGGCCAGCGTCGTCGTCTCCGCGGCCACGCCGTCCCCGGTGGTGCTGCACCTGCCGGCGCGGGCCGCCGCCCGGGTGGAACTGGAGCTCGAAGCGGGCCGGCGGATCGCCCTCGACCCGCCGGGCGAGCCGCTGGAACGCCGCGAACTCGACGGCGAACCGTGGACGGCGCGGACACTCGCGCTGCCCGCCGGGCTTCCGCTGGGCGACCACCTCCTGCACGTCGACGTCCAGGACGCGGGCGGGCAGGCGCAGGCCCAGACGCTGCGCTGCGCCGTCGTCGCCGTGCCGGACGCGGTTCCCGATCCCCCCGCGATGGTCCGCGCGGTCGGCTCGGGTCCGCCCGCGCCGGTCCGGACCTGGGGATGGATGATCCAGCTTTACGCCGTGCGGTCCGCGGCGAGCTGGGGCATGGGTGACTACGCCGACCTTGCGGAGCTCGCGGCCTGGTCCGGGGCGGCCGGCGCCGATGTGCTGCTGGTCAACCCGTTGCACGCCGCCGCCCCGACCCTTCCGGTCGCCGCGTCGCCGTACTCGCCGGTCAGCCGTCGCTTCGCCGCGCCGCTGTACCTGCGGCCGCAGGAAACTCCGGAGTACGCTCGGGCCGACCGGCGCACCCGCGCCGCCGTCGACGAGCTGGCGGCCGAGGCCCGCCGCGCGGGCCGCCCGGGCGGCCTGCTCGACCGGGACACGGTGTGGCGCGCGAAACTCGCCGCGCTGGAGCTGCTGTTCGAGGTCGCCCGCGACGAACCGGCCCCGACCCCTGATGCCGCGTCCGTCCCCGATGCCGCGTCCGCCGGCGGTGCGACGTCCGCTGGCAGTGCGACGTCCGCTGGCGGTGGGTCGTCCGACGGGTTGGCGGACTTCGCCACGTGGTGCGCGCTCGCCGAGCGGCACGGAGCGGACTGGCGGGACTGGCCGGCTGACCTTGCCCGACCCGACGGGCCGGCGGTGGCGGCGGTCCGGGTCGAGCTCGCCGATCGCATCGCCTTCCACGAGTGGCTCCAGCGACGCTGCGACGATCAGCTCGCCGCCGCGCAGGCGGCGGCCCGCGCCGCCGGGATGGCCGTGGGGATCGTGCACGACCTGGCGGTCGGCGTCGATCCGGGCGGGGCGGATGCCTGGGCGCTGCAGGACATCCTCGCCGTCGACGCGACCGTCGGCGCCCCACCGGACACGTTCAACCAACAGGGCCAGGACTGGGGGCTGCCGCCGTGGCGGCCGTCGGCGCTCGCCGAAGCCGGCTACGCCCCGCTGCGGCGGATGGTCGCCGCGGTGCTGCGCCGTGGCGGCGGGCTGCGGGTGGACCACATCCTCGGCCTGTTCCGGCTGTGGTGGATCCCGCGCGGGGCGGGCGCGGCCCGGGGGACCTACGTGCGTTACGACGCCGCGGCGATGCTCGGGGTGATCGCGTTGGAAGCGGCCCGGGCCGGCGCGCTGGTCGTGGGCGAGGACCTCGGCACGGTCGAGCCGTCCGTGGCCACCACGCTCACCGGCGCCGGCGTGCTCGGCTCGACGGTCCTGTGGTTCGAGCGGGACGCCGACGGCGCGGCGCTGCCCCCGGCCCGGTACCGGCCGGCGACGATGGCCAGCCTCACCACCCACGATCTGCCCACGGCGGCCGGCTATCTGGAAGGCGAGCACGTGCGGGTGCGCGCCGGCCTCGGCCTGCTGAGCCGGTCCGCGCGGGCGGAGTGGGCGGGCTGGCGGGCTGAGCGGGACGATCTGATCGACCTGCTGCGCGCCGAGGGCCTGCTGGGCGCCGACGTCGTCGGCGAGGCCGACGTCGTCGGCGGCGGCGTCATCGGCGGGGCGGGCGATGAGGAGGAGCAGTTCGCGCCGGCGGTCCGCGCCGAGCTCGCGTTGGCGCTGCACCGGCTGCTGGTGCGCTCGCCGTGTCGGGTGGTGCTGGCCGCGCCCGGCGACGCGCTCGGCGACCTGCACCAGCCGAACCTGCCGGGAACGGTCGACGAGTACCCGAACTGGCGCCTGCCCGTGCGCGACGGCGACGGGCACGAGGTCACGATCGAACGGCTGCGCGTGGACCCGGCCGTCGCCCGCCTGGCGGCCCTGCTCGACGAGGTTCGGTCCGGTGCCGCGGGCGGCAGGCCCACGTCAACGCCCACAGAAGACCCTTCAATACCCCTGACGGAGGACCCAGGGCCCACTTACCGGTAACCTTCGCTGCGTGACATCTAGTCAACCGCGCTGGTCCCGGGCTTCGGCCCTGCGCAGGGTGTTGACGGTCGCCGGCCTCGCGCTGTTCGCGGTGCCGGTGTTCGCGGCCACCGCCTCCGCTTCGGAGATCGGCACCAGGTACAACCCCGACCCGCTCACCGCTCTGCAGACCTGGGGTATCTACGGCGGCGCGATCGTCGGCGGGTTCCTGGTCGCGACGCTGCTGGCGGCGTGGTCGAGCCGCAGCAGCGGCCCGGTCCGCTACCGCCCGGGCCAGCCCTGGGAGCACGACGAGGTCTGGATCGGCACCCGCCCGGAGGAGATCGACGGTGAGCGGGAGCAGAAGGCGGTTCCAGGGGCGGGCGGGGCCAGTGGCAACTGGTGAGGTATTCAGCCCCGAGCAGCTGGACCGGCTGAACCGGGCGCTGGAACTGGCCGCGAAGCACAGCGGCATCCTGTTCAGCGTCCGGGTCGGTCCGGTGCGCGGCGATGTTCGGCTCGCCGCCGAGCGGATCCTGTCGACCCTCGTCGAGGATCCGCAGCGGGATCCCGCCGCGCTGATCGTCGTCTCGCCGGGTCAGTGCTTCGTCCGGGTCGCGACGACACCGGCGGCCCGCTCGCGGATCGGTGACAGCGCGGCGGCGCTGGCCGCCCTGACGATGTCGTCCAGTTTCGCCCTCGGCGACCTGGTCGGCGGCCTGACGACGGGCATCCGTCAGCTTGGCGAGGTCGCGGGCCCCGCGCCCGTGCCGCGCGGCGGCGCGATCGCCAGCCCGGCGGCCCAGCCGCGCACTCCGGTCAGGTAGCCGCCCGGGAGGCCCGGCGTCGGGGGCTGTCGACGGGAGCGGATGTGAACACGTCAGGCGACCGACTCGAGCCCGAGACCGCGTACTCCCAGCTGGACACCCCGGCTGTCGTCGTCGACCTGGACGTCGTCGAGCGCAACGCGCGTGCGATGGCGGCGTGGATGACCTCGCGGGGAGTGTCGCTGCGTCCCCACGTGAAGACGCACAAGAACGTGGAGATCGCTCGGATTCAGGCCGCGGCGGGCGCCAGCGGGATCACGGTCGCCACGTTGGGCGAGGCCGCGCTCTTCGCGGCGCACGGGTTCGACGACGTCTTCATCGCCTACCCGTTGTGGGCGTCGCCGGTGAAGGCCCGCCGGCTGGCCGAGGTGCGGGAACAGGTCCGGTCGCTGGCGGTGGGCTGCGACTCGGCCGCTGCGGCGCGCATGCTGGCCGGCGCCGTCGGCGGGCAGTCGCCGCTCGCGGTCATGATCGAGATCGATTCGGGTGGGCGCCGTTCGGGTGTCCGGCCGACCGCGGCGGCGACGGTCGCGCGGCAGGCCGCGGACCTCGGGCTCGACGTGCGCGGCGTGTTCACCCACGGCGGCCACGGCTACCGCGGCCCCGAGGAGCGCCAGCGCGCCGCCTTCGACGAGGTCGGCTCGCTCACCCGGGCGGCCGGGCTGCTGCGCGACGGCGGCTTCGGGCGCGGGCCCGGCGGACTCGTCGTGAGCGCCGGCTCCACGCCGACCGCCGCGTTGTCGGCGCGCGCCCCCGTCACCGAGGAGCGGCCCGGGGTGTACATCTTCGGCGACCGCACGCAGGTCCTGCTCGGCTCCTGCAGCTGGGACGAGGTGGCGCTGGTGGTGGCGACCACGGTCGTGAGCGTCTCGGTGCAGGGGCTCGGCACCCAGTTCGTCCTGGACGCGGGGTCGAAGGTGCTCTCCTCCGACCGGCCCGCCTGGCTGCGGGGCCACGGGCACGTCGTGGAGTATCCGCAGGCCGAGATCGAGCAGCTCTACGAGCATCACGCGGTCTGCCGGATGAGCGGCGAGTACGAACCACCCGTGCTCGGCACCGTGCTGCGGGTCGTGCCGAACCATGTCTGCCAGGTGCCCAACAACGTCGACGACATGGTGGTGTTCCGCGCCGGCACTCCGACCGGCGAGCGCCTCAGGGTGGACGCCCGCGGCCGCTTCTAGCACCCGCCGCCAGCGACGCCCTGAGGGTGCTCCCGGTCGGTGGGGGGGGGGGGGGGGGGGGGGGGGGGGGGGGGGGGGGGGGGGGGGGGGGGCGCCCCCCCCCCCCCCCGGGGGGGGCCCCCGCCGGGGGCGGCGGTATGGCCGACCCCGCATCCTCGCCGATGATCCCG